>NZ_DASYGZ010000201.1:0-2367 GCF_035999135.1 Ensifer sp.
GTCATCCCTATTCGGTCTTGCTCCCGGTGGGGTTTGCCGTGCCGTCCATGTCGCCATGTCCGCGGTGGGCTCTTACCCCACCCTTTCACCCTTACTCCGCAAGCGGAGCGGTTTGCTTTCTGTGGCACTTTCCCTGAGGTCGCCCTCGCCGGACGTTATCCGGCACCGTGTTTCCGTGGAGCCCGGACTTTCCTCCCCCCGCGGCCTTTCGGCACTTGCGGAGAGCGGCTGCCCGGCCAACTGGCAGGCGCTCCTTAACGCAAGCCCCCGCCCGGCGCCAGAAAAAACGGCATGGCTTTTCAACTGCCAACAGCGGAGCGCTGTTTCGGTCGGCACACCCCTAGCGAAAGGAGACGGAGAAATCCGCGTCGTATTCCGGCTCGTCGATGCGGCCGTTGAGAACGAGCACCGCGCCAAGCCGGCCGATCTCGTCGGAGCTCTTGGCCGCCTGCCCGTTGCCGCCGGTCAGAACGGCGATGCGTTCGCAGCCGGCAAAGCCGATATAGGGCAGCCCATGCCGGGTAAACGAGGTCACGCAAGGCGAAAACCGCGTCGAGGCGGGCTTCAGACCCGGCATGACGCCGAGGAGAAGTTCATGCAGATGCCGTGCCGCAACGGCGCCGCCCGGCCCGCGGAACCATTGGCGCACGTCCTCTTCCTTGTCGAGGACCCTGTCGGTCGGGTCTCCGCCGATCTTGATGTAGGATCTGCCGTCGGCGTAGGCGACCGGCGGCAGGAGGTAGTAGCTCTTCTCCTGCTCGGGTGCAGCGCCGATCAGCGAGGGCATGCCCTCAAATTCAGGCAGGTCAGCTTCCGCCACCTCGGCGAAGAACACGGTCCGCGCCTTGACGGCAAGATCGATCGGGCGCGGCAGCAGGGTCGCCGACAACGAGAAGCCCCCCGCCGACACGATCACCCTGGCCGCCTCGAGGCGAACACCCCCGAGCGTCGTCACGATCACGCGGTCATCGCCCTCGGAAACGGCGCGAACCTCCTCGCGGATGATTGTCGCACCGGCTTTTTCGGCGCAGATGACCTGGGCCGCAACCAGCGCCCGCGGGTTGACGTACCCGGCACCGGAACGCTCGTGGATACCGGCTGAGCCCTTGGGAAAGCGGAACCAGGGGAAATGCCCGAGCAGCGCATCGCCGTCGTAGAGCGGGGCCTCGACGCCAAGCGCGTCGCGCGCCTTCTCGACCTTTTCGATGTAGTCGTACGCCGCCCCCGGCGCCGGTCCGGCGATCAGGCACCCGACCTCGTGATAGAAGGTAACACCGCTCTCGCGTTCGATCTCGCCGTAGCGTTCGATCGAGCGCCGGGCAAGCCGCGCCCAGACGGGATCGTCGTCGATTGTCCGAGTGATGCGGGCATTGTCGTAGTGGCTGGAAAAGACACCGGGATGGTCCGCCCAGTGGGTGGGCTCGTCAGGACCGACGAGCGCAACGCTTGCGCCTGAAAGTGCCAGGTGGCGGGCGGCCGCAGCCCCCATCATCCCCTTGCCGACGACTATGAAATCAAAGCTCCTGGACATGCCGTTCCCCGTCCTCATTCTTGAAAGGTGGGATAGCATATGCACGCCCAGATGGCACAGAGGTTGTACGGCATTTTTGCAGCGCGTCTCCCTTGCCCTCGCCGATGGGAGAACAAGGCCGGCAGCCGGTCAAGGAGCGGTGGCGGCTGGAGCACGATCAGGACGCGGCGCTGCGTTTTGCGCCGGAACGCGAGACCTGTCCGGCCGCATCATCCGCCATCGCCAAGGGAGGGTGGCGAATGATGCACTCTTGCTGCGTCGGCGCGTGCCGACGCGGATCTGCTGATCAGTCGATGATATCCTGGACCTTGCCGCAATAGCGCTTGGAGACCGGGTTCATGCGCTTGGCACCGTGGCCGGCATTGTATTTCAGGATGGTGCCGCAGGTCGTGCCGCCGGAAAGCTCATGCGCCATGGCGAGGTACTTCATGCCGAACTTGATGTTGGTTTCCGGGTCGTAGAGGCCCTTGGAGGAACCGGAGTACCCCATCATGCGCGCCGTGGCGGGCTTGATCTGCATCAGGCCGATTTCGCCGGCGCTGCCGCGGGCCTTGGGGTTGAAATTGCTCTCGACCTTGACGACCGCGTGCGCCAGGTCGACCGGAACGCCGTACTGCTTGGCGTAGCTCTTGATCAGCGATGCATACTGGGCGTTCTGCGGAAGGTCCGGTTTCGGGAAGCCTGTGGTCCGGGTGACGGACGGGATGGATGAGGTCTTGATGGTCCTGTCGACATTCCCCGCATACGACGTACCCATCCCGGCGAAGAACATGCCAAGGCATGCCGCCACCGCAGCAACAGACGAAATTCTCATGTAGTTTGAATTCTCCGGTCTG
>NZ_DASYGZ010000202.1:0-8813 GCF_035999135.1 Ensifer sp.
CGACGTCAACGGCGAAAAGATCCGCGTCCTGCCGAAGGACTACCAGCTGGATCCGGTCCGTGACTTCACCATGCACGTCGACTTCCTGCGCGTCTCCAAGGACAGCCAGGTTACCGTCGAAGTTCCGGTTCACTTCGAAAATGAAGAGAAGTCCCCGGGCCTCAAGGCCGGCGGCGTTCTCAACATCGTTCGCCACGAAGTCGAACTCAACGTTTCGGCTGACGACATTCCGGAATTCCTGAGCGTTGACCTCTCCGGCCTCAAGGTCGGCGACGCCGTTCACATCTCCAACATCAAGCTGCCGAAGGGCGCGACCCCGGTTATCACCGACCGCGACTTCACCGTTGCAACGATCGTTGCTCCGGCCGGTGGCGTGAAGGAAGAAGCTGAAGGCGACGCAGAAGCTTAATCGCTTCTGGCCATTCGGCCTACCTGATCGAAAGCCCGTCCCATTCGCGTGGGGCGGGCTTTTTGCATTTTTGGCAATCAACCGGCGGCTGCAACAAAGGCGCGCCTCACGATTTTTCATGTAGCGATTTCAGCAACATTTAAGGATTTGATGATGTTCTGCCTGCGGGGAAACTGGGGCATTAATGAGAATCCGAATATGAGATGCGTGGCAGCAGCGTCCAGGGCGTGCATCCGATGATGCACTCCGTCGAGAACCGGTTTATTGCGATTGTCTGTGGCGCGATGCTCGTCTTCATTGCTCCGCTGCTTGTGCTCTTCCTCACCATTTCCAGCGAGCGCATCGCGCGCGAACGCCTGCACAACATCGAACTCCTGATGGCCGCCAGCGCCGAGGCGCTCGGCAAGCCGATCTGGGACTTCGACAGCGACGGCATCAAGCATATCGCCCGCTCGCTGATCAACGGCACCGACATTCTCTCCGTCACCGTTCGCGACCAGACCGGCTCGATCCTGGCGCAGATGCCGCTCGGAGGCGCCGTCGCCAGCGCCGACGATCGGCTCCTGAGCCTGTCCATCTCGTACCAGTCCGTGGACGGGCTGAAGGAGGTCGGCCGCATCGAGGTGCGCGTGCCTACCCCCGGCCTGCTCTCGCAGTTCAGCAAGGACGAACTGGCAATCCTTGCGATCCTGCTTTTCGCCGTCGCCATCGTCTTTGCCGCAGCGCTTGTCGGCAACCGCTTCACGGTGATGCGGCCGCTGATGCGGCTGACGGCCGCGATCGAGGCGACGCGGAGGCTCGGCTCGCGTCATCGCGTCGACTGGACCTCCGACGACGAGATGGGCGCGCTGGCCGCCAATTTCAACGAGATGCAGGACCGGCTGGAGCGCGAAGAGACGGAGCTGAAAAGCGCCCATGAGCGCGTCACCGACATCTACAACCTGACCCCGGCCATGCTGTTTTCGCTCGATGTCGATGGCCGCCTGCTTGCCGTCAGCGATTACTGGCTGCTGGCGACCGGCTACGACCGCGACGACGCCGTCGGGCGCGACTTCGTCGACTTCATCGACCCCTATTGGCACGAAACCTATCGCAGCCACGCCAAGACCATCGCCGTCGGCGACCATGCGATCCGCGAGGTCACCGTTCCCTTCCGCAAGGCGGACGGCGAAGCGATGACCGTGCTGATCCAGGAAACCAAGGCAACGGGTGAGAACAGCCTGTCACTCTCCGTCATGACCGACGTCACCGCGCTGAAGCAGGCGGAAAGCCGCAACCACACGCAGGCGATCACCGATCACCTGACCGGCCTCCTCAATCGCCAGGGCTTTGAAGCGGCGCTCGACGAGGCGATCAAACAGGCAGACGACTGCGGCATGCAACTCGGCTGCCTGTTCATCGATCTCGACCGCTTCAAGTGGATCAACGACAATTTCGGCCATGCGACCGGCGATGAGGTGCTGCGCCACACGGTCGAGCTCATCCAGGCAGCCCTGCCCCCCGGCGACATCATGGCCCGCCTCGGCGGCGACGAGTTCGCGATCCTTTTGTCCGATACGCGCGCAGCCGAACTTGCGAGCGAAATCGGCGAGCGCATCGTCACGGCGCTGCACGAGCCGATGGCAATCGCCGGCAACGAGCTCTTCGTCAGCGCCAGCGTCGGCATCGCCGTCTACCCGACCCACGCAGAAAACGCCTCCGATCTCCTGCTCAAGGCCGACATGGCGATGTACGCCCGCAAGCATGACGGCAAGAACGGCCTGCAGGTGTTCGATGCCGGCATGCTCGACGCCTCGCGCGAACGCCACGAGATCGAACAATGCATCGAGGCGGGTCTGAAGGACGATCACTTCGAGGCCTGGCTGCAGCCGATCGTCAGCCTCGCCGACGGCCAGATCGCCGGCTTCGAGGCGCTGATGCGCCTCAACCATCCGGAAAAGGGCCTGATGCCGCCGGCCAAGATCATCGGCATCGCCGAGGAAACCGGCACAATCGCCCGCATCGGCGACCGCATTCTCGAAAAGGCGATCTGCCACCTCGCGAAGATCTCAAAGCTCGACGGCACCCAGAACACCTATCTGGCCGTCAACTTCTCGCCGCTGCAGTTCGAGCTGACGCTGCCGCACAAGCTCGCAGCCCTGCTCCTGAAGCACCATATTGCGCCGAGCCGGATCGTCGTCGAGATCACCGAAGCCGTTCTGATGCTCGACAATCCGGAAGTCCATTCGGTGCTGAAGCAGCTCAACGAATTCGGCTGCCGCATCGCGCTCGACGATTTCGGCACCGGCTACTCGTCACTTAGCTACCTCAACCGCTTCCCGGTCGATATCGTCAAGGTCGACCAGTCCTTCACCCGCTCGCTGAGCTCCGGCACCGCCGACGTCCGCCGCAAGAGCCGCATGCTGATCAAGGGCATCCGCACCATTTCCCACCAGATGGGCTGCACGGTCGTCGCCGAAGGCATCGAGACGAAGGAGCAATGGCAGCTGTTGCGCAAGCTCGGCGTCGATTGCGGCCAGGGCTATCTGTTCAGCCGGCCGATGCAGATCGACAGGATGCTGGCGATGCTCGAAAGCGAATCGGAAGCAAAGACCGCGGTCGCGCCCGGCATGCGGGCGTAACGCCCCGCGCACCGGCGACCGTCGCCCGGGAAGGAACATCATTGCAGCCCTTGGGCGGCAAAGGCCGCCTGCCCGCAAGGCAGGCATCAGGAGGAGGAACGATATGAAGGCACTGATCCCGGTATTCTTCCTCGGGCTTTTCACGACGGCTGAGGCCCAGACGATCAAGTTCGTCACCGAAGAGTATCCGCCCTACAACTTTTCGACCGAGAACGGCCCGAGCGGCGCCGCCGTCGATCAGGTCAAGCTGATCATGGAACGCCTGAAGCTGCCCTATACGATCGAGGTCCTGCCCTGGGCGCGCGCCATCATGCTCGCCGAGACCGATCCCGCCTCCTGCGTCTTCACCACCGGCCACGACGCCGAGCGCGACCGGAAGTTCCAGTGGGTCGAACCGCTGCTGGTCGATCACATGGTCATGGTCCGCCACGCCAACTCGAACATCGCCCCGTCATCGCTCGAAGACGCGCACAAGTACACCATCGGCACGCAACGCGAGGACTTCTCCGCAGCCTATCTGGTCGAGCACGGCTTTCCGAAGATCGACTATGCCGCCAACCTCGATTCCAGCCTGAAGAAGCTGATCGCCGGGCGGGTGGACCTTTTGATGACCTCGGAAAAGACCTTCGAGAGCATGCGCACCGAAGGCAAGCCTGTGGAAGCGGCCTTGGTGCTTGAAGGCAAGCTCTACGGCATTGCCTGCCACCGCGACTTCCCGCGCGAGACGGTCGCAAAGATGCGGCACGAGCTGGACCGGCTGATCGGCAACGGCACGCAGGATCAGATCTTCAAGCAATATGGCCTGGCGCCGAATGCCAGCCTGCAGGCGGAGAAATAGCCGTTGACTTCAAGGGTGCGCGATGTTCTTGGATGGCATCACCCCGAAATCATGAATGACCCGCACCATGTTGATCATCGTAGGGCTTGGCAATCCAGGTTCGAAATACGCCGCCAATAGGCACAATATCGGCTTCATGGCGGTCGACGTCATCCACCGCCGCCACGGCTTTTCTTCCTGGTCGAAGAAGTTCAAGGCCGAGATCGCCGAGGGCGAGATCGGTGGCGAACGCGTGCTCCTGATGAAGCCGCAGACCTACATGAACCTCTCGGGCGAGTCCGTCGGCGAGGCCATGCGCTTCTACAAACTGCAGCCGAAGGACATCACCGTCATCTATGACGAGCTCGACCTGCCGGCGGCCAAGGCGCGTATCAAGGTCGGCGGCGGCCATGGCGGCCATAATGGCATCAAGTCGATCGACGCCCATTGCGGCAAGGACTACCGTCGCATGCGGCTTGGCATCGGCCATCCCGGCGTCAAGGACCTCGTGCACGCCCATGTGCTCGGCGATTTCGCCAAGGCCGACCAGGCCTGGCTGGTGCCGCTGCTCGACGCCATCGCCGACAATGCCGACATGCTGGTACGCGGCGAGGACTCGCAGATCCTCAACAAGATCGCGCTCGCAACCGGCGGCAAGCCGGAAGCGGAAAAGCCCGCCGCCCCGAAGAAGCAGGGCGCCCAGTCGCATGTCCACCAGGCCCGCAATTCCGCCCAGCCGAAGAAGCTGCCGACGACCGGCCCGATGGCCGACATGCTGAAGAAGATGTTCGGTTCGAAGAACGACTGACTTTCCGTTCCTGGAGCGTGCGCTAGCTTTCGATCAGGCCGGCTCTGAAGCCGGTCCGGACGCGCGAAGCTTGGAGGACGCCCTGTGACCGACCCGGTGATCGACTGGCTGCTTGCCTCGGACCCCTCGATCCGCTGGCAGGTGATGCGCGACCTCATCGACGCTCCCGAGCCGGAATGGCGGGCCGAGCGGGCAAAGGTCGAGACCGAAGGCTGGGGCGCCAGACTGCTTTCGTTTCAGGACGACGATGGGCAATGGGCAGGCGGCGCCTTCATCCCCGCCCATTTCGAAGAGCGCGAATGGTCCGAGCACGGACAGCCCTGGACCGCCACCTGCTTTTCACTCTCGCAGCTCAGAGAATTCGGCCTCGACCCGTCATCGGAGCGCGCCCGGCGAACCGTTGAAAAGGTCGGCGCCAACGCCCGCTGGGAGGAAGGCGGGCAACCCTATTGGCAAGGTGAGATCGAGGAGTGCATCAACGGCCGCACGGTCGCCGACGGCGCCTATTTCGGCGTCGATGTCTCGACGATTGTCGAAAGACTTGTAAGTGAGCGCCAGCCAGACGGCGGCTGGAACTGCGAGCGGATCAACGGCTCGACCTGCTCGTCCTTCGCCAGCACGATCAATGTGCTTGAGGGATTGCTGGAGTTCGAAAGGGCGACCGGCGGCACGGCGCAATCGAAGGCGGCACGAGCGGCTGGCGAAGAGTACCTTCTCAAGCGCCACCTCTTCCGCGGCCTTCGCACCGGCGAGCCTGCAAACAAGCGCTTCCTCTGCCTTTGTCACCCCAGCCGCTGGCATTACGACATCCTGCGTGCGCTCGACTACTTCCGTGCATCTGCGCTCTTGACCGGGGCCGCACCCGATCCGCGCCTTGGCGAAGCGATCGATCGCCTTTCCGCGCGCCGCCTGGAGGATGGCACCTGGCCGCTTGACTGGAGCCCGCGCGGACGCGTGTGGTTCGTCCTTGACGACGGTCCGGACAAGCCCTCGCCATGGGTGACGCTCAAGGCGATGCGCGTGCTCAAATGGTGGGCGGCGTCCTCGCCGGTCGCACCCTGACGCTCACCGCTTTCGACCGCGTCAAGCGGGCAGCCAGCCGGATCTGCGGGAGATCCGCGACTATCCCACCCTGTGCGCTGCCAGAAAGATCCGCACGGCTTCCTTCGCATGCGCCTGCAATGTCTCCGGCGTCGGAATGGCGCCGTCCCCGAGCAGCATGGCGTCATTGACCGGCCCGCCCATGACCAGCCAGTTGAAAAAGGAACCGGCGACACGCACGTCCTTGACGTGGATGTCTCCCGTCTCGCTGTAGCGCGTGAAGGCGACGGCCAGCCTGTTGATCGACCGCATCGGCCCGCGTTCGTGTAGCGCCTGGCCAAGCTCCGGAAAGCGCTCCACCTCGGCAATCACCAGACGGCGAACCTGCATCAACCGGGGGGTCATGACGATCGTCAGCAGCTGCGTGGCATAGTCGAGCAGGAATTCCTCGATCGGCTCGTCGCCTACGGGGTCAGCGACCTGCTCCTGGAATTCGTCGCCTGCCCCACCCGTCATGCTGCGCACGACTTCGAGAAACAGCGCCTCCTTGTTGTGGAAATGCGAATAGACCGTCTGTTTCGACACCTCGGCGGTCGCGGCGATCTCGTCCATGTTGGTGCCGAGGAAGCCATGTTTCAGGAACAGGTCGCTCGCAGCTGCAACGATCAGCCTGCGGGTGCGCTCCATGCGCGTTCTTGCGCCGTTCGCCAATCCTGTGCCTCCCCGCCGAACCGGCCAAATCACCGTCTGTCGAGGATAAGCCAGACCGATTGACAAATCAAACTGGACGGTCCAGTCTAGTTAGTGAGATCGACCGGGAGGAACGTCATGGCGAAAGCACAAGGAAGAGTTCGAATTGCCGCCTGCCGTTGCGGACAGGTTGCGTTCGAGGCCGTGGAAGAACCGATCGTCGGCGCCGCCTGCTATTGCACCAGTTGCCGTGCCGCGGGCGAGCAACTCGAAGCTCTGCCAGAGGCACCGCCGGTGCTGGAGGCGGACGGCTCGACCCGCTTTGCGCTTTACCGCAAGGACAGGATTCGCTGCATCCGGGGCGAAGGATTGCTGCGCGCGCATCGCCTGACGCCGACGTCGACGACAAGGCGGGTTGTCGCCGGCTGCTGCAACGCCGCCATGTTTCTGGAGTTCAAGGGCGGGCACTGGTTGAGCGTCTATAACCAGCGTTTCGCTCCCGGCGACCAGCCAGCCCTGGAGATGCGCACGATGACGAAGGACCGCAGGGCCGGCGTCGAATTTACCGACACCCTGCCGAGCTACAACACCCATTCCGGCCGCTTCATGTGGCGGCTTTTGACCGCCTGGGCGGCGATGGGCTTTCGCGCGCCGAAAATCGACTATGTGAAAGGTGAGGTCCATGGCACCGCAGGCTGAGAAGATAGAAATTCGCAACGTCGTCTCGCCGGGCCACATCACCCGCGTCGACCGGGTGAAATACGAGGCGATGCGCGAAGCCCTGCTCGCCGTGCTGCCGCCGACATCACCGGGGCTGACGGTCGCCGAAGCCAAGGAAAAGCTGCTGCCGCTGTTGCCGCAGGATCTGTTTCCCGAAGGCGCCAAGGCCGGCTGGTGGCTGAAGGCGGTTCAGCTCGATCTCGAGGCGAAGGGCACGATCGCGCGGGAGGCGAGCAAGCCGCTGCGCCTGCATCGTCACGCTTAGGGCCACGTCTCATCGTACGCGGGCGCAGGTCCGCGCGAGGGCCAACGGCCCTATTCCTCCGGCTCCGTGGTAAAAAGCAGCGGGAAACCGGCCTCCTTGGCGAGATCGGTTGCTTCCTTGGCCTTGGTTTCGGCAATGTCGCGGGCGCAAACGACAACGACCGAGGTGCCCATCTTGTGCGCCGTCAACATCACGCGATAGCCCGCTTCCTCGCTCATATGGAACACGGCCTTGAGCACGCCGACCACGAAATCGCGCGGCGTGTAGTCGTCGTTGAGCAGCATGACCTTGTAGAGTTTGGGCCGGTCGAGCTTCGGCTTGACCTTCACTTTGACTTTTCTGGCAACCTCGTTGTCACTCATCGGAAGCACCCCGTTGTGACAGATCGGGCGGCGACGTCGCCCGCCGCACTATCCTACGGGCAGCCTTGGCGATCAAGCGAAAGCAGGTTGCGCGACGGCAGCCGATCAGTCGGCCCGCTGATGGCCGATGAACATCTTCGCTTCCGCGTCATAGGCCCGCGCCCGCGCGAGCGCGAGGTCGACCGGCTGCTTGCGCGCAAGCAGGGCATGGAAGAAGCAATGAACGAAGAGCGGCGCATCCGCGCCTTCGGGCGACCCGTCGGGGCCGATATAGAGCGCTGCGCCTCCGTCGCGAACGAAGGCGTCGCCGCCGCCCGTTTCGCAGCAGGTGCTGACGATGATCTTGCCCTTCAGCCGCGCATGCGCGGCGACGACTGCAGGCGGCAGGCTGCCCTTAACCAGCATCGACGTGTCGATCTCCTCGATAAAGTCGCCGAAAACGAAACCGTTCTCGTCGCCGTGGCCGCAGATGACGAGATGCTGGTGCACGCCGTCTCCGGCGCCGACCAGGATCAGAAAGTCCCCGGGCGTGCCCGGCAGATGCAGGGTGACGACCGCGCCGAGGCTCTCGAGCATCGAGCGCACCAGAAGGGCTTCCAGCGTGGCGCCGATATCGATCACCGCCACCGGCACCCGCGGAAACATGAACTTCTGGTCGATCGTCTCCATTATAGTCGCCTGTTCTCATTGTTCACTGCCGCAAGGAGGCAAATGGTTCGCACTGCATATGCGGCCCAAATACCGTGCGTTCAACGGCTGAAGTCCCTTATTTACCGTGAACGGGGCCTGCGCCCTTGACCGGGAAGCCCCCTTCCCGCATAGCCACGCCAACGGAATTTTAAGATACGGACGACCCCCATGGGCTTCAAATGCGGTATTGTCGGACTGCCGAACGTCGGCAAGTCCACCCTCTTCAACGCGCTGACCAAGACGGCGGCCGCCCAGGCGGCCAACTACCCGTTCTGCACCATCGAGCCGAACACCGGCGAAGTGGCCGTGCCGGACCCGCGCATGCGCAAGCTGGCGGACATTGCCAAGTCGAAGGAAATCATCCCGACGCGCATCTCCTTCGTCGACATC
>NZ_DASYGZ010000209.1:0-41188 GCF_035999135.1 Ensifer sp.
GCCGGTCTGGTTCGAATCGTCGTCGATCGCCTGCTTGCCGACGATGATCAGCCCCGGCTGTTCGGCGTCGGCCACGCCCTTGACGATCTTGGCGACGGCGAGCGGCTCGACCTGGTCTTCGGTCTCGACCAGGATGGCGCGGTCGGCACCCATGGCAAGCGCCGTGCGCAGGGTCTCTTCGGCCTTGGCCGGACCAACGGAAACGACGACGACTTCGTCTGCCTTGCCGGCTTCCTTCAGCCTGAGCGCCTCTTCAACGGAGATCTCGTCGAAGGGGTTCATCGACATCTTCACGTTTGCAAGCTCGACGCCCGAACCGTCCGCCTTCACGCGGATCTTGACGTTGTAGTCAACCACCCGCTTCACCGTCACAAGTATTTTCATGGCTGCTCCTTACACCTTCTCGAACCGGGGAATGTCCATGTAGCCATCTGCCAGCAGGAACGGCTTGACGCCCTGCCGCGCGACGGCGGCGAAGGTCTCGTGTGTCAGGAAGACGAAACCGCCGGACTGTTCCATCAGGTCCTGCATCTTCCGGTACATCGTGTCGCGCGTGGCCGGATCGGGCTCGGCCATCGCCTGCAGGTAAAGCGCTTCGAACTCCGGGCTGTTGAACTGCGACCAGTTGAGCTGTCCGATCTGAGAAGGGCGGAACCAGGCGAGATTTTCCGCCGGATCGACGCCGCCTGCAAAGTTCATCAGCACCATTTCGATCCCATTGCTGCCATCCGGCGCCTTGTCGCCGAGCGTCCAGAAGACTGCGTCATCGAGCGCATTGATCTCGACGGTGACGCCGATGACGCCGAGCAGCGCCTGCACGATCTGGCAGGTGAGCAGGCTCGTCTTGTCGTTCAAGGCAGAAAGAGTGATGGAAAGGTCGGAGACCCCCGCCGCCTCCAGCAGCGCCTGCGCCTTCTCCATGTCGGGCGCGTAAAGGATCGCCTCGCGGTGACCGATCATACCGGGCGGAACGACGCCCGTCGCGGGCTCAGCCAGATCGGAATAGGAGCCGGCCATGATCTGGCTGACGTCGACCGCGTGCTGGATGGCCCGCCGCACCCGTTCGTCGGCGAATTTCGGATTTGCCAGGTTGAGGCTGAGCCAGATCATCCGGCTGCCGTTCATCTCGATCAGGTCGCTGTTGTCAGGAAGCGTCCGGCGGTAGGTCGCCAGCGTGTTGAGGCTGACCTTGGTGTAAGACAAGGCCTTCGCCTCGTAGGCGAGCGCACCTGCCTCGTCGTCGAGCACGATCTCGAACTTCACCGCAGAAAATGCCGGCTGCGGCCCCTTCCATAGGGGGTTGCGCTTCAAAAGCAGCGATTGCTTCGGAATCCAGGTCTCGATCAGATAAGGCCCGGCCGTCGCCGGCGGTTCCGTCGTGAATTTGCCGCCCACCTTATCGACGGCCTTCCGGCTGACGATGTGGCCCATGTAGTAGGGCAGCGTCGTCACCCAGAACGGCACGGACGGCGTCTTCAGCCGGATGATGCCGGTGCGTTCACCGGTGACCTCGACCTTGTCCATCGTATCGAAGGCATAGGCCCAGGGTGAGTTGTTGCCAGGTGCTGCGACGCGCTCGAAGGAGTACTTCACGTCCTCGGCGGTCACCGGACCAAAACTGCCGGACCATTCCAGCCAGTCATTGAGTTCGAATTCGATTTCGGTCGGCGACTTCTGCACGAGGCTTTTCGCCGCATAGGCCTCCCAGCCGGGCGTCGCCCTGACGTCGTTGAGACGATTGAGCGACGGGAAGATGCAGCGGCCGATCTCCTCTTCCAGCGACCCGTTCTGGAAGGCCGGATCGAGGATCTGGATATCGGAGCCGCCGCGCACGACAAGCGTGTCGCCTTCGGCCGCATAGGAAAGTTGCGGGCGGACCATCGCAGCGGCCGCGGCCGCGGCCGACGCCGCTAGAAAATGTCGTCTGTTCATGGACATCTGAATTCTCCTCCTCAGATGATGATGGGTCGGTCGATGTTAGGCATCGACCGGTTGAGGCCGCCTGGCCGCGTCTGCGATCGGAAAATGACAGCGCACGCGCTGGCCGTTCGCACCGGCAATTTCCTGGGGCGGCCGGGTACGACACAGGCTCTCGGCAAACCGGCAGCGCTCATGGAATTCGCAGCCCGACGGGCGGGCGAAGATGCTCGGCACCTCGCCGATGACAGGCGGTTCGCTGCGGCGGTGTTTCGGATCCGGAACCGGTTCGCTGTCGAGCAGGGCCTTGGTGTAGGGGTGCTGGGGGTTGCGGAAGATCTCTGCTGTCGGGCCGCTTTCCACCACCCGGCCGAGATACATGATCACGAGTTCGTCGGAGATATGCCGCGCGACGGCGAGGTTGTGGGTGATGATCAGGAAAGCCGTGTCGTGCTTTTCCCGGATGTCGAGAAACAGGTTCATCACGCCGCCCTGGACGGAAACGTCGAGACCGGCCGTCGGCTCGTCGGCAACGATCAGGCTCGGCACGACGGAAAGCGCCCGGGCAACCGCAGCACGGCGCGCTTGACCGCCGGAAAGTGCGTGCGGAAAGCGCGAAAGCAGCGAGGACGGTAGACCGGCAAGCTGCGCCAGCGAGGCGATGGCTTCGGCCGAGCTTTCGCCCGTGCCGGCGATGCGACGGGGTTCGGCGATGATGTCGCCGATGCGCTGCCGCGGATTGAAGGACGAGGCCGGATCCTGGAAGAGCAACGAGGTCTGCTCGCGGATCGGCCGGAAGCTCGCCTTCGAAAAGTCGGCAAGCGGCATACCCTTGAAGTGGATTTCGCCGGCCGTCGGTTGCGTCAGGCCGAGCAGCGCCATGCCGAGCGTGGTCTTGCCCGAGCCGCTTTCGCCGACGACACAGACGATCTTTCCGGGCCTGAGCGCCAGCGAAACGTCGACGACGATGTCGAGCTTGCGTCCTGCACCAAGAATGCGTCCCCGCGTGCCGATACTGACACCAAGGCCACGGGTCTCAAGAATGGGTGTCTGTTGCGTCATGCCATATTCCTCCCCTCGCGGGCGGTGCGTAGCGCCTCGTGGTCGATGACCGGCATGCGATGCAGGCCGGGGGCGATCAGCGCCGGTTCGCAGGCAAACAGCGCTTTGGTGTACGGATGGGTCGGCTGGGCGAAGATTGCCTCGACCGATCCCTGCTCGACCACGCGGCCGGCATACATGACCACCACCCGGTCGCAGATCTCGGCGATGACGCCGAGGTGGTGGGAGATCATCAGCACGGCGACACCGGCTTCGGTGCGCAGCTCCCGCATCAGATGCAGGATCTGCGCTTCCATCGTGACATCGAGGGCGGTCGTCGGTTCGTCGGCGATCAACAGCGACGGCCGCATCATCAGAGCCGCGGCGATCGCCACCCGCTGGAGCATTCCGCCCGACAGTTCGAACGGATAGTTCGACAGGCGCCCCACCGGATTGGAAAGACCCACCTGCTTGAAGACGGCAACGATCCGCTCGCGTTTTTCCTCCTTGGACAGGTTCGTCTCCCGCCAAAGAAGCTCGGTGAGTTGGTCGCCCAGCCGGTGCAACGGGCTGAAGGTGGTCATCGGGTTCTGGAAGACCATGGCGGCACCCGGACCGCGGACGGAGCGAAAGGCCGAGCCGCCGGCGCCAAGCAGGTTGGTGCCTGCAAGCGACAGTGACTTGCCGGTGACCGCAGCCGAGGGCGGCAGCAGGCCTAGGATCGAATGGGCAAGCGTCGACTTGCCGGAACCGCTTTCGCCGATGATGCCGACGATTTCGCCGGGCTGGATGGTGAGGTCGACGTTTGAAACGGCCGGCCGGCCGGCATAGGAGATCGACAGCTCTTCGATCTCAAGCACCGGCTGTGTCTTTTGCTGTGCCTTCCTCATGCCGTCTTCTCCTTCGCAAGCTTGGGATCGAGCGCGTCGCGCAAGGCCTCGCCGAAGAAAGTGAAACCGATCGTCGCGAGGATGATGGGCACGCTGCCGACCAGAACCGGAACGGGCGTGTTGCGGATCACGGCAAAACCGTCCGACAGGATGTTGCCCCAGCTCGGCACCTGCGGCTTGACGCCGAGGCCAAGAAAGGAGAGCCCGGCTTCGAGCGTGATCACCGTCGAGATGTCGAGACAGGCCAGGATCAGCAGCGGCCCGACCACGTTTGGCAAAAGATGGACGAAGAGGATGCGCAGGCTGGAGGCGTTCATCACCTGCTCGGCCCTGATGAAGTCGCGCGCCTTGAGGCTGAGGGTCTGGGCGCGCACGAGCCGGGCATAGGACGGCACGGAATAGGCGACGATGACGAGGATGACGGTCGAGACACCCGGCCCGAGAAGCACGACGATCGCGAGACCGAACATGATCATCGGCAGCGAGCTGAGGCTGTCGAAGATCAGCACGAGCAGTCCGTCCAGCCAGCGCGGGCCGTAACCGGCGATCAGGCCGAGCGGAATCGCGGCGGCAAGGGCTGCGGCAAGCGAAACGAGCGCCACGGTCATCGCCGTTCGTGTACCGAGAATGACGCGGGTGAAGAGATCGCGGCCGAGCTGGTCGGTGCCAAGCCAGTGGGCGACCGAAGGGCCGGCAAGGCGATTGGTGACGCTGATCGCCGTCGGCGAATAGGGCGCGATTAAGGGCGCAAGAATGGCGACGAGCGTGATCGATACGACGAGGACGAGCCCGATGGCGCCAAGCGGCGTCGAAAGGACCTGCCGCAGTGTGCGCGCGATCCGGAAGGTTCGCCTCTCGTTGAAGCCGGTGGCGACATGCATGGTGGAGATTGCCTCGCTCATTGAAGGGCCCTCTTCACGCGCGGATCGAGCACCGCCGCCAGGATATCGGCCAGGATCATGCAGGTGACGTAGAGGGCGGCGGTCACCATGACGGTGCCCATGACCACGGGGAAATTTCGCGTGATGACGGCGTCGTAAGTCATCTTGCCGAGGCCGGGCCGTGAAAAGACGATCTCGGCGAAGACGGACCCGGTCAGGAGGCCGCCGAAACCGATGGCGATGACCGAAAGAACCGACAACATCGACTGGCGCAGCGCATAGCGCAGGATCACCCGTCGCTGCGCCACGCCGAAGGATTGCAGCGTGCGCACATAGGGCTCGTTCATGGCCTCGATCATCGCGGCGCGCACGATGCGCGAGACGTAGCCCACCCAGCCGATACCGATGGCGAAGGACGGCAGGATCAGCGCCTTGAGATAGCCGAGCGGGTCGGTCATCTCGCCCGCTCCGATCGCCGGCAGCCAGTTGAGCGTAACGGCGAAGAGAAGCAGCGTGTAAAGCGAAACGACGAACGAAGGTACGGCAACGAAACCGATGGAGAAGAGGCCAATCATCCAGTCCGGCCAGCGGCCGCGATAAAGCACGGCAAGACAGCCGAGAGCGACGCCGAGTGCCACCGCCCAGGCGAAGCTCGCAAGCGCCAGCGTGACCGTGTGCGGCAGCACTTCGGCAATCATCGTCAGCACCGGCCTCCGGCTCCAGACGTCCACTCCGAGATCACCGACGGAGAGTCGACCGACAAAAAGGCCAAGCTGTTCGTAAAACGGGCGGTCGAGGCCCATCATCTGATGAAACGCCAGGCGCATTTCCGGCGTCGAGCGCGAACCAAGCGCGACGACGGCCGGATCGCCCGGAATCATGTGCATCAGGCTGAAGAGCATGAGCGCAACGACGAAGAGGATGACGACGCCAAGCCCTAAACGCCGCAATATGAAGAGTGTCATTGGGTTCCCCTCTTTGATTATGGATGACCGGAACTAGAGGTGATCCCGGTCGATGTGCTGTTCGCCTGCGCGTTCGAAGACGACCTCTCCCTGCTCCAGGGCAACAAGCTGCCATTGCAGGCGAAACTGGGTTGCAGTGGATGTCAGCGTGATCTTCGAGCGCGTTTCGACATTGGCCTCGCCGCTGGTGAAGGCCATGTCCCAGCCGGTCTCCAAAGCAGCCGAAAGCGGATCGCCGTCGGTCAGCTCCATGCGGTCGACAACGCAGGCGGCGGTGAGGATCGCGCGATCAGGCAGCCAGTAGCGGCCAAAGTCGCTGGTGAGTACGATCGCTTCACGGCCGGACCCCACCTCACGGTGAATTTCGCGACGGTGCTTCATCGGCGCGATTTCAGTGACCTCGAGCGGCGGCGCGATCTCGACCGGCGCGAAGGATGGCGCCACTTCGCCGGTGGCCGGCATCCGCACCGGCAGCAAGAGCCGCGACGATCCCGGAAGCAGCCGGATTGTCGGCTGCTGCGGCGACGGCCAGAGGATCGGCCAGAGCTGCGTCGTCAGCACCAGCCGCAAGCGATGCCCCGCTGGAAAACGGCGGCCGATATGACCGAGCGTGATGCGCGCGGTCAATTCCTCGCCCGGCCGTAGCGCTTCCGGCTCCGCGTGACCGTTGCGGTGGGTGAGGTTCAGGCATCCCCAGGTGACCAGCGTCGACGTCCCGTCCGGGGCGACATCGCAGATTTTTGCGACCAACTGAGCGTTCGCGACATCGCAGGTGCCGCGGAACTCGACGTCACAGGCTCCCAGAATGTCGAGGTCGGTGGTGAGCCGATCACTGTCGAAGACAAGGCCGAGGCCATCGTCCCGGCGCTGGTCGAGCGCCATATCGGGAGCATCGCCGCCGTAGCCGCCGAAGCGGCCGAAGTCGCGCATCGTCACCATCGGCGTCGAAAGAACGAATGCCTCACCGGCAACCGCCTCAGTTTCCAAGCCGTTGGCGTTCAGATGAAGGGTGCGGGTGTGGACGTTCGGCGACGGCCAGGACGGCTCGCCGACCCAGCGGCCCGGATGATCGGCGTAGAATGGGGCCGGCCGATGCGGATCCATGATCCAGGCGGTATAGACGGGCTCGTCCATGATGCCGGTGTCGATGCCGCAGAGCCATTGACGCCACCAGCGGATCGCCTCCTGCATGTAACCGATCGCCGGCCCGGGCTCCCCGAGGAACGGATAGGCGTGCGACCACGGACCGACGAGGCCCTTGCGCGGCCCCGACAGACCTTCCAGCAGCCGCGGCACGGCGTTGAAATAGGTGTCGTCCCAGCCGCTGATCGCGTAGACGGGGATGTCCACGCGGGAGAAGTCCTCGCTGATCGAGCCGCGCTGCCAATAGGCATCACGTCGCTGGTGCGCGAGCCAGATCTCCGACCAGCAGGTGGACGCCTCAAGGCGCTCCTTCCACATGTCCCGCCAGCGCGCGCCGACGATCTGCGGATCCGGCGGCAGGGCGCCAAGTCCGAGGATGAAGGACGACCACATGGCGTCTTCGGTCAAAAGGCAGCCGCCGGCATAGTGTACGTCATCGGCGTAGCGATCGTCCGAGCAGCAGAGCGCGATCACCGCCTTCAGTGCCGCCGGCCGCCTCGCGGCAACCTGCAGGGCGTTGAAGCCACCCCAGGAGATGCCGGTCATGCCGACAGCGCCGGTCGACCAGGGCTGGGCGGCGAGCCAGCCGATGACGTCCTCGGCGTCGTCGAATTCCTGCTCGGTGTATTCGTCGCTCAGAACGCCTTCGCTGTCGCCGGAGCCGCGAATGTCGACACGGCAGCAGGCAAAGCCGTGGCCGGCGACATAGGGATGCATCTTGACGTCGCGAAAAACGGTTCCGTCGCGACGGCGGTACGGAATGAGCTCGAGGATCGCGGGTACCGGCGAAGCCTCGGCATCTTCGGGCAGCCAGATCGTCGCGGCCAACCGGCAGCCGTCGCGCATCGGGATGAAGACAGGGTCGAGGCAGCGCACGGCGCGTGGAAAGGTGGTGACAACGGACATCAGCGTTTCTCGTCTCTCTTGGAGGTCTGACGGTCGTCGGCAGGCAGCCACTGGTAGACCTCCGGCGAGGTCTGCGGATAGGCGACGAAATCCTTGCGGCGCGTCACGCGGGCGCGGCTGAGGCGACGCCAGAGGGCAAAAAGGGCAAAGGCGACGGAAAGCGAGCCGGCGTACCAAAAGAACGCATCCGCGCCGAAGCGGTCAATGCCGGTCGCACCGATCAACGGACCGATGGTGCCGCCGAAAGCCCAGATCAGCAGGAGATTCGACGACAGCGGCACAAACTCTTCCGGCTGCGCCCGATCGTTGGCGTGCGCCACGCCGAGCGGATAGAAGATTTCCGAAATTCCGCCGAAAACCGAAAAGAGGACCAGCAGCATCCAGAGGGGTGTTGCGACCGTGATCGTGAAGAACAGGGCGCACACGGCGACGAGAACGACGGCGAGCGTCAGCATCATGTTGGTGCGATCGAGCTTGTCGGAGAGCGCGCCCAAGGGAAACTGCAGGAAGAGGGCGCCGAGCACGACGGCGGACATCAAAAGCGCGATGCGATCCTGCGTAAAGCCGAGATCGAGCACGTAGAGCGAACCGATGTTGGCGAATGTCGACGAAATGAGCCCCGTCAGCAGACAAGCAAACGCCCCGAGCGGAGAGGTTCGAAACGCCCGCAGGATATGGATGCCGACCGGCGCGTGCAGCTGCGGCTCTCCCACCCAGATCGCGGTGACGGGCACCAGCGCCAGCGCGTAGAAGGCTGCCGAGAACATCAGCATGTCGTTGCCCGAGGGATCGATATCGCGCGCCAGCAACTGGCCGAGCCCGTAGAACAGGCCGATGACCAGGACATAAAGCGTCAGTGCCCGGCCGCGCCCGCTGTTCGGGACCATCGCGTTCAGCCAGCTTTCGATGATAACCGTCTGGCCGGCATTGACGAAGCCCATCACCGCCATCAGTGCCATGAGGACGGCGATGCCCGGGTTGAAGGCGATGGAGAGCAGGAGCACGGCAGCAAGCGCCGAAAAAGCCGCGTAGGCGCGCACTTCTCCGACGGAGCGGATGAGACGGGTCGAGCCGATGCAGCCAACGAGAAAGCCGGCACTTTCCGCCATGACGGCAAGACCGACGACACTCGCGCCGTCGCCGGCAGAGACCAGCCGCAGCGGCAACAGGGTGTGAAACAGTCCCGATCCGGCCGCATGCAGCGCCCCGCCTGCAAGCGGCGACGCAATCGACCAAACGGGCAGGCTTTGCACCTGGCTCATGACATAGCTCCTTCCCTGCGGGAGGTTGAAATCTCCAGCAGCGACCATCAAAGGCAAATTTCGAATGTGAAGACCCACAGCCGCAGGTGGAATTCACCGCGACATGTTCGGGCCCCATCCGTTCGGCTCAACCGGCCCAAACGGTATTTTTGTATGTCCTCAAGTTACGCACAAAGCGAAAATCGGCGCAAGAGAAATTATACGACCTTATAACTATTCAATTATAGTATTGATATAATTACATAATATTGGATTTTAATCCCATTCTTCAGGCCGCATCTTGCCATGCGAATGCTCCGGAAAGAGACGGCGAACCGATCGTATAACGCACTGTTTTATAACGATTTATCTCGCGCATTCTCTCCTTCTTCGCGACCGGCCCGGACACAGGATCGCGGGATCATGAGGAAACGAAATGACCTCAAAACAATTTGCCATGGCTAAAATTATACGTTTGTATAACAATGATCTTGCATGCTCACCGCGGCTGGTTATCCTGATGCCTTCACAGCCTGACGGCGCAGGCCTCCGCAAATCTTTTTCTATTTATGGTAGCAATAATGTCCCGAGATCCCCGCTTCGATATTCTCTTCGAACCCGTCAAGATCGGCCCGGTCACGGCGCGCAACCGCTTCTACCAGGTGCCGCACTGTTCCGGCATGGGTTACCGTTATCCGAACGCCGAGGCGCACCTGCGCGGGATGAAGGCAGAGGGCGGCTGGGCTGTCGTCTCAACCCAGGAGGCGGAGATCCATCCGACCTCGGACCTGACGCCGGCCAACGAGGCGCGTCTTTGGGATGAAGGCGATCTTCCGGCACTCTCAGCCGTCACCGACCGCATTCACCACCATGGCAGTCTCGCTGCCATCCAGCTCGTTCACAACGGCCTGCATGTCGCCAACCGCTTCACCCGGATGATCCCGCTTGCCCCGTCGCATGCCGTCAGCGACAGCCTCGATCCGGTTCAGGCCCGCGCCATGGACAAGACAGATATCGCCGACATGCGCCGCTGGTATCGCAACGCCGCCCTGCGCGCCAAGAAGGCCGGATTCGACATCGTCTACCTCTATGCCGGACACGACATGAGCGTGCTGCAGCACTTTCTCTCGCGCCGCCACAACGACCGCAGCGACGAGTATGGCGGCTCCTTCGAGAACCGGCTGCGACTGTTTCGCGAAATCCTGGACGATACCCGAGACGCGATCGGCGACACCTGTGCGCTTGCCGTGCGGCTCGCCGTCGACGAACTGATGGGCCCGTCCGGCATCACCAGCGAAGGAGAAGGCAAGGACATCATAGCGGCTCTCGCCGAGCTTCCGGACCTCTGGGACGTCAACCTCTCCGACTGGTCCAACGACAGCCAGACGGCCCGCTTCTCCGAGGAAGGCTATCAGGAACCCTATATCCGCTTCGTCAAATCCGTCACCACCAAGCCGGTGGTCGGCGTCGGGCGCTACACGTCGCCCGACAGCATGGTGCGTGTGGTCCGCCAGGGCATCCTCGACTTCATCGGTGCGGCACGCCCTTCGATCGCCGATCCCTACCTGCCGAAGAAGATCGAGGAAGGCCGCATCGACGACATCCGCGAATGCATCGGCTGCAACATCTGCGCGTCGGGCGACAACACCAACGTGCCAATGCGCTGCACGCAGAACCCGACCATCGGCGAGGAATGGCGCAAGGGCTGGCACCCGGAGATCATCACGTCGCTGCCGTCGCCCGAGCCGGCGCTGATCATCGGCGGTGGTCCGGCGGGTCTTGAAGCGGCGCGCGCGCTTGCGCAGCGGGGCGCCGATGTGGTGCTGGCGGAAGGCAGCGGCGAATGGGGCGGACGGGTTGCGCGCGAATGCCGCCTGCCGGGACTTGCGACGTGGGGCCGCGTTCGCGACTGGCGTGTTGGGCAACTGAGCACGCAGGTCAATGCCGAGCTCTACCTGCACAGTCCGCTCAGCGCCGACGACGCCCTGCAATACGGCATTCCCCACGTTGCGATCGCAACCGGAGCGACGTGGCGATCGGACGGCGTCGGCCGCACCCACCGGCAACCCCTAGCGTTCCTGACGGAAGGGGCTCTCGTTTCCCCCGACGCGCTTCTTGCCGACGGCGCCTCGGCCGTTGCCGGCGGCGGCCCCGTCGTGGTCTTCGATGACGACAGCTTCTATCTGGGCAGCGTGCTTGCCGAACTGCTCGCCAAGGCTGGACGGGAGGTGATCTTTGTGACGCCCGAACCGCAGGTCTCGCCCTGGAGCAAGAACACGCTGGAACAGGGTCGCGTGCAGCGGCGCCTGATCGATCTCGGGGTCGAAATCATCCCGGCCATGGGCCTCTCGGGCCGCACGAAGGACCAGCTCGAACTCGCCTGCGTCTATGGCGGAAAATCCCGGCGGATCGACTGTGGCACGCTCGTGCCCGTCACCGCCAGGCTGCCTGACGAGACCTTGTGGCGTGACCTGAAGGCACGCGAAGCGGAGTGGGCCGACGCCGGGATCAAGAGCGTTGTGCGGCTGGGCGACTGTCTGGCACCTGGCCTGATTGCCGCCGCCGTCTACGCGGGCCACCAATATGCCCGCACCTACCAGGAACCGATCGACAGGGACCGGGTGCCGTTCCTGCGCGAAGACATAGCAAGGCTTCAAGAGGCCAGAGGTTAAGTCGCGACACCCCAGCCTGCTCCGCCCTTGGAGCGGGCTTCGGTCGGCGTACATCCAACGCACGCTCCGAGGCCGTGTCGCGACAAGCCGTCATGTCGGCAGCAGGCAGCGTCTCAGCAGTTTCGCGCCGAGTTCAATTTCCGCTTCCGTCGATGCAGCAAAGCCGACGAGCAGCGCCTTTCGTGGCGACCTCCGGTTGGCATGATAATAGGACAGTTGCTCAACACCGAGATTCGCATGGCGACAGCGGGTGAGCGCCGCGTCTTCGTCAACAGTCTGATCCCTGTAGTAACAGAGGTTGTAGAACCCCGACGCGAACTCGGGCGGCTCGAAAATGTCGGCAAAGTCGGACCGCAGGATCTGCAGGAGGCGGTCCTGGCGCCTGGCGTAGATTCGGCGCATCCGGTGAAGATGGCGCACGTAGTGGCCGTCTTCGATCAGGCGGCCGACGACCTGTTCGGTGAACTGCGGCAATGCCCTGTAGCGAACCTGGATCAGCCGACGGCATTTTTCCGCAAGCGCCCGCGGCATGATCATGTAGCCGACGCGCAGAGACTGCAGCAGCGTCATGCTGAAGGCACCGACATAGATGACCTGCCCGGCCTGATCGAGCGCTTTCAGCGGCGGAATAGGACCTCCCCGATAGCGAAACTCGCTGCCCAGATCGTCCTCGATGATCAGGGTCCCGCGGTCGGCCGCCCAATGCAGCACTTCCAGCTTTCGCTTCATCGGCATCGCAACCGTCATCGGCTGTTGCTTTGCGGCGGTGACGAAGGCGAGCTTGACGTCGCGGCTGGCGACCGTATGCGGATCAGGCCCCGACGCATCGACATGCATGGGCTCGATCTTGCAGCCAGACGACAGGAATATCGAGCGGATTGCCGCCATCCCGGGTTCCTCGAAGGCCACGGTGTCGCCGGGATCGAGCAGCAATTCGGCGAGGAGCGTGACGGCATGGTGCGCCCCGAGCGTGGTGACCACCTCCTCCGGCTCGCAGCGGATGCCGCGGCTGACGGCGATGTGCCTGGCGATCTGCTCTTCGAGAAGGGAGGGACGCAGGATCTCGCGATAATTGACGATGCGGAAGTCGCCTTCAGCGTAAACCTCCTTCGTCAACTGCGACCAGATCTGCACCGGAAACAGCCGATGATCAGGCGTCGCCATGTGCAGAAGCTGCGACCCGTCGTTGAGGGTTAGGGAGGTGCGCCATGTGAGCGCCTGCCCGCGCTTCGAAAGCAGCTTTTCGAACCGATCCGGGACGCCAGCATCGCTTTCGCCAGCTTCGCCGGGCTTGCCAGCTTGGCGCCGGGGAACCGTTTCCACATAGGTACCGCTGCCGTGCGCGGATTTCAGATAGCCTTCCGCAATAAGCTGGTCGAGCGCGGTCACCACCGTGAAACGGGAAATGCCGAGGCTTTCCGAGAGGACGCGCGACGATGGAATGCGCATGCCGCCTGGAAGCGCGCCCGACAGGATCATTTCGCGCACCCCCTCATAGAGCTGCTGGTAGAGGGGCCGCGCGCCTTCGGCGTCGAGTATCAATCCATCCAGGTTGGAACCGTCGATCGTGCGGGCGATGTTGCGCCTCCATGCGCTGTGTCCAGATGCGGTTTGTCTCCGCCACACCAAGTGGACTGGTCATTTTTAAGATTTCTGGCCATGTATACAGCACTCTTGGCGATTAATATCCACCCGGATCAAGCAAAGGCGCCGCCAATCGAAGCGCGCGCCGGACCAATTCGGCTGTATCGGGGGACGATCGATGGATGAACTCAAGTATCTCTCCGGCCTCGTTGCCATGGGCCGGATGTCGCGCCGTGCCTTTCTCGGGCGCAGTGCCGCGTTCGGCGTCGGCGTCGCTGCGGCCGGATCCCTGCTCTCGACAGCCGTAAGAGCAGAAGGGCCGGTGCGCGGCGGAACGATCAAGATCGGCATGCAGGGCGGCGCGTCGACCGACAGCCTCGACCCCGGCCTTGCGACCAATCAGGTCGCGGCGATGATCAATCATCTGTGGGGCGAGACCCTCGTCTGGCTCGCGCCCGACGGTTCGCCAATTCCGGTTCTTGCCGAAGAATGGAGCGCCTCGCCGGACGCCAAGACCTGGACCTTCAAGATTCGCAAGGGCGTGCGGTTCCACAACGACAAGACGCTGACGCCCGACGACGTGGTTGCGACCATCGAGCGCCATTCGGATGAAAGCGCAAAGTCAGGCGCGCTCGGTATCCTCAAGGGCATCGAGACAATCAAGGCGGACGGAGACACGGTCGTCTTCACGCTCACGGAAGCCAACGCCGACATGCCGTTCCTGATGATCGACTATCATCTGGTGATCCAGCCCAATGGCGGCAACGACAATCCCGAGGCGGCCATCGGCACCGGCCCTTACAAGCTGGCCGACCGGGAGCCGGGCGTGCGCTACAACGCTGCCCGTTTTGAGGGCTATTGGGCCAGCGAAACCGTCGGCTTTGCCGAGCAGGTGGAGGTTGTCGTCATCAATGACGCGACGGCGCGCATCGCCGCCCTGCAGAGCGGCCGGGTGCATATGATCAACAGGATCGAGCCGAAAACCGTTGCGCTGCTCAAGAACATGCCGCGGGTAAAGATCCGCAACGTGTCCGGCCGCGGCTTTTACCCCTTCAACATGTTTTGCGACACCGCCCCGTTCAACAACAGGGATCTGCGCCTTGCGCTGAAATACGCGATGGACCGCGAGACGATGATTGCGCGTATCCTGCACGGCTACGGCTCGCTCGGCAACGATACACCGATCAACAAGGCCTATCCGCTTTACGAGGAAATCGAGCAGCGGACCTACGACCCCGACAAGGCCGCCTTCCACTTCAAGAAGTCCGGTCACGACGGCGGCATCGCGCTGCGCACGTCGGAAGTGGCGTTTCCAGGCGCCGTCGATGCGGCGGTCCTTTATCAGGAAAGCGCAAGGAAGGCCGGCATCGATATCGAAGTGAAGCGCGAGCCCGGCGACGGCTACTGGTCGAATGTCTGGAATGTCCAGCCCTTCGCAACGTCCTACTGGGGCGGGCGGCCGACGCAGGACCAGATGTACTCCACCGGCTACATCTCGTCGGCGGACTGGAACGACACGCGGTTCAGGAACGAGGCTTTCGACAAGTTGGTCGTCGCCGCACGCGCGGAACTCGATGAGGCGAAACGGCGGGCAATGTATCGCGACATGTCGGAAATGATGCGCGACGAAGGCGGCCTGATCGCGCCGATGTTTAACGACTTCATCGACGGTGTCGGCGACCGGATCGAGGGCTGGGTGGACAACCCTGCCGGCGAGCTGATGAACGGCGACGCGCCGCTACGCTGCTGGCTCACGGCCTGATCGAAAGCCCGGACCACGCGCCGCGCCAAGCCAAGGATCAAGGCACGCCAAGGATACAGAAATGCCGCTTCGCAACAAACTGCTGCTGGTCATCCTGGATGGCCAGCCCTGGCGCAATGCGCGCCGGCTCATGGGAAATCTGGAAGGCTGGGTCGAAGCCGGCGAGGCGCGCGTATGGAAAATGCGCTCGGTGCTGCCATCAACCTCCGCCGCCTGCTACGCTTCGATCCACACTGGCGTGCCGCCACAGGTCCATGGCGTTCTCTCGAACGAGACGCTGTTTCGCGTCCAGCAGCCCGACATTTTCTCGGAGGTGGCCAGGGCTGGCGGCAAGACGGGCGCCGTCACCCATTCCTTCTGGTCGATTTTCTTTCAGCGCGCGCCTTTCGACATGGTGCGAGACATCGAATATGACGATGCGGAAGGGCCCATCCATCATGGCCGCTTCCACACGATGGCGGGCTACAATCACCAGAACCAGATGACACCCAGCGATCTCGACCTCTTCGCGACGCTGACCATGCTGACCGAGCGCCATGCGATCGACTACGGCATTCTGCACACCTGCACGCTCGACAGTATGGGGCACCGCTTCGGCCACGATTGCTCGCAGATGGACCAGGCCTGCTTCACAATCGACGCCCAACTTGCGGCCTTCCTGCCGCGCTGGCGCAAAAGCGGCTACGAGGTGATCGTCACGGCCGACCACGGCCAGACCGACCGCGGACATCACGGCGGAGCGCATGAGGAAATGCAGGACTTCGCATTCTATTGGTTCGGAGGTGGCGACGGCCCTTCGGCCGACACGCTCCTGAACCAGCTGCAACTTGCACCGACCGTGCTGTCGCGTCTCGGCGTGCAGCAACCGGAGACGATGAAATTCAGGCCGCTTCTAACTTAGCTCGCTCGTTCTCCGAACGACACAGCCATTGCGCACGCCTTCAAAACACTACCTCCCCGGACGAAAACCCTTCTCTGCCAAAATCTGGTGCGCTCGCGCCGACATCAAAAAATCGCGCGGGATGCGAGCCTCTGGGGAGAGCCGAGCCTTGCCTGGTTTGCCGTTCTCGCTTTGATGGCCATGGCGCTTTTCCTGCGGATCGGCAGCAAGCAGCGGGCGATCAGCGCCGCGTTTATGGGCGCAGAAACGCACTTCGTCACCCGCGATCTCACAAAGCTCCCGAATGTACAGTGTTGGTTCACGCCTGTACGTGATTAGATATGCGTTGGCGTCTGACGCCGTCGCCGGCGGCTATATGTGGATCTACGGCAGACGCCGGCCGCGCGGTTCACGCTGAAACGCAAGCGGCCGGGTTTTTATGCATGGGCGTACCGGATTCAGGAAAACAGACCTTCCCTCCCCTCAGCTATACCCTTAGCGTACATGAGTAGTTTCTGTTGGACTGCCATCCTCCCCGCGCCCAGTAAGCCATATGGGCGCGACACTCGCCCCGCCCGCCGGCGGGGCTTTTCTTTCCGGCGCGAGAGATCCCGTGACCAGCGCCCCGCATCAGAGATCTGCCAGAGGTACCGCATGGAAGCTGAAGGAATGTCGCCGAGATACCTTACTCTTGGACCGAACGGCGCAATTGCGGAGATTGAATTGAACCGGGAACTCGCTACGCTGCTCTCGCGGCTACCGGATGATCCTGCGCTCTATTTCGACCTTGGCGAACCACACGTCATGATTCCGATCGAGCACCTCGTCAACGCGCGTGCGCGCGAACGCGGCATCATCAATGCCAACCGCCATATGCTTGTGGCGGCAAACGGCAAGGCGAAACGAAAACCGCTCTCGGTTCGCCCCCTGGAAAACGGGCTGTGGCTCGTGGTGGATGGCAATTCAACTTTGCTCAACGCGCGTCATTCGAAGTGGCGGGTGATACCTTGCTGCGTCGGATGACCAGGCACGTGTGAATGGTCCACAGTTGTCTATATTGGTCTCGTCGACGTCTTGAGCGTCGTGGTCAACACAAAGTCAAGCAGGCTCCCGTTGGATCAACTCCTTGCCATACGCACATTCGTCCGCGTTGCCGAAGCGGGATCTTTCGCCAAGGCGGCAGATTCGATGAACCTGCCGCGGTCCTCTGTCAGCAAGATGGTGCAGGATCTCGAGGCTCATCTCGGCACCAAGCTGGTCGAGCGGACGACGCGATCGGTAGCGATGACCAAGGAAGGCATTGCCTATCACGAACGAGCGTTGCGGTTGCTCGCCGATCTCGACGACATGGATGGAACGGTTAAAGGCTCGCGCAGCACGCCAAAGGGCCGGCTGCGCGTCGATATCGGCTCCGTTCTTGCCAACAGAATTCTCATTCCGGCACTCGATGATTTTCGGCGCGGATACCCCGACATCGAACTGCTTCTCGGTGTCAGCGATCGTGCGACCGACTTGATCGGCGAAGGTATAGACTGCGTGATCCGCGGCGGGGCGCTGGCAGACTCGTCGCTCAAGGCACGACGCCTGTGCGAACTCGATTACGTCGTCTGCGCTGCGCCTTCCTATCTGGACGGACGAGAGGCGCCGCGGCATCCGGACGACGTCGCCGGTCATCAGGTCGTCAGCTACTTCTCGGCCACGTCCGGCAAACGTTTTCCGCTCCGGTTCGCTCGCGGTGCTGAGCGACTGGAGATCAGCCCATCCGGCGGCATCGCGGTGAACGAGAGTACGGCACACCTGACAGCGCTCTTGTCCGGGCTGGGGATCGGGCAGAGTTTCGGCTTCTTGGCCAGACAGCACTTCGGCGATGGGACGCTCGTTGAGATGCTGCCGGATTGGAAGCCGGAAAATCACGTTCTGCATCTTGTCTACCCGCCGGACCGGTTCGAGAACCCAAGACTGCGGGCGTTCACGGAATGGGCGGTACAGCTCTTCGCAGCCTTTGACGCGCGCCGACAGGACGACAGCGGCGTTCCATCATCCATCCTGATGGATAATGTCTCCATCCCGGGCAACTTCTCCCCCGGCCGCTGACGGGCTAACTTTTTCCCATCAGACGGCGACGAGGCGGTCTACCAAAAGCCAACTGCCGCCTACACCGAACAGCTTTCGACATGATCGCAGCCCAAGCGCGCAAGGGCTGAGCCCTTGTGCGCGCCCAAAAAACAGGAGACTGCCATGAGCAACAGACTTTCAAACAAAATCGCAATCGTGACCGGAGCCACCAGCGGTATCGGCCTTGCAACTGCAAAGCTATTCGCCGCCGAAGGTGCCAGAGTCTATGTCACCGGCCGTCGCAAGGATGTGCTCGACGAGGCCGTCGCCGAAATCGGCCACGGAGTTATTGGCGTCCAGGCAGACTCCAGCAAAAACGATGACCTCGACAGGCTCTTCGCCCAGGTGAAGGACGAGCAGGGTCGTCTCGACGTGCTCTTCGTCAACGCCGGCGGCGGCACGATGCTGCCACTCGGCCAAATCACGGAAGAACAGGTCGACGACACGTTCGGCCGTAACGTGAAAGCTGTGATCTTCACCGTTCAGAAGGCGCTGCCGCTGCTTGGTAAGGGCGCATCCGTGGTGCTGACCGGCTCGACCGCCGGCACCGAAGGCACTGCCGCCTTTTCCGTCTACTCGGCCTCGAAGGCTGCGGTGCGCAACCTTGCCCGCTCCTGGGCGCTGGATCTGAAGGAGACAGGCATTCGCGTCAATGTCATCTCGCCCGGAGCCACCCGGACGCCCGGCCTGGTCGAACTGGCGGGCGACGACAAGGCTCAACAGCAAGGCCTCCTCGACTACCTCGCATCGCGCATTCCACTTGGCCGCGTCGGCGAGCCGGAAGAAATCGCCAAGGCCGCGCTGTTCCTCGCTTCTGACGATGCAAGCTTCGTCAATGGCGCTGAACTTTTCGCCGATGGCGGGCAGGCTCAGGTCTGAAAGCGCCGTTAGACGCAATAGCACGACGCGTTCCCTCCCACGCAATTTGGTTGGCTCATGCGAACTGCGTCGCGCTTTGCGTCACATCGCGCATTGGTGGTAAGCTCCGCTTTAGGAGTTCCGCCTCACGGCGGAACTCTCTTTCCATTGAAACAGCGGACCCGACAATGCCAGCAGCATTCGGACCCGCGTTGCGCCGGCATGACCGGTGTCCTTGAGGCAACTTTGCCTTCGGCGACATAGGGTTCTGCTGGAGGAGAAGGACGAAACTCGTCACCCAACCGCTCGCACCGTGATCGGTTGCCTACAAGGCGAAAGGACATGCAATGCGCTATGGTTTCGTCGGGCTCGGAAACCTCGGCGGACATCTGGCGGCCAGCCTCCGGCGCTCGGGCTTCGAGGTCGTCGTCCACGACAGGGATCCCACAACAGCCGAAAGGCTGATCCAGGCAGGCGCGACATGGTCCGATTCCGCCGGCGCGCTTTCTCGGCAATGTGACGCCGTCCTGACATGTCTACCATCCCCGCAGGTTTCGCAGGCGGTTCTCGGCCAGATCCTTGAGACAGCGCGCCCAGGGCTGACCTGGATCGAGATGTCCACGGTCGGCAGCGAGGAGATTCTTCGGCTCGCTTCGCACGCTGCAGCGAAGGGCGTCGCTACCATGGAGCTGCCCGTCACCGGCGGTGTCCATCTTGCCGCGCAAGGCAAGATCACCATGCTCGCCGGCGGCGAAAAGGATCTCTTCAACCAACATCTTCCCGCTCTGCAGGCGATGGGAGAAAAGATCTTCTATATGGGCCCACTCGGCAATGCGGCGATAATCAAAGTCATAACCAACATGCTGGCATTCATCCACCTCGTCGCCGACGGCGAGGCGCTTATGCTCGCCAAACGCGGTGGGCTCGATCTGGCGCAGGCCTGGCAAGCGATCAAGGCAAGTTCCGGCAACAGCTTCGTTCACGAGACAGAAGGCCAGCTCATTCTCAACGGCAGCTACGACATCGGCTTTACTATGGACCTTGCTTTGAAGGATCTCGGATTTGCCATGAACCTCGGCCGCACTTTCGACGTTCCGTTGGAACTCGCCAATCTTACCAATGAAATATTTATCAAGGGAAAGGAAGCCTATGGGGCTGCTGCCCCGTCGACGCAGATCGTCAAGCTGCTGGAAGACGCGGTCGGAGAGGACTTGCGGGCTGAGGGATTTCCGCCAAGGCTGGGGTGACAAACGACGAAGCATACTGTTTGCCGAGCACCTTTTTTGCTCGTAGCGGCAAGCCACTCGAATAACTGCAACGGCAGCTAGGCAAGGAAATGCACGATCGCAGCGGCGAATTCGGAGGCACGCGTATTTCAAGATGCCCTTTGTCGAGAAAACGAATCTCGGCATTCGGCAGATTCCGTCTGCAGGACGCTCCTCCGGCAGGAAGAAAGAATGAACACCTGTGGCCCCAGATAGCAATATTCATGCGGCCATAGGTTAAAGGCCTGATTTTATCCGCCCTTCAGAAGCCAAAATCGCTAAGGCCGGGATGTTCATCCGGTCGGCGCCCAAGCGGCCAGTGGAAGCATCGATCCGCAGCAAGAATCGGCAAATCGTTGATGCTGGCGAACCGTTTCTGCATGAGGCCATCCGCCCCAAACTCCCAATTCTCGTTCCCGTACGAGCGAAACCAGTTGCTGCTATCGTCGTGCCATTCATAGGCAAAGCGAACCGCGATGCGATTACCGGTAAAGGACCAAAGCTCCTTGATCAGTCGATACTCGAGCTCGCGTTGCCATTTCCGGGTCAGGAAGCCAACGATCGCTTTGCGGCCGCTTACAAATTCCGAGCGGTTGCGCCACTGGCTTTCCTCGCTATAGGCCAGTGCTACCTTTTCGGGGTTCCGACTATTCCAGCCATCCTCGGCAAGCCGAACCTTTTCTGTCGCGGAAGCCGCTGAAAACGGAGGCAAGGGCGGTCTTGTGGCGTCCATTATTTCGCTCCCAAGGACGAGAGCCGGGCACGCAGCTCTGTATTTTCCGATTCCAGTTGAGCCAATCGCTCGCGCAACGGGGTCACAGCTTTCTCCACCTCACGTTCGGTGTAGCGGGGAGTGATATGTTGAGGGCAATTCCAGTCGAAGGCTTGCAGCCGCAGGAGCAAAATCCGTTCGGCCTTCGCCCGGTAACCCGCATCGAAAACAAGGTCTGTCAGCGCCGGATCGGCATCGAGCGCCAGCTTCTCGACATGCATATAGATCTTTAATCGAGCGCGCCGCGGATAGTCGACCAGAAAGAGACACGCCCGGTCGTTTGCTACAAAATTACCGGTGCTGATGTATTGGCGGTTGCCTCTGTAATCGGCGAAAGCCAGCGTCTTGTTGTCAACCGCCTTCAGGAAACCCGGCGGCCCGCCGCGATGCTGGACATAGGGCCAGCCGGTCTCCGACACAGAGGCGATATAGAAACTGTCGCGCGCCGCAATGAAACCAAGCTCGCTTTCAGTGAAACGATCGGACTCGCGATTTTGATCACCCAACCAGATCTGATCAGCACCCATTTCAGCCTGGGCCAGCCGCACATTCGGAGTGATCGCAACTTCCAAAAAATGATACGGCATGGGTGATCTCCAAACTCTGCAATTCAGGACCCGCTCTTCAGCTGTGCGACCTCGGCTTGGAGGAGCCTCGGTCACACCGCCGGCGGCCGTGCATGATGATCAGTTCTTTGCGACATTGCGATCAAGAAAATCGTTGATGAGCGGAGCCGCGACATCCAGCTTTTCCTCAAGCAGGAAATGACCCGAGTTCAAGATATGAATCTCGGCATCCGGAAGATCCTTGAGATAAGGATGAGCGCCGGCCTCGGGAAAGATATAGTCGTTCTTGCCCCAGACGATCAGCGTAGGTGGTTTGCGCTCACGGAAAAAGCTCTGGAAGTCAGGATAAAGCGGCAGGTTGGTGCGATAGTCATACAGCATATCAAGCTGGATGTCCTTGTTCCCCGCCCGGTCAAGCAGAGCCTGGTCGTGAACCCAGTTGTCCGGGCTGATGCGCGACACGTCTTCCATGCCGTCGGTGTACTGGAACTTGGTGGTTTCGAGCGTAAGCAGGCCAGAGAGCGCCTCGCGGCTCTTTGCCGATCCATCGGACCAGTAGGTCTTGATCGGATCCCAGAATTCCTTCAGCCCTTCTTCATACGCGTTACCGTTCTGGATGATCAGGCCGCTAACGCGTTCCGGATGTTTCAACGCCAGCCGGTAGCCGACCGGCGCGCCGTAATCCATCACGTACATGGCGTAGCTCTTGACGGCGAGATGGGCCATCAGCTTGTCGACGATGTCGGCGGCTGCAGCAAACGTATAGGAATACGTGCTGCGATCGGGAGATGCACTTTGTCCGTAACCCGGATAGTCCGGCGCGATGACATGGTAGCGGTCCGCAAGGAGCGGGATCAGATCCCGGAACATGTGGGAGGACGTCGGAAAACCGTGGAGCAGCAGCACGACCGGAGCATCAGCCGGACCGGCTTCCCGGTAGAAGATATCGAGGCCTTCGATCTTCGCGCTCCGATAGTAGACGGGAACCGGAGCCTTTTGGACCTCTGTCGTGGCCTGTGCAGGAAACGCGGATACCGCGGTCGCGGCTGTCATGCTGGCGGTCGCCAGCATCAGGCACATAATCAAGCTACGCATGATGGTCTCCCCCTAAGTCAAGATGGAACGAAAGTTGGTTTTGAATGCGGGCAGCCTTGGCCGTTCAGGGCCGGCAAGCGCCGCGTAACAGACAACGTCGCCGGAGGCTGTTGCCTCAGGTCGGGAAATGGCAGTGGTGTGGAATTCGATGCACGTAGATGTTCGGTGTGAATGCGCCGGCGGTCTCGCCATCGCCGGCGTTCATCAAACACCTCGAGGGATAGAAGTAAGCGCGTTTTGTATCGCTCTCAATTGCGATCTAGGTCACGCGCCACTAGACGATGGCATTGCCGCAATCGACCTTCGTCTATCAATTTTTCCTTACGTAACCCGCCGAAATCCCGTAACGATTTCCGGCGGACGGTCGACTACCTTTCGGCATTTCCTGACGTGGTGTCGGAGCTTTTGGGCACCGGAACGTCTCAAATTCTGAACGGAGAGGGTTGTGGAACGAGAGCCGGAAACCGATCCCATTATCGATTTGATCCCCGCGATGGTCTGGTCAGCAACGTCGGAAGGCATGCTGGATTTCGCCAACCAGCATTTCCTCGAATTTATCGGCGCGCCGCTTGAAGAAATATCGGGAGAGGGCTTCTACAAGCTGTTTCACCCGGACGACACGGCACATCTTGCTTCGGAATGGCATGCCATTATGGCCTCGAAGAATGCAAGAGAGGTCGTGGGCAGGCTCATGCGCGCAGATGGTCAGTATCGCTGGTGCACGCTTCGGCAGAAACCGCGGCTGGATGCTGAAGGAAATGTTACGAGATGGTATGGCGTCGTCCTCGATATCGAAGACCGCAAGCAGGCCGAAAACGCGCTGAAGGAAACGAAGACGGCACTTGCGGCCAGTGAAGAAAATCTCAGCCTGATCATCAATTCGCTACCTGTTCTCGTGTGGTCGGCGCGACCGGACGGCAGCGCTGATTTTGTCAATAAAAGCTGGTTGGACTATGCAGGGCGCCCCGCAGATCAAATCCTCGAATGGGGCTTTCTGGACCTGTATCATCCTGACGATATCCCAGGCATGGTGGACATCTGGAAGAGAGACCTTGAGCATTCCGACCACACCGTTCTGAAGGGACGGATCCGCGGAGCCGACGGCAACTACCGCTGGTTCTATTTCGCGGGCCGCAAACTGGTCGATGCCAACGGGGTCGTGCGTTGGTTTGGCTGCAACATCGATATCGAAGACCTGCTACGCGCGGAGATTGCACTGCGGGACAGCGAAGCTGCCCTCAGGGAAAGCGAACGCAAGCTCAGCCTTATCATCAACACCATCCCGGCCATGGCCTGGTCATGCACTTCGGATGGCCGGCTTGAATATTTCAACCGCAACCTGATCGATTATGTCGGTCTGCCTTTTGAAGAGCTCGTCGGTTTCGGTTTCTATCGCATGTTTCATCCCGATGACGTCGAGCCGATGCGTATGGCTTGGGACGAGATCGTTGCCTCGAAGAAAAGCCGTCCGGTAGACGCCCGCATCAGGCGCGCTGATGGAGAATATCGATGGTTCAACCTTCGACAAAGCCCGTTGCTGGATGCAGACGGAAATGTTGTGAGATGGTACGGCGTCGTTGTTGATATCGAGGATCGCAAACGAGCGGAAGAGTCCCTGCGACAGAGCCAGAGTGACCTCGCACATGTGACGCGGATGACGGCCACAGGGGAGCTTGCCGTTTCGATCGCCCATGAAGTCAACCAGCCGCTCATGGCAATCGTTACGAATGCTGGTACTTGTCTTCGCTGGTTACAGCCTGGGCACACTGATCTGGAACAGGCTCGGCTTGCCGCCGAAAGAATCGTCAACGACGGGCACCGCGCGGGCGACATCATCACCACAATCCGGGCAATGGCTCAGAAACTGCCTGCAAAAATCGAGCAAACCGACTTCAAGCCTGCAGTGCGAGAAGTCCTCGATTTGTTGAGAGGCGAACTTCAGAGGCGCGGTATAGAGATCGCTCTCGATATGGCGGAAATGCCAATCGAAGTCCTTGGAGACCGAACACAACTGCAACAGGTTGTTTTAAACCTGGTCATGAACAGCGCCGAAGCGATGATGGTTTCATCAGGGGCAAGACGCATCAATATCCAATGCACCGCAGATGAGCATTTTGCGAACGTGACTGTTTCGGACACAGGTCCCGGGGTGCCGCTCGAGGCGCTGGATCGGGTTTTCGAAGCGTTCTACAGCACGAAAGCCGACGGCATCGGAATGGGACTTTCGATCTGCCGCTCCATCGTTGAAGCGCATGGTGGCCGGATTTCGGCTTCAGCGTCGGAGAATGCGGGAGGAGGTCTGTTCGCTTTCACCTTGCCAAAGGCGGGGGGCGCAGCCGTCCATGATCGATGAACGCAAGAGAGGTCGGCCGACAGTCATTGTCATCGATGACGACGCAAGTGTGCGTGACGCTTTGAGAGGGCTTTTTGAATCTGTCGGATTGACGGCCGAAACCCATGGTTCTGTCGCAGAGTTTCTTGCTGCGGATGATCCGGACCGTGCCGGCTGCATCGTTTTGGATATTCGTCTTCCAGGCCAAAGCGGCCTGGAGTTTCAAGAGGCGATCGCGAAAAGCCGACACCCCAGGTCTGTGGTGCTGATCAGTGCTCATGTCGATGTGGCGATGGCGGTCCGCGCCATGAAGGCTGGAGCAATCGATGTCCTTACCAAGCCGGTACGCGAACAGGACCTGCTCGAAGCCGTGAACCGCGCTTTGGCAAGTGATAGCGCCCGACGGGAAGAGGCAAATCAAACGGCAGCAGTGCGCCTGAGGTATTCCAAACTCACTGAGCGCGAGCGGCAGATCATGACTTTGGTTGTCGCTGGAAGACTGAATAAGCAGATCGCCGCTGAGGTTCAACTCGCTGAGGCCACAGTGAAGCTTCACCGTGGCCACATGATGCGGAAAATGCACGCATCCTCAGTTGCAGATCTGGTTCGGATCGCGAGCATCCTGGAGGGCTAGGTCTTGGCGCCATCATACGGGTTACCGTCAGCACCTACGAAGCGGCACAGATACTGCGACCCGACATTGGTTATCCGCATGACACTGCCGCCGCTTCCGTCAGGATTTTCTTGATTCGCCCTTTGGGTTGCAAAGGCTTACCCTTGCACGATGCCGATCGCCACCAGTTGCCCGGCCAGTTCCGGATCATAGCTCGTCGCCGGTACTTCCTGCACATTCTCGTTGATCATTTCGAAGAAGCGAAGAACTGACACTAAGCCCTTCGTGTGTCGCGCACGTGTATTCTCTACAAAGAGGAGAGAATTTAAGTACAGGATTCCACACATTTTTATGTTTTTCTCCCGCTTGAAAAATAACCTCTCTCGGACCAACCAAAATATTTCCTCTGGAAACTCTGAGTATTACGCGCTATTTTTCGCTTACTCCCGCACGCTACTGACGGCAATATGTAACGCCATAGATTCTGACATAGGCTTTCAACAAGCGCGCATATCGAGGACGAGAGATACACAGAATTTCTCAGCGTCCGCCTCCTCGCAGACGTCCTAGTCTTACATTTTCGCCTGACGCGATCGCGGGGCATAGCAGAAGATATACTCTCGCTCGTGCCGGCATGGCTGGAGGCGCCGTGCCTGGATTGAAAACGGAGGCGGCGGTGACTGTCGCCCTCCCCGACTTAAAGCTCGATGTTGCAAACATTGGCCACTCTCGCCAAGGAGAAATGCGATGATTCGAAGCACGGTACTCCCTCTCATATTTGCGACTGTGGCCGCGATAGCTGTCGGCTGCGCTAGCCAGCAACAGAACCAGCGCGGCCTCAGCGGCGCTCTCATCGGCGCCGGAACAGGTGCCGTCGCCGGCCAGGTCATTGGCGGGAACACAACAAGCACACTCGTCGGTGCAGCCGGTGGCGCACTGGTCGGTGGTGCGGTCGGAACAGCGACAACCTCGCCCGAAAACCGTGGAAACTGCCGATACAGGCAACCCGATGGCACATTTATCATCGCACGGTGCCGTTAAGACCACCCGGTTCGTTCTGTTAGAGCCAGGCCTTGGTCGTTGCGGTATCAGTTGGGCGACCGAAGCAAGGGTGTTTGGCCGCCGGGGCACTCGATGTCATGAGACTGCCGAAGAGCATCAGGATCAGCTATGCGACGTTCTTCGATCACATCAGTAAGCCCGAACCGTTTCCGTGGCTTCAGATTTATTTCTTTCATTCCACTCGCGTCTACTAAAAGTGGGGAAGATAGATGGCTGGATATGGTAACCTCAACGTGATGAGAATGAAGCTGATTGGCTTCGCGAGTATCATTATCGGGTTCCTCGTCGTAGCGTCCGGCTACCGCTATGGCTCGTTTTGGTCCGGGTTCGCAGGGGTAGTCCTTCTGCTTATCGGAATAGCTTTCGTCATCGGTCACGTCCTCCGCCGAAATGAACGACTGTAGCGCCATTGACGTCACGCGGTTTGCAGGGACAAAGCCCACTGACGCAATCTATGCGTCCGGCAGAGCGATGCCGGCAGCGCAATCGACAGATTGCGCTGCCGTTTGCGCGGATTCGGACCTTCTTCTGCGGCACTTTCCGCTAGTCGGAGGAGTGGCAAACGAACAGGGGAGTGATAACCAAACCATGACCTCTCACGACACCATGCCGCGCAATGCAGGTGGCGATCCGACCGGCCCGCCGCCGTCAGTTCGCTTAGTGCTGAGCGGAGTTATGCTTCTAGCGGGACTGGTCGTCCTGACGGATGTGGCGTTTGCGTCAATCGTTACTCCAGGCTTCATCGGAATCGCTGCCATCCTGGTCGGCACATTCGAAATCGTCCACGCCCTGTGGGCGAGAAGCTGGGCCGCCGTGTCGTGGCAGACGCTGCTCGGGTTTCTTTACATCGCCCTGGGCCTGATCCTTACTGACGCCGCCGGCTCGGGCGTGATGGAGATGTTGACGAACATTGTGGCCCGGTCCGGGCGTACACAAGAGCTGTTGCAAACCTATACGATCGGCCTGTTGTTCACCCTGTCGGGATCGTCAGGATCTTGCTCAGCATCAGCCATTGGCGTGAGGCAGGATGGACGATGATGCTGTCGGGAGCCTTTGGCGCCGGGGCAGGATTAACCATCTTGTCCGCGTTCCCAAAGTTAAGTCTGTGGATGCTTGTGCTCTTGCTCGGCATCGATTTCCTGACGCAGGGCCTAGCTTGGCTTAGATTTGCGTTCTCCCCTCGGCTGGCGAGAGGCGGAAACGGTACGGACCGCCCACTGGCATAGGATGGGTCTCAGTGGTCGGAACAGCCTTGCGAAGATCGTCGTAGGGGTATCGTGATTTGCCGCTTTTTGCCACGGGAATACGAATGCGGTACTGCGCGCGTCACCATCAACTCGAAGGAGAGGCCTGATTTTCATTATCCCGTCTTGGAACCACTGCGACCGCGGGCCGGCCTGCAGCGGGTCACTCCTCACTCCGGGATACCATCGTTGTGAGAGACGATCACCGGGCCCTCAATCTTGGCGGGCCAGCCCAAAACGTGAGCATCCTCGCAAGGGCTCTGTAGAACGTCTCACTTGACCCTTCTCTGCGCTTCCGGCGCAATCAGGCGTCGACGTTCCGCGGCTATGCATCACGTCCTAAGTATAGACGCAGTATCCATTTCCTTGGCCCAGACTGTACTCATTGAAGCATTCGATGAATTATGCAGCGGGCGCTTTAGCATCCCGCCCCCGTCTGCGAATTTGGTCCAATCGCCTGTATTGAGGGGTGAAACCCTCGGTACGACTCAAATCAGCGAGGAACGACAATGATCGCGAATGAAAATGGCGAGGGTGTTGATCGCCGCGACTTCATGCTTGCATCGGCTGCCGCGATCGGCGCTGCAACCGGACTGATCGCGGGAGCGGCGCAGGCGCAGACCGCCAACGCACCTGCAAGCACAGAAACCAGTGCGAAGAAAGGAACCGTCTATACCGGTGATGTCATCGGCGGGAAAAAGGTCATAAGTTCGCTCGACGTGAACGACCTTGAGGCCGGGCAGAAGCATCATCTGTATTTTCAGGGGGTGGAGGCGCCCACCGGCCAACACTGGTACGTCTCCGTAACGGTCGCCAAGGGCGCGAAATCGGGCAAGCGTGTCGTTCTCACCAGCGGCGTGCATGGTGACGAGATGAGTTCCATCCATACGGTCCAGACCGTGATGAACCAGCTCGATCCGGCGAAGATGTCCGGGACAGTGATGGCAGTCACCGAAATATCCCGCCCGGCCCTGGAAAGCATGCAACGCCGGTGGCCCAACCAGGGCAGAGGCATCGATCTGATCGACATGAACCGGATTTGGCCCGGAAATGAGAACGGCCCGACTGCGCCCAGCCGCCATGCCGGGCTGCTGTTCAACCGACTGCTGCGGCCGAACGCCGACGCAGCAATTGATTTCCATACCGGAACGACCGGATTCGAAGTCACTGCATTTAACATCGGCGAGGTCGACAGGCCCGAGGTCAAGGCAATGTTGGATCTTTATCCAGTCGGCCAGATCCTCAATATGCCGAAAGCCGCCTATCCCACCGTGCTGCACAATGCGTTCATTGACGTCGGAATCCCGGCCATTGCACCAGAGATCGGCGCCGCGCGCGTCTTGGATCGCGAGATGATCGCGCTGTTTGTAGAAGGTACGATGAACGTTCTCAAACACAATGGCATCGTTGACGGACCGATCGGCCGTACGGCCAAGGGCATGACCGTCTTTGTCGGCAATAGCGGGTTCCCGGTGCTGGCCACCGCAGGTGGAATCGTCGAACATCTGGTCAAGCTTAATGACAAGGTCGTGCCCGGACAAAAAGTGGCTATCCAGCGCAACAGTTTCGGCGAAGTCGTGGCCGAGTATACGTGTGGAGTGGCTGGGGAGATATCGGGGCTGCGCAGCGATGCAATGTCCGAGCCCGGGAACCCCCTGATGTTTGTCCTTTTCAACAAGCCGACGCAAGACGGCGTAGAAACCTATCCGGAGTAAGTTATCTGCCCCGGCAATGTCTGGAGAGCGCAGATGACGACGCTCGTCGGCTCTGGTGGCGGCAACACGTGTTGGCGTCACGAAAATGACCGGTGTTACGCGCATGGTGTGAAGGTTGGAGGACCATCATGTTGGGAAATCTGTCCATCTTAACAATCGGCGCCTTGATGCTCTCAAGCCTCGAGGTTGCCGCGTCCGACGTTTCGATCGGCGCGGGCAACCCCTATCCCATCAGCGACTATACGTGCGAAGACGGCACGCGTCTGGCAGTACGCCTCTTCGGTGACCGCGCGTCAGTGTCCGTCAACGGCGCGACGACCGTCGATCTGCCCCTCATGGGGCCAGACGGTGCGACTTATTCGAACGGCCGGCACACGCTAACTATCGTACAGGGGCGCCTATCATGGGGTGTTGGCCGAGCCGTGCCATCCGCATGCGTGGGCGGTTGAGTGTCTCGGTCGGTCAAGACAGGGAGGGCACGTAACTCAATGAGAGGAACAGTAGCCTTCGCCCGGGGTCGTCTCATCTCGCATGGAATCGACGATGGCATCCAGAAACCAAACCAGCGCGATCTATGTTGAGTGAAAATTCCGGAGCGTCAAAGTAGTTCCGTGACCGCGACGTGGCGGGACACGACAACTACCGTCCGGCGAGCATGTGAAAGAGATCGCCCGAATGGCCAGCGCATTCGAACACGAAGATGTCCACCGAGCGTTGGCAGGATGAGCCATGGCTCAAAATTCCTCATATGTTCCGGTCGATACATTATGCGATCATTATGGAACAAACCATTGTGAGTTCAGGTCGAATTGCGACTTTTGCGGCCTCCTTTCCCGAGTTTGGAATTTGAACGCGTGCGATCTCTGAGCCGGACACCATGTCGGGTTCAAAAAAGGAGCCTCTTCCAGCGAAGAAGAGGCTCTAGGTTATGCAATCACGGCAGGGGTCGTTGCCTGCAGAGTTCGCACCCGCATATGTTACGTAGAGATGAAGCAGCGGCAATTCGCCTGTTCGAAGTGTCACTACGCCCCGCAATAATTAGACTACCCTAATATTCATTAACCTTTACGTGTATTATAGACTGGCGCATTCGCCTGAGTGTGCAACGACGAACGCGATTCTCGGGTGCGATGCCGCCGTCTGGTTGCGCAAGGATTTTGCGCGCCACCATTGCTTCGAACAGCCCTTTAGGGGATGTTATGTTTTTGAAACCGTTGGATTTGCGCGAAGCTTTCGAACAGTGGCGCGACATTGTCCTGACATCCCTGCCCTCCGATAAGCTCGGTGGCTATGTGGCGCTTCGTAGGCATGATCTGACAATCGACCTCTGCAGCCTGGATGGGGATAGCGACCTTCTGGTCTTTTTGCTGGAGAGCGAGGCCTTGGTCGAGCGTTTTCGCCTGGGTTACCCCTACATCGTTACTTACGGAGGAAACCCCGGTTACCCTCTGGAGTATCTTGTTTGGCTTTCTTTCCAGATGCAGGCAAACTTCGAAAGGTTGGGCGCTCTAGAGATGAGCGCGTTTCACGCAAACGAGGACGACGACACGCAGAGCATAGAAGCGCTCGCGATGGGTTTTTCGCGGCAGACAGACTTGGACGCGTTCGTGGTTCGGTTTGATGGTAAGGATCTGCACCTCGACCCGGTTTTGGGCTATCAGGCATACTTGTCCGAGGTCGCAACAAACTAGTGCCCATTCGACATGAAGAACCGCTTTTTGCCGGCGATGACACAGACCCATCACGAACGACGTTGCAAAGACGCCGACCGACAACGCCGCACGCTTCGCATGCGTTGTCGCTTAGAACCCTTCGAACGAAACAGCTCACCAGACAAATCCGAGGTTAGACCGTGGCCGACAGACGCCGACAGACTTGGGCATGGCGAAGCAGTCGCGGCGGCCTCTGCGATTTCGTATGTGTCCGTATCCCGACAGAGCCTACGCTTTCTCAGTGCCTCTATGAATATACCCGCCTTGTGAATTGCCGTTTCGGCCCGCGCTGTCTAAACGTTGTCGGATGTTAGCTGATCTCAACCTCAATCTGCTGCGCTCCTTCTTCCTGATTGCGGAAGAGCGTAGCCTGACACGGGCTGCAGCGCGGCTGAACATGAGCCAACCGTCCGTGAGCCAGGCACTCCAACGGCTGGAGGAACAACTGGGCTGCCAACTCGTGCTGCGCGGCGGCCGAAAGTTCGAGCTAACGGCTCCCGGCCAGAAGGTTTACGAAGAGTGCAGCGAGATCTTCCAGGCGGTTGAGCGGATCGCCCAGAGCACCCAGGAAAGAGCGGTAGAGGAGTTCGGCGAAGTCCGGATCCAGATCATCTCAAACCTTGAATCGCCGCTCATCAACGAGGCTCTCAGGCTTTACCATCAGCGTTATCCCTCGGTCACCTGGACCGTCGACGTCCAAAACAGCCAGGATACCATCAAGCGCATCCAGACGGAGAAGAGCGGCATCGGCTTCTGCCTGCTTTCCCGTCCCGTCTTCAGCCTCACCTGTGAACTTCTGTTCCGTGAGGAATTCAGCGTCTATTGCGGTGCAGAGCATCCGTTCTTCGGCCGCAAGGAGGTGGAAAAACGCGAGCTCAGGCAGGAGTCTTTCGTATCCTTTACTTGCGCGACCGAGGGCATGGGGCTTGAGCCGATGGCCGTCCTCAGCCAAAGCCTCGGTTTGGGGGAGCGCATCAGCGGGCAGAGCCCCAATCTGGAGGAAGTCAGGCGCATGATCGTGGCCGGTCTCGGGATCGGTATCTTGCCACTGACCGCAGTGCACGACGAGGTCGCCAATGGCCTGCTCTGGCCGCTCGAGATCAAGGGTTTCCCGCTCGGCGCCGACGTCTTCCTGGTGACCCATCCAGAATGCGACTATTCCCGCCCCGAGCGACATTTTCTCGAGCTCATCAAGGAGCTGCGCAGCCTCTACCCCGACATGCATTAAGGGCGCCAGCGGCGCCCTTTTCTCTCGACGTTCAGCGGTCGGCGCGTGCGACGACCGCATGCAGGAGGACATTGAGGCCGGGCGCCAGATCGTCCCGATCACAGTCTTCCTCGTTGTTGTGTGTGACGCCGCCCTTGCACGGCGTGAAAATCATCGCCGTCGGGCAATGACGGGCTAGGAAATAGGCATCATGCCCGGCCTGAGACTGGATATCGCGCCAGTCGTAGTCCATGCGGACAGCTTCGGACCGTATGCCATCGACCATCGACCGGTCGAAGATATCGCCGCCCCAGAACCACTCGTCCTCGATCACCGCCTCGCAGCCGGCGCGGGCCGCACTTTCAAAGACCGCCCGACGCATCTTTTCGCCCATCACGCGTGCCGTTGCAGGATCGGGGTGGCGCACGTCGCAGATGGCCTGCGCAGTGTCGGAAAGGATGCCCGGCTTGTTCGGCCAGGCGGCAAGCCTTGCGCCGGTCGCCTTGCCGTCACCGACGGCGAAATCCCAGCCGATATCGTCCACGGCCGTCAGCCAGCGGGCGCCGGCAATCAGCGCGTTGCGCCGCAAATCCATCGGCGTCGGGCCGGTATGCGCGGTCTTGCCATCGAAACGTACACGCATGCCGTAGCTCGGATAACCGCCGGTCACCACGCCAACGTCGCGCCCCTCAAGGTCAAGGATCGGTCCCTGCTCGATATGGAGTTCGTAATAAGCGTCGATTTCGCCACCATGACACGGCTTGTTGCCGTTGTAGCCGATGCGCTCCAGCTCATCGCCAAAGCGGGCTCCGTCGTCTGCGATCAAGTTGCGCACCCAATCGGCCTTGTAGGCGCCGACGAAACAACCCGACGCCACCATGGGCGGAGAGAACCGGGCGCCCTCCTCGTTCGTCCAGTCAACGACGACAATCGGACGGCGGGTGACATGGCCGGCATCGTTCAGTGTTCGCACGACTTCTAAGCCTGCAAGGACACCTGCGATGCCATCGAAACGGCCACCGTTGATCTGGGTGTCGAGATGGCTACCGATCAGGACCGGCGGCAGGGACGGATCAAGACCTTCCCGTCGGCCGAAGATGTTGCCGAGCTCATCGATCTCGACGCTCAGCCCCGCGTCCCGGCACCAGGTGACGAACAGGTCACGCATCTGGCGGTCTGCATCCGTCAGCGTCAGGCGGGCGAGGCCGCCCGGCCGGCCCTGACCGATTTCGGCGGAGCTTTCGATGGTCGACCATAAGCGATCGATATCGACACGGGTATTGGGTGCGAACGACATGGTTCACCTTTCAGATGCGATTGCGGTTGGTCTCATCACATGCCGAACGACATCAGCGTCATAAGGCCCGGGAACAGGACAAGCAGGAACATGATGAGTGTCATGACGCCAATGAACGGCAGCAGGTAGCGGAAGGAGGCCGACATCGGTATGCCCCCGGTGCGGCAGGCGGCCATCAGGTCGATGCCGAGCGGCGGCGTGTTGGCGCCGATCGCCAGGTTGATCGTAAGCAGGACGCCGAAGTAGACCGGATCAATCTCGAAGGCCCGCAAAACAGGCAGGAAGACCGGCGCGAGGATGAGGATGATCGCGATCGATTCCATGAACGTGCCGAGCACGAGAACCGCAAGCATCATCAACATCAGGGCAACGGTGGCACTCTCGGTCGCACCCGTGATGGCGTTGACGACGAGCTGAGGCACCTGCTCGACTGTCAGGATCCAGCCGAAGACCGAGGCGGCAGCGATGACGATGAGGATCGAACCGGTCATCTCCGTCGTGTCGCGAAGAAGGCTGAAGACCTTTTCAAGCGTCAGGCGGCGATAGACTAGCGTGCCGACAAGCAAAGCATAGGCAACACCCATGCCCGCTGCTTCCGTCGGCGTGAAGATGCCGAAGCGGATGCCACCGACGATGATGACAGGCGCAAGCAGGGCGAGCACCGACTCCCGCAGCGCCTCGGCCAACCGGCCCCAGCTGAACGGCTCGCCGCCCTTCCAGCCGTTTTTGCGCGAGATCCACCAGGCAACGAGCATCAGGCCGAACCCGAGCAGGATGCCAGGACCGATGGAATGGATGAAAAGCTGGCCGATGGACGTTCCGGTCGCGGTGCCATAGACGATCAGAACGATCGACGGCGGGATGACCGTGCCGAGCGAACCCGCGCAGCCGAGGCCGGCGGCGGAAAAGCCGGGGTCGTAGCCGCGCTCCTTCATGGCCGGCAGCAGCATCGATCCGATCGCCACCACATCGGCTACACCCGAACCGGAAAGCGATCCGAACATCATGCAGGCGGCGATCATCACGATAGCAAGACCGCCGGTGCGCTGGCCGACGACGGCAGCGCAAAGGTTGACGATCCTTGGCGCAAGACCTCCGTGGACCATCAGAAGTCCGGCAAGAAGGAACAACGGAATCGCGAGCAGGGTGAAGCTGTCAATGCCGGCGACCATACGCTGCGCCACCACCATGACAGGCAGCGCATCGCCGATCAGGAGATAGGCGACCGACGAAAGCGCGAGCGCGATGACGATCGGCGCATCGATGAGCAGCAACAGGACAAAGACGAGAAAGAGGACAATGAGGGCGATGCTCATTTGCGCAGCTCCATGGCAAGCAAAGCGATGAAGGCGAAGGCCGCGGTGACGGGCAGGGAGAGATAGACGAGACCGGCGGGCCAGCTCAGCACTGTCGTCTCATGCGACCAGGTGAGGACCGTGATTTTCCATCCGGACCAGAACACGACTGCGAGAAACAGGAACGCTGCGATGCGCGACAGAAGCGCAAAAAAGTCGCGCAACCGGCCGGGCGCAACCATCAAATCGGTCAGCCCGGCACACAGATGCGTCTTGCGGACAAAGGCCGATACCGCGCCGATGAACGTCACCCAGACGAGCAGCAGGCGCGGAATTTCCTCCGACCAGCGCGGGGTGAAGGAGAAGATATATCGGCAGATGACGACATAGACGATGATGGCGGTGAAGGTGGCAATCGCCAGGCCGCCGATGGTGCCGGCTGCCCGGTCTATGGCGGCGGCGATCCGCGAACGCGGCATCGGTTCACTTTGCATGGAAAATCTCGCTGGTGTCAGGTGGACGAACTCGGCGCCGATGCCGCCCTGCCCGCCAATGGCAGACAGGGCGGAATGCGTCACTTGCGATAGCTGTCCATGATCGCGAGCAGTTCAGGACCGAAGACGTCCTTTTCGCTCTCCCAGATCGGCTTCAGCGCCTCGACGAAGGCCGCCTTGTCGACCTCGTTGAATTCCATGCCCTTCAACTTGAGCTTCTCGATGAGCGCGACTTCGTTGTCGGCGACCATCTGCCGTTGGGCGTTGCCCCATTTGACGGCAGCTTGTTTGACGATTGCCTGATCCTCGGGAGAAATCTGGGCCCAGGTCATGCTCGATACGGCGAGGCATGCCGCACCCCAGATATGACCGGTCATCGAAACGTACTTCTGCACTTCGAAGAACGAAGAAGCATCGATGATCGACAGCGGGTTTTCCTGTGCGTCAAACACGCCCTGCTGCAGGGCCGAATACAGTTCACCGAAGGCGAGTGGCGCCGGCTGCGCGCCGAGCAGTTCGAATGTTGCGAGCCGCACCTTGTCCGGCGTCACGCGGATCTTGATGCCTGAAAGGTCCGCAGGCTTGTTGATCGGATGCTTGCTGTTGGTGATGTTGCGGAAGCCGTTCTCCCACCAGGCGAGCACCTCGATGCCCTTCGGGCGAAGCAGGTCGGCAAGCGTCGTACCCAGCTTGCCGTCAAGCGCTGCGAACGCCTGTTCGCGGCTGGTCCAGGCATAGGGCATTTCGATGATGCCGAACTTCGGCTCGACGAACTGGAAGGAGCCGCTGCCGATGAGACCAGCCTGGATCGTGCCGATCTGCATGCCCTCGATCACTTCCTTTTCCGTGCCGATCTGGCCCGAGGGGAAGATTTCGATCTTCACCCGGCCCTCGGTCTTTTCGGCCACTTCCTTGGCGAAGTCAGTGGAGGCCTTGTGCCAGCTATGGGTATCGGCGAGCACGTGGCCAAGACGGATTTTCGTCTCAGCCATCGCTGCGGAGTGAGTGGAAAGACCGATGATGCCTGCCATCACCGTCGCGGCCAGGCCGCGGGAAATTTTCGAAATGCCCAGTTTCATAGCACCCTCTTTTGTTGCATTTGTTCTGGGCACATTAGGCAGACAGGATCGACCATAGACAAATAACCGGTCCCAATGGCAAGCATTGCGTCCGCCTATGGGACGCAACGCGATTTCCTGTGGCAACCGCTCGGCTCAGCCTACCGTTGCTATGCACTCAATCTCGATGTCAAACAGCGCCCAGGGCTTGATTGCAACGCAGCTTCGAGCCGGAAAACGATCTGGGAAGTACTCCCGATAGACGGCGTTCATCTCGCCGGCCAAGGCATTGTCCGTGATAAAGACGAGTGATTTGAAGACGTTATCAAGCGAAGACCCGGCGTGCTGGAGCGTAAAGGACAGTGCCTCCAGGCAGGCGCGCGTCTGGGTCGTGATATCACCTCTGACGATTTCCCCCGTGTTGAGGTCGATCGGCGGCATACCGCAGGTGTAGAGAAGGCCATCTACCCTGGACAAGGCCGACGTCGGCGCTCCAAGTCTGCGGATCGCCTCGGAAATCACAGGGATTTCAATCAGTTCATGCTTCATTGTGCCCACTCTCTTGCGCTGTTGCAGATGTTTTTCTCGCCCTATTGCATGCCTTGAGGCAAGAGGGGCACAGCGAAGGTCGGGCCACCGGTGGTGATCAAGAAGCCGCTAGCACGCCTGTAAAGACCGGCCGAAAAATGGCCAAGCGCGCACCTCACAACTGAGGTCGCGAGTGGCCGGATGCTTCAAATGCCCGAGACCCACACATTGTTGGCACCCTGCCCTCACCTGCCCGGCCGCGCTAGCGACCGGGCAATGTCGATGATATCGTCACGCGACGCCGTCGGGTCTTCCTTGTTCCAGGCAACGCCAAGGCCAATCTTCAGATCGACGCCGCGTACGGGCCGAAGCTCGAAATTGCGGTTCGGCAGGTCCTTCGTCCATTCCGGCGCAAAGCCGATACCAAGGCCGGCGGAAACGAGCGACACCAGCGAGAATGTATCGTCACAGCTGTAGGCGATGTTGCCGGTCAGACCATGGGTCTCGAACATCTCGGAGAAGTAGCGCTCCGAATAGGAGAGGTTCTGCCGGGAGAAAGCGATGATCTTCTCTCCCCTCAGATCCTCGATGTCGATCTCGCTTCGAAGCGCGAGCCAATTCGTCCAACCTAGCAGGAAAATCGTTTCAAGACAGCGACGTTCAGAACTGCGGATTGTGGCTCTCGTACACAGGGCGATCGTTACGTCCCGACGGCCCGCAGTATGCGTTCGGCAACGGTCTTATCATTGAGGTATCCGATGATGCCGTGTCGATTGTCGGTCGCATTGTTCACCCCGCCATAATTCTCGATAAGCGGGGTAACTGGAAAATTGGCAGTGTCCAGTGGATAAAGAGCCACGACATCGCGCGGGTCGAAGGCATTGAACCACGTGGCCACGGATTTGGGGTAGTTGATCGGACTTAAAGAGCGCTTGATTGCGTTAATGCCGAGGGGAGATCCCAGGGTTACGTATAAAGGTACATTGAGGTCCCCATCGCTCGCCAGCACGTTGTAGGCGACGACCGATCCAAGGGAATGGCCGACAATAACAGTAGGTTGGCGCGTTAGTTCGTTCGCAACGATGGCATCTATCTCGTCCCTCGCCGCGGAATTGGTCGTATAGAGATAGACATCCCTCAGAAAGACTTCGAGAGAGTCCTGGCTGAACTTAGGAAGATGTCGGTCAAAAGCGCGAATGATGGCCTGAACCCACTGCCAGTTCTGCGGGCCGCGTTCTCTCGCGGTCTCGTCGAGTTCTGCATTGATCTGGTCGTCGGTGATCCCTTTGCGCAGTCGAATCTCGTTAACGACCTCTCCCTGAAAGTCGAGAAAGCCCTGATCGGGAGCGTCACCTCTCGAATGAATCTCTGATGGCCGTGGAAGCTTCGACCGACGGACAAGGTCGTCGAGCACCTTGCCGTAATAGGGAAATGTAATTTCAAGACCCGCTGGCACCGTCGTTCCAATGGAGGCAGCTCCCTCTTTCAAGGTGTCATACCAAGTGGCCTTGAGTTCGATGGGGTCGAAACCGCCTTGCCCAATGCCGTGAACGAACGCAAGTTTCAATGGGGTGGCATTGCTCGGGCGAGGCAGCGCGATTGCCAAAGCAATGGCCCCGGAAATCTTGAGCATGTTTCGGCGAGCGATCATAATCTTATCGGTCACCGGAGCCTGCCTTCCTTCAGCGCCTTCACAACAATGTCCATGCCGGGCGCGTCAAAGGTCGTCCACAATGCCGGTAGCAAATAAGCCTGGGCGCTGAGGTAGGCTTCCGGCAGTGTTACACCTCTTACTTTAAGGAGGTTCCACCCCTGCGAGAGCATTGGGCATTGTGGAAAGACATCGTTGGCAACCGCCCCGCTCTTAAGTTCTCCCGAGAGCATCGCGACATCGAAGAGAATCGCATCGAGTTGTCCTCGCATTAAACTGCCGACTGACTTTACCAAGTCTTCCAGAGATGCCTCGTTATAGGCGTAGGCCGCATAGAGACCAAGCGTAGGATCGGCAAACTTCCCCATTCTCAAGGCATTGCCGAGCTCTCGCGCCTGCCTTGTTTTTTCTTCCCCGTAACCTCGGATTCGAAAAACACCGAGCTCCGCAGCCGCTGCAACTGTGGCATGCAACTCACGAATTTGTTCGGTAGGGGTCTCTCCCTGGTGGTCATAGCTGACGTTTCTGACGAGACCTCCCTCTACAACAACATGTCCGACATATTCCTTGAGACCAGCGACGACGGTTCCGGCGCCGCCTTTAAACCGTATAGACACAGTCGCGGCAACGCCCTTGAAGTCGACCTGAACGATCGTCTGGTCACCAGCTACCGAATGCTCAGTTCGCGCTTCGGCAGAAGTGTCGATACTTTCAACTTCGGCTCCCACGACTGTGAATCCGGACATCAGGGATGCGCCTGGCGGAGCCTGAGTGGGGGCTGACAGGATGGCTTTGCGAGCCTCATCAAAACCTGAGGCTGCCGCGATGGCATCCACGCTGGTCTTGCTGAAATTAGCGCGGGGAGCACTCAGGTTCGGCTCGACTTGGGCGAGCGCGATCGTGACTATATCTGAAACAGTCGGCTCGGGCGCGCGCGCCTCTTTGGTCCGAGAAGCTGCTGTGAGGCGTCCAATATAGGTTGAGTCAGAGGAGCATACATCTGTCTGGGGCCATTGCACGCTCATGTCATGTTGCGCGGCTCGCTTTCTCACTTCCCTGAAAAGATAGTCCTCCAGCTTCCGGTTGGGTACGACTTTGAGGTCATTGCCGAGATCAAGCACCATGTTTTCATCAGGATGTTTAAAGGCCTCAAGGAACACCGAGGTGTAAATCCCTTCGTACTGGCTTACGTTTTCGCCCATCGGCACTTCCAAGGCGGCTTGTCCTGGTCTGGCGGCGAAGAACTTGTCGATCTTTGCGTTTGTCCGCCCCACAACACCGGCAGGAACCGGGAAGAGCGAGTCACCACGTAGATCGTCGGCACGCATTGAATCCGGCCTTGAGCGGCAAGCGTCCGATATGAAAACGATATTCGGTGTCGGCCAAAGTTGAGCGCGGTCGAACGACGCGGCGAAGTTGATGGCTTCGTTCGAGTCTTCGGGAGCGCCAGACAGGAGCCAACACTCGGTCCCTGTGACAAGGCACCCATGACCAGCGAAATAAATGACCAATTGGGTGAGGTTAGGCCGCTTCACCAGACCTCTTACGGCGTCAGCGATCGGCTGCATGAATACAGGGGCGACATCGTCGGTGAACCGTCGGACTTCGAAACCTTCAGATTTGAGCCAATCTCCAAATACGTTGGCCCCTGACGCAGCTGCACTGAGGGGGCGCAAGTCCGTTGGTCGGTCCACCCCTATCACAACGGCTGCCCGAGGCGAGGGTATGGCATCTTGCCCCAACGCCCGGCGCGCCACTGCTGCGCCGACCAACGATCCACCTAAAGCCAGAACTTCGCGCCGTTTCATGGAGTCCTCCCAAAAAGATACTCCAGGCCCCCACTTTGTTGCAATGCTAGGGTGCCGCCGACAATTTAAGTAACTTATCATATAAAAGACTGAGAGGCGAGGTTTCTCTGTCTTCCGGCCCCAGACCGGCAGCGCAGCGCGACCTCTGCATCCGCAGCGTCGAACACGCTTTGCGGTCCGCTGCTCAGTCAAATTGCCACAGCGAGCGCCCAGGGCTCGACGGGCGTACGCATCTTTGCATCGGCGGAATGTACGTTTGCCCTATCTCGCAAGGCGGCTCCCTTCATGACTATCTGCGCGCTCCCCTCATCTGCCCGGACGCGCCAGCGAACGAGCAATTTCGATGATGTCGTCCCGTGACGCGGTTGGGTCTTCCTTGCTCCAGGCAACACCAAGCCCGATCTTCAGATCCACTCCCCTCACCGGCCGAAGCTCGAAGTCGCGGTTCGGCAGGTCCTTCGTCCATTCCGGCGCAAAGCCGATGCCGAGGCCGGCGGATACGAGCGAAACCAGTGAGAATGTATCGTCGCAGCTATAAGCAATGTTGCCGGTCAACCCATGGGTCTCGAACATCTCGAAAAAATAGCGCTCCGAGTATGAGAGGTTCTGGCGGGAAAAG
>NZ_DASYGZ010000013.1:0-25367 GCF_035999135.1 Ensifer sp.
CGAGCAGGTCGTCGAGGGCTTGGGCTTTGTCGATAACTGCGGACATGGTTCTTCTCCCGCAAACGGCTGATCCGTGCTCGGCTCTAGCGATTGCAACAATGTCGGTGGCAAGGGGCGGCGGCTCGGTCGGCCGCCGCAACAAAAATCAGGCGGCGGCGCGCTTGCGCTGCTCGTTGATCTGGTTGTCGAGGCCGTTCACCAATGAGGTGAGGTGGATGTCGAATTCGATCTCGGCGAAGGGACCGGAAAGACCGTTCGCCTTGATGCTCGCCTCGTCGGTGCGCTCGGTGACATCGGGCACCAGGCCGTCACGGGTCGCATAGGCAAAGTCGTCGTTGACCAGCGGGTCGCCGGCGATGTTGATCTGGGTCGTGAGCTTGCGATGACCATCGGCGCTGATGAAGAAATGGATATGCGCCGGACGCTGGCCGTGGCGGCCGAGCGCGGACAGCAATTGCTCGGTCGGGCTGCCCGGCGGCACGCCGTAGCCATGCGGCACGATGCTCTGGAACTTGTAACAGCCCTTGGCATCGGTGACGATCGTGCGGCGCATGTTGAAGGGCGCCTGCACGCCGGTCGGGTCGAAATGCGAATAGAAGCCGCGGGTATCACAGTGCCAGACCTCGACCGTCGCCCCCTTCAGCGGCTGACCGTCGGCGTCATAGACGACACCGTGCATGATCAGCGGCTGACCGTTGGTGTCGCGGCCGTCATCGAGGCGGGCAAACCCTTCCGAGGAAGGCGCGCCGGCGACATAGAGCGGACCTTCGATGGTGCGCGGCGTCGGGTTCTTGATGCCGAGTTCTTCGTCGATCGCATCGAGGCGCTCATCAAGGAAGTGGTCGAGGCCAAGGCCGGGCGAAATCAGGCCGGCCTGACCGCTAGCGCCGATCTCGTTCACCCAGGCAATGCCGGTCCAGTATTCGTCCGGCGTAATGTCGAGATCGTCGATCGCCTTGAACAGGTCCGACATCAGCCGGTGCACGATCTGTTTGACGCGCGGATTGCCGCCGTCCTTGTCGAGACCACTCAAGGTCTTCAGGAAAGCTTGGGTTTCCGGCCTGTCGAAAATCTTCACGCTCATATCAATTCCTCCACTTGGATAGCTTGAAAGTAAAACCGCCTGCCAACCTCCCGACGGCGGTACCTACGAAATCTCAGGTATCGTCCTCGCGGATCGCCGACGGATGCCGTAGGAGCGGCGTCACCTCGATCTCCATGAATTTGAACAGCGGCAGACCCGAGAGGATCTCGTGCAGCTCGGCATTGTCTTTGACGTCGAAGACGCTGTAATTCGCGTATTGACCGGCAATCCGCCAGATATGGCGCCATTTGCCGCTTTGCTGGAGCGCCTGCGAATAGGCCTTCTCCCGGGCGATGATCTCGGCCGCCTCTGCCGCCGGAAAGTCGTGGGGAATGTGGACGTCCATCCTGACGTGAAACAGCATGATCCGATCCTCACTTTGCAACGCTGATGGTCTTGCGCAGCCCGTCGCGCGCAAAGAATTTCAGCCGGTCTTCGTCGAGTTCGATCCCGAGGCCCGGACCATCCGGCACGCTCAGCTCGAAATCGCTGTAATCGAGCGGCGTCGCCAGGATTTCCTCGGTCAGAAGCAGCGGACCGAAGAGCTCCGTGCCCCATTGCAGGTTGGCGAAGGTGGAAAACACGTGCGCCGAGGCGACGGTGCCGACGGCACCTTCGAGCATCGTGCCGCCGTAAAGTTCGATACCGGCGGCATCAGCGATCGCCGCCACGCGCTGGGCATTGAAGAGGCCACCGCTCTGCTCGATCTTGACCGCGAAGACATCGGCGCCCTTGGTCCTGGCGATCTCGAAGGCCGATTCAGGACCGGTCAGCGCTTCGTCCGCCATCAGCGCCACCGGGAAGCGACGGACCAGCCGACCGAGCGCCGCGGTCGAGGCGACCGGTTGCTCGACCAGTTCGCAACCGGCGTCCGCAAGGGCCGTCATGCCATAGGCCGCCTCGAATTCGCTCCAGGCCATGTTGACGTCCACACGGACCGCGGCGCGGTCGCCGAGCGCCTTCTTGATCGCCGCCACATGGGCGATGTCATCCTTCAGCGGCTTGGCTCCGATCTTCAGCTTGAAGATCCGGTGGCGGCGAAGCTCGAGCATGTTTTCGGCTTCGGCTATATCCTTGGCGGTATCGCCGGATGCCAGCGTCCAGGCGACTGGCAAGCGCTTGCGCAGAGCACCGCCCAGGAATTCGCCGAGCGACAGGCCGAGACGCTTGCCGTGGGCGTCGAGCAGTGCCGTTTCCACAGCGCACTTCGCGAAACGGTTTTCCTTCACCGCCTTGCCGATGCGCGCCATCAACGCCCGCACGCCGGTCGCATCCTGCCCGATCATGACAGGGGCGAAATAGGTATCGATCGCAAGCTTCATCGATTCCGGGCTCTCGCCGCCATAGGCGAGGCCACCGATCGTCGTGCCCTCGCCGATGCCCACCGTTCCGTCGCTGCAATGAACCTTCACCAGCATCAGCGTCTGGCCGGTCATGGTCGCCACCGACAGCTTGTGCGGCCGGATGGTCGGCAGGTCGACCAGCATCGTCTCGATCCGTTCGACGACGGGGACAAGGGCTGCTGCCGGGGCGATGGGTGCAAGGGTCTTGTTCATGGCGTGACTGTGCGCTCGGCCCCAAGCGGCGTCCAACACCAAATAGGTTCGTCGCGATACCTTTATGATATAGTACGGCATAGATTGCGCGGATTCATGCATTTACCGCACTGCAACATACCGCAATTGTAGGAACATGAGGACCTGACATGGATCTGCGCCAGCTTCGCTACTTCGTCGCCGTCGCCCGTGAACGCAACTTCACCCGCGCGGCCGAGCAGTTGCACATCGCCCAGCCGCCGCTCAGCCGGCAGATCCAGCTTCTGGAGGAGGAACTCGGCGTGCCGCTGATCATCCGCGCCAGCCGTCCCGTGCGGCTGACGGAGGCAGGCCGATTGTTCTACGAACAGTCGCTGCAGGTTCTGGGGCGGGTCGAGCAGATGGTCGAGGCCACGCGTCGTGTCGGGCTCAACCAGAACCGCGTGCTGTCGATCGGCTTCGTCGCCTCGACGCTTTATGGCGGATTGCCGTCGCTGGTGCGCAAGCTCCGGCATAACGCACCGGAGCTCGATATCCGGCTGCTCGAGATGGTGTCGGTACAGCAGATCGCGGCACTGAAAGAGGGCCGCATCGATGTCGGTTTCGGCCGACTTCACCACAACGACCCGAATGTGGTCGGCATTCTCATGCGGGAGGAGCGCCTTGCCATCGCCATCCCACAGGGTACGCCGCTGGCGGAGGAGACGTCTCCCCTGCCCTTGAGCGCGCTGAGCGGCCAGAAACTGATCGTCTACCCCAAGGAACCGCGCCCGAGTTATGCCGATCATGTGCTGAGCCTGCTCCACGCCGAGGATGTGCGTCCTGCCGAGGTGCATGAGGTGCGGGAGATCCAGAGCGCCCTTGGCCTCGTCGCCTCGGAAGCGGGTCTCTGCATCGTACCCTCCTCGGCCCGGCAGGTGCGCTCCGACGTGCACTACCGGATGGTCGAGGGCGAACGCGCGACGTCGCCGGTCATCCTCAACCATCGGGCCGGCGACAGTTCGGGCCATATCGAGCTGATCAAGAACCTGATCGTCGAGATGTATGCCGAGAACCCGCCCTGGCTTGGCCTGGAGCACAACCTCCCCTTCCGGCCGTCCTTCATCAAGTGACAGGATCCGGCACGCGCACGCCTGGCATTTCGTTGCCGGATACGTCCGCGCTCCCGGCCCAGACGTCCCGCACCATCTGCCGAAGCAAGAGCGCCTCGACCCAGCGGTCCGTCGTGTCGTTGCCGGCCCGGTCAGTGATGGCATAGGGCCTCGGGCCGAGTTCGCAGGTCATGACCAGTTCGGCGTCTCCGGGCGAACGCGATCGCCAACGGCGAAAGCCGTAAGCCCACCAGTCGAGGAAGAGATCGACCCAGGGGCGATGCTGGGGAAAGGACATCTCGATCTGGATCTGCTGGGAGGAGCCAATGCGGCCATGAAAGGCGCCGGCATTGTCGAGGATGCGGCGGATTTGGGCGTGGCTCTCCTCTTCGACCGGAACGGCGAACTCACGGCCGACCAGATAATGCGAGAGATCGGCAAGCAGCGGCAGGTCAGGCCGGAGCTTAAGCAGGTCAAGCGTGAAGAGCAGGTCACTGGTGATCCGGTGGCGATGGGTTTCGATGTAGACAGGGACATCGGCCGTCTCGGCGAGCCGCATCCAACCGTCGAGAAGCGGCAGGCATTCCTCCACCCGGCGCGGCCGGATATCCGCCTGCAGGTCGATATGGCTGACCGGAAATTCTGACGCCAGTTCCACCGTCAACCGGAGGTCTTCGACAGTCCGGGGGAAACAGACGCCCTCGATTTTCAAGCCGGTGCCGCGGATTGCCCGATTGAGGCGGACGACATCCGTGCGGCTGGTGTAATGCGCGCTGACGCCGTCGAACCCGGCCGCGACGATAGCGGCGATGTTGTCTTCGAGGCTGCGCTCGAAGCCATCAGGATGGCGGCGCTCCATCGCCCAGAGCGACTGAAAGACCCGCAGCTTCTGCATCAGGCCGCCCGCGCGCTCTTCAACAGCGCCTTGAGGTTGACGCCGGGATCCGCAAGCACCGCCGGATCCGGCCTGATGCCCGCGGCCATCAGCATTTCCGCAAGCTTGATATCCTTGGCGACGCTGTTGCCAAGGCCGAGGCCCGCAGCCGCAACAAGACGTCCACCGTCCAGGTAAAACTCCAGTTCGCCGCCCTCGAGTGGGCGGGTGACGCTCTGGTGCTCCGGCCGCGGTAGCCCGGCCACCTGCAGTCCGAGATCATACTGGTCCGTCCAGAACCAGGGGATGGCGCCGAAGATCTCGCTACCGCCAGCCAAGTTGCGGGCAGCGACTTCCGCTTGGGCGCGCGCGTTGCGCCAGCTTTCAAACCGCATATGGCCGCCGCCCGGCTGGGCCACTGCAGCGCAGTCGCCGGCCGCAAGGATGTTCGGATCGCCGGTTCGCAGGCAATTGTCCGTCAGGATGCCGTTTGCGATCGCGAGTCCCGCCGTTTCGGCGAGCACCATATCCGCGACCACGCCGATGGCGGAAACGACGATATCGGCTGGCACCGGACTGCCATCCGAGAGAACGACGGCATCATCGGTGATTTCGGCAATGCCCTGCCCCAGATGGAATGCGACGCCTTCATCCTCATGCCGGGCATGGAGCCTAGCGGCGAAGCGTGGCGGCACCGCGCGCCCGAGCGGCTTTTCGGCCATTTCGATCACACTGACGGCGATGCCCTTGGCACGCAGCACGGCGGCGAGCTCCATGCCGATCAGGCCGCCGCCGATGATGGCGACGCTTGCGCCCGGTATGGCGCGCGAAAAGATGGACTCCGCATCGGCATAGGTGCGGAAATCGAGCGCCCGTCCGGCACCCGGACATGCCAGCCGCCTCGGACGGGCACCCGTCGCAAGCAGCAGCCTGTCATAGGCAAGCGCTCCCCCGTCGCTCAGGGTCACGGACCGGGCGTCCGGATCAATCGTCATTGCCGACACGCCCTGCAGGTACGCGATGCCGGCGCCCTGAAGTGCCTCGGCGCCGCAGATCTGCTTCATCTGCACCGCGCCATCGAGCGGCTTCGACAGCGGCGGCCGCTCGTAGGGCAGATGCGGTTCCGTGCCGACCAGCGTAACGCTGCCGGCAAAACCCGTCTCGCGCAGCGCAAAGGCAGCCCTTGTGCCAGCTTCGCCGGCGCCGATGATGACGATGCGGTCCATGGACAACTCCGTAGGTCAAAAGTGGGCAAGGTATGCGAGCGCAGAGAGCGCTTTGTCTCTCTTTGCTCAGGAAAGGTGGCCGGCGCAGGCAGGAGAAATGCGCCGGCCTACAGCGCCCGCGCGTCTCGTGAGACGCTTTAAGGTCGCTGTCGAACTCTGAATTCCTGCATGTTCTGTCCTTTCGCCGGCTGAGACGAAAGGAGACACGCAGCCGGAGGATCAGTTGCGTGCCGCGTAGTCGGCCATATTCTTGGGCGTGACGAGTTCGAAGGGGACCCAGACATTCTTGTCGACGGGTTCGCCGCGCACCAGCGACACGGCGGCGTCCACCGCGCTCGCGGATTGCCCCTTGGCGTTCTGGAACACGGTCGCATCAAGGTCTCCGGCCGCCATGGCCGCGAGCCCGTCCTGCGTCGCATCGATGCCGACGACGATCACGTCGTCCATCGACACCCCGGCGGCCTTCAGCGCCTGGATGGCGCCGATCGCCATTTCGTCGTTGTTGGCGAAAACCACGTCGATCGGCTGGCCCGCGGTGATCCAGTTGGTTGTCAGGTCCATCGCATTGGTGCGGGTCCAGGCGGCCGACTGCTCGTCGGCGATCGTCGCGCCCTTGCAGTCGCCGGCGGCCAGCGTTTCCTTGAAGGACGAGGTACGATCACGCGAGGCCTGGTGGGCAAGATCACCCATCAGGATATAGACCTGCGCATCGGAAGCCTTGCCCTTTGCCTTGAGCAGCGAACAGGCAGCTTCCGCGCCCAGCCGTCCGGAGTCGGTTTCTTTCGAGCCGACATAGGCCTGTTTTGCCGGCAGTTTGCCGAGGTTTTCCGGCTCGAGATTGAGGTAGACGAGCGGAATGCCAGCCTTCTCGGCCGCCGCGCTGATGCCGGCCGCGGCCGAGGTATCGGTCAGCGTCATGATGATCGCGTCGACGCCGGCGGCGATGAAGTTGTTCACCTGGTTGAGCTGCTTGGAGATGTCGGTCTGCGCGTCCTCGATCTGGACGCTGGCGCCGTTGACCTCCGAGGCCCGGGCATTGATGCCCTCGCGCAGCAGGGTCTGGAAGTTGTTGTCGAAGCTCTGCATCGAGACGCCGATCGTCTCCGCCGAGGCAGCACTTCCCATCAAGGCGGCCAAGGCAGCCGCCAGGTACATGGATTTCATGATTTCCTCCCGAGGGGTGCCGGATCACCCGAGCGCATTCCGGAGGCCCTGCGGGGCCTGATCAATGCTTAAGTGGGTGGCCCTAACCGAGGGCCACGCGAACTTCGCCGTCGACGATTTCGGCGGGGTAGGTCTTGAGGTTTTCGCAGGCCGGAAGCCTGATGGCCTCACCGGTGCGATAGTCGAAGGCACCGGAATGCTTGGGACATTCCACCTCGTAGTCCATGACCAGCCCATCGGCGAGATGGATGGCCTCGTGGGTGCAGAGGCCGGCGGTGCAGTAGACGCTGTCGTCAGGGCCGCGATAGATCGCATAGGTGCGGCCGGCATGGTCGAAGCGGATCGCCCCTTCCTGTTCGATATCGTCCAGTTTGCAGGCGGGTACCCAGGTGATCACGGTGCTCATTCTGCTGCCTCCCCGATGGTGTTGCGTGCCTTGCGGCTAGCCAATTTTTCCTTGCGCTTGCGGTAGCGCTCCTGCATCCGCGCCTCGCCCTCCTTGGAGCCGTCGTGCCAAGTGCCGAACCAGCGATCGAGCGGGATCAGGGCGTCGCCGTAATTCACCTCGAAATACTTGTGGTGCAGGTAATGCGCATAGGCATGGCTATCGACGACCGTCTCCTCGCCGACCTCGACCTTGTCGAATCCGACATGGCCGGGAATGGCGCCGAAGCCCGCATAGTGCAACTGGTAGAGCATCAGGATCGGGTTCGACGGCAGGATCAGGTGATAGAAGGCGGTGCCGAAGTAGAGCAGATGCTCGACCGGATGCATCGACAGCGACGACCACGGCGACGGGTTCACCGAATTGTGGTGGACCGAATGCACCCACTTGTAGAGCAGCGGCGTGTGGATGAGCCGGTGGATGCAGAAGAAGTGGAACTCGTGGATGACGGGCACGACCAGCGCGACCAATGCGAGCGTCCAGGGATTGTCCGCAAAGGTCAGCCACGGCGCATAGCCATTCGCGTAAGCCCAGAGCATGCCGACCTCGACGGCGGTCCAGATGGTCACGCCCGAGAGGAACGTGCGCAAAATGTTGTCGAGGTTCTGGCTCTCGAACCAGAAGGCCTTGCTCTTCTGCTCGGCCGGGAACTTGCCATTGTACTTGAAGCGGTTTTCCTGCCGCTTCAGCACATAGAGGTGCATCTCGAAGGCGCCGTAGAACAGGAACACGCAGACCGCGTTGACCGCATAGAGCCAGGCGACCCAGCCGATCTGCAGAGATTGCATCGTTACGACTGGCGGGATGACGAAGGCCCAATAGGCGACGGCCGAGGCGGCGAAGATCGCGTTCCACGGAAAGAAGTAGTGCGGCAGCCACTTCAAAAGCGCCATCAGCCTGGGCGGAAAGGCAAATAGCGGCGCCGTCTCGATCGGCTCGTTCGGCGCCCAGTCGCCGCGCTTGTTGCGCGTTCCATATTTCAGATCATCCATCACGCTCTCCTCCCGGCGAAACGCATGCGTTCCGCGAAATCTCTGGCGAGGAGAGCGCTGAGGGGCGCTGTTTTTCCGGTACAATCCGCTTGGGAAGCCGGCCTCCTTGCTGATCAAAATCTAACAGGAGGCGTGTCAGATACCGAAGGCTTCCTTGATCAAATCAGATCAAAGGCTCTCGGCCGTGATAGTGATGAAGCGGATGGGCGCCTTGTCCGGCTCCATTTCGGAAATCCCGATACGGCGCAACACGAGATCGAGCGCACGGCGGGCCTGCGCCTCGGGCGCCTGGTCGAGCACCACGTCCATGATACCGTCGCTCAGCGCCTTGCGCGTATAGTCGGTCAATTCGTGGCCGACGAAGAAAATCTCCCGGCCGCGCGGATGCCGGGAAAGCACGTCGATCAGCGCCGCGTTGGCGCCGCCGGCGTTATAGATGCCGGCCATATCCGGATACATTTCAAGTGCGGACCGCAATGCTTCGGCACCGTAATGTTCTTCGTCGCGGGTAAAGCCCAGCCACTCGAAGCGGCGCTCACCGGGGTGCGCGGCGAAGTAGTCAGAAAAGCCGCTGAGACGATCGCGATGGACCTGATAGATGGGGTGGCAGAGGGCAACGACAGGGCCGGCCTGGCGTGCCATCCGCGAGATGAAAAGCCCTGCAGTACGCCCTGCCGCGTGATTGTCGATGCCAACGAACTCGCCCAGCTTGTCCGAGGCCCGCGTGACGACATGGACCACCGGCACGCCCCGCGCGACCACCGCCTCGACAGCGGCACTGATCAAGGGATGATTGGGCACGGCAAGGATCAAACCGGCGCGCGGGACCTCGGCTGACAGGATGCGCCGGGCGATCTCGTCCGGTTTCATTTCCTCGGTAAAGCTGCGATGCACGACAACGAGCGGATCGAGTGTCTCGGCGATCCGGTGGAACGCCTGCGACAGGCGGCGATAAAAGGTCGTCTCGGGGCGCACCATCAGCACATCGATGCGCAAGAGCCCGCGATGGGCATCGGGCAACGTGCGCGGATAATTCAGCGATCGCGCCGCGACCACCACCTTCTCGACCAGGTCCGGACGAACGCCGCCGCGGCCGTTGAGAACCCGCTCGACGGTCGCGGTCCCGACGCCCGCAAGCCTGGCAATGTCGCTGTAGTTCGGTTTGCTCACGAAGCTCCCTCGACAGGCCGACGACGCAATCGCCTCCGGCATGTTTCCTTTGATCGTAGCCGATTAAAGGACAAAAACATGCAAAAATTCAAAGTGCTACAGCGTCCTTTGCGCGTTCGGCAAGACGCGCGGTGCTGTAGCGCAATAGCATGGGAGGGGCTTGCTCGACAGGGGGCGCGTCCATGTGCGGCCCACCCTCGCCGTCGCTCGTTCTCCGCCTATATCAAGCCGGTATCAAGAACCGCACCGAGGCATCCATGAGCTACGAGTTGTATTACTGGGACGGCATCCAGGGCCGTGGCGAGTTCGTCCGACTGGCGCTCGAAGACGCGGGGGCGGACTATGTCGACGTCACGCGTGAACCGGGCCGCGGCACCGGCGAGATGCTGAAAATGATGGAGAGCGGTGCCGAAGCGCACATTCCTTTCGCGCCGCCCTTCCTTCGGGACGGCGACCAGATCGTATCGCATGTGGCGAACATCCTCTCCTATCTCGGCCCCAGGCTGGGGCTCGCAGCAAAGGACGAGGCGTTGCGGTGGTTCGCCAACGGCCTGCAGCTCACCATCACCGACTTCATCGCCGAGGTACACGACACCCACCACCCGATCGCGACCTCGAAATATTATGAGGATCAGAAGGCGGAAGCGAAGGATCGGGCCTTCGAGTTTGTCGCAAACCGCATGCCGAAGTTTCTCGGTTACTTCGAGCGGGTGCTGGACCAGAACCCAGAGGGCGGTGGCCACGCGGTCGGCAACGCCGCCACCTATGTCGACCTGTCGCTGTTCCAGGTGATCGAAGGGCTGCGATATGCGTTTCCGAAAGCGATGCGCCACTACGAGCCGCAGTATCCAGAGCTCCTGAAGCTGCACACTGCAGTAAAGGTGCGGCCGAACGTTGCCGCCTATCTCGCGTCACCGCGGCGACTGGCCTTCAACGAGAACGGCATCTTCCGCCGCTACCCGGAGCTCGACGTCGAGCCCTGATGAGCGGTGCCGCCGTCGTCACGCGGCGGCGGCCCTTTGCTCCCGCAGAAACGCGGAGACGCGCTTCAACCCTTCGCGAAGGACGCTCTCATTGTTGGCGTAGCCGATCCTGAGATAGCCTTCCATATCCATGGCGCTGCCCGGCGTGAACATCACGCCAGTTTTCTGCAGCAGTTGCAGGCAGAACGCTTCGGAGGTCATCGACAGGTCGTATTTCAGAAGCGCCGTCGTGCCCGATCGCGGCTTGACCCAGGAGATCAGTGGCTCAGCTTCCACCCAGTCCGAGAGAATGGCGAGGTTCGCGCGCGTGATGCCCTGGCTGCGGGCGAGGATCTTGTCCCTGTTTTCAAGCGCGATGGCCGCGAAGTGATCGTCGAGCATGCCGACGCTGATCGTGTTGTAGTCGCGGTGAACGGAAACGGCCTTGATCAATTCCGGTGGTGCGACGATCCAGCCGAGCCTCAGACCGGCAAGCGAAAAGGTTTTCGACATGCTGCCGGTGCTGATGCCCTTTTCATAGAGGTCGGCGATCGACGCGGTCAGGCCGTCGCCCTCCTGGTCGGTGCCACGATAGACTTCGTCGCAGAGGATCCAGGCGCCTGAGGCGCGTGCGATCTCGACGATCCTCTCGAGATAGGCCCGATCCATCAGCGCGCCGGTCGGATTGTTGGGATTGTTGATTGCGATCAGCTTGGTGCCCGGTGTCGCCAGCCGCTGCAATTCGTTGAGGTCGGGAAGGAATCCGGTTGCTTCCGTCAATCTGAGGATCTGCGTATCGGCGCCATAGCTCTCGGGGATCGAATAATGCTGCTGGTAGGTGGGCAGCACTGAGATCACCCGATCGCCCGGCTCGACCAGCGTTTCATGCACCAGCGCATTGGCGCCGATCGCGCCATGGGCGGTGACGACATTGTCGATATCCTGCCTGGCGTAAAGGCCCGCGATGAGGCCGCGCAGCCGTTCGGACCCCTCGATCGCGCCATAGGTGAGCTTCAGCGGCAGCAGTTCGGAAAGGATGGTGTCCGTCTTGCCGGCCATTTCGAGCAGTTCGGCCACGCTCAGTGACTCGACGCAGGTCTCGGCGAGGTTCCATTGGCAATGGTTCTCGTAGCGGTTCATCCAGATTTCAACGCCGAAGTCGCGGATTTTCATGCCAAGGTCCTTTCAAACAACTGTCGTCTGTTGCGCGCATGCCCGGCGGGCCGGCTGAAACGTTCGCGGCGCTCCGGTTTGGACACGCCGTTGTGTGACCGGTACCGGCGCCGACACGGCTTCGCATGAGCGCTCCATCGCTGACGGAGGCCCGGGAATTGGCGGTGGCATTTGATGCGCGGTTCCTGTAAAAGGACGATATGAGCAATATATTGCACAGTCAAGATCGATCTGATGTCCTGACCCATGTCGCGGACAATCTCAAGCGGATCCGGCTTGCGACGGGGTTGAGCCAGGCTGCGCTGGCGAAAGCATCCGGCATCAGCCGCCGCATGATCGTCGCCGTCGAAGGTGGCGACGCCAACATCAGCCTTTCCAGCCTCGACAGGTTGGCTGCAGCGATGAATGTCGGTTTCGTCGATCTCGTCAGGAACCCGTCGCGTCAATCCCGCGACAACATCGACACGGTGACCTGGCGCGGCGAAAAGGCGGACAGTGAGGCGCGGCTGCTTGCATCCACCCCGGCGACCTCCGAAGCCCAGATGTGGATCTGGTCGCTCGGCCCCGGCGAGCGCTACGACGCCGAACCCGATCCGCAAGGCTGGCACGAGATGCTGTTCATCACGGAAGGCTCCCTGACATTGGAACTTTCAGGCGCGCGCAAGCGCTACCCGGGCGGCAGCTTCACGGTCTACAGCTCGGCCCAAACCTATTCCTACATCAACGAAGGCGACACGGTCGTGCGGTTCGTCCGCAACGTCATCGCCTAGTCCAGCCTGGCGACAGGAAAACGCATGAAGCCGGGTGCCGCGCCGCACCCAAGGTGGCTGGCGATGTTGCGGCATCGGTGTCCGGCGCCCAACCCGAAGCACGCTTGATTCAAGATTGTGCGAATGGAAGGATGCCCACGTCTCGGCGAAGGGGATGCACATGCTCTTGAAGGTCGAACCACCGGATGGCTGGAGCAGTCAGGACGGGCGCGTGCTTTTTGATGCCGAGCGCGAGGCCGAACGCTTCGCCGCCATGGCAAGGCTCGCCTTCTCGCTGGCAATCGCCTGCGTGATGCTGGCGCTTTCGATGATCGTCGGGCGCTGGAACGACTGGGTCGCCGTGATCGCCGGCGCCAATATTGCGCTTTCAGCACTTGGGGCGGTGCTCGCGCGTGCCTCCGTCTTTCCGAGACTGCTGCCCTGGCTCGGGGTCTTCGCCGATGCCCTGCTGCTGTTCGGCATCGGCTGGTTCGGGCCATGGATTGAGACCCTGTCGGCCGGCATGCGCTCGGCGCTGGTCTCTCCGTGGGGTGCCTTCCTCTTGCTCGCCATCACCTCGCTGGGCTTGAACGCCTGGCGCCTGTTCGTGCAAGCGCTGTTGTTCGTCTTGGCAATCGGACTGTTCATCTGGTGGCCGTCGCCTGGGGGCCAGGCAGTCACCATCGACCCCCGGCTGCAACTGCCTTTTTCCGATGGATCCAACGCCACGCGGCTGGCGATCGTGCTTCTGACCGGCCTTGCCATGGCGCTCGCGGCGTCACGGGCCCGGAAGACGCTGATGCTGGCGATCCGTACGGCCCGGGAAAGAGCCGTGCTCGAAAGGTTCAACGGCTTCTCGGCGACCAACGCTACGAATTCACTGTCATCGGCGATGCCGTCAATGTCGGCCAGCGGCTGCAGGCCGCCTCCCGGCAACTCGGCGCATCGGTCGTGGTTTCGGCCGCGGCCTTCGACGACGCCGGGATCGCCGGCCCAGACCGATGGACAAGGCATGAGGGCCTCAGTTTGCGTGGGCGCAGCGAGACCATCGACGCCTATGCCTATCATGCGTCAGGCAGAACTTCGATGGAATCCACCCGGTCCGGATAGAAGGCAAGCCGGTCCCTGATTTCGGCGACCGCCGCATGCGGTGTCTCATAGGTCCAGACGGCGTTCTTCGACCGCTCGCCGCCGATCGGGATGCTGTAGTAGGACGCCTCGCCCTTGTAGGGGCAGTGCGAGCCGTGATCCGTGCGCGACAGCAGCGACATGTCGACGTCCTGGCGCGGAATGTACTGCACCGGCGGATAGGTCGCCTCGCGCAAGGTCAGCGCGTCGCGCGTATCGGCAAGGATACGTCCGCCAAGCTTGACGACGACACGGGCCGGATTTCTCTCGATGGTGATCGGATGATCGGGGCCGGGGATCTTGATCGGTTTGTCGGACATGAGCGATCGCCTCTGAAAGGATGGTGCTAACTAAATGGGCGCAATCGTCCCAATTTCCAACCGGCCGCGCACCAGCCTCGTCTTCAGCGCTGCCCAGAGCGCCTTTCAGGCTCGACCATGCTCCGTCAGCTCTTTCCGGCGGGCGACTGGGTCGTCGGGATCGTTTCTCCCTTGCCGGCATCCACCGGCTCGCTTGCTTCGTCGAGTAGCTTGCGCACCGCCATCACACCCTTGGCTGTATCGGACCAGCTGTGCCTCCAGACGAGCAGCCCCACGGAACCGACCGTGGCCACGATGAACACGACCGGCCCAAGGAACCAGAGTGCGGCGGCAACCGTGAAATAATAGGAACGAACGCCCATGCTGAAGGAACGAAGGGCGGGATTGATCATCAGCGACAGGGCGTGGGCCCATTCTGCTATATCCCGGGCCTCCTCGCGCGACGGACTGGCCCCGATCGCCGCAAGGCAATAGTTGATCTGCCGCACCGCCCAGATGAAATCGGACAGGCCGCGCAGCAGGGTCGCCATGACGAGCAGCACCTTGCACTGGAACAGCCAGAGAGGCTCGATCGGCGCGAACTGCGCGATGATCCCGGCATTGAGCGAGAGGGATGGCTGCACGAAAAGCGCACCGCTGATCGCGACAATGACGATCAGGTTGGCAGAGCCGAAGAAGGACGCCGAATTGATCGTATGGCCGAGGATGGCGGCGTCGCCGATGAAGTTCGTGTCCCGCGTCAACACCTCGCGCATCCAGGCTTTCCTGATGCTCACCATGTCCAGCATCAGGCTGTCCTTCCGGCGCGGCCAGCCGAGCGCCATCATCGGCTCCAGCGCCGCCCAGGCCACGAGGAACAGGACAATCGCAATCCAATCGAGCATCTGCACGTCTGACCTCCCGGCATAATCCCCTCCTAATAGAAGCAGGTGCGCGCGGTCCGTCAACGCGGACGCGACCTTTTGCTCGAAGGGTCGATCAGCAAAGGCTGAAGCCGGCCGCACCGGAGCCGCACGCTTTTTCACGCAAGAGCAATCTTGCTCCTCGGCTTTGTACAGTTTGACAGATTGACAACACTTGTATCCTGGATACAATTTGCCTCGATCTTGGGAGGGATCGATGAACCAATCCTTCGAATGGCGAAGCCAGTCACGCCTTCTCGACGAAGTGGCGCAGGCGCTTCGTGAACGCATCTATGCCGGCGTTTACGCGCCGGGCGCGACGCTGCGCCAGGAAAAGATCGCCGCTGAGTTCGGCATCAGCCGCACGCCGCTCCGCGAAGCCCTGCGGGTGCTCGAGCGCGACGGGCTGGTGGTCAACAAGCCCGGCAGTGGCGTGCGCGTCGCAACCGCCGACCTGCCGAAGCTGCTTGACGCCTATGCGGTGCGCGAGGCGATGGATGGCGTTGCCGCCCGCAATGCCGCCGAGCGCGCGACTGCCGCAGAGATCAAGGATCTGGCAAGGCAGGTCGAGCGCCAGCGCAAGGTCGTCGAAAACTGGGACCCCGCCGCCTACACCCAATCCAACGTCGTCTTTCACGAGGCGATCGTCAGCGCCTCGCGCAACGCGTCGCTGGCGCCGCTCGGGCCGCTCCTGCGCATGACCTCACAGGTCTTTGCGCCCGCCTTTTCGCTCTCCAGCGAACGGGCGAGCACCGCAGTCGCCGAACACGGGCTGATCGTCGAGGCGATCGCGGCACGAAACCTTGATGACGCTGAGAAACTGGCCCGCGCCCATATCAACGCGACGGCCATGAGATTGAAGTCGCTCCTTGAGGGCCGAGAGACTGACAAAGAGGCATGACGTGAAGACCTACGGCAATTTCATCGACAACACCTGGCAGGATGCAACAGGCGGCGAGTTCATTCCTGTCCGCGACCCTTCAAACGGCGAGCAATTCGCGCGCATTGCCCGGGGCACCCGGGAGGACATCGATCGCGCCGTGCGTTCGGCGCGCGCGGCGCTTGCCAGCGACTGGGGGCTGATGACGCCGACCGAGCGTGGCCGGGTGCTGACCCGGATCTCGGCGGCGGTGCTGCGCAACATCGATCTGCTCACGGAACTCGAAGCACGCGATGTCGGCAAGCCCGTGACGCAGGCCCGCGCCGATGTCGTGGCGCTTTCCCGTTACCTCGAATTCTACGGCGGCGCGGCCGACAAGGTGCATGGCGACACCATTCCCTATCAGAACGGCTTCACCGTCTTGACCGTCTATGAGCCGCATGGGGTCACCGGGCACATCATCCCCTGGAACTATCCGATGCAGATCCTCGGCCGCAGCCTGGGCGCAGCCCTTGCCATGGGCAATGCCGCCGTGGTCAAGCCGGCCGAAGAGGCCTGCCTGACGATCCTCGAATTTGCCCGCATCGCCGAAGAGGAAGGCCTGCCCTCGGGTGCGCTCAACATCGTCACCGGCTTCGGCGCGGAGGCGGGCGCGGCACTTTCCGAGCACCCCGACGTCAACCACATCTCCTTTACCGGTTCGGTCCGAACCGGCGAGATGGTTCAGGCGGCCGCGGCGAAAAACGCGGTCCCGGTGACGCTCGAACTCGGCGGCAAGTCTGCCCAGATCGTCTTTGCCGATGCCGACCTCGACCGCGCTGTTCCCTTCCTCGTCAACGCCGGCATCCAGAACGCCGGCCAGACCTGCTCGGCCTCGTCGCGCATCCTCGTCGAACGGGCGGTCTACGAAGAGGTGGTCGCGCGCATGAGCGAACGCTACCGCGCCCTCAAGGTCGGCCCGGCCGGCGCCGATCTCTCGGTCGGCCCGGTGGTCTCGCAACGGCAGAAGGCGATCATCGACGACTTCCTTTCCTGTGCGGCAAAGGACGGCCTGAAGGTCGCGGCTCAAGGCGAGATCGTCGCCGACGCGCCCGCCGAGGGGGCCTATGTCGCGCCGACACTGCTTCGCGACGTGCCACACGAACACCGCACCGTGCAGGAAGAAATCTTCGGCCCGGTGCAGGTGATCATGCCGTTTGACGGCGAAGAAGAGGCGATCCGCCTTGCCAACGGCACCGCCTACGGCCTCGTCTGCGGTTTGTGGACCAATGATGGCGGCCGGCAGTTCAGAATGGCGCGCGCCGTGCATGCCGGCCAGGTCTTCATCAACAATTACGGCGCCGGCGGCGGCGTCGAGCTGCCCTTCGGCGGCGTCAAGAAATCCGGCCATGGCCGCGAGAAGGGTTTTGAGGCCCTCTACGGTTTCGCCAGCATGAAAACCATTTCTGTCTTCCACGGCTAGAGCGGGATGAATGGGGGCCGTGCCCCAACCGTACAAGCCATGATTGCCTGAGGAGAAACACCGTGTCACTGGAAGGTAAAGTCGCTCTCATCACTGGCGCCGGTTCCGGCTTCGGCGAGGGCATCGCCAAGCGCTTCGTCGAGGGCGGCGCAAAAGTCATTGTTGTCGATCGCGATGCCGCCGGTGCTGAGCGTGTTGCAAAGGAACTCGGAGCAACCGCCTTTGCCGTGGTCGCCGATATCGCCAGGGAGGCGGATGTCGAAGCCGCGGTTGCGGCCGGCCTCGAAAAATTCGGACGCGTCGATATCCTCATCAACAATGCCGGCATCGGCCACAAGCCGCAGAATGCCGAGCTGGTCGACCCCGACGAATTCGACCGGATCCTCGGCGTCAATGTGCGCGGCGTCTACCTGATGACGCGGGCGCTGCTGCCGCACATGAAGGAAAACAAGGCGGGTGTGATCGTCAACATCGCCTCGACCGGCGCCAACCGTCCGCGTCCGAACCTTGCCTGGTACAACGCGACCAAAGGCTGGGTGGTGTCTGCCACCAAGGCGCTGGCGATCGAGCTCGCACCGTTCAACATCCGCGTTGTCGCCCTCAATCCGGTTGCCGGCGAAACGCCGCTGCTCACCACGTTCATGGGCGAGGACAGCGAAGAGATCCGCAAGAAGTTCCGTGACTCCATTCCGCTCGGACGCCTCTTGAAGCCGGAAGATCTCGCCGAAGCCGCCTACTTCGTCGCCTCGCCGCAGGCATCGATGATCACCGGCGTCGCGCTCGACGTCGACGGTGGCCGCTCGATCTGATTACTGGGAAACATAACCAACCAACCGCAAAGCGGGGGAACCACGATGAACCTAACGAAATGGGCGCTTGCCTCATGCCTGATCGCAGCATCGCTGACGACGGCAATGGCCAAGGACACGATCACCGTCGGCCAGGTGCTGGAGCCGCCGGGCCTCGACCCGACCGCGGGCGCCGCCGCACCCATCCGCTACATCACCTATGGCAACCTCTTCGAGGGCCTCGTTCGCGTGGTCGAGGATGGCAGCGTCAAGCCGCTGCTTGCCGAAAGCTGGACGGTTTCGGACGATCAGAAGACCTACAGCTTCAAGCTTCGCCAGGGCGTCAAGTTCCATGACGGCGCACTGTTCGACTGCTCGGTCGTCAATTTCTCCTATGAGCGTGCGGTCTCGACGGACTCCACCAATGCGCAAAAGGGCCTGTTCGAGCCGATCGAAAAGACCGAGTGCCCGGATCCGGCAACGGCTGTCGTGACGCTCAAGCGCCCGGCGTCCAACTTCCTCTTCAACATGGCCTGGGGTGACGCGGTGATGATCTCGCCGGCATCCGCCGCCGACAACAAGACCAAGCCGGTCGGCACCGGCCCGTTCAAGTTCAAGGAATGGGCCAAGGGCGACAAGGTGGTGCTTGAAAAGAACGCCGATTACTGGGGCGAACCGGCAAAGCTCTCAGAAGTGACCTTCAAGTTCATCAGCGATCCGTCGGCGGCAGCCGCAGCCGTGCTCGCGGGCAATGTCGACGCCTTCCCGATGTTCCAGGCCGCCGAACTTGTCAGCCAGTTTGAGAGCGATCCGAACCTGCAGGTCGAGGTCGGCAGCACCTCGGGCAAGGTGGTGCTCGCGCTCAACAATGCGCGCAAGCCCTTCGACGACGTGCGCGTCCGCCAGGCGCTTGCCCACGCGATCGACCGCAAGGCGCTGGTCGAAGGCACTTACTCGGGCTTCGGAACGACCATCGGCTCGCACTATTCGCCGGTCGAACCCGGTTATGTCGATCTGAACGAAACCTACCCTTATGACCCGGGCAAGGCGCAGCAACTGCTGCAGGAAGCGGGCGTCCAGAACCTCGAAATCACCATCATGCTGCCGCCGCCGGCCTATGCCCGCCGTGGCGGCGAGATCATTGCGGCCATGCTTGCCGAAGTCGGCGTCAAGGTGAACCTTGTGCCGATCGAATTCGCGCAGTGGCTTGATCAGGTGTTCAAGAACTCGGATTTCGACGCGACGATCATCGCCCATGCCGAGGCCCGCGACCTCGATATCTACGCGCGCGACAAATACTACTTCAACTACCAGAACCCCGAATACAAGGCGCTCTACAAGTCCTTCACGCAGGCCTCGACCGAAGCCGAGCAGCTGGATCTCGCCGGACAGCTCCAGCGCAAGCTCGCGGCCGACGAGCCGAACGTCTTTCTCTACGCGCTGCCGAAGATCGGCGTGTGGAACAAGAAGGTGAAGGGCCTCTGGAAGAACATGCCGGTGCCGGCCGACGACCAGACCCAGACCTATTGGGAAAACTGATCGTCCCGTTGAGGGGGATGCGGACGGAAAGCCGCTCGTGTCCCCATCCCGCTATCCGCCTCTTTGACGGGGAGGCGGATACAGACCAGACGTTGGCCGGCACACCCGGCGCCGGCCAACGCTCGCTCTTTCCGGGAGGTTGATGTGATTTCCTTTATCGGCGGTCGCCTCGTGTCGCTCATCCTGACGACACTCGCCGCCTCAGTGATCGTCTTTCTGCTGATGCAGGTGTTGCCCGGCGACCCCGCCGTGCTGATGCTCGGCATGAATGCCGACGCCGACGCGATCGCGGCGCTGCACCGCCAGCTCGGCCTCGACCAGCCGATCTGGATCCGCTACCTCCACTGGATCGGCGGCTTCGTCGTCGGCGATTTCGGCACGAGCCTCACCTATTCGGTGCCGATCCGCGAGTTGCTGGGCCCCCGCATCCTCGTAACACTGCCGTTGGCTCTGCTGTCCATGGCGATCTCGGTCGTCGTCGCCATCGCCATCGGCGTCTATGCCGCCGCCAACCGTGGCAAGGCCGGCGACACTGTGGTCATGGGCATTGCCCAGGTCGGCGTCGCCATTCCGAACTTCTGGCTGGCACTGCTCTTCATCCTGCTCTTTGCGCTGAAGCTCGCCTGGTTCCCGGCCTCCGGTTTTGCCGGCTGGGACGGCGGCATCTGGAACGGCCTGCAGTCGCTGATCCTGCCGGCCTTTGCGCTCGGCCTGCCGCTGGCCGCCATTCTCTCCCGCGTCACCCGCTCCGCCGTCATTGAAACCCTCGGCGAGGATTTCATCCGCACTGCCCGCGCCAAGGGGCTTTCCCGCTCGGGCGCGCTCTGGAAGCATGCGGTACCAAATGCGCTGATCCCGGTTGTCACCATCATCGGCCTGCAGTTTTCCTTCCTGCTCGCCGGCACGATCATCATCGAGAACGTCTTCAACCTGCCGGGCATCGGCCGCCTCGTCTTCCAGGCGATCGCCCAGCGCGATCTCGTGACCGTCCAGACGCTGGTGACGCTGCTTGCAGCCTCCGTCATCACCATCAACTTCCTCGTCGATCTGGTCTATGGCTATCTCGATCCGAGGCTGTCGCGGGGAGGCCACTGATGTCCACCTCCACAGCCGCTTCTGAACCCCGCCTCATCTCCAAACTCATCGGCAGCCGCAGCCTGACGATCGGCGCCGTCGTGACCCTGATCCTCGTGGCGATGGCGCTCGTCTCCTTCGTCTGGACGCCCTATTCGCCGACCGCGATGAACTTCCGCGACAAGTTGCAGGGCCCGAGCCTTGCCCACTGGTTCGGCACCGACAATTTCGGCCGGGACATCCTGTCGATGATCATGGTCGGCGCGCGCAATTCGATCTCGGTCTCGATCGTCGCGGTGCTGGTCGGCGCCGGCATCGGCGTGCCCCTCGGCGCCTGGGCGGCCGCCCGCGGCGGCTGGGTCGATGGCCTCGTCATGCGCATGAGCGACCTTGCCTTCGCCTTCCCCGCGCTTCTGACTGCCGTCATCATCACCGCCATCTTCGGCCCCGGCGCCGTCAACGCGATGATCGCGATCGGCATCTTCAACATCCCGGTCTTCGCCCGCGTCACCCGCGGCGCATCGATGGGCCTCTGGAAGCGCGAATATGTGCAGGCCGCCCGCTGTGCCGGGCGCGGCGACGTCGCAATCACCGTTCTTCACATCCTGCCCAACATCAACCACGTGCTGCTCGTCCAGGTGACGATCCAGTTCGCACTGGCGATCGTCGCCGAAGCCGGCCTTTCCTATGTCGGCCTCGGCACGCAGCCGCCGATGCCAAGCTGGGGCAAGATGCTGAACGACGCCCAGACCTTCATCTACCAGGCGCCGTGGCTCGCGATCTTCCCGGGGCTGGCGATCACCTTCGCCGTGCTCGGCCTCAATCTCTTGGGTGACGGCCTGCGCGACATACTCGACCCGCGCGTGAGGCGGCAACGATGACGAAACCCTTGCTTCACATGGCCGGAATGTCGGTCGAACTCTCCGCTGGCAAAAGCCAGGTCGACATCGTCTGCGACATCGATCTCAAGCTCAACCGCGGCGAACGCCTCGGCATCGTCGGCGAATCCGGCAGCGGCAAGTCGATGACAGCCCTTGCCGTCATGGGCCTGTTGCCTGAGCGCATGCGGGTGCGCGGCGAGCTTCTCTTCGATGGCCGCAATCTCGCCGGCTTAGCGGAGGCCGAGTATTGTCGCTATCGCGGCCGGCGCGTCGCGATGATCTTCCAGGAGCCGATGACGGCGCTGAACCCGGTGAAATCCATCGGCGCGCAGATCGCCGAGGGGCGGCGGCTGCACCTTGGAGAAACGAAGGCCGATGCCGAGAAGAAGGCCCGCGCCCTGCTCGACCGCGTCGGCCTGCCAGCGCCGCGTTTCGATCTCGATCTCTACCCGCACCAGCTTTCGGGCGGCCAGCGGCAGCGCGTAATGATCGCCATGGCGATCGCCTGCGAGCCGGATCTCTTGATCGCCGACGAGCCGACGACAGCACTCGACGTGACCGTGCAGGCGCAGATCCTCGACCTGCTCGACGAACTGATCGAGGATACCGGTACCGCACTGATGCTGATCACCCACGACCTCGGCGTCGTCTCCGAAATGACCGACCGCATCGCCGTGATGTATGCCGGGCGCATCATCGAGACAGGGCGCACGGATGATGTCTTTGCCCGCATGGCACACCCGTATGCCCGCGGCCTCTTTGCCGCCTCGCCACACGGTGCCGCCCTGGCGCCACGCCCGACGGGCGAAGGTCGGCCACGGCTGAATTCCATCCCCGGCATCGTTCCGGACCCGTTCGGTCGTCCGCCGCACTGTTCCTTCGCCGAGCGCTGTTCCTTCGCCGAGGCCGACTGTCGGCAGGCGATCCCGACTCTGGACCTGCTCAACACCGATGGAGACGTGCCGCACCGCGCCGCCTGCTTTCATCCGCGCGAAAGGATGGTGGCACCATGAGCAAGACCATTCTGAAGACCACCGATCTCGTGCGCGAATACGACCTGCCGCGCGCGTCGATCTTTTCGAAGCAGAGCCGGCTGCGCGTGCTGCACGGCGTCAGCATCGAACTCGCCGCCGGCCAGAGCCTTGGCATCGTCGGCGAAAGCGGCTCCGGCAAGTCGACGCTGGCGCGCGCCGTCATGGGGCTGGAACGGCCGCAATCGGGCGAGGTCAACATCGCCGGCAGAAACATCTATGCGCTCGACCGGCCCGACATGCGCGAGGCGCGAAAAGGTTTCCAGGCGATCTTCCAGGATCCCTATGGCTCACTCGATCCGCGCCACACCGTGCGCACGATCATTTCCGAGCCGATCGTGTCGCTGGAGCGCGGGACCAGCACGGCCGATCGGAACAGGCGCATCGCCGACGTGCTCCAAGCCGTCGGCCTGCCGCTGGCGTCCGCCGACAAATACGCGCACGAATTTTCAGGCGGTCAGCGCCAGCGCATCGCCATCGCCCGGGCACTGATCACGAGGCCGGCGCTGATCGTTGCCGACGAGCCGGTGTCTGCGCTGGACGTCTCGATCCAGGCGCAGGTCCTGAACCTGATGATGGACCTGCAGGAAAAACTTGGTCTTTCCTATCTGTTCATCAGCCATGACCTCGGCGTGGTGCGCGCCATCACCGACCGGGTCGCCGTCATGCATCTCGGCCGGATCGTCGAAGAGGGCCCGACGAACGAAGTCTTCGACAACCCGCGCCATCCCTACACACAGGCACTGGTTGCCGCCGTGCCGAAACCCTTTTCCGGACGGCGCAAGCGGGTACGGTCCGACGGACCGCCGCAGACACCCGTCCATACCGCAACAACCGCCGCCGGCTGCGCCTACGCCGCCGTCTGCCCGGTGAGGCAGGAGATCTGCCTGACCCGCACGCCCGTGGTCAAGCCGGTGACGCCGGCTTGGTCCGCCCGCTGTCATTTTGCCTAGGAATTGATGCCATGTCCGAACTCGCCGATCTCTCCGCCGTCGATCTTGTCGAGGCCTATCGCTCGAAAAAACTCTCGCCCGTCGAGGTGACCGAGGCTGTCATCGCCCGGATCGACGCCTCCGAGCCAAAGCTGAACGCGCTTTGGGCCTATGATCCGACCGAAGCCCGCAAGGCTGCCAGGGCATCGGAAGAGCGCTGGTCGAAGGGTGAACCGCTCGGCGCAATCGACGGCGTGCCGGTGACGATCAAGGAAAACATCGCCACCAAGGGCACGGCCGTGCCGCTCGGTTGCGCCGCCGTGTCGCTGACGCCGGCCACAGCCGATGCACCGCCGGCAGCGCGCACCCGCGAAGCGGGCGGCATTCTGCTCGCCAAGACCACCATGCCCGACTACGGCATGCTCTCCTCCGGTCTTTCCAGCTTTCACAAGCTCGCCCGCAATCCGTGGGATCTCTCCGCCAATCCGGGCGGATCGAGCGCCGGCGCGGGTGCTGCGGCAGCCGCCGGTTATGGTCCACTTCATATCGGCACCGACATCGGCGGCTCGGTCCGGCTGCCCGCCGGCTGGTGCGGCATCGTCGGTCTGAAGCCGTCGGCGGGACGCGTGCCGATCAACCCGCCCTTCATCGGCCGCGTCGCCGGCCCGATGACCCGCACCGTTGCCGACACCGCGCTCTACATGTCGGTGCTGTCGAAGCCAGACTTCCGCGACACCATGGCTCTGCCCTATGCCGACATTCCCTGGCTCGATCTCGATCGCGGCATGAAAGGCCTGAAGATCGGCCTCTGGCTCGACGCCGGTTTCGGCCAAGCCGTCTCGAAGGAAACGGAACTTGCGGTCAAAAAGGCGGCACAGCTTTTCGCCGACGCCGGCGCGATCGTCGAGCCGGTCGGCCCGTTCCTGACGCGCGAGATGATCGATGGTCTCGACCGCTTCTGGCGGGCCCGCGGCTGGGAAGACGTCTCGCGCCTTTCGCCGGAGAAACAGGCGCAGATCCTGCCCTACATCTTCGACTGGATCAGAACGGCCGAGACCTTCTCGGGCCGCGAGGTCTATACCGGCTTTGCCCAGATCGAGGCGATGCGCAACGCGTTGCATGCAGCCCTTTCCGGCTATGACTTCATCCTGTCGCCGACGGCGCCGACCGCGTCCTATCCCGCCGAATGGGCATCCCCGGTCAACGACCCGCAGAAGCCGTTCGAACACATCGCGTTTACCGTCGCCGTCAACATGGGCGGCCAGCCGGCGGTCTCGATCAACTGCGGCTATACCGAAGGCGGTCTGCCGATCGGCCTGCAGGTCATCGGCCAACAGTTCGACGATATCGGCGTGCTGCGCCTCGCGCGCGCCTTTGAGACCATGCGGCCCGCACAGCGGCCCTGGCCGAAGGTGGCGGCATGACCGACACGATGCGCTACACCGTCGAAAGCGGCGATCTGGAAAACATCGTTTCGCGGCTGCTCGATATCGTTCGCCGGCTTGGCGTCAGTGTCTCGAAGCTTGCCGTCGAGGTGGACGGCGGCAGGGCCAGCCTCGAGATCGCTGTCGCCCCGGTCTCGCAGAGCATCGCCAACACCTTGCGCGAGCGCATCGGCCAGATCGAAGGCGCGAAGCCAGCGGTTTAGCCCCACCCCGTCAACTTCAATGCGGCCCGGCCGTTTTATCCCAGACCAGACACAGGAGTGCCGAAATGGCCCGCAAACTTTTCATCCTCCCCGGCGACGGCATCGGCCCGGAAGCCATGGCGGAAGTCCGCAAGATCATCGCCTACATGAACGCCGAGCTTGCCGCCGGCTTCGTCACCGACGAGGGCCTGGTCGGCGGTTCGGCCTATGACGCCCACGGCCAGGCGATTTCGGAAGGGGACATGGCAAAGGCGCTCGCGGCAGATGCGGTGCTGTTTGGCGCCGTCGGCGGTCCGAAGTGGGATGCGGTGCCTTAT
>NZ_DASYGZ010000235.1:0-2721 GCF_035999135.1 Ensifer sp.
CTTGATGGCGCCCTTTGGATTTGTTAGGAGGCAATCATGGAACAGGCGATGAATGACACTGGTTGGCGCGGTTCTCAGGAGGGGTGGCTCGAAGCCGCCTACGACTCCCTGCTCGAGTCGGGCGTGGACTCGGTGAAGATCCTGCCGTTGGCCAAGCGGCTCAATCTGTCCCGAACCAGCTTCTACTGGTTCTTCAAGGACCGGGAGGAGCTGCTAAGCGCGCTCGTCGCGCGCTGGAGGGAGAAGAACACGGGTAACCTGATCAAGCAGTCGGAAGCCTATGCGGAGTCCCTGACCGAGGCGATGCTGAACGTCTTCGACTGCTGGGTGAACAAGGACCTGTTCGATTCCCAGTTCGAGTTCGCCGTTCGCAGCTGGGCGCTGCAATCGCCCGAGATACTGGCCGAAGTTCATGAGGCCGACCAGGCGAGAATGGAGGCGCTTGGCCGCATGTTCATGCGCTTCGGCTACGAGGCGGGACCGGCAGACGTTCGCGCGCGAACGACCTACCTGGTGCAGATCGGATACATCTCGATGCAGGCCAAGGAAGACCTTGCGCTGCGCATGAAGCGCATTCCGGAATACATCGCGATTTACACAGGACAAACGCCGCAGCAGAGGGAGATCGATCGCTTCTTCTCCCGGCATGGCTGCAAACCAGAATAGGCGAAGCATGGCTGCGGGCGGACCTTTGAGGGTTGGGGTGATTGGCGGTGCAGGCTGGCTGGGCGGAGCCATCGCCGAAGCCATGCTCGACGCCGGCATCGTCAAGCCTCAAGACCTGTCGCTGTCCTATCGCAGCGATCGTCCCGACCGTTTCAATCGCTCGTTCTGGACATCTGACAACCAGGCACTTGCCGACCGTTCGGACGTTATCGTTCTCTCCGTCCGCCCGGCCGACTGGCAAAACCTGAACGTCGAAACCGAATGCAAGCTGCTCATCTCCGTCATGGCGGGTATTCGCCTGACTGCTCTCAGCGAGCGCCACCGCACCGACCGGGTGGTCCGTACCTTGCCCAATGCAGCGGCCGAAGTTCGCAAGTCCTATACGCCTTGGATCGCGAGCGCCGGGCTGCGGGACGGCGATCGAACGGTCGTAAAGGCGATCTTCGATGCCTGCGGTTCTCAGGATGAAGTGCGCTCGGAGGCCGAGATCGACTATCTGACCGGCCTTACTGGATCGGGCCCTGCCTTTCCGGCGCTGCTGGCTGCAGCGATGATGTCAGACGCCGTCTCGCACGGACTGGAGGCCGAGATCGCCAAGCGCGCCGTCAACGCCCTCGTCGTGGGCGCCGGCCGGATGCTGGAACAGCGTGACGACTGTCCGACCGACATTGTGCAGACCTTCCTCGACTATCGCGGCACCACTGCGGCCGCGATCGATGAAATGCGCGCGGCAGGCTTTGATGCCGCCGTTTCGCGCGGGCTGTCGGCGGCGTTCAGGAAATCGGTTCGCATAGGAGAAGTCTCCTAGCGCAGTCGGGCGGGTGTTGCGGCAGCCCGCTCAAAAAAGTAGCCGCCAAAGAGGGAACGATAATGAAAAGCTTGCTTGCATCGACATGCCTCTTCCTTGGGACCATCGCCGGATCGTCGCTCGCCAACGCGGCCGAGTGTGGCAGCCTCACCATCGCCAGCATGAACTGGCAAAGTGCCGAGGTGATTTCCAACCTCGACAAGATCATCCTCAATGAAGGTTACGGCTGCAGCGCCGAAATCACCATCGGTGACACCGTGCCGACCATCACGTCTATGGCGGAAAAAGGCGAGCCCGACATTGCGCCCGAGGCCTGGATCGATCTGCTTCCCGATGTGGTCAAGAAGGGAACCGAGGAGGGCCGCATCGTCAAGGTCGGTTCCCCGCTTCCCGATGGCGGCGTCCAGGGCTGGTGGATCCCGAAGTATTTTGCTGACGCCCATCCGGACATCAAGACAATTCCCGACCTGCTGAAGCATCCCGATCTCATCAAGGATCCAGAAGACCCGAGCAAGGGCGCGATCTTCAACGGCCCGCAGGGCTGGGGCGGCACGGTCGTAACCGCGCAGCTCTACAAGGCCTTCGACGCTGAAAAAGCCGGCTGGACCCTCGTCGACACCGGGTCCGCAGCGGGTCTCGACGGCTCGATCGCCAAGGCCTATGAGCGCAAGGAAGGCTGGGTCGGCTACTACTGGGCGCCGACGGCCCTGCTTGGCAAGTACGAGATGGTGCAGCTCGAAGCCGGCGTGCCCTATGACGCGGCTGAATGGAAGCGCTGCGTGACGGTTGCCGAATGCACCGACCCCAAGCCCAGCGCATGGCCAGTCGACACGATCGTGACGCTCGTCGCCAAGCCCTTCTCCGAAAAGGCCGGCCCGGAGGTCATGGACTACCTCAACAAGCGCTCCTGGAGCAACGAGACGATCGCCAAGCTGATGGCCTGGATGACCGACAACCAGGCGAGCGGCGAAGAAGGTGCCAAGCACTTCCTCGAAGAAAACCCGGACATCTGGAAAAAGTGGGTTTCGCCCGAGGCCGCCACGAAGATCGAGGCAGCGCTGTAACCAGCACTGCCAAAAGCCGGTGCGGTGTGCTTCAGCCGCCGCACCGTTCCTGCCGACATAACAAGAAGAACGGATCGGCTCTTTCGAGAAGGGGAACCGAATGGACTGGTTTTTTCAATTTCCGCACATGAACGACAACGCGCTTCGAGACCTGAAGAAGGTCATCGACGAGACTTTTCGCGG
>NZ_DASYGZ010000237.1:0-26172 GCF_035999135.1 Ensifer sp.
GATCAGCAGTTGGGTGTCCATGTCTGTTCTCCCTTGAAAGTCGAGTTATTTGCCGGCGCCGGCGATCTGGTCGCCGTCGCGGGTGAGGTAGTAGGCGCCGAGGATCGGCAGGAAGGTGACGAGCACCACGACCATGGCGACCACGTTGGTCACGGGCCGCTGGCGCGGGCGGATCAACTCTTCGAGCATCCAGATCGGCAGCGTTGACTGCTGGCCGGCGGTGAAGGTGGTGACGATCACCTCGTCGAAGGACAGCGCGAAGGCGAGCATGCCGCCGGCAAGCAGAGCCGTGCCGATGTTCGGCAGGATGATGTAGCGAAAGGTCTGGAAGCCGTCGGCGCCGAGGTCCATCGACGCCTCGATCAGCGAGCCGGAAATCCGCCGGAAGCGGGCGACCGCATTGTTGTAGACGACGACGATGCAGAAGGTCGCGTGGCCGAGAACGATGGTCCAGAAGGAAAACGGAATATCGGCCATCGAGAAGGCGGATCTGAGTGCAATGCCGGTGATGATGCCCGGAAGCGCGATCGGCAGGATGACGAGCAGCGAGACCGTCTCGCGGCCGAAGAACCGCGTCTGGCTTACGGCGGCGGCACAGAGCGTGCCGAGTACCAGGGCAACGGTTGTCGCGATCGAGGCGACCTTGACCGAGAGCGTCAGCGCCGCCCAGACGTCGGGCCTGTTCCAGGCAACGGCAAACCATTGCGTCGTCAGGCCTGGCGGCGGGAACTGATAGCTCTTTTCCTCGGTCGTAAACGCGTAGAGGAAGATCAAGAGGATCGGCAGGTGCAGGAAGGCGAGGCCGACGCCGGCCGCGATCTTCAGGCCCATCGGCGAGCGGTTGAGGCGATCAGAGCGCATCGAAGGCCCCCATGCGTTTGGCGACGAAGAGATAGGCGCCCATGATGACGATCGGCACCACGGTAAAGGCGGCGGCGAGCGGGATGTTGCCGGCGGTGCCCTGCTGGGCATAGACCGCCTGGCCGATGAAGAGGCGCGACGAGCCGACGATCTGCGGAATGATGTAGTCGCCGAGCGTCAGCGAAAACGTGAAGATCGAACCGGCGACGATGCCGGGCAACGCCAGTGGGAAAAGCACGTAGCGGAAGGTCTGGGCCGGCGTGCCGCCGAGGTCGGAGGAGGCTTCGATCAGGTTGCCCTGCACGCGCTCGAGTGCTGCCTGGATCGGCAGGATCATGAAGGGCAGCCAGACGTAGACGAAGACGATGAAGGTGCCGGTGTAGCTGACCGAAAGCGAGTTGCCGCCGACCACGGGCAGCGCCAGCCAGGCGTCGAGCAGCCAGAGCAGATGCAGCTTCTCGAAGAACCAGGTGAGGATGCCTTCCTTGGCCAGAATCAGCTTCCAGGCGTAGATCTTGACGAGATAGCTCGACCAGAGAGGCAGCATGACGCCGAGATAGAACAGCACCTTCCATTTCCCTCTCGCATAGCGCGCCGCGTAATAGGCGATGGGGAAGGCGATGACGGCGGAGGCGAGCGTGACGGTCGCCGCCATCAGCACGGTGCGCAGGATGATGTCGAGATTGGTTTCGCTCAGCAGCTGGCGATAGGTCGCGAGCGTGAACTCGTAATTGATCAGGCCGGAGAAATCGTCGATCGAAAAGAAGCTCTGCAGCAACAGCGCAAAGAGCGAGCCGAGATAGACGACGCCGAGCCAGAGCAGCGGCGGCGCGAGCATCAGCGTCAAAAGCAGATGCGGATGGCGCCAGAAAAAGTCCGACAGGCGGCCGGCAGGGCCGCGTCGCTCCGGCAGAACCATGGGTTCGGCAAAGGCGGTCATGCGTCCTCCATCGGGTGCAGCTCGTGTGCGGCGAAGCTGATGGTGACGGGGCTGCCGAGCGCCGGCACGGCAAGGGCGGCGGGGCTGGCGACCGCGACACGGGCGCCATCGACATCGACGACGACGCGGTTGACCGCGCCGAGGAAGCTATGGGCGGCGACGGTGCCCGTCAGGCTGAGCGCGCCATTGGCGGGTGCTGCGATGGCGATCGCTTCCGGGCGCAAGCTGGCGAAGGGCGCCTTCAACCCGAGGCGCTGGCAAAGCTTGGCGGGCAGCACGTTGGACGAGCCGACGAAATCGGCGACAAAACGGGTCTTCGGCTGCTTGTAGACGTCTTCCGGGCGGCCGAGCTGCTGGATGCGTCCGTCGTTGAAGACGGCGATGCGGTCGGCCATCGACAGGGCCTCGCCCTGGTCGTGAGTGACGAAGACGAAGGTGATGCCGAGCGATTTCTGCAGGCTCTTCAATTCCTCCTGCATCTGCTCGCGCAGCTTGAGGTCCAGCGCGCCGAGCGGCTCGTCGAGAAGCAGCACCTTGGGCTTGTTGACCAGCGCCCGGGCGAGCGCCACGCGCTGGCGCTGGCCGCCGGAAAGCTGACCGGGGCGGCGGGTGCCATAACCCGGCAGTTTCACCATGGCGAGCGCATCCTCGGCCGCCTTGCGGCGTTCCTCGCGGCCGACGCCCTTGACCATCAATCCATAGGCGACGTTGTCGAGGATCGAGAGGTGCGGGAAGAGGGCGTAGTCCTGGAAAACGGTGTTGACGCTGCGGCGATAGGGCGGCACGCCCTCGGCAGTCTCGCCGAAGATTTCAATGTGGCCGCCGGTCGGCTGCTCGAAGCCGGCCATCAGGCGCAGGCAGGTGGTCTTGCCCGAGCCCGAGGGGCCGAGCATGGCGAAGAACTCGCCCTCGGCTACCTCGAGGTTCACACCATCGACGGCGCGCACGGCGCCGAAGTGGCGGGAAACATTGTCGAAGAGAACGGCGGTGGTCATTGAAATGCTCCGGAAAGTTCAGTCCCCGGTGGGGAGGAATTTGCCCCTCATCCCGCGGTGAGGGTAGGACCCCTCATCCGCCCTGCCGGGCACCTTCTCTCCGTTTGCGGGGCGAAGGGGACGTGCGGCGGGCGGTTTGCCTCAAGTTCACGCCCTGCGGTTTGGCCGGGGGCGTTCCCTCTCCCCCGTGTGCGGGGAGAGGGTCAGGGTGAGGGGCGATGCTTGCGATATGTCGAGACGGCTCAGCGGCCGCCGATTACGCCGATGTAGTCGGAGACCCAGCGGTGATAGGGCACGCATTCGCCCTGGCTTTCGCACTTCGAGACCGGCGTCTTCCAGAACTTGACCTTATCGAAGTCCTCGTAGCCGTTGGTCTTGCAGCCTTCGTCGGTCAAAAGCGCATTGCCCTTGCAGGCGGCACCCACCGACGGGTTGGCGCCGAACCATGCCGACACGTCGCCCTGGACCTTGGGCGACAGCGAGTGCTCCATCCACATATAGGCGCAGTTGGGGTGCTGGCTGTCGGCGTGCAGCATGGTGGTGTCTGCCCATCCGGTCACGCCTTCTTCCGGGATGGTCGAGGCGATCGGCTGCTTTTCGGCTTCCATCAGGTTGACCTGGAATGGCCAGGAGCCGGAGGCGACGACGCCTTCGTTCTTGAAGTCGTCGATCTGGATCATCGCGTCGTGCCAGTAGCGGCCGACGATCTTTCGCTGGCCACGCAGGAGGTCAAGCGCTGCCTTGTACTGGTCTTCGTTGAGCTCGTAGGGATCCTTGATGCCGAGGTCCGGCTTGTGCTTGATCAGGTAGTTGGCGGCGTCCGCCACATGGATCGGGCCGTCATAGGCCTGGACGCGGCCCTTGTTGGACTTGCCGTCGGGAAGCGTCATTTCCTCGAAAACGACGTTCCAGCTCTTCGGCGCTTCGCCCTTGAAGGCGTCCTTGTTGTACATCAGGACGTTCGGGCCCCAGACGTATGGGGTGCCGTAATGCACGCCGTTGACCGTGTACCAGGGCGCGTTCTGCATGCGCTCGTCGATGGTCTTCCAGCTGGGGATCAGATCGGTATTGATCGGCTGGACGCGCTTGCCGGCAACGAGGCGCAGCGACGCGTCGCCAGACGCGGTGACGAGATCGAAGCCGCCTTCGTTCATCAGCGCCACCATTTCGTCCGAGGTGGCGGCCGTCTTCACCGAGACCTTGCAGCCCGTCTGCTTTTCGAAATCGGTGACCCAGTCGTAATTCTTGTCGGTCTCGCCGCGCTCGATGTAGCCGGCCCAGGCGACGATGGAGAGTTCGCCTTCGCCCTTGCCGAGTTCCTTCAGCGGCTCCTGCGCGAAGGCCGGCGCGACGAGGCCAAGCGTCAGGGTCAATGCCGTGCAGGATTTAAGCATCTGCTTCATCTGAATTCTCCCAGTTTTGAGCCGCATTTTGCGGCTTCGTTCCCAGGTTGAAGCGTGCCTTGCTTTCACCGTATTCGCAAATTCATTAAACAGAATGCCGCTTTCGGTTTTTCCGATATCGCAAGCAATTCCAACAAAAGTGTGCAGCGGTTTTGCGTCCGGAATTGCGCAAAAACAATGAGATAGAGGCGCGCGCCGCCGAAGATGGGCGCGTTAGCGCGGGCGCGCACTTCTGAGCGCTTCGGCGATGCCGACAAAATCGCGCGCCGATTGCGGCAGCCCGGAGCCTTTGCGCCAGACCATGCCGACCTGAACCACCGGCAGCGCGCCTGAGACGTCGCGGCTTTCGATGCGGTCGCCTTCCAGCGACCAGGGGCGGTAGACGAGGTCGGGCAGAAGCGCGATGCCGGCGCCGGTCGCGACCAGGCTGCGCACCGCTTCGACAGACCGGGTGCGGAAGGCCACGTGCGGGCGGGCGCCAAGCGCTGTCAAAAGCTTGCCGGTGTTCTCCTCGATTTCATCGACCGTCAGCATGATCAGCGGCTCCTTGGCGATATCGCTGACGGAGATGATGTCGGCGCTGACGAGCGGATGACCGATCGGCAGCCAGAGCCGGTAGGGCGAGGTCTCGAGGATTTCCGCCTGCAGCGCCATGCGGTCTCGCAGGTTGGAGATGACCATGACGGCGACGTCGAGCTCGCCGCCGATCAGCAGGTGCTCGAGATAGGAGCCGTTGTCCTCGATGGCGCTGACCTCGACGCCGGGGCAGGCGCGGCGGTAGCGGGCCAGGAGATCGGAAAGCACGTAGCCGGCAACCAGCGAGGTGACGCCGAGATTGAGCTTGCCGCCAGTCTCCTCGCGGCTGTCGGAGAAACTCCGGCGGGCGTCCGAGACATTGGCGAGGATCTTGGTGGCGTGGCGCAGGAACTGGTGGCCGTTGTGGGTGATCGACAGGCCGCGCGGATGCCGGTCGAAAAGCTCGACGCCGAGATCGCCTTCGAGCTCCTTGATCGCCTCGGTGATCGAGGATTGCGAGATCGAAAGGTTCTGCGCCGCGCGGGTGATCGACCCCTGCTCGGCGACGGCGACGAAATACTGCAATTGTCTGAAAGTGAAGGCCATGGCGCGAGTTAATAGGTGCGGGGCAGGGCTGGCAAGCGCCGAAACGCAAGCGGGCCGAACGCTGATTTTTTCCCGTGATGTCGGTTTTCGGACAGGGACCCGGATTGCCGATGCTAAGCTGGGTGGAAGCGGACGAGCGGGAGGATGACGTGGACCAGATGACCAAGCGGCCGATGCCGACGGAGGAGGGGATCCTTGCGTTCCACCGCCGCTGTGAGGACTTCTATCCGGCCGATGCGGTGGATGCGTCGATCGAGCAACAGCGCAAATGGTATGACGCGCTCTGTGCCGAATTCGATGCGCCGAGCCCGGCCGGGCTGACGCGTGACGACACGCTCGTCGACGGCCGCATCAAGGTTCGGCGCTACCGGCCGGCCGAGGTTTCGACGCAGACGCGCATCTACTACATCCACGGCGGCGGCTTCGTCGTCGGCTCACTCGACAGCCACGATGCGATCTGCGCCGAGCTCGCGAATTTCGCTGAGGCCGAGTTGGTGTCGGTGGATTATCGCCTCGCGCCGGAGCATGTCTGGCCGGCGGCTTTCGACGACAGCTACGCCGTGCTGCAGCATCTCTTGTCCGACGGTCGCCCGGTTGTCGTTGCCGGCGACAGCGCCGGCGGCAATCTCACGGCTGGCATCATCCTGAAAGCCCGGGCGGAAGGGCTTTCCGGCATCGTCGGACAGGTGCTGATCTATCCCGGCCTCGGCGGCGATCTGGTCTCGGGTTCCTATGTGGAGATGGCCGAGGCGCCCGGGTTGACGACGGCTGATGTCGGCTATTATCGCGACATCCTGAAAGCGCCGATGGGCAACCCCTTTGCCGCGCCGCTTGCCGAAACCGATCTTTCCGGCTTGCCGCCCAGCTACATCACCGGCGCCTTCTTCGATCCCTTGCGCGACGACGCCCGCATCTACGCGGCGCGGCTGGCCGCCGCCGGCGTCAACGTCGCCTTCCGTGAGGAGCCGCAGATGATCCATGCCTGGCTTCGGGCGAGACATATGAGCGAAGGCGCGCGCGAAGGCTTTCAGCGGCTGGCCGAAGGCGTGGCAATGCTCGTCGGAACGCGCTGAGGCCCGGCTTGGCGCGACGCGAGCGTGCCGGCAAACCGACGTGCGGCTGTCCTTCAAATTGCGTCAGCTCTTTGCCTTGAACACCAGCACCGGGTTGGCCCTGAACGCCCCAGGGAAGAGCGTCCGCAGGTTTTCGATCTTCGGCAGGTCGTTGTAGACGATGTAGGGGTGAGTCGGGTTCCGCGTCAGGAAGTCCTGATGATAGTCTTCGGCGGCATAAAAGCCCTTGAACGGCGAGACCTGCGTGACGATTGCCGAGGGGAAGGCGCCTGTCTTGCCGAGTTCGGCGATGTAGGCATCGGCGACCTTCTTCTGCTGGTCCGTGACGGCGAAAAGCGCCGAACGATACTGGGTGCCGTGGTCCGGACCCTGATAGTTGAGCTGTGTCGGATTGTGGGCGACGGAGAAGAAGACCTGCAGCAGCTGCCCATAGGTCACCTCGCGCGGATCGAAGGTCACTTCGACCGATTCCGCATGGCCGGTCTTGCCGCCGCTCACCGTCTCGTAGTCGGCGGTCGCCGCCGTGCCGCCTGCGTAGCCCGAGACGGCGTTCTTCACGCCTTTGATGTGCTGGAACACGCCTTGCACGCCCCAGAAGCAGCCGCCGGCAAAGACCGCGACTTCCGTCGATGCGGACGATTTCTCGTCGAGCGTCGGTGGCGGAATTACCATGGCCGGCTCCTGCGCCGGGGCGAGCGACCCGGTCGCCAGGATTGCTGTGATGGCCGCAGCCAGGATCAAGGGAATTCTTGCCAAGGGATATGCCGACCTGCCGTGCGCCATGGTGTGCTCCCGCTGCCGGCCTTCTACGCCGACGCTCAATGACCACATGTTTTCATGGGAATGACAATGGTCAAATCGCGATCGCGTGCTTCACGCCAACGTGACGATCCGCTACCACTTCATGGCAACTTTGATACTCACGTGAACAGGACGGAAGATGGTCGGCGAAACGGATCTTGCAAAGCTGCTGGCGACGATGAACCCGGTTCTTTATCCGCAGACCTATGTCTATTGCACTGTCGCCTATCGCGATCAGGCGCGCACCCAGACGCTGGAGCCGCTTGCCACCTATCGCGAGGACGAGGGGCTGACCCTGGTGCTTGCCCGAGACGCCGCTGATCGGGCGGGCTTGGAATATGGTCCGCTGCTGCGCAGGATCACGCTCAACGTTCACTCGGCGCTCGAAGCCGTCGGTCTGACCGCTGCCGTCTCGGCGGCGCTGACGCGCGAGGGCATCAGCGCCAATGTGATCGCCGCCTATTACCACGACCATATCTTCGTGCCGGAAGCGGATGCCGAGAGGGCGCTTTCGGCTCTTCGTGCGCTGACGCTTGCCTGAGTTCGCAATCCCTACATGAAGCGCGTGTCCTCCGGCGGGTTGAAATGGTCGTCGGCGCGGCCGTTCTCGTAGATGATGGGCGCTGCGCCGAGCTCCGCGTCGCTGACGCCGTCGAGGCAGGCGACGTTGACCGCATAGAAATGGCCGATGAAATCCTTGTGGTAGCCGCGGGAGAAGGGCCGGACGCCGCAACGGCTGCAGAAGTAGTGATCGACGTCGCCGACGATCCAGCTCGAATTGTCGGCGCGGTAGCTGGTGAGCCTGTCCTTGCCGGCGGTAATCTCGAATTCCTCCCGGAGCGCAAAGGACTTCTGCATGCGCGTCTTGGCGCAGAAGGAGCAGTTGCAGCGGCGGACGCCTTCGGCAAGATCCAGCTGGCATTCGAAGGCGACGGCGCCACAGTGGCAGCTGCCGCGATAAAGCTTCTTCATCGATTTCCTCCCGGAAATGGGGCAGGCCTTGCCGCCCGCCGGCCCGAGGGCCGGCGCTGACGAGACCGTGCCGTTGACATTTCATTCTGGCCCGCCCACCGATCCGGCCGAGTTTTCGACCGGACATCGCAGCGCGAGGCTCGCTCTACCCGACAGTTCCGGTTGCTGCCGGCCGGTCGGCGACGACAGGGTCCTTACCGTCACCATCGTCCTTCGCCTGGCGCAATAGCAGGAAGGCGATCAGCGCCGTCAGCAGCGAAAGCAGCACGCAGATCGAGGCGGTGAAGGTGAAGGACTGGGTGAAGACGTCGCGTGCCGCGGCAAGCAGCCGCTCGGCTTCCGCCGGCGGCAGATCGGCGGCGATCGCGACGGCTCCGCCGAGCGTCTGGCGCGCTGCCTCGATCTTTTCCTCCGGCAGGCTGGTGACGACGAGATCGTCCATGCGGCCGCGATAGGCCGAGGTGAGCAGGCTGCCGAGCACCGCAATGCCGAGCGCGCCGCCGAACTCGAAGCTGGTCTCGGAGATCGCAGACGCTGCGCCGGCCCGCTCCGGCGGCGCGGAGCCGACGATCATGTCCGTCGTCAGCGTGCCGACAGGGGCAAAGCCGAGGCAGAGCACGACAAGGCCGGTCGTGACGAGCAACGGGCTGCTGGAGGTGCCCACCTGGGTACAGATGGCAAAGCCGATCGCCGTCAGAACAAAACCGGCGGCAATCAGGTTGGAGGCGGCAAAGCGGGTGGCCAGCATCGGCACCGTCATCGAGGCCACGACCATGGCGACGCCCGTCGGAACCGACCAGAGCCCGGCGACGAAGGGCGAAAGGCCGAGCACCAGCTGCAGGTACTGCGCCACGAACAGGAAGGCGCCGAAACCGACGAACAGGCCGAGAATGTTGACGCCGAGTGCTGCGCTGAACCGCGGTGTCTTGAACAGTGCCAGATCGATCAGCGGGTCGGCGAGGCGAAGCTGGCGCCTTGCAAAGAGAATGGCGACGACGATGCCAACGAGAATGAAGGAGATGGCGGTGGTATCGACGCCGTCCTCGGCAATGTGCTTCATGCCGTAGATCACCGACAGCACCGATATCAGCGACTGGGCGGCGCTGATGAGGTCGATGCGCCCGGCTTCGGGGTCGCGGAATTCCGGAAGCAGGATCGGGCCGAGAATGAGGATCAGCACCATGACGGGAACGGCCAGCAGGAAGACCGAGCCCCACCAGAATTGCGACAGCATCAGCCCGCCGACCACGGGGCCGATGGCGCCGCCGGCCGAGAAGCTGGCGATCCACACCCCGATCGCGAATGTGCGCTGCCGGTCGTCGAGGAACATGTTGCGGATGAGCGAAAGCGTCGAGGGTGCAAGGGTTGCGGCAGCGACGCCAAGCACGGCGCGGGCAACGATCAGCGTCTCGGCGTTCCAGGCAAAGGCGGCAAAGATCGAGGCGAGGCCGAAGGCGATCGAGCCGATCATCAAGAGGCGTCGTCGGCCGATGCGGTCGCCGAGCGTGCCCATGGTGATCAAGGAACCCGCGACCATGAAGCCGTAGACATCGATGATCCAGAGCAGCTGGGAGGCCGACGGTTTCAGTTCTTCGGCAAGCTGCGGTACCGCGAGGTTCAGCACCGTCAGGTCCATCGAATAGAGCATGCAGGGGAGCGCCAGCACGGCGAGCCCGATCCATTCGCGCCGGGTCGCCTTCGGGCCGGGCACATGGGTATTTTCGAGGTTTGCGGTCTCAGACATGGTCGACATAATCCCTGAGCCGGTCGAGGCACTCGCCCCAGCCTTCCTGGTGCGAGTCGCGCTCTTCGACAGTTTCGAATGGTGTTTGATGAAAGGTCAGCCGGGTCCGGCCGCCGATGTCGGCGAAGGAGACGGTGACGAGCGTGTCGGCGCCGGCCTTACCGTCTTCGTCCCAGGCGAAGGTGAAGACAAGGCGTTCTGGCTCCAGGACTTCGCGGTAGACGCCGCCCATCCAGTAGTCGCGGCCTTCGGGCGAGCGGATGCAGGCGCGCCATGCGCCGCCTTGGCGGAAGTCCATGGAGAGCGAATGGGGCGTGAAATCCTTCGGCCCCCACCAGCGCAACGCATGCTCAGGCGTCGACCAGACCTTGAAGACAAGGTTCACCGGCGCGTCGAAGTCGCGGACGATTTCCAGGCTGATATTGTTGCGCGTTGCGTTTGCGGCTGCCGCTGTCATCAATGCCTCCTCCTCCGGGCGCCCCACTGCGCCCGGTCATTAACCCAAGAGTTATTTAACTCATCGGTTAATATCTGCGCGTGACGGGTCGTGTCAAGGCGCGCAAGGGTCCTCGACCTGATTTTTGTCAGTTCTGGCCGCGTGATGAAAGTCGGCACTGGCCGCTTGGGCGTCAGTCGACGGCAGCGTTTTGGCAGCGCGCCCTCAGCCGGGAAAGCACCCGGCCGAAGGCGCCGGGGTCGTCGAGGCTGCGGGCGAGGATCAGTGCGCCCTGGATACCGCCGACGATTTCCTCGGCAAGGCCGTCGCACTCTGAAGCGCGTATGCCGGCGCGTCCAAGCGTTGCGGCGAGGTCGGTGCGCCAGTCGGAGAAATAGCGGTTGAGCTCACGGGCGAAGCGGTCATGGGCGCCGCTGGCGGCGATCACACCCATCAGGCAGAGCCTGCGACCCTGACGAAAGTAGCCATCGACGCCGGCAAACATCGCCTCCAGCGCCCTGGCGGGGTCATCGGCGTTGCGCAGTGCGTCGAAGATATGGGTGCGGAACCATGCGTCGATGTCGGCAAGCACCGCTTCGGCCATCTCCTCTTTTCCGCCGGGGAAGAAGTGGTAGAGGCTGCCTTTGCCAAGCCCGGTCTTCTCGGTGATCAGGCTGAGGCTGGTGCCGTCATAGCCGTGTTCGCGGAAGATCTCCGCCAGCATGGCAATGACGTCCTTGCGCTCTTTGACCGTGCGGCTCATGCGGGTTTCCTCACGAGTGGGTATTCCACCCTGGCGAAACGGTGGAAGAGGGCGCCGACCGCGACCAGGATCAGTGAACCTGTCAGCACCGGGAAGAGCAGGAACTCGAAGCCCGGATCGGCTGCAAAAACGACGAGCGGATCGGCGCCGGCCGGCGGATGCGTGACGCGCAGCGCCGCCATCAGCGCAATCGCGGCCCCGACGGCGATCGCGACGGCCCACCACTCGTTGGGAAACACTGTCCTGAGGATCAGGCCGACGAGGGTGGCGACGATGTGGCCGCCGACGACATTGGCCGGCTGCGACAGCGGACTTGATGCGACCGAGAAGATCAGCACGCAGCTGGCGCCAAACGGCGCCATCAGCATGGGATGGCCGGCGAGACTGGCGAGGGCACCAAGGGCGGCAATGGCGACAAGGCCACCGACGCCGGCGATGAGGCCGCGGCTGATATGAACGGGAGGCTGATGACGGGTGAAAAAATGACGCACTATTGTACCAATCAGTAAACTCTTTACCGATTGGTACAATGGCTCGATGATGAAGTCAAGAAGGGCTGCCGGACCGGGAGTGGCGGTGGCAAGCCGCCGGCCCGTCCGCGACGGCCTCACATGAAGTCGCGGGGCACGTGTTTGCGGAAATGCTTCTCGAAGATCCGCGTTTCGCCCTCATAGGCGACGACTTCGGCCTCGGTGATCCACTCGCCTGCCGTGCAGCGCAAGGTCGCGGTCGAGACCGTGCGCACGGACCACCCTTCGCTTTTGGCAACGCAGGTCCAGGTCGAGGTGCCGATCATCGACAGCGGATCATCAGGCGCGATCGACCAGGTCTCGTCGCGGATGTCCTGGGTGGCAAGGCCGGTGTCCGGGTGCTCGGACAAGCCAGTGTCCTCATAGATCCGGTAGTGGGTCATGCCGTGCGTCATGTCGCGCTCGACCGTGCGGCTGGTGTTGCCGCGCTTCAGTTCGCGATATTTCGGCAGTGGATCCGGGTTTTCCGGTTCCGGTACGGCGATCTCGCGATGGGCACCGAGAAGCGGCAGGGCAAGCGACAGGCTCGATGTGTCGATCGAAAGGCCCGGGTCGGTCGGCGTCGGCAGGATCAGCGGCCAGTAAGAGGTCGACAGCGACACGCGGATGCGGTTGCCCGGGCGGAAGCGGTAGCCACAGGCGTCGAGCGTCAGCGTGATGCGGGTCTTGCGGCCGGGCTCCATGCCCTTGGGGCTGGCATTGCCGTCGCGATGCGCAAGGTTGAGCACGCCGAAAGCGACGCGGGTGGCGGTGCCATCAGGGTGCACGTCGACCAGGCGGACCGCGAGATTGGCGTTGGCCGCCTGGCAGGTGACGTCGACGGAAAGCGTCGGCTGGCCGAGATAGTCGGCCACTTCGAGCAGCGGCGCGGTCTCGAAGGTGAGCGAGCCGGCATCGTCGATGCGCTGGTCGCCGGCCATTTCCGCGTCGGGCTTCAGGGTGAAATACTCGCCCGAGGCGGTGCCGGTGTCGAGCGGCGATTTCAGGTAGATCTCGCCGACACCGGTGCCGCCGGCCGACGGCGTCAGCCGCCCGTCATGGGAGATACCGAAGAGCTGCATTTCGGGCGTTGCCCAGGCGTCCTTCGCCACCCAGCGGCCGGGGTCGCTGTCGCGCCGGAGCGACGGGCGCGGGCCGTCGAGAATATAGGCGCGCACCTGCGGCCCGCCTTCTGCGCCGTTTTCCTCGTCGCGCAGCCAGCGGTTCCACCAGCGGATCGCTTCGCCGTGGAAATCGGCACGGGGCTTGGGGAAGGCGAAATGCGGATATTTGTGCACCCAAGGGCCGATCAGCGCCTTTGCCTTGCTGCCGATGCCTTCAACCGCCTTCAGCGGCGTGTTGCGGTAACCGTCGGCCCAGCCGGCAATGACCAGCGCCGGCACGTCGAAGCCTTCGAAATCCTCCGCGATCGAGCCGTGCTGCCAGAAGGCGTCGCGGCGCTGGTGCTCGAGCCATTCCTCCATGAAATAGGGCTCGTTCTCCAACCGCTCCATCCACATCGCCTTCCAGCGATCGCCGACGATGTCGGGATCCGGCGAACGTGACTGGTAGGCGAGCATGGTGGCGGCCCAGGAGAGCTGGGCGGAGAGGTGGCAGCCGTTCTTGTAGTGAATGTCGTCGTTGTAGCGGTCGACCGTCGAGGCGATGGAGATAACCGCTTTCAGCGCCGGCGGCTTCAGGGCTGCGACCTGCAGGCAGTTGAAGCCGCCCCAGGAGATGCCCATCATGCCGACCTTGCCGTTGGACCAGGGCTGGGCGGCGATCCATTCGATGATCTCGCAGCCGTCGGAGAGTTCGCGCGGCGTGTACTCGCCATCGATCACGCCGTCGCTTTCGCCCGAGCCTCTGATGTCGACCCGGACGCCGGCAATGCCAGCGGCGGCAAACACAGGATAGGTGGATTCGTCGCGCAGGCTGGTGCCGCCCTGTTTGCGATAGGGCAGGTATTCGAGCACGGCCGGCACCGGCTCGGTGTTGGCTCCATCCGGCATCCAGATGCGGGCGGCAAGCACGGTGCCGTCCTTCAGCCGGATCCATTCGTTTTCGATCAAGGTGAATTCGCGTTCGGACATATGGTTTCTGCGCTCTGCTGTAACTCTTTGTTCTCTCGTCCAGTTCGGGCGCGAAACTGCAGTTTTCGCGCCCGCTTGAACTGCGATTAGGCGTCGAACCAGACACGGCTACCGATGTAGCCGTTGGAAAGGTCGTTGCCGATGTCGTCGACGAAGCCCTTCAGAGACGCGGAAGCGGCGTTCACATAGTCGTTGAAGACAGGCAGGATCAGGCCGCCTTCGTCGCGCACCGTCATCGCCATGGTGTGGTACATCTCCTTGCGCTTGGCATCGTCGAGCTCGGAGCGGGCCTGAAGCAGCAGCTTGTCGAAATCCTCGCGCTTGAAACGCGTGTCGTTCCATTCGGCTGTCGAGAGATAGGAGGTCGAATAACGCGAATCCTGTGTCGGTCGACCGCCCCAGTAGGAGGCGCAGAAGGGCTGCACGTTCCAGACATTGGTCCAGTAGCCGTCTTCCGGCTCGCGGCGCACCTCGAGCTCGATGCCGGCCTTCTTGGCGCTTTCCTGGAAGAGCACGGCAGCGTCGGCCGCACCGGGGAAGGCGGCGTCCGAGGTGCGCAGCAGGATCGGCCGGTCGTGGCCGGACTTCTTGTAGTGGAAGGCGGCCTTGTCCGGATCATAGGCCCGCTGCTCGATGCCATCAGGCGCCAGCGCATAGTTGCCGTTGACCGGGTAGTCGTTGCCGAGCGTGCCGAAGCCGCCGAGCACCCGGTCGAGGATCGCCTGGCGGTCGACGGCGTATTTCAGCGCCAGCCGCAGGTCGTTGTTGTCGAAGGGGGCGGTGTCGCAATGCATCAGGAAGCTGTAGAAGCCCTTGCCGGCGGTTCTGAGGATCTCGACGCGCGGCGCCCGCTTCAGGAGCGGCACCGTCTTCGGGTCGATGTTGTTGATGAAGTGCACCTGGCCGGAAGAGAGGGCTGCGATCCGCGCCGTCGTGTCGTTCATGACGATGACCTCGACACTGTCGACGAAGCCGCGGTCTGAGCGCCAGTCGTCGGCGTTCCTCTCGAAGGTGGCGCGCAGGCCCGCCTCGTAGCTCGAAAGCTTGTAGGGGCCGGTGCCGATGGGGGAGGCCGGGTTATCGACGCCGCCCTTCGGCTGGATGATCAGGTGATAGTCGGTCAAAAGCAGCGGCAGGTCGGCGTTGCCCTCGGTCAAGGTCAGCACCAGGCTGCCTGCCTTTTCCTCGATCGTCTTGATCGAGCGCATCAGGCCGAGCGCGCCCGATTTCGAGCCTTCGTCCGCATGGCGCTTCAAAGTCGCGACGACGTCGGCGACCGTCAGCTTGCTGCCGTCGTGGAAGCTGACGTCGCTGCGGATCTTGAAGGTCCACTCAGACGCATCAGCCGAGGGTGTCCAGGATTCGGCAAGGGCCGGCAGCGGCGCGCCGGTCTTCGGATCGGACTCGACCAGCGTGTCGCCCCAAAGATGGCCGATGACGAAGGAGACCGAACCGCTATAGCCGGCCGGGTCGAGCGTGTCGGTGGTGGCGCCGCCCTTGAGGCCAAGCTTCAGATGGCCGCCGCGCTTCGGCTCCTCCGCCCGTGCGTCGCCTGCGCCAAGCGTTGCGCCGAGGCCGGCCGCAAGGCCAAGGGCTGCAGTGCCGGCCAGGAAACCGCGCCGGCTGATGCCGGTCGAAGCCATGCTCGTGGGCACGAGAAGGCCGTCGGGTCGCTTCGTGAATTCGGTCATTCTGGGGATCCCTCTGGTATAATATTTCCAAGGAAAACCTAGCGCCTGCAGGACGCTGCACAATTTCGCGACTTGACGCTTATTTACGCTATTTTACGCGACTTCGGGCGCGCGGACCTGCTACACCCGAAGAGACGGATCGCCGGTTCCGGTTTTGCGGTTGCAAGCGAGCCGGCGGCGCTATCGGCGCGATCGAGGAAGGGACATTGACGGACAACGACATCTTCTCGACCAATCTCAGGTTTGCCTGCGCGACGCGGCGTTCGATCTCGCAGATCTGCCGCGAGATCGGCATCAACCGGCAGCAGTTCAATCGCTACATTGCCGGTGAGGCAAAACCGTCGCCGCACAACGTATCGCGCATCGCCCGCTTCTTCGGACTAGGGGCCGAGGACTTTGCGCTGCCGGCAAGACAGTTCGAGGCGCGCATGACGCGGCCCGACCGCGACCGCTCGGATGCGGGCCTGCTGCTCGAGGGGTTTCCCGGCGATATCGCGGCGCTCAGGCGTCACATCGGCTACTACCAGACCTACCATGTCTCGCTCTCCTGGCCCGGTCTCGTCGTCTGCTCCGCGGCCCGGATCTACGAGGAGACCGGCTCCTTCCGGGTCAAATCGATCGAGCGCATCCGCGATCCGGCCAACGAGATCCAGCAGTTCTCGAAATATGTCGGCCTCGTCACCTTCTGGCGGAACCGCATTTTCATCACCGAGCGCAGCATCGGACGTGAGCCGATGCTGGCGCAGACGATCCTTCTGCCGTTCGAAATGCACCAGCGCGTCTACCTGCGCGGCACCACCATGGGTGTCTCCTGGCGCAAGGAGAACCTGCCTTATGCCTCGCGGATGATCTGGCGTGCGCTCGGGGGCCAGCCTGACCTGCGCCAGATGCTGTCGCGCTGCGGCGTGCTCTCCTTCGGCTCGCGACATCTGCCCCAGACGGTGCGCAATTTCCTCGAAGCGCCCGATGCCGAGCCGCTGACCATACCGAACGAGTATTGAGGCGTCCGTCGCGTCGCGTTAGGTTTCACCACCGAGGTTCGTCGGGGAGGGGATCATGAAATCGTCTGCAGTCGCGCTTGCCTGCCTTTGGGTCGCAATTCCGATCCCGGCGGCGATGGCCGACGAGGCACGCGCGCCGATCCCGTCCTGCGCGCTCTCGGGCGCATCAAGCGTGATGATCGGCGGCCAGCCGGCGCTGCGCTTGTCTGATGTCGCCAATTGCCCGCCGGAGCTCTACGAGGTCGTGCCAAGCATCATGATCGAGGGCCAGCCGGTGGTGCATTTCCGCTCCGGCAGCGGCGAAAAGGGCGATTGTGCTGCCAAGGGCGAGGCGACGGTGACCTTCGAGGGCGAAGCGGCAAACCGGCTGGGCGACGTCGATTGCCGGCAGAAGTGATGGATGTCGCGCACGTCACGCAAGTTTGCAAACCCATGCTGATGTGATGTGCCGGAGCGGCCATGCTGGCATTGGCCACGTTGTCCGCTCCGCCACGCCCCGCAAGGGGTCTACTGACGTACTCAGTTCATGTACCTGTCCAGATACGTCAGCACCTTTTCCGGATGGCGGCCAAACCAGTTGTAGCCGTCCTCGAAACGTTTGGTCGTGCCCTCGATCCAGTAGAGTTCCTTGTCGTTGCTGGCCAAGGCGTCGAAGGTGCTCTCGGCGTCACCAGGGTTGTTGATGACGGCGTCGTCGAGCACCTGCCACATCAACACAGGCAGCTTGACGTTCGGAGCCCAGAGTCTGCCCGACATGTCGGCGGCAGCAAAACCGCCAAGCTTGAGCAACTCCAGGTCGATCAGTTCCTGATATTGCGCGATTCCTTGGTAGCCCGAGAGTTTGCTAAAGACCGACGTCATGTTGGGGACGAGCGGGCTCAGAAGGCACTTGACGTTCTCAAACAGCTCGGGGTGTTTGGTGATGGCGGCATACTGCGAAACGCCGCCCAGGCACTGGCTGAACAGGGCAACGTCCATCTTGCCCAGGCGCGGATGGGCGTCGACGAACTTCTTGACGCCGACGCAATCTCGCCATTCCCACTGGCCGACGCCGCAGACGCCGCCATTGGCAGCACCGCTCTGCCCGTGATTGCGAAAGTCGTAGGTCAGCACGTTGTAGCCGGCATCGGTCAGGTGCTTGTACTGGATGACGAAGTCGATCTCGACCGGCTCGATGAAGTTGCCCCACGGCGCGCCCATGTGGCCGGGATAGCCGGCGCGGCACATCGGAAGGGCATGGTTGAAGATCACGAGCTTGTTGCTCTCGCCGCCCTTGGCCGGGATGTACCAGGCTTCGAGCGGCGTGCCGTCGTCCGACGGGATGGACAGGTCATGCCAGCCTTCCATGCCGTAATCGCCCGGGTTCTTGAAGATGAAGCTGCGCGGCATCTTGACCATGCCGGCGAGCGCCTTGACCTTGGCGTGATCGTCCGCGGAGATGGTCTTTTCCTGCTCCAGCGCCGTCTGCATTCTTTGCTTTGAAATTCCGGTCATGACGAGGCTCCTTTGCCTGTTCGAAGATGCCGCAACCCGAGACCATGCCCTGTGCCAAGATAGGATCTCGGTGGGTATGGGCGCATTTTACGTGGGGGAATGGATCGGATAAACCGCCTGGACATGACATCAGTGTTAAGCAATAACTGACAATATGCCGCTCGATCCCTCACTGCTTCCCGCCATGGCGTGGTTTGTCCACGTCGCCCGCCGACGCAGCTTCACCAAAGCCGCCCTGGAAATGGAGGTGACGCGCGCAACCGTGTCGCAACACCTGAAATCGCTGGAGCGGCATCTGAACGTTCGGCTCATCAACCGCACGACGCGCGACATGTCACTTACCGAGGAAGGTCAGCGCCTGTTTGATGTGCTGCATCCCGCATTTGCCGCGATCGAGGGCGCGGTCACGGATTTGAGCGAAGCCGGCACGGAGCCGTCGGGTACGATTCGCTTGTCGGTCTCACGCGTCGCTGCGCGCTCGCTGATCGAGCCGCATTTGGCGGCGTTCCTGGCACGCTTCCCGAAGCTGCGGCTGGAACTGGTGACCGACGACGGTTTCTCCAACATCGTGGCCGAAGGGATCGACGCCGGCATCCGGTTGGGTGAAAGCCTGGACGAACACATGATTGCGGTGCCGATCACGCCGCCGCTGGCGATGGCGATCGTCGGTTCGCCCGCATACTTCGAACGCCACGGCGTGCCCGAGACGCCTCAGGCGTTGAAGCAGCACAACTGCCTCTCCTACCGCTTCACCTCAAGCGGCAAACTAGACCGCTGGACGTTCCTCGCACCCGGCGAGGAGGCGCGTACCGTGGTCTATGAGCCGCAGGGCAACGCCGTCTTCAACGACGACGACAGTATGTTGCGCGCTGCACTGCAGGGGGTTGGACTGGTGCAGCACCTCGACCTCTGCGTTCGCCCATATCTGGAGGACGGCACCTTGGCGCGTGTCCTTCTGCCGTGGGTTCATCCCCGTCCAGCCTTCTTTCTTTACGTGCCGTCGCGCGCGCAGATGCCCGCCAAGACCCGAGCGCTCATGGACTTTCTTGTCGAGCAGCGCAAAAACCTCGCGCGGCAGGTCGCGCCATAGCGGTTGGCATGGACTTCATGCTGTTGACGGTGCCTGGTCGAGCCTTGCCAGCCGGGCGCCTTCGCGAAAGGCCGCAACCGCTGGCGGGTTGGAGACCGGGTAGCCCTCGATGAAGCGCTCCACCCTGAAGGACGGGAATTCTGCCCGCAGCCGCTCGGCGGCGTCGGCCGATTCCTTCGTCTCGCCGAGACAGGCATGGGCCATCGCCCGGAACATCAGCGTGCTTGGGGATTCCTGCGAGCTTTTCTCGAATGCGGACAGGCATTCGCGGTATCGGCCGGTGACGAAGAGCACGCGGCCGAGCATGCCGTAATACCAGGGCGGCCCGAGCGGGTTCAAGGCGAGGGCGCGTTCGATCAGAGGGATGGCGTCTTCGGGGGTGCCGACCACCAGCGCCTTGGCGCCGGCCAAAAGCGCCAGGGTGTCGGCATTGTTCTTGCCGAATTCAAACGCGCGCGCATGCGCCTCGGCAGCGCCCGCAAGGTCCCCCAGGCAGGCGCGCAGATCGCCGAGGCAGGTCTGGCCGGCAGGGTCGGTCGGATCCAGGCGCACGGCTTCCTCGGCGGCGCGCCGCCAGTTTCCGAATGCGTCTTCGAGATCGTCGCTATAGCCGTTGCAGGCCCTGATGGAATGAACATAGGCCAGTTCCGTCCACGCGCGGGAGCGGCCCGGATCCAGTTCGAGCGAGCGCGAAAGCAGTTGAAGTGCGGCGGCATTGCCGTCGCGACTGAAGCGATTGTGCTGCTCGACGCCGAGAAGATAGTAGTCGTAGGCCTGCAGGGTCCCTTGAGCCTTCTGTCTGCTCGCCTTGCGTCCGATTGCGGCCAGCGTTCCAAAGCAGCCGGCAAGCACATTGATGACGCTTTCGCAGAGGCTGTCCTGCAGGGTGAGGGCATCTTCCATCGCGCGGTCATAGCGCTCGCTCCACAGCGTCATGCCTGTGCGCGTGTCGGAGAGCTGCATGGTCAGACGCACCCGCTTGTCGTCGGCGCGCAGCTGCCCGGTGACGGCATAGGTGGCGCCGACCGCCTGGACATGATCCTCGAAGGCTTCAGGCCGGTTTCCAAGCAGCTTCATCGTGTGGAAGGCAATCACCGGGATATCGGCGAAACGCGCGAGATCGACTGAGAGATCGGAGGAAAGGCCATCGGCAAAACGCTGCCAGCGCTCCTCCGGATTGAGGCTCTCGATCGGAAAGAGCGCGAGCACCGGGGATGCGGGCTCTGTCGCCCGCGTGGGAGCCGTCGCTTGCGTGACCGCAGCACCCGCCATGGTCTGCGCCACATGGGACGCGAGCTCGATCTTGTTGCGCACGCCGAGCTTGCCGTAGATCGTGGCGAGATGCGTACGCACGGTCGACGGCGCGATGAACAGCGCCTCGCCGATCTCGCGATAGGTCAGACCCGCGGCAAAACGCTCGGCCACGGCGCGCTCACGCTCGGACAGGGGTTCAGTGGCGGTCTGTGGCGTCTGGATGCGGTTCATGGCTGCTCCCTGCCATCCGACCGGACCGGTTTCAACGGTGACGACGCAAAATACTACAAATGCAGGAGCGGAAACACAGCAGTTGCGCGATGTGGCCGAGCGCCGCGCCGCCTACAGTCGGACCATCGTTTCAATGCCCTGAGGGGCCCAGCCAAGGTGGAGCCGAAGATGAGCAGCCTTCTGTCCGGAATGTCCGAATTCACCCATGCCGTCTGGCTGGATCTGAACCAGCCGGCAAGGCACATCGCCGACAGCGTCGGTCGTCACGATCCGTTCCGGCTCTTTGCCATCTGGGACGATCGCCTGCGCTTTCGCGAGCAGCTTCTGCGCATCGCCAGGCAGAATCCGGAACTGCTCGACGATGTCGGGCTGACCAGAGCGCAGATCGACGCCGAGACCAGCAAGCCCTTCTGGCAGCGCTGAAGCTGCCGATGGCTGAATGAGAGAGGCGGCACCTGTCGGCGCCGCCTTTCCTGTTGTCAGTTGCCCGCACTTTCCATGCGCCGTGTCTTCAGCACGCGCTCAAGCCAGCCGATCTCCATCTCCGGAACCGACTTCAACAGGAGGTCGGTATAGTCGTCGAAGGGCGGCGACAGCACTTTCGACTTCGGACCGAAGCGCACCAGGCGGCCGCGGTGCATGACCGCGACGCTGTCGGCGATGGCCCGGACGATCGCGATGTCGTGGGTGATAAAGACATAGGAAACAGCGGTTTCCTCCTGAAGCTTCAAGAGCAGATTCAGGATGCCTTCGGCCACCAGCGGATCGAGCGCGGAGGTCGGCTCGTCGCAGAGGATCAGTTCGGGCTTGGCCGCGAGCGCGCGGGCGATCGCCACCCGCTGCTTCTGGCCGCCCGAAAGTTCGGCCGGATACCGATCGAGGAAGCGGCCGCCCATTTCGATCTGGTCCAAGAGCTCGTTCACCCGTTCCGTCTTCTTCTGCCCGTGCAGGCCGAAGTAGAAGGAGAGCGGACGGCCGACGATGTCGCGCACCGTCTGGCGCGGGTTCATCGCGGTATCGGCCATCTGGTAGATCATCTGGATGCGCCGCAGCTCGTCGTTGCTGCGGCCCTTGAGCGCCCGCGGCAGTTCCTTGCCCTCAAAGGTGATGCGGCCCTCGGTCGGCGGCAACAGCCCGGTGATGACGCGGGCGAGCGTCGACTTGCCCGAGCCGCTTTCGCCGACGATCGCCAGCGTCTGGCCCTTCGGCAGATGCATCGAGACATCGTGCAGCACCTTGAAGCCATTGGCGTAACCGGCGCTGACATGCTCGATCGTCAGCTGCGTGCCGGTCTGATCCACCGCTTCGTCGCGCTTGGTCTGCCGCACGCTGACGAGCGCGCGGGTGTAATCCTCGCGCGGGGCTTCGATGATCTGCTGGGTGGCGCCGTACTCCACGGTCTTCCCGTGGCGCAACACCATGATGTCGTCGGAGATCTGGGCGACGACCGCGAGATCATGGGTGATGTAGAGCGCTGCCGTATGCGTCTCCTCGATCGCATGCTTGATCGCGGCAAGCACGTCGATCTGGGTCGTCACGTCGAGCGCTGTCGTCGGCTCGTCGAAGACGATCAGCTCCGGATTGGGGCAGAGCGCCATGGCGGTCATGGCGCGCTGAAGCTGGCCGCCGGAGACCTGGTGCGGGTAGCGGTCGCCGAAGGTTTCGGGATTGGGCAGACCCAGCACCCGGAAAAGGTAGAGCGCCCGCTTCTTTGCCTCCTCGCGGCTCATGATGCCGTGGCGCAGCGATGCCTCGATCACCTGGTCGCCGAGCCGGTGCGCCGGGTTGAAGGCGGCGGCCGCCGATTGCGCGACATAGCAGACGCGGGCACCGCGGATCGAGCGGATGCCATGTCTGTCGAGGGTCAGGATGTCCTTGCCATCGAGCAGGACTTCTCCTCCGGTAATGCGCACCCCGCCGCGGCCGTAAGCCAAGGCCGAAAGGCCGATCGTCGACTTGCCGGCGCCGGATTCACCGATGAGACCGAGCACCTTGCCCTTCTGAACGGTAAAGGACACGCCTTCGACGAGGGTGACGACCTTGGGCGGTTCGCCCGGCGGATAGCTGGTCGCTTCGATCTTGAGGTTCTTGACGGACAGCATCTCAGGCATCGCCGCGTCCTCCCTTGAGGCTGGAGGTTCTCTTCATCAGCCAGTCGACCACGAGGTTGACGCAGATCGCGAGCGTGGCGATCGCAGCCCCCGGGATCAACGCTGCCGAAATGCCGAAGATGATGCCGTCCTTGTTATCCTTGACCATGCCGCCCCAGTCGGCGGCCGGCGGCTGGATGCCGAGACCAAGGAAGGAGAGGGTGGAGAGGAACAGGATCGAGAAGGCGAAGCGCAGGCCGAATTCGGCAAGCAGCGGCGACAACGTGTTCGGCAAGATCTCGCGGAAGATGATCCAGAGCGAACCTTCGCCGCGCAGCCTTGCCGCCTCGACGAACTCCATCACCGCGACATCGAGGGCCACGGCGCGGCCGATGCGGAAGACACGGGTACTGTCGAGCACGGCCATGACGAGGATCAGGATCCACAGATGCTGCGGCAGCACGGCGAGCACGACGAGCGCGAAGATCAGCGTCGGGATCGCCATCATCAGGTCGTTGAAGCGGGAGAAGAGCTGGTCGGTGAAACCGCCGACGACGGCGGCCGTGAAGCTTAACAGCATGCCGAGCGAAAAGGAGAGCACGGTTGCCGCCAGCGCCACGAAGATGGTGGTGCGGGCGCCATAGATCAGACGCGAGAGCAGGTCGCGGCCGAGATTGTCGGTGCCGAGCAGGAAGTCGCCACCGGCCGGAAGCCAGACGTCGCCGACGACGTCGCGTTCGCCGAAGGGGGCGATGACGGGCGCGAACAGCGCGCAGAAGATCGCAATCGCGATGCCGGCGATGCCGATCCAGGCGCTGAAGGGTATGGATCTCAGGTTCATCGCGGGTGCCTCAGTCTCGGGTTGGCGATGATCGCGAGAATGTCGGCCGCCATGTTCAGGAAGATGTAGAAGGCGGCAAAGATCAGGCCGCAGGCCTGAACGACCGGCATGTCACGCACGGTCACCGCATCCACCATGTATTGCCCCATGCCCGGATAGACGAAGACCACCTCGACCACGACGACGCCGACGACGAGATAGGCAAGGTTGAGCGCGATGACGTTGATAACCGGCGCCACGGCGTTGGGAGCCGCATGGCGCGCGATGATGCGGAACATGCCGAGACCCTTGAGTTCCGCCGTCTCGACATAGGCCGACGACATGACGTTGAGGATGGCAGCCCGGGTCATGCGCATCATGTGGGCGAGCACGACGAGGACGAGGGTTGCGACCGGAAGGGCGATCGCCGAGAGCCGTTCGGTGAAACTCATGCTGTCATAGACGGTCGCGGGGAAGGTCGCGACGCCGTATTTGACGGCGAAGAACATGATCAAGAGATAGCCGATGAAGAACTCGGGCAGCGAGATCGCCGCCAGCGAGACGACGTTGATGATCTTGTCCGGCAGCCTGTTGCGGAACTGCACCGCCAGCATGCCGAGGCCGACGGCGAGCGGCACGGAGATGAGCGCTGCGAAGAAGGCGAGGAACAGCGAATTGCCGAGGCGCTTGCCGATCTGTTCGCCGACCGAGTTCTTGCTCGCCCAGGAGGTGCCGAAATCGCCTTGCACGGCGCCGCCGAGCCAGGAGAGGTAACGTTCGCTCCAGGGCTTGTCGAGGCCGAGATCCTTGCGGATGTTTTCAACCGCCTGGGGCGTTGCCGACTGGCCGAGATAGGTGGTGGCGAAATCGCCGGGAAGGGCCTCGATGCCGCCAAAGATCATCAGCGACACGGCAAAGAGCAGGCCCACGCTCAAGCCGAGGCGCTGCAGGATCAGCGCCGCGAGAGGGCGGCGGAAGGTGAAGCGCCGCCAGAAGGTGCCGCCGATCTGGCCATCGGAAGCAGGGTTGGGTTTTGCTGGTACTCCGGAAAGTTCGGCAGACCGCGGGTGTGTTGCACCCGCGGTTCCATCCGTCGGAACCGGACCAGTGAGCGGTCCGCTTTCCATCATCATGCGTCCAGCCAGACCCGGGTTGCGACGTAACCGTTCGACATGTCGTTGCCGATGTCGTGCACGTAGCCCTTCACCTGCTTGGTGGAGGCGTTCACGAAGTCATTGAACATCGGCAGGATCAGGCCGCCTTCGTCGCGCACCATCATCGCCATGGTGCGGTACATGTCCTTGCGCTTGGGCTCGTCGAGCTCGGCGCGGGCCTCGAGCAGGATCTTGTCGAAGTCCGGGCGCTTGAAGCGGGTGTCGTTCCAGTCGGCGCTCGAAAGATAGGCGGTCGAGTACATCTGGTCCTGGGTCGGACGGCCGCCCCAGTAGGAGGTGGAGAAGGGCTGGACGTTCCAGACATTCGTCCAGTAGCCGTCGCCAGGCTCCCGCTTGACCTCGATCTCGATGCCCGCCTTCTTGGCGCTTTCCTGGTAGAGCACGGCCGCATCGACCGCACCCGGGAAGGCGACGTCGGAGGTGCGCAGCAAAACCGGACCGCTATGGCCTGATTTCTTGTAGTGGAAGGCCGCCTTGTCCGGATCATAGGCACGCTGCTCGATGCCTTCGGGGAAGAGGGCATAGGTGTCGTTGATCGGGAAGTCGTTGCCGACCTTGCCGTAGCCGCCGAGGATGCGCTCGACCATGGTCTCGCGGTCCATCGAATATTTCAGCGCCATGCGCAGGTCGTTGTTGTCGAAGGGGGCGGTGTTGCAATGCATGATGAACACGTAGTGGCCGCGGCCCGACGTGTTCAGGATCTCGACTGTCGGCGCCTTCTTCAGAAGGTTGACCGTCTTCGGGTCGACGCGGTTGATGTAGTGCACCTGGCCCGACGAAAGGGCGGCGATGCGGGCCGTCGCATCGTTCATGGCGATCAACTCGACGGAATCGACATAGCCGCGGTCCGTGCGCCAGTCGTCGGCGTTCTTCTCGAAGGTGGCGCGGATGCCGGCTTCGAAGCTCGTCACCTTGAACGGGCCGGTGCCGATCTGGGCGTCCGGCGCGTCGATGCCGCCGCCCGGCTGGATGATCAGGTGATAGTCGGTCAGAAGCAGCGGCAGGTCGGCATTGCCTTCGGTCAGCACGAGCACCAGCTTGTCGCCGTCGGCTTTGATTTCCTTGATCGACTTCATCACGCCGAGCGCGCCGGATTCCGACTTCTCGTCGGTGTGGCGCTGCAGGGTCTTGATGACGTCGTCGAGCGTCAGCTCCTTGCCGTCATGAAATTTCACGCCCTTGCGGATGGTGAAGGTCCAGGTCGAGGCATCGGCGGACGGTTCCCAGGATTCGGCGAGCGCCGGGACCGGTGCGCCTGTGGTCGGATGGCTTTCGACCAGCATGTCGCCCCAGTTGCGGCCGACGACGAACATGAATTGCGACAGAGCCTTGGCCGGATCCTTGCTGTCGGTTGCGGCCGCACCTTCGAGGCCGAGTTTCAGATGGCCGCCGCGCTTCGGCTCCTGCGCTTGAGCGCTGGTGGCAAACAGCGTGCCGGCCGTCGAGGCGAGGATGCCGGCAGCAGCCGCACGACCCAAAAACTCGCGCCGGTTCATCTTGCCGAGCATGACCTGTCGTGTGAGGTAATCCTTGTAATCGCTCATTCCCCTGTTCCCTTTTCTCGTCGGCATTCGCCGTTCGTTGTGGTTGGTAGAGATTGTATCGATGGCTTCG
>NZ_DASYGZ010000238.1:0-48585 GCF_035999135.1 Ensifer sp.
ATCCGGACATAAAGGCACCGTTCAGCGACCATTCATGTTGCACCCGCGATAATCCGTCATACCACGCCCGGTCTTATGCGAAATATGCAAGAAATCGGAGTTGGCACGACAGATAGCAGACTATGAATATTCTCGCCAAGCGCACTCAAGCGCGAAACGGGAAAACGAGTGGCTGTCCATGCGTCCGACAACGGCTTTCCTGTGCCGCCAAGACCGTCTCAGCGCGGCCCCGAGTGTTTGAACGGTGGACCCAAGACCCGCCACGGAAAACCTCGAGGACGCGGGTGCATCCGCCGCAGAAGGACTGCGGCGCGTCAAATCCGGTACCCGGAAGGGGTGAGACAAGTGTCATTGTTCCAGGTGTATGCAAGAGCGCTCAGTTATCTTGCGGTTCACAAGTTCCGTGTTTCGGCGATCGTGCTCGCCAACGTCATTCTGGCGGCCATTACGATCGCCGAACCGATCCTGTTCGGCCGCATCATCGACGCCATCTCGTCGAAAGGCGAAGTCACGCCGATGCTTCTGATGTGGGCAGGCCTCGGTGTCTTCAACACCGTCGCCTTCGTGCTGGTCGCCCGCGAGGCTGACCGGCTGGCCCACGGCCGCCGCGCGACGCTTCTGACGGAGGCCTTCGGCCGTATCGTTTCCATGCCGCTCGCCTGGCATAGCCAGCGCGGCACCTCCAACGCGCTACACACGCTGCTGCGCGCCTGCGAAACCCTGTTCGGTCTGTGGCTCGAATTCATGCGTCAGCATCTGGCGACCGCTGTCGCGCTGATGCTGCTCATTCCGACCGCCTTTGCCATGGACGTGCGCCTGTCGCTGGTGCTCCTCGTGCTCGGCGCCGCCTACGTCATGATCAGCAAGGCCGTGATGAGCCGCACCAAGGAAGGCCAGGCTTCGGTCGAAAACCACTATCACACCGTCTTTTCCCACGTTTCCGACGCGATCAGCAACGTCTCGGTCGTGCACAGCTACAACCGCATTGAGGCCGAAACCCGCGAGCTGAAGAAGTTCACCGAACGGCTGATCTCGGCCCAGTTCCCGGTGCTCGACTGGTGGGCGCTCGCAAGCGGCCTGAACCGCGTTGCCTCGACCATCTCGATGATGGCCATCCTCGTCATCGGTACCGTGCTGGTGCAGCGTGGTGAACTCGGCGTCGGCGAAGTCATCGCCTTCATCGGCTTTGCCAACCTTCTGATCGGCCGTCTCGACCAGATGAAGGCCTTCGTGACGCAGATCTTCGAAGCCCGCGCCAAGCTTGAGGACTTCTTCACGCTGGAAGACGCCGTGCGCGAACGCGACGAGCCGGCTGGCGCAACGGAGCTGCCCGCGGTGACGGGCGAAGTCGAGTTCCGCGATGTCTCCTTCGACTTTGCCAACACGAACCAGGGCGTGCACAACGTATCGTTCACCGCCAAGGCCGGCCAGACGATTGCCATCGTCGGCCCGACCGGCGCCGGCAAGACCACGCTGGTCAACCTGTTGCAGCGCGTCCACGAGCCGCGCGACGGCCAGATCCTGATCGACGGCAACGACATCTCGAAGGTGACGCGCAAGTCGCTGCGCCGCTCGATCGCCACCGTGTTCCAGGATGCGGGCCTGATGAACCGCTCGATCTCGGACAACATCCGTCTCGGTCGCGACGATGCGACGATCGAAGAAGTCATGGCCGCAGCGGAAGCAGCTGCCGCCTGCGACTTCATCGAGGGCCGCACGACGGGTTACGACACGGTCGTCGGCGAACGCGGCAACCGGCTCTCGGGCGGCGAGCGCCAGCGTGTGGCCATCGCCCGCGCCATCCTGAAGAACGCGCCGATCCTGGTGCTCGACGAGGCGACCAGCGCGCTCGACGTCGAGACCGAGGCCCGCGTCAAGGATGCGATCGATGCGCTGCGCAAGAACCGCACGACCTTCATCATCGCCCACCGCCTGTCGACGGTGCGCGAAGCCGACCTGGTGATCTTCATGGATCAGGGCCGTGTCGTCGAGATGGGTGGGTTCAACGAGCTCAGCCAGAGCAACGGCCGCTTCGCAGCGCTGCTTCGTGCCAGCGGCATCCTGACGGACGACGATGTCCGCATGAGCCATACGGCGGCGTAAGCGTCGCTCGAAGCCAATCAAATTAGACCAGCCACCCGCCGTCAAACGCGGGTGGTTTTGTTTTCGGCAATGCCACATCGACAAGACTTGTCATTTCCGAGATTGTTGGTAGATCGGAATTCCGGCTTCAATTCCAAAGGGATTCACCAATGCCGGATATCTCCACCATCGCTCTCTTCGCCGCAGCGAGCCTCGTGCTCACCGCGACGCCCGGTCCCGACATGCTGCTGATTGCCTCGCGCAGCATCAGCCAGGGCCGTTCGGCCGGGTTTCTTACCTATGCCGGCATCGCGCTTGGCACCTATTGCCATGCGCTCGCTGCGGCGCTCGGCCTTTCGCAACTCTTTGTCACTGTTCCGATTGCCTATGAGATCGTGCGCTGGGCCGGCTGCGCCTATCTGCTCTACCTCGCCTACAAAACCGTCCGCTCGCAGGTACCGACCCTGTCTCCGAATTCGTCACTCAGGCGGCTTTCGGGCCGACGGATCTTCGGCGAGGGGTTGATGACAAACCTGCTCAATCCGAAGATGGCGCTGTTCGTGCTCGCCCTGTTTCCGCAGTTCGTGGATGCGAGTGGCGGGTCGATGGTCTTACAGATGCTCGTGCTTGCGACCATCTTGAACGGCATCGGCCTGCTGGTGAACGGCTCGGTCATCCTCGTCGGCAGCCACCTGCGCGCACGGCTCGCAGGCATCAGGCGTTTCCCGAAGCTGCCGCAATATCTGCTTGCCGGCGTATTCACAGGGCTTGCCTGCCGCCTTGCCCTTGGATCCCGAAACTGACATCCACGGTGGGCGGCGCCTCTTACGCCGCCCTCAATGGTTTGGCCGCGGTCAAACCCTTCAGCCATTCGAGATAGTAGGCGTAGGCGAAATGCAGCCCGATGCCGACGAGCACGAAGAGGCTGCCAAGGATCGGGTCTCGCCCGGTGACAAAGAGCAGCACCTGTCCCGCCATCGCGAGAATCGTGCCGAAGATGAAAACCGCCAGGGAATGGCGGCCGACGACAGCAAGGGGATGATCACTGTCGAGCTTCGCGAGATTGCTGATATTTGGCGTGACCGCGACGATGTAAGCAATCGCCAGCACATGCAGCAGCCGCGGCAACGACAGGAACGTCTTGTCGAAGCCGGTCAGCACCGCGGGCAGGCCAAAGGAAAGGTCGGTGCTCCACAAGGAGAACAGCACCCAGACCGCCGAGGCCGCAAGATAGAGGCCAGAAAGAGCGATCAGCCAGGGCCACCGCGGCAAAGTCCTGCCGTTGCGCACTGATGTCATCGAGACGACGCCGATGACGAACAGGAACTGCCAGGACCAGGGATTGAGGAACCAGTAGCCCTCGTCGAGGAAATTGGATGGCACGACCTTGAAGATGCCGGCCGTCAGCCAGAGGATGGCCGAGAGGAGCAGCAACAGCGTCTTGCTGACACCGTTCAGCCAGAGGATGGCCGGCAGCATCAGGAACAGTGCCGCATACATCGACAGGATGTTGTTGTAGCCGAGCTGGTGTCCGAGCAGCACCATGGCGACGATGCCCTGCTCGGTCTGTTCCACCATCGGCCGGATGTTGATCTCGCCGATCAGATCCTGCCGGCCGAAATAGAGCGCGCCGCCGGCAAAGATCGCCAGGGTCACGATGCTGGTCATGATATGGGCGATGTAGAGCGCCAGCGCCCGGCGCCAGATCTTCAAGGTCATAGCCAGTCGTCCGCCGGCGACGAACTTGCCGCCATAGGCAAGGCCGACCGACAGGCCGGAGATCAGCACGAAGGCCTCGGCCGAATCCGAGAAGCCGAAATTCTTGTGCGTCAGAAACTCGAGATATTGCCCCGGAACGTGATTGACGAAGATCGTCAAGAGACACAGCGCCCTGAACACGTCGAGGCGGGTATCGCGCTCCTTCGCAACCATTCGGGTCGACGTGGGGTTCACGCCACCCTGAAAAGTCTTTTGCAGCATGCAGTGCGTTTTCCAGGATTTGGCGCCCCGCCCCATCCCTGTTGAAACGGGCGCCGGCGGCCCATTCCGCGAGATGGAATGGCCGGCACCATGAGAAGCGACACCGCACAGTTCTGAGCGCGCGGGGTCGCACCAGCTTAAATCGGCACGACACCCGGCCTTCGAGGTCGTGCCGCCGGCGGATCGCCAAAGAAAAACCGGCCTTGCCCTTGCGGGAACAAAGCCGGTTTCATCTCGTCGTCCATACCGGCAGTTACAGCAAAATGCCTTCATGCGCGTTTTTTGTGACACTATTGTTGACGGTGACGATCGCCTCGCCACTTTTCTGGTCACGCTTCACCGAAATCTTGTGCCGCGTGCCGTCGAGCGTCACTTCCGCCGCGTAACCGTCCCAGGCCGCCGGCAACACCGGCCGGATGACCAGCCTGTCGCCCTGCCGGCGGATCCCGAGGATACCCTCGACGCCGACACGATAGAGCCAGCCCGCCGAACCCGTGTACCAGGTCCAGCCACCGCGCCCCGCCAGATTGCCTTCGCCGTAGATATCGGCGGCAACCACATAGGGCTCGACGCGGTAATGCTCGGCCGCCTCGCGGGTTTCGGCATGCGAGATCGGGTTCAGCATCTGGAAGACCCGCCAGGCTTCTTCCGCCCTGCCCTGCTCGGCAAAGGCAAGCGCTACCCAGGTGGCGGCATGGGTATACTGCCCGCCATTCTCGCGCACGCCGGGCGGATAGGCCTTGATGTAGCCGGGATCCTGCGCCGTGCGTTCGAGCGGCGGCGTGAACAGCCGCACGATGCGCTGGTCGGGATCGACCAGCTCGGCCATGACCGCATCCATCGCCTTCAGCGACCGCTGGTCGTCGCCCTCGCCCGACAGTACGCTCCAGGACTGGCCGATCGAATCGATCCGGCATTCCAGCGCCTCGCTGGTTCCAAGCGGCGTGCCATCGTCGTAGTAACCGCGGCGGTAGTAGTCGCCATCCCACCCGGCCGTGGCGAGCGCCTTTTTCAGAGCTTCGAGATGCGCTTCCCAGCGGGCGACACGGGTCTCGTCCTTGCGTTCGCGGGCATAGGGCAGGAAGCCGCGCAGGGTGCCGGCCAGGAACCAGCCAAGCCAGGTGCTCGTACCCTGGCCCTTCTCGCCGACCCGGTTCATGCCGTCGTTCCAGTCACCGCCGAGGAACAGCGGCAGGCCGTTGTCGCCGGTACGCTTGATCGCCAGATCGAGGGCGCGAGCGCAATGCTCGAAGATGTCGCCGATCTCTTCGGAGATCTCCGGCTTGTAGAAGGCGTCATGCTGCCCTTCTTCCAGCGCCGGTCCCGTGATGAAGGGAAGCCGCTCGGCAAGCAGGTCGGCCGTACCCGTCACCGTGTTGTAGCGGGTGACCGCATGGGCGAGCCAGACGACGTCGTCGGAGATCATCGTGCGCACCCCGGCGCCGGTTCCCGGCAGCCACCAATGCTGCACGTCACCCTCGGCAAACTGCCTCGAGGCGGCGTTGAGGATCTGCGCGCGCGCAAGCTCGGGCCGGTGGATCAGGAAGGCCAGCGTGTCCTGCAGCTGGTCGCGGAAGCCGAAGGCACCGCTTGCCTGATAGAAGGCCGAGCGCGCCATGATGCGGCAACCGAGGCTCTGGTAGGGCAGCCAGTTGTTGATCATGGCGTCGAAGGCCGGATCCGGTGTCTCCACCTTCACGATGTCGGTGAAGTCGCGCCAGAAGGTGGTGTTGGCTTCGAGCACCGTGTCGAAGGCGGTCTGGCGCAACTCGCCGATGACGGCGCGAAGCTGGTCCTCGTTATCGGCATCGCCGAGGATGAAGGTCACCTGCCGCTCGGCACCGGGCTCGATGGTAAGATCGGTTGCCAGTGCTGCGCAGGGGTCGCCGTCGACATCGACGGAGCCGGACAGGTCTGCCCCCGACAAAACGGCCTGCGGCACGAGGATGCCACCGAGCGCGCCCAGGAACTCCCGGCGGCTGGCGGTGTACCCCGCCGCCTTTCCGCCTTCCACGGCGAAGAAGGCGGAACGACCGGAGAAGTCGATGCTGTAGGGGTTGGTCGCCACCAGCGCCTCGGCCGTCTCGTCCCATTTGGAAAGGATGAACGGCGCCGAGCGCGCACGGTTGTTGCCAAGCACCCACTCGCTGTAGCCATAGAGCCTCAGCTGCCGCGCGGTCGCCGCACGGTTGCGGATCGACACCCGCACCAGCTTGGCCGGCAGGTTGCGATGCACGGTCTGGATCGCCTCGATCTCAAGCTCGTCCTGGGTGCTCCGGAAGGTCGAATAGCCGAGCCCGTGCGCCGTTTCGAACACGACGGAGCGGCGGCGCGAGAGCGTCGCATAGGGCGTCGACACCGTACCGCTCGCCATGTCGCGAATGAAGATCGCTTCGCCCGGACGGTTGACGACCGTGTCGTTGGTCCAGGGCGTCAGCTGGTAGTCGCGCGAATTGCGGCTCCAGGAGTAGGCAGCGCCTTCCGCCGCGATGTGAAAGCCGAAGCTGTCGTTGGAGATCACGTTGATCCAGGGCTGCGGCGTCGCTTCGCCGCCGCGCAGGCGCACGACATATTCCCGGCCGCCATCGGCGAAACCGCCGAAGCCGTTCCAGAAGGCGAGATCGTCGCCCTTGATTTCGGCCGGCGCTGCGTCCCCATTCTCCTGCGGTGCCGCCAGCAGCGGACCTGAGAACTCGCCGCTCTTTTCGGCGCCCTTTGCCGGCGCCGGTGAGTAGAGCGAATTGGCGCGGGCGATCTGGTCGGAGATCGTGCCGTTGCGGGCGTGGAACACGGCGCGCGAGGCCGACAAGAGCGTCGACCAGGTCTCCGGTTCCATCAGGTCGCGGCGCACCGAGAAGATGTGCTGGCGCGGCCCGTCCGAAAGGCCGCGCAGCCTCAGGTTTTCGCACATGGAATCGAGGGCGTGCTGCATGTCCTGTGCATAGGACGAGGCACGCTCGTTGATGATCACGAGGTCGGCGGTGATGCCGCGGGCGCGCAGGTACTCCTGGGCACGCAGAGCTTCGCGGGCGATGCCGAGATCGCCGTCGTCGTTGATCCTGAGGCTGAAGATCGGGTAGTCGCCGGAAATCGCCAGCGGCCAGAGCTTCGTCTGCGAGTCAAGACCCGCCTGCACCGTCGCCGCATCGGCACGCAGGTGCATGTCCGGATAGACGAGGTAGCGGCCGAGCATCTGGAAGCTTGCGGCCTCCTGCGACGTCACGCCGACATGGCGCATCTGCACCTGGCTGCGGGTCCAGGCGTGGATGAGTTCCTGGTTGAAGGTTTCCGGGTGGCGATAGCGGTCGATCGCCCGATCGACCTCCTCGCGGCTCGGCGCCGCGATCGTCCAGAAGACGACGCTCACCTTCTTGCCGGCGGGCACGCGCACCACACGGCGCAGCGACATGATCGGGTCGAGCGTGAATCCGTCCGTTCCCGAAAGAACCGCATCCGCATCGAAGGCGGCGGCTTCGGCAAGCGTGCGGCCGGGCCCGATGAAGCGACGGCGGTCGGTCTCGGCTTCCGTATCGCGGTCGCTACCAGCATTGTCGGTGACGAGATGCGCCACTTCCATGTCCGGATCGCCTGAACTGCGCTTGTTGCGGCTGACGCGGATGACGTCGCCGCGACGGCTGATTTCCGTGCGCACGAACATCTTCGAGAACGCCGGATGGGCGCTGTCGGCCTCGTCGGTCGAAAGCACCGGCTCGGCATAGGAGGTTACTTCGATGAAGCGGTCCTGGGTGCCGGTGTTGAGCAGCATCACCCGCCGCCCCTCGGCGTCGTGTTCGGTCGCGACGATGCACTCGACCTCGCTGATGAGGTCGCCGACAGTCTTGACGAACTCCGCCTTGTCGTCGCCGAAGCGGGTCAGCACCTTTTCGCCGGGCGCACGCCGCGGCTCCGACGTCGTCGACCACCACTCGCCGGTCGTCGTATCACGCAGGAAGATGAAGGTGCCGGTGCGGTCCTCGACCGGATCCGGCTTCCATCGAGTCACGGCCTGGCCGTTCCAGCGGGCGTAACCGGCGCCGTTGGCGGTCAGCATCACGGAATAATGGCCGTTGGAGAGAAACACGGTCTCGCGATCCTGCGACAGCGGATTCTCGATGATGCGGACTTCAGGGCGCAGCAGGTCGTCCTGGCCCTTGCCGACGGATTCCGGTTCGCGCTTGGCGTTCATGATCGGAATGTCGCGCGGCGCCTTTTCCTGCAGCAGCAGTTCCGCCGCCTCGATCACCGGGTCAGCATGGAACCACTCGCGAAGGCGGCCATTGAAGACGACGTTGGCGACCGCTGCGATCGACATGCCATGGTGGTGCGCATAGTAGTTGCGCACCACGGCGCATTTCTGCCCCTCGGGCACGCGCGTCGGCGTGAAGTCGACCGCATCGTGGTAGCCGTAGGCGCCGAGCGCGCCGACTTCACGAAGCCGGGCCAGGTTGGCGAGCGCCGACTTCGGATCGTACATGCAGGCCAGGATCGAGGCATAGGGCGCAATGACCGCGTTCTGGCCGAGGCCGCGCTTGAGGCCGAGCGTCGGTACGCCGAAATTGGTGTACTGGTAGGTGAGCTCGTGGTCACGCGCGTTGAACGCGGCTTCCGAAATGCCCCAGGGCGTGCCGAGACGACGACCGTGATTGATCTGCTCCTTGACCACCAGATTGTTGGTCTGGTTGAGGATGCCACCCTGCCGCTCCTGCATGACCAGCGGCGGCATCAGATATTCGAACATCGAGCCCGACCAGGAGATCAGCGCACCGCGTGCGCCGATCGGCACGATCGGCCGGCCGAGCTTGTACCAGTGCTCGGTGGGAAGGTCGCCCTTGGCGATCGCGAACAGGCTGGTGAGCCGCGCTTCCGATGCCAGAAGGTCGTAGCAGGCCTCGTCGAGCTCGTTGGCGTTGACGCGGAAGCCGATCGACAGCAGCCGCCGTTCCGGCCGGAACAGGAAGCCGAAATCCATCGAGAAGGCGATGTCACGCGCCCGGTCCTTCAGGACCAGCAGACGCTGTCGCAGCGTCTCTATGGCGCCAAGATCGAAGACGCCGTCGGCGATATGGGCTTCGCAGGTCGTGACCAGCGAATTCGCCCATTTCGTGACTTCACCGCTCTGCGGCGTGCGCACCTCGTGGTCGAGGTTGACCGTCAGCTTGTGCATGTCGCGCGCGAGCACCGCGAGGTTGATCACCCGGATAGACGCGAATTCATGCTCGCGGATGACGGCGGCGAGCGCGTTCTGGAAGCCGACGATGCGTTCCTCGATCAGCCGGCGCAGCGGCCGGACCGTCTTGCGGTCGTCAGGCAGGTCGCGCAGCACTTCCTGCAGGATGGCGACGACGTCGCCGATGCCGGTCAGGCTGCCCTGCACATGCGCGGACGGCGCTTCGGCCCAGTCGCGGCACATCGACGAAACGGCGATCAGGTGGCCGGCGAGGTTGCCGCTGTCGACCGACGAGATGTAGCGCGGCTCCATGGTTTCGAGCGTGTTGGTGCGATACCAGTTGAACAGGTGACCACGGTATTTCGGCATCCGGTCGATGGTGGCGATCGTCTGCTCCAGCCGGTTGATCGTCTCCTCGAAGCCGATCCAGCCGAAATCGCGCGCCGACATCACCGACAGCAGATACACGCCGATATTGGTTGGCGAGGTCCGCTCGGCGAGCACCGGCTGCGGCGTTTCCTGGAAATTGTCCGGCGGCAGGAAGTGCTGTTCGGCCGTGACGAAGGTTTCGAAATAGCGCCAGGTGCGGCGCGCAATCAGGCGCATCTCGTCGATCGCCTCGTCGGAGACGACAAGCTGGTCCTCGGTTTCGGCCGACTGGCTGACGAACCAGGCAACGGCTGGGGAGAGTGCCCACAAAAGCGCAAAGGGAATGCCGATGAAGGGCAGGCCGGTGTCAGAGATCGCCGCAAGCGCCAGCGAGATCGCCGACAGTGCCGGCGCGATCCACATGGCGCGGTAGTAGTCGCCGATCGTGCCGTGACCTGCGCTCTGGACCTGGGCGGCGGTGCGCCATTCGAGCATCAGCTTGCCGCTGACGAAGGTACGGTACAGCGAGCGCACGATCGCATCGCCCATCATTGCCGCATTGTGGGCGATGAAGACGATGCGCAGCGCAACTTGCGCATTGGCGGCGCGCACCTCGTTGAGCACGGCATGAAGATGCGCGCGGGCAACGATATCGTTGCGGCGCGGCAGCAGGCCGTTGATGAGCGACAGGGTCGGCGCCACGAACAGGCTGAAGATCAGCACGATCTGCCAGATCAGCGCTTCGGTCGGCTCCATGTAGTACCAGCCCATGACCGAGGCGACGAGCCAGGCGAGCGGGATCAGCGAGCGTCTGAGATTGTCGTACATCTTCCAGCGACCAAGCATCGACAGCCCGTTCGAGAAATTGAAGATGTAGGGCAGGAGCTGCCAGTCGCCGCGGGCCCAGCGATGCTGGCGCGACATCTCGACCTCGTAGCGGGTCGGGAAGTCCTCGACGAGCTCGACGTCGGTCACGAGCGCACAGCGCACGTAGGACCCTTCGAGCAGGTCATGGCTGAGAACGGCGTTTTCCTGGATCCGGCCCTTCAGCGCCGCCTCGAAGGCGTCGACATGGTAGAGCCCCTTGCCGGTGAAGCTGCCTTCGCCGGCGATGTCCTGGTAGACGTCGGAGACGGTGAAGACATAAGGGTCGATGCCGCGGTTGGACGAGAAGATGCGCTGGAAGGCCGATGCTTCGCTGCCGGTCGTCAGCGACGGCGTCACGCGCGGCTGCAGCAGGCTGTAGCCGGCGATCACGTCCTGGGTCTTCGGATCTACCACGGGGCGGTTGATCGGATGGTACATCTTGCCGACGAGCTTCGTCACCGCATCGCGCATCAGGCGCGTGTCGGAATCGAGCGTCATGACGTACTGCACGTTTTCCGGCACCGTGTTGGCGCCCTGCAGGAACGAGGTGTCGCGGTCGCCGCGCAAGAGCATGTTCAGCTCGTGCAGCTTGCCGCGCTTGCGCTCCCAGCCCATCCAAACGCCTTCCTGCTCGTTGTAGAGGCGGCGGCGATGCAAGAGGTAGAAGCGCGTCTTGCCGTCATAGGCATAGCGCGCCGAGAGCTGGGCGATCTCGCGCTTGGCATAGTCGAGAACGTCCGTATCGGTGCTCGTTTCCTCGTCCTTGCTGTCGGCCCAGTCGCTGACCAGCGCGAAGTAGATCTCGCCGCGCGGATTGGCGAGGTAGTGGACCTCGAGATTGCGCACCAGTTCGTCGACATGGTCACGCTTGGAGATCAGGCAGGGCACCGCGACCAGCGTGCGGGCGTCTTGCGGGATGCCGTCGATGAATTCGTATCCGACGAGGCGGGATGGTTTGACGAACAGCGTCACCAGCGTGTTGAACAGCCCCATCGCGCCTTCGGAGGCCGGCAGGGCGAAGAGCAGCAGCATGATCAGCTTGGCGCCGCTCGGGATCGCCATCGGACTGACGAAGGAATAGACGGCGATCATCGCCAGGATCGTCAAAAGGATGTTCGGCCCGGCGATCGCGAACCAGTCGAGCTTGCGGCTGAGGCGGATGATCGTCTGCAGCACGGACGGCCGGTAACCGATCTTCTTTTCCAGCACCTTGCGCTGCTTGCCGACAAGGAAGGAGCCGACGTTCGGTTCCTGCAGCGGCGCTTCCGTCGTGGCGGCCTGTTCCGCCTCGCGCACCATCTCGACCGCGATCTGGGTCACTTCGTATTCGCTATGACCCGAGCGACGCGCCAGCTTCTCGATCGTGTCGCGATATTTGTTGCGCGAACCGAAGTCGAGGGCGGCGTAGTCGGTGCCTTCGCGCAGCGCCGCGTCGATCTTGCTGACGCTTTCGAACCAGACGGCCCAGTCGGTGTCGTCGATCTCGCGCAGGCTGCGGATGATGTTGCTCATCGTCGCGTTGCCGGATGACAGGCGATTCTGCTCAGCGACCAGCGCGCTCTCGACGTCGCTGCCGCGCTTTTCGAGCCGCTCTTCGATCCAGGCGATGACCGCGCCTGACGTTTGCGAGCCGTCGCGCATTCGATAGAGCAACTGCGCGACGAAGGTGTTGTCGGCCGCGAGCGCCTCGGATTCGGCAAGCAGCGCCCGGCACCTTTCCGGATCGTTCAGGCGAACGATCTGGTCGGCGACGTCGTTGGCCTTGCGGCGCATGCCGCGCGAACGCTCGACGCGGATCGCGATCCGCCTCAGGTTCTCGATGAGCACGAAGCGCAGGATCGACGGCAGCGCCCAGAGTTCGCCGATCTTGAAGGTCTCGTGCTTCTGGAAGCCCTCGACGATCGCCGTGACGCTTTCGCGCGTAACGGTGCTGTGGGTGTGGGCGACATAGAGCCAGGCAAGCGCCATGGTGCGTGGAATGACCGTGCCGGAAACCGAGAGTGTGGGGAGCTGGCGATAGAACCGGCGCGGAAAGTCGCGCCGAACTTCCTGGATCGCCTCTTCGACGACGTGATGGTTGTCCAGCAGCCACTCGGCGGCCGGCGTGATGGTCGCGCCCGCCTCCACGTCGGCTGCGGTCGCCCGATAGACGCGCAGGATCTCGTGTTCGTTTTCCCGATGCCGCGGCCGAAACTCGAACGGGAAGAACCCCGGCAGCGAGGAGACACCCTTCAATGCGAGGTTCTCACCGCATTGCCGGAGGTCCTCCATCGAGAAGAAGGTCGCGCGGATCGAATCGTTGTAGTCGATCTGCTTGGCTTCCGGTTCGCGCGGAGCGGTGGGCGGCGTAGTTTGAAGCTGCATGGGTACGGGTTCTGAATCCAACCGGGGTTGATCGGCCCGGCCCTCGTCGGGGTGCCGGGTTGGCTGCGGTCCTGAGAATTCAGGCTTCGCCGGCGCGTTGCTAGACACAGTCATGTGCCCTCCCATCCACCGTCACGTCCCGGGAATCCGGAACCTGGCGGTAACAGGCACCGCCCACGACTGGGCATCGGAGATTGCAAAGCCGGCGGCGCATTGATTTTCAAGGCCGCGGTGATGCATGAAAATGGCATTTTTTAGCCGTGGTGCCAACAGCTTGCAAGGATTGCTCATACAAGTTTGGACGATTTGCGCACAGTCGTTTCAGGCCGATACCGGCCTCAGTGCGCGCCCCCTTGGCACTTCGATACAGCTCTCTCAATTTGCCCCTTCTCAAGCTTCATCGCGGATGGCAGACAAGGCGAAACGTGATGGGGCAGCGAAGGTTCCCTCGAAATGCGCAAAAGCGCGTCAGCGCTCAGCCACCTGCTCGGTGATCCACTCGCGGAACGCCAGGCTGATCGGGTTCTCGAGCTTGCCTTCGGGGATGGCGAGATAATAGCTGTTTTCCGTCTGCATCGGCCGGTCTAGCACGATGCGCAAAGTCCCCGCCGCAAGCTCCTGCTCGATCAGGTATCGCGGCAGAAGGGCAAAACCGAGCCCTGCGGTCGCCGCCTCGATCACCATCGAAAACTGGTCGAAGCGGTTGCCGCGATAGGCGCCGCGCCCGTCCATGTCGTTGGCTTCGAACCATTGCGCCCAAAGCTTCGGCCTTGTGGCGAGATGGAGCATCGGCCCGGTGACGATATCGTCCGGGGACGCGACCGGATGCGCTGCCAGCATCGCCGGACTTGCGGCCGGCACGATGATTTCGCTGCAGAGATAGCTGCAGGTGGCGCGCGCCCAGACCGGCTGGCCGTAGTGGATGGCGAGATCGAAGTTCTGCTCCTCGAAGTCGAAGGGCGCCGAGCGCGAGGCAATGTTGATGACCGTGTCCGGGTGGCGCTTGAGGAAATCGGGAAGGCGCGGCACCAGCCAGCGGCTGCCGAAGGTCGGCAGCGACGCGATCGACAGCGTCGAGTCCGCCCGGGCGGACGCCATTGCCCGCACCATCAGTTCCTCGGTCTGGTTCAGGAGACGGCGCACCTCGGGCAGGAACTTCTGGCCGGCATCCGACAGGATCACCCGCTGGCGCACGCGCTCGAACAGGAGGACGCCGAGCTGGTTTTCGAGATCCTTGATCTGACGGCTGACGGCACTCTGGGTGAGGTTCAGTTCGGCCGCCGCCTGGGTAAAGCTGCCGTGTCGCGCCGCGCACTCGAACGCCTGCAGCGTCGTTACGTCAGGAACCAGTCTGCGGCTCAACTTCATTCCGCCCTCGCATCAACATAGTCAGAAGCAACGCGATCAATGGCCAGTTCGATCGGATATGATCCGAAATGAGAATGACCTTGTCCTTCACCCATAGCGCGAGGCGAGCCCCAGTGAAAGAGAATAGTTTCGTATCCGCCGACGACATCCGCTCGGCCTTTTCCGCAGCCATGTCGGTCATGTACCGCGAAGAAGTGCCGGCCTACGGCACGCTGATGGAGCTGGTTGCCAAGGTCAACGCCGATACGCTCGCCGCCGACCCCAGGCTGAAAGAGCGCCTCGACGCCACCGATACGCTCGAGCGCATCTCCGAGGAGCGCCACGGCGCGATCCGTCTCGGCACCCCGGCCGAACTTGCGATGATGCGCCGCGTCTTTGCCGTCATGGGCATGTACCCGGTCGGCTACTATGACCTGTCGACCGCCGGCGTCCCGGTGCACTCGACCGCTTTCCGCCCGGTCGGCGATGCCGCGCTGAAGCGCAACCCATTCCGCGTCTTCACGTCGCTGCTCCGCCTCGACCTGATTGCCGACGAAGCCCTGCGATCGGAAGCGGAGGTTGTTCTCGCCGAACGCCAGATCTTTACCGCTGTCGCGGTCGAACTCACCGAAAAGGCCGAGCGCGACGGCGGCCTCGACAAGGCGGATGCCGAACGTTTCGTCTCGGAAGTGCTCGAAACCTTCCGCTGGCACGACAAGGCCAATTTCAGCGCCGACATGTACAAGCGGCTGCATGACGCCCACCGCCTGATTGCCGACGTCGTCTCCTTCAAGGGCCCGCACATCAACCACCTGACGCCGCGCACGCTCGATATCGACAAGGTTCAGGCGCTGATGCCGGAATACGAAATCGCGCCGAAGGCCGTCGTCGAGGGCCCGCCGACCCGCAAGTGCCCGATCCTCCTGCGCCAGACCTCGTTCAAGGCGCTGGAAGAGGCTGTTTCCTTCAGGGATGCCGACGGCGCCTGGAAAGAAGGCTCGCACACCGCCCGCTTCGGCGAGATCGAACAGCGCGGCATCGCGCTGACCCCCAAAGGCCGCGCACTCTATGACGACCTGCTCGACGCCTCGCGCAAGATCGTCCGTCCGGCTGCCGACGGCTCCAACGCGCGCGAATATGAAGCAGCCCTTGCCGGCGCTTTCGAACCCTTCCCGGACACCTGGGCGGGTATCCGCGAAGCCGGGCTTGGCTATTTCAGCTATTCGCTGACGGACAAGGGCCGCAAGGCGGGCATCTCCACAAAGCGTGACATCGAGGCGATGATCGCCGACGGTCTCGTCCAGTTCGACGCCATCGTCTATGAAGACTTCCTGCCGGTCAGCGCCGCGGGTATCTTCCAGTCGAACCTCGGCGACGGCGCACAGCAGGATTTTGTCGCCAGCCCGAACCAGAAGCGCTACGAAGCCGACCTCGGCGCGACGGTGCTCAACGAGTTCGATCATTATGCCGGCATAGAGCAGGCTTCGATCGAAAGCTGCATTCAGGCCTTGACCGGCGCCATCGCTGCGGAATGATGCTTGTCCGATGATCGACCAACTGCACATCGACGCGCTTGCCGGCATCCTTGGAGACAAGGGTGTCGTCACGCGTCCGGAAGACCTTGAAGCCTACGAGACCGGCGCGCGCTACGATCGCGGCCGGACTTCGCTCGTGCTCAGGCCGGCAACGACCGAAGACGTCTCCGCCGTCGTTGCCTACTGCGTGAAGAACGACATCGCGCTGGTCCCGCAATCCGGCAATACCGGGCTCGTCTCCGGCTCGACCCCGGATCAGTCGGGCGACGAAGCCGTGCTCAGCCTCGACCGGCTGGCGAAGCGCTTCGAGCTCGACCTCGACAACCGCTCGGTGCGGCTCGATGCCGGTTTCCGGCTGTCGGATCTCAACCGTCGGCTGGAGGAGCACGGGCTGTTCTTCCCGATCGACCTCGGTGCCGACCCGCGCATCGGCGGCATGATCGCCACCAACACCGGCGGCTCGCGCTTCCTGAAATACGGCGACGTGCGCCGCAACACCCTCGGCCTGAAGGTGGTGCTCGGCGATACCGACGGCACCGTTCTCGACCTGCAATACGACCTGCGCAAGAACAACACCGGCGTCGACTGGAAGCAGATCTTCGTCGGCACGTCCGGCGCCTTCGGCATCGTCACCGAATGCGTGCTGAACCTTGAGTACCTGCCGCAGCAGACCGCGACCGCCCTGCTCGTTCCGGCAAGCGGCGCCCATGTCCTGCCGCTGCTGCGCGCCATGGAAGAGCGTCTCGGCGCCTATCTCTCGGCCTTCGAGGGCATGTCGGGCAATTCGGTCAGGGCGGCCTTTGCCCATGTGCCGTCGCTGAAGAACCCGTTCCAGGGCGGCAACGTCCCCGATTACGTCATTCTCGCCGAGATCAGCCGCACGTGGGCGCCGCGCGAGGGCGAGCAGTCGCTCGACGCCGTGCTGGAGACGGCGCTCGCCGAGGTCTGGGAGATGGAGGCGGCGCCGCTCGCCGACGCCTTCGTCGGCCCGCCGCATGAGATCTGGGCGCTGCGTCACGCGCTTTCCGAGGGCGTAAAGCACTTGGGCAAGCTGATCGCCTTCGATGTCTCCTTCCGCCGGGGCGACATCATGGCCTTCTGCGACCATATGAAGGCCGAAATGCCGTTAAAATTCCCCGGCGTGACCGTCTGCGATTTCGGCCATATCGGTGACGGCGGCGTGCACTTCAACCTCGTCGTTCCGAAGGACAGCGACCTTCTCAAGGACGAAACGTTCGAGCCTCGGCTGCGCCAATGGGTTTTCGCCGTCGCCGTCGAGGAGTATCACGGCAGCTTCAGCGCAGAACATGCGATCGGCCGCCGCAACCAGGCCTATTACGACCTTTATACACCAGACAAGCTCAAGGACATGGCCAAGGGCCTGAAGACGCTCACCTCGCCGGGAAAGCTCGGCAGCGTGCGCTTCGGATAGCCCGGAGCGGAATGAGGAAAACCGTATGCGGTTTCCGCCCCCATTCCGGTCCAACGAATGATCCAAACCAATAAGACGGGAGTCAGACCATGAACATCGCAACCAAGACAGTCGACGTCACCAAGGAAGCAGCAGCGCTTCTCGAAAAGATGGGCGTCGCCAAGGAACTCTACACCGGCGGCGACATGCCGTCCTATAGCCCGGTCACCGGTGAAAAGATCGGCAATCTGAAGACCGTTTCGGCCGCGGAAGCTGCCGCCAAGATCGAGAAGGCCCATGAAGCCTTCAAGGCCTGGCGCCTCGTTCCGGCCCCGAAGCGCGGCGAACTGATCCGCCTGCTCGGCGAAGAACTGCGCACCTTCAAGGCAGACCTCGGCCGCCTGGTTTCGATCGAAGCCGGCAAGATCACCTCGGAAGGCCTCGGCGAAGTCCAGGAAATGATCGACATCTGCGATTTCGCCGTCGGCCTTTCCCGTCAGCTCTACGGCCTGACGATCGCCACCGAGCGCCCCGGCCACCGCATGATGGAAACCTGGCATCCGCTCGGCGTCGTCGGCGTCATCTCCGCCTTCAACTTCCCGGTCGCCGTCTGGTCCTGGAACACGGCGCTGGCGCTCGTCTGCGGCAACTCGGTCGTCTGGAAGCCGTCGGAAAAGACCCCGCTCACGGCTCTCGCCTCGCAGGCGATCTTCGAGCGCGCCGTCGCCCGCTTCGGCGACGCGCCGGAAGGCCTGTCGCAGGTGCTGATCGGCGACCGCGCCATCGGTGAAGTCCTCGTCGACAACCCGAAGGTTCCGCTCGTTTCGGCCACCGGCTCGACCCGCATGGGCCGTGACGTCGGCCCGCGCCTTGCCAAGCGCTTCGCCCGCGCCATCCTCGAGCTCGGCGGCAACAATGCCGGCATCGTCTGCCCCTCGGCCGATCTCGACATGGCGCTGCGCGCCATCGCCTTCGGCGCCATGGGCACCGCCGGCCAGCGTTGCACCACCATGCGCCGCCTGTTCGTGCATGAAAGCGTCTACGACCAGCTCGTTCCGCGCCTGAAGAAGGCTTACGGCTCGGTATCGGTCGGCAACCCGCTGGAATCGACCGCTCTCGTCGGCCCGCTGGTCGACAAGGCTGCCTTTGACGGCATGCAGAAGGCGATTGCAGAAGCCAAGTCGCATGGCGGCAGCGTCACCGGCGGCGAACGCGTCGAGCTCGGCTACGACAACGGCTACTATGCCAAGCCGGCTCTCGTCGAAATGCCTGCCCAGGCGGGCCCGGTCTTCGAAGAAACCTTCGCGCCGATCCTCTACGTCATGAAGTACAGCGATTTCGACGCCGTTCTTGACGACCACAACGCGGTCGCAGCCGGCCTGTCGTCCTCGATCTTCACCCGCGACATGCAGGAATCCGAACGCTTCCTGGCCGTCGACGGCTCGGATTGCGGCATTGCCAACGTCAACATCGGCACATCCGGTGCTGAAATCGGCGGCGCCTTCGGCGGCGAAAAGGAAACCGGCGGCGGTCGCGAATCCGGCTCGGACTCGTGGAAGGCCTACATGCGCCGCGCCACCAACACGGTGAACTATTCGAAGGCTCTGCCGCTGGCGCAGGGCGTGTCGTTCGACATCGAATAACCGGCGCTCCTGAGTAGGAAACGACCATGACCATCAACCAATCGGTCAAGGAGGCGGGCTTTCAGCCCGCCTCGCGGATCTCCTCGATCGGAGTGTCCGAAATCCTGAAGATCGGCGCCCGCGCGCAAGCCATGAAGCGCGAAGGCAAGCCGGTCATCATCCTCGGCGCCGGCGAACCCGACTTCGACACGCCTGATTATGTCAAGGACGCCGCCTGCGAAGCGATCAAACGCGGCGACACCAAGTACACGGCCCTCGACGGCACGCCGGAGCTGAAGAAGGCGATCCGCGAAAAATTCCAGCGTGAAAACGGCCTTGCCTACGAGCAGGACGAAATCACGGTGGCAACCGGCGCCAAGCAGATCCTGTTCAACGCCATGATGGCGTCGATCAATCCCGGCGACGAAGTGGTCATCCCGACGCCCTACTGGACCTCCTATTCGGATATCGTCCAGATCTGCGAAGGTAAGCCGGTTTTGATCCCCTGCGATGCCTCCTCGGGTTTTCGCCTGACGGCCGACAAGCTCGAAGCGGCGATCACGTCGAAGACGCGTTGGGTGCTCTTGAACTCGCCGTCGAACCCGTCGGGTGCCGCCTACAGCGCCGACGACTACCGGCCGCTGCTCGACGTGCTCCTGAAGCATCCGCATGTGTGGCTGCTGGTCGACGACATGTACGAGCACATCGTCTATGACGGCTTCCGCTTCGTTACTCCGGCCCAGCTCGAGCCTCGGCTCAAGGACCGCACGCTTACTGTCAACGGCGTCTCCAAGGCCTATGCCATGACCGGCTGGCGCATCGGCTATGCCGGCGGCCCACGCGACCTGATCAAGGCGATGGCCGTTGTCCAGAGCCAGGCAACCTCCTGCCCCTCCTCCGTCAGCCAGGCCGCTTCGGTCGCAGCGCTGACCGGCCCGCAGGAATTCCTGAAGGAACGCACCGCGAGCTTCCAGCGCCGCCGCGACCTCGTCGTCAATGGCCTCAACGCCATTGCCGGTCTCGACTGCCGCGTCCCGGAAGGTGCGTTCTACACCTTCTCCGGCTGCGCCGGCATGCTCGGCAAGGTTACGCCCTCGGGCAAGCGGATCGAGACGGATACGGACTTCTGCGCCTACCTGCTCGACGACGCCCATGTCGCCGTCGTCCCGGGTTCGGCCTTCGGTCTCTCGCCGTTCTTCCGCATCTCCTACGCGACCTCGGAAACGGAACTGAAGGAAGCGCTCACGCGTATCGCCGACGCCTGCGCCCTGCTCTCGTAATCAAGCAGTTGTCGGGCACTCCGAGCTCGGAGATGCCCCTCACCCTAGCCCTCTCCCCGCTTGCGGGGAGAGGGGACAGCGTCGAGAACGATGCACCAGCCCCTTTTCCACCCAACGAACCTTCTGCCTTCGCTCCCCACGGAGCGCAGCTGCTTGGCGTGTCCACAGGTCTTGAGAGGGATATGCGGCAGCGGGATGAGGGGCATTCCGCCGCTGCGACGAGTACGTCCCCTGCCTCTTCAAAACGTCGGCGGCGTGCAGGCGCTGATCACCTCGCAGGGCACCGGCCCGACGCAGCGAAACCGGTGCGGTCGCCGGCTTTCGAAATAATACGCATCCCCCGGCCCGAGGATCCGCCGCTCATCGTCGACGGTGACCTCGATGCGCCCAGACAGCACGATGCCCCCCTCCTCGCCGTCATGCACCAGCGGCACTTTTCCAGTGTCTGCGCCCGGCTGATAGACCTCCTTCAGGATCTGCAGGCTGCGGCCAAAGAGGTTTTCGCCGATCTGTCGGTAGGAGATCGGCCCCTTGCCGATCTCCACCAGTTCCTCGGCTGCATAAAACGCCTTGCGCGGCTTCTCCGGCTCGAAGGAAAAGAACTCGGCAAGCCCGATCGGGATGCCATCGAGGATGCGCTTCAGCGCCCCGACGGAAGGATTGGACGCGTTCGATTCGATCAGCGAAATCGTCGAATTGGTGACACCTGCGCGCTTGGCGAGTTCGCGCTGCGACAGATTGTGCATCAGCCTGAGGTGTCGAAGCCGGTTTCCGATGTCGACGCTCATGGGCGTGCAGTTCCCTGTTCAGGTTGTTCGGAATATCGCAAATACGCCACTCCGTAGTGTTATAATTCAATGCTTTAACTGACATCAGAAAAGGACTTGTTTGGCAAATCAAATCATGGCGTCAATCGCGCGACTTCAGGAGGACGCCATGAACCAGCACACCAAACCCAACGCCCCCGTACTCGACAGCTATTGGATGCCGTTTACCGCCAACCGGCAGTTCAAGCAGGCGCCGCGCCTGCTCGCGTCCGCCGAGGGCATGCACTACACCAGCACCGATGGCCGCGCGATTCTGGACGGCACCGCCGGGCTCTGGTGCGTGAACGCCGGCCATGGCCGCCGCCAGATCGCGGCTGCCGTCGAGCGCCAGCTGTCGACGATGGATTTCGCGCCTTCGTTCCAGATGGGCCACCCGATCGCCTTCGACTTTGCCGAGCGCCTCGCCGAGATCGCGCCCGGCCCTGAAGGCCAGAAGCTCGACCGCGTTTTCTTCACGGGTTCCGGCTCGGAATCGGTCGACACCGCGCTCAAGATCGCGATTGCGTACCAGCGCGCCATCGGCCAGGGCACGCGCACGCGCCTGATCGGCCGCGAACGCGGCTATCACGGCGTCGGCTTCGGCGGCATCTCGGTCGGCGGCATTCTCAACAACCGCCGCGTCTTCCCGCAGCTGCCAGGTTCGGACCATCTGCGCCATACGCATGACCCCGCCAGGAACGCCTTCGTCAAGGGCCAGCCGGAGCACGGCGCCGAGCTTGCCGACGATCTCGAGCGGCTGGTGGCGCTGCATGGCGCCGAAACCATCGCCGCCTGCATCGTCGAGCCCGTCGCCGGCTCGACCGGCGTGCTCATCCCGCCGAAGGGCTATCTCGAACGCCTGCGCGCCATCTGCGACAAGCACGGCATTCTTCTGATCTTCGACGAAGTCATCACCGGCTTCGGTCGCCTGGGCGCGGCGTTTGCCACCGACTTCTTCGGTGTCACCCCTGACATGGTGACGGCGGCCAAGGGCCTGACCAACGGCGCGATCCCGATGGGCGCCGTCTTTGCCAGCCGCAAGGTGCACGACGCGCTGATGCATGGGCCGGAAAACGCGATCGAGCTCTTCCACGGCTACACGTACTCCGGCCACCCGGCCGCCTGCGCCGCCGGTATCGCCACGCTCGACATCTACCGCGACGAGGGCCTGATGACCCGCGCCGTCGAGCTGCAGGATGCCTGGCACGACGCCATGCATTCGCTCAAGGGCCTGCCCAATGTCATCGACATTCGCACGATCGGGCTTATTGCCGGCATCGAGCTGCAGTCGCGCGACGGCGCCATCGGCGCCCGCGCCTACGACGTCTTCGTCGATTGCTTCGAAAAGGGCCTGCTGATCCGCGTCACCGGCGACATCATCGCCTTCTCGCCGCCGCTGATCGCCGAAGAGAAACACTTTGGTGAGATCGTCTCGATCCTCGGCGATGCGCTGAAGCGCGCCAAGTAAGCCCGGGCAGTCAACACAACGCCGCCGCCGAAGAACCTCGGCGGCGGCTTTGTCGTTTCCAATCGAAGATGGAATCCGGCTAACTTCCCTGCAGACGCCGCGCCTTAGCGGATCAGCATCGCCCGGAAATCGTTGACGTTGGTGCCGGTCGGTCCCGGCACGAAGAGATCGTCGCTCCCCGAAAAGGCGGACCAGGCGTCGTGGCGGACGAGATGGAGCCGCGGATCGATGCCCGCCGCCCGCATGCGGGCGATGCTCTCGCCATCGGCGAAGGCCCCCGCATTGTCTTCCGAGCCGTCGATGCCATCCGTATCGGCAGCCAGCGCATCGATCCCCGGGACACCGTCGATATCGAGAGCCAATGACAAGAGGAACTCACTGTTGCGCCCGCCCTTGCCATAGTCCTTGCCGGAGATCGTCACCGTCGTCTCGCCGCCGGACAAAAGCACCACCGGCTTGGCGAAGGGACGGTTCCTCAGCGCCACTTCGCGGGCAAGGGCTGCATGCATGCGACCGATGTCGCGGGCCTCACCCTCGATCGCGTCGGAGAGAATATGCGGCTCGATGCCGAGTTCGCGCGCCCTGGCCGCCGCCGCTTCGAGCGAGACGGCAGCAGAGGCGATCACATGGACCGTGTGCCTGGCGAAACGTGGATCGTCCGGATCGGGTGCCTTCGCTGCCTCCGAACGCAAATGCGTCATCACACCGTCGGGAAGCTCCATGCGATAGCGGGCGACGATCTCGAGCGCCTCCTCGGCCGTGCTGCGGTCGGGAACGGTCGGCCCCGAAGCGACGAAGGCCGGGTTGTCGCCGGGAACGTCCGAGACGACGAGACTGACCACTCGCGCCGGAAAGGCGGTTGCGGCAAGCCGCCCGCCCTTGATCCGCGACACGTGCTTGCGCACGACGTTCATCGCCGAGATCGGTGCGCCCGAGGCGAGCAGCGCCCTGTTGACGGCGATCTCGTCGGCGAGCGTCAAGCCTGCGGGCGGTGCTGGCAGCAGGGCAGAACCGCCGCCCGAGATCAGCGCGATCACCAGATCGTCCGCTGTCAGCCCTGTAACCGCTTTCAACAATGCGTCCGATGCGATAAGCCCAGCTTCGTCCGGAACCGGATGGGCCGATTGCAGCACCGTGATCGTCTCACACCGCTCCACCGGTCCGTGGCGTGCAACGACCGTGCCGCTGACGGGATGTTGCCACAGCTTTTCGAAAGCGGCAGCCATCTGGCTTGCAGCCTTGCCCGCACCGACGACCACCGTCCGCCCCTTCGGCGGTTCGGGCAGATGTGCCTTGATCGCCTCATAGGGGTCGGCGGCTCGAACGGCTTCCTCGAACAACCGGGTCAGGAAGGGGCGCGCTTCGATCATGGCTCTCGCTCAGTCGGCAATTTCGAGGTCGTAGACGAAGATGCCGGCAATGCCGCCTTCCGCAGCCGCAACGATCTTGGCGCCGGTCTTCCGATGCTCCTCGTCTTCGAGATAGGCGTCGCGCGCCGCCGCATCGGCAAAGTCGACGATGAAGCCCTCACCAAAGCCCTTGTCCATGCCCACCTCCGGGCTGACATTGGCGCCGACTTGCGCGGCGAGAAAGCCCGGCAGCCGTGATTTCAGCGCGGCAATCTCCGCAAAGATAGCCGCCTTTTCCTCCCCGGTGATTTCGGGACGGAAGCGGATGAAGACGCAATGGCGGATCATTTAGGACCTCAACGGATATCGGCGCGGGCGCGCGGGCGACTGTCGTTACGTTCATGGGCGAAGATCGCCGGCGGCAGCGGTTGCAGCCCGCGGATGATGTCCGAGCCCTTCTCGCCCATCATGATCGTCGGCCCGTTGGTGTTGCAAGAGGGAACACGCGGCATCACCGAGCTGTCGCAAACGCGCAGGCCTTCAAGCCCGCGCACCTTCAGGTCGAGGCCGACAACGGCCGCGGCGTCCGTGCCCATCTTGCAGGTGCCGACGGGGTGGTGGTCGGTCTTGGCATTGGCGCAGCCATAGTCGAAGAACTCCTCGTCGGTGACGACCGAATTGCCCGGCAGGCGCTCCGCCAGCACGAAGGGTTTGAGTGCTGCCTGCTGCATGATCTCGCGGGCGATCTTCAGGCCCTCGATCGACATCTTGCGGTCATGCGGATCCTCCCAATAGTTGGGATCGATCAGCGGTGCAGCGTCCGGATCGGAAGAGGAAAGCCGCACCGTTCCACGCGAGCGCGGGTGCAGATAGGCAGAGTTCAGCGTCACGCCGGCATTCTTCAGCTTTTCGACGCCTGCCTCGATGCCCGAGCCGAGACCCAGGTGGAACTGGATATCAGGCGAACGGGCGTTCTGATCGGCATACCAGAAACCGCCGGTCTCAAACAGCGAGGATGCCACCGGGCCCGAGCGGAAGAGCACATATTGCAGCCCAGCCCATAGCGTACGATGGAGTTTCGCGACACCGTCATAGGTGTGGTCGCCGGTGCACTCGGAAATAACGAACAGATCGAGGTGATCCTGCAGGTTGCCGCCAACACCCGGCAGGTCGTGTTTCACCGAAACGCCCACCGACTTCAGGTGATCGGCCGGACCGATGCCCGACTGCAAAAGCAGCTTCGGCGATCCGATGGCGCCGGAGGACACCAGCACTTCGCGTTCCGCCCGGATGGTCTCGCTGCCCTTGGCCGTGACGACCTCGACGCCGACGGCGCGGGTGCCCTCAAGCACGATCCTGGCCACGCGCGCCCCGGTGCGAACCGTCAGATTGCGGCGGTCCTTGATCGGCGAGAGATAGGCGAGCGACGCGCTCGAGCGGCGGCGGTTGCGCTGGGTGAGCTGGTAGAAGCCGACGCCCGCCTGCTGGCGGCCGTTGAAGTCGTGATTGTAGGGGATGCCAAGCTCCTGCCCCGCGCGGATATAGGCGTCGCAGATCGGCAGCGCGGAGACCGGCATCGAGACACCGAGCGGCCCGCCATAGGCATGGTAATCGTCGGCAAAACGCTGGTTGTCCTCCGAGCGCTTGAAGTAGGGAAGCACGCTGCGATAGTCCCAACCGGTGCAGCCGTCCTCGGAGGCCCAGAGGTCATAATCGGCGGCGTTGCCGCGGGTGTAGAGCTGGGCATTGATCGACGAGCCGCCGCCGATCACCTTGGCCTGGGTATAACGCAGCACCCTGCCCTTCATGTGCTTCTGCGGCACGGTCTCCCAGCCCCAGCTGGCGACGCCCTTGGTCATCTTGGCAAAGCCGGCGGGCATATGGAACAGCGGGTTCCAGTCGCCACCGCCGGCTTCGAGCAGCAACACGCGGACCGACGGATCCTCGGAGAGCCGGTTGGCAAGAACGCAGCCGGCCGGGCCGGCGCCGGTGATGATGTAGTCGTAGCTCATTCCCTGTCTTCCTCCGCCGCCGCCATTTGGAACGTTCCAAATTTTCGACGTGTCCAATTCAAACCCTGCCCGCTTGCGAGCCTCAAAACGTCTGCCTGTTTCCTAGAGTCGGCCGATCGACAGCCCGCCATCCGCCTGGATGACCGAGCCGGTGGCAAAGCCGAATTTGCCGCCGGCAAGTCCGGCCGCGATGTTGCCGATGTCGTCCGGTTCGCCCCAGCGCCGCATCGGCACCAGCCCCCCGTCGATCAGCGTGTCGTATTTGCTCGATACGCCGGCGGTCATGTCCGAGCGGATGATGCCCGGCCGGATCTCGAAGACGGAGATGCCTGAACTGGCAAGCTTGAGCGCCAGCCCCTGGCTGAAGGCGGCAAGGCCGGCCTTGGTCATGCAATAGTCGAGCCGCTCCGGCGAGGTCATGGTCGCCGACACCGAGGTGATGTTGATGATCGAGCGGGGCGCCCGGTCGGCCGGGTCGGTCAGCATCGAGATCAGAACGGCCTGGGTGAAAAACACCGTGCCGCGCAGGTTGGTGGCGACGATCCTGTCGAAGTTCTCCGGCAAAAGGTCGAGGAAATCGCCCCGAACGACAGAGGCGATACCGGCATTGTTGACGAGGCAGCGGATCGGCCCGAGTTCGGCACGGATGCGCTCGACAGTGGCGGCATGACCGCCGACATCGGCGAGATCCGCCTCGATGTAGATCGCCCGGCCGCCATCGCCCGCAAGCTCGGACAGCGTCTTGTCCGTGGCGCTGTCGGCAGCACCAAGTCCGGTGATCGCAATATCGAATCCCTCACCGGCAAGCGCTCGGGCAACGCCGAGCCCGATGCCGCGGCGGCCGCCGGTGACGATGGCGACGGGACGCGTCGATGACGTCATGATCGGATCTCCTTCGTAAGGATATGGTCGGCGACCCTCAGCGCCTGGGCGGCGACTGTCAGCGCCGGGTTGACGGCGGCGGATGTCGGCAGGCAGCCGGCGTCGACGACAAAGAGGTTGGCATGGTCGAAGGCGCGGCAGTAGGTGTCGAGCGGCGCGTCCTTCGGGTCCGTGCCCATCCGTACCGTGCCGCATTGGTGCGACGGCGTACGCTTGTCGAAGGCTTGCGACAGAACGATCGGATAGCCCGCAGCCTTGAAATGCTCGCGCATCTTCGCCTCAAGGGAGGAGAGCGCCTCCATGTTCGAGCGCCGCCACTGCATGATGATGCCCTTGCCATCGACCATGATCCGGCTTTCCGGGTTCGGCAGGTCCTCGGTCATCATGTACCAGTCGACCGCATGGCCGGCCATGAGATCGAAGGCGAAGCGTGGCGCCCAGGCGCCAAATCCCGGCGCGTTGGCCTTGAGGATGTCGGCGTTGATCTTGCCGAGCAATTGCACATTGCCGAGCGGCAGGCCGCCCCGGCCGCCGGTCAGGTAATAATCGTTCAGCATCAGCGTCTTCTGGTAGACGCTGTCGTTGCGCTTGAACGGATTGATCGCCAGCATGGCGCTGCAATTGTGGTTCATGAAGTTGCGACCGACCTGGTCGGACGCATTGGCCAGACCCTTGCCGTCGCCGGAACGCAGCAGGATCGCAGCCGAGTTGATCGCGCCGGCCGACAGGATCACCAGTTTCGGCGACAGCGTCTTCTTCTCGCCGCCATGGGTGTAGTGGATCGCCGCGATCCGTCCATCCGGACCAGCCTCCAGCGTATCGACATGCGCCGACGTGATCAGCTCAATGTTCGGATCATCAAGCGCGGCGGCAAGCGGCGCGGTCTCGGCGTCCTTCTTGCCCTTGCCGGTGTTCGGAAAACCATCCCAGGGCGTGCGCCCGCCCGAAAGCCACGTGTCGATATCCACGCCGAGCGGCAAGGTCGCCGGATGCAAGCCCTGTGCCTTCAACTCACTGCGGGCGCGGGCTATGGCCGGCTCGTCCGGCACCGGGCCAAAAGCGTATGGCGAGCTATGGAACGGCTCCGTCGGGTCATCGCCCAGTTCGCCGCGCACCTCGAACAGTTGCTCGGCCTTGCCATACCACGGCTCGAGCTCGCCGTAAGGAAACGGCCACGCCGGCGAGATGCCGCCCAGGTGCTGCATCTCGGTGAAATCCTCGGCCCGGTAGCGCAGGAGAACCGCACCGAAGAGCTTGGAATTGCCGCCGACGAAATAGAAGTTTCCCGGATTGAACGCGGTCCCGTCAGGCTCGCGCCACATCTCCTTCGGCCGGAAATGGCCCTTGACGAAGATCGAGCTGTAGCTGCGCGCCTCGGGCGTGTCGGGCAGGTGCTCGCCGCGCTCGAGGATCGCGATGCGGGCGCCTGAGCCGGCAAGCCCCGAAGCGATGGTGGAGCCGCCGATCCCCGACCCGATGATGACGATGTCCGGCTGCTCCTGCATGATCCGTTACGCGATCCGCTGCTGGCTCTGCGGATCGAAGAACACCGCCTTGTCGAGGTTGAAGGCAAGACGCGACGTCTGGCCGGCCGCAATGCGGGCGTCGGCTCTCAGCCGGGCAACGATTTCCTTGCCGCCGAGACGGGTGACCGCGAAGGTATCGGACCCGGCCGGCTCGACCACCTCGATCAGGCATTCACCCTCGGCGACCACCTTGGCATTGCGGTCGGCGCCGTCAGGGTCGGTCAGCGCTTCCGGACGAATGCCGAAGACGACGTCCTTTCCAGCATAGGCCGACAGCGCGCCGTTGGCATGCGGCACTGCCAGTTTCAGCGGCTCGGCATTCGGACGCGCCAGCGTGACGGCGACGTCAGCGCCGCTCTTTTCGATGCGCGCGGTCAGAAGGTTCATCGCCGGCGATCCCATGAAGTCGGCGACGAACATGTTGGCCGGGTTGTTATAGATCTCCGCCGGCGTTCCGAACTGCTGCAAGACGCCATCCTTCAGCACCGCGATCTTCGTTGCCAGCGTCATCGCCTCGATCTGGTCGTGGGTGACGTAGACGATCGTCGTCTTCATGCGGTTGTGCAGGCGCTTGATCTCGGTGCGCATGTCGACGCGCAGCTTGGCGTCAAGGTTGGAAAGCGGCTCGTCGAACAGGAAGACCTGCGGGTTGCGCACCAGCGCCCGGCCCATGGCGACGCGCTGGCGCTGACCGCCGGAGAGCTGGCTCGGCTTGCGGTCGAGCAGATGGCCGATCTGCAGCATGTCGGCGACCTGCTTGATCGCTTTTTCGCGCTCATCCTTCGGCACGCCGCGGATTTCCATGCCGAAGGCAATGTTTCCGGCAACGGTCATGTTGGGGTAGAGCGCGTAGGACTGGAACACCATCGCGATGTCGCGCTTCGACGGATGCAGATCGGCGACCGAGCGACCGTTGATGGCGATCTCGCCCGAGGTGATCGGCTCCAGGCCGGCAATCGTGTTGAGCAGGGTGGACTTGCCGCAGCCGGACGGGCCGACGAGCACCAGGAAACCGCCCTTTTCGATCTCCAGGTTGATGTCCTTGAGGATCTCGAGCGAGCCGTAGGATTTGCGCAGATTGCTGATTTTCAAGAAAGACATGAGCTTATCCTTTCACGGCGCCCGACATCAGCCCGCGAACGAAGTAGCGGCCGGACACGATGTAGACGATGAGCGTTGGCAGGGCGGCGAGGATCGCGCCCGCGAAGTGGACGTTGTATTCCTTGACGCCTGTCGAGGACGAAACGAGGTTGTTGAGCGCGACGGTCATCGGCGTCGAGTAGGGCCCGGAGAAGGACGCGCCGAACAGGAAGTCGTTCCAGATGTTGGTGAACTGCCAGATGACCGAGACGACGATGATCGGGCCGGACGACGGCAACAGGATGCGCCAGAAGATCTGGAAGAAGCTTGCGCCATCGATCTGTGCGGCGCGCACCAGCTCGGTCGGGAAGGCCTCGTAGTAGTTGCGGAAATAGAGCGTCGTGAAGCCGATGCCGTAGACCACGTGCACCATGATCAGGCCCCAGATCGAACCGGCGATGCCGAGGATGCCGAGAATACGCGCCATCGGGATCAGCACGATCTGGAATGGGATGAAGCACGAGAGCAGCAGCATGCCGAAGAAGATGTTGGCGCCCGGGAAGCGCCACTTCGTCAGCACGTAGCCGTTGAGGGCGCCAACGATCGTCGAGATCGCGACAGCCGGAACGACCATCAGGATGGAGTTGATGAAGAACGGTTTCAGGCCCGTCGGCTGCACGCCGATCTGCGCCGTCGACCAGGCCTGAAGCCAGGGTTCGATCGTAAAGGTCTGCGGCAGGTTGAGCATGCCGCCCTGGCGGATCTCGTCGAGCGGCTTCACCGAATTCACCAGCATCACGTAGAGCGGCAGCAGCGAATAGAGCGCAAAGAGGATCAGCGCGGTGTAGATCAACGCGCGGGTGAGGCGGTTGTGCGAGATGATGTTGTCTGGGCTCGGAGCGCTCATCAGCGTCTTGCTCCCCGGATTTCGGAATAGAGATAGGGAACGATGATCGAGAAGATCATCACCAGCATGATGATCGCCGAGGACGCGCCGATGCCCATCTGGTTGCGGGTAAACGTGTAGGAATACATGAAGGTCGCCGGCAGCTCGGTCGCCTGCCCCGGACCACCGCCCGTGAGCGCGATGATCAGGTCGTAGGCCTTGATCGCCAGATGCGCGAGCACCACGAAGGCGGAAAGAAACACCGGCCGCATCAGGGGAATGATGATCCGGCGATAGATCGTCGAGGTCTTGGCGCCATCGATCTGCGCCGCCTTGATGATCTCGTTGTCGACGCCGCGAAGGCCCGCCAGGAACATCGCCATGATGAAGCCGGTCGACTGCCAGACGGCGGCGATGACGACGCAGTAGATCGCGTAGTTGCGGTCCTTGATCCAGTTGAAGGAGAAGCTCTCCCAGCCCCAGAGATGCATGGTGTTTTCAAGACCGATGCCGGGGTCGAGGAACCACTTCCACGCGGTGCCCGTCACGATGAAGGACAGCGCCATCGGGTAAAGATAGATCGGCCGCAGGAAGCCTTCGGCGCGGATCTTCTGGTCGAGCAGGATCGCAAGCCCGAGGCCAAGCACGGAGCAGATGGCGATGTAGAGCACGGCGAAGATCGCCAGATTGCTCACCGCCCGCCACCAGTGCGGCAGCGCCCAAAGCTTCGCATAGTTGCTGAAACCGACGAAATTGTAGGACGGCAGCATCTTGCTGTCCGTCATCGACAGAAAGCCGGTATAGGCGATGAAGCCATAGACAAAGATCAGGACGATGAGGAAGCTCGGGGCAAGCACCAGCTTCGGTATCAGGTCCTGCAGGCGACTGCGGCTATCCATGAACGTTCACCACTTCTGGCGCGGCCGTCGGGACATCCCCAAGTCGGCATCCGCGCGAGGTTCTGGGTATCAAGGCGCCCTTCCCCGCGTCCCATTGGCCACGGCGGTTTAACGGCGCCTGCATATCGGAGTGGGTGTCCGGGGCGCTTGGCAGCGCCGCACGTCATTCAAGACGTGCCAAGGTCGCTGCAACACTCAAGTTGCGCCCCGGAACGAGCCCGTTACTTCGCGGCCGCGACGGCCGAGACCAGTTCCTTGACGGCCTCTTCGGACGTCAGTTCGCCGTTGAATTCACGCGTCACGACATCGTAGATCGCGTTCTTGACGGCAGCCGGGTTGGCATGGCCGTGGGCCATGGAACCGAAAAGCTTGCCGTTGGTGTTGGCTTCGGCGAGGTCCTTGATGCCCTTCTTGCCGCAAGCGTCGAAGTCCGTGTCCGGAACGTCGGTGCGGGCCGGGACCGAACCCTTGACCACGTTGAAGGCCGACTGGAAGGTCGGGCTTTCGATGGCCGAAGCCATGGCGAGCTGTGCCGGGACCTTGTCGTCGGCGACCTTGAACATCGCGAACTGGTCAGAGTTGAAGGTAACCGAACCTTGCGTGCCCGGGAAGCGCATGCAGACGAAGTCGGTGCCCGGCACCTTCTTGGCCTTCAGGAACTCACCCTTTGCCCAGTCACCCATGAACTGCAGGCCGGCCTTGTTCTCGATGACCATGGCCGACGCAAGGTTCCAGTCGCGACCCGAGAAGTTGTCGTCGACATAGGAGCGCAGCTTCGTCATGCGATCGAAGGCTTCTTTCATCTTGTCGCCGCCGAGCGCTGCCGGGTCGAGGTCGATGAAGGCCTGCTTATAGAAATCCGTGCCGAGCGAAAGCACGACTGCGTCGAAGATCGTCGCATCCTGCCAGGGCTGGCCGCCATGGGCGATCGGGGTGATCCCTTGAGCCTTGAAGTTGTCGAGAAGTGCGACCAGTTCGTCCCAGTTGGTCGGCTCCTTGCCGCCAGCCTTGTCGAGTGCCGCCTTGTTGATCCAGACCCAGTTGGTCGAGTGAACGTTGACCGGTGCTGCGATCCAGTGGCCGTCATACTTCGAGAACTGCTGCAGCGCAGTCGGGATGACCTTGTCCCAGCCTTCCTTGGACGCGGTCTCATCGAGGTTGCCGAGCGCGCCTTCCTTGGCCCAGTCGAGAATGTCGAAGCCGAGCATCTGCACGGCGGTCGGGGCGTTGCCTGCGGTGACGCGGGCACGCAGAACGGTCATCGCTTCCGTACCGCCACCACCGGCGACCGGCATGTCGGTCCAGGAGATGCCCTTGCTTTCCAGATCCTTCTTCAGAACGTCGAGGGCGGCAGCTTCGCCACCTGATGTCCACCAGTGCAGAACTTCCACATTTTCAGCTGCGCGCGCGGCGGTGGCCGCCATCATCAGCGCCACTACGGCCGTCGTCGTCATCAACTTGCGCATCGTTATCCTCCCGTTTGCAAGTTAACGAGGCGGAACCTCCTCCACCCCGGAATTCGCGCCGCTTCAGCCAGCGGCTGGCCATTTAAAACGTTATAAATTCAGCAAGTCAAGCATTCCGCCAATTTGTACTTTAGCACCTTCGGAACCGATTGAATTTACTGAATTATATAGCTCACATTAGCTATTGCAGTGCAACATACGATGACGCAATGCGAGATTTAAAACGTTTTCATGATTCGATTGCCTAAGCGTTCGCACCACGTTACAAAAACCGCTCCCGCCCGCATTCAGGATGACTAGCATTGGCCGCCCCCTCCAAGCCCGCTCATGCCGAAGACAGTGGCTCCACCGCCAAGCGCGGCAAGCCGACCCTTCGCACGATCGCAGAAATCACCGGCCTTGCCGTCACCACCGTTTCGCGCGCGCTTTCCGATGCGCCGCAGATCTCGCTCGAGACCCGCAAACGGGTGCGCGAGGTCGCCGACGAGATCGGGTATTCGCCCGATCGCGCCGCCCAACGCCTGAAGACCGGCCGAACCAATGTCATCGGCGTGCTGCTCGACCCACACGAAGAAATCCTCGGCTACGGCACCTCGATCATGAGCGGCATCGCCAAGGCGCTGCAGGGCACCGCCTACCACCTGATCGTCATGCCGAACTTCCTCAACAAGACCAATGTCGAGGCAGTGCACTACATCACCCGCAACGCCATGGCCGACGGCCTGATCTTTTCGCGCACCGAACCGCTCGATCCGCGTGTGCGGCTGCTGTCCGACCTCGGCTTTCCCTTCGTCACCCATGGGCGCACGGAGCTTTCCACGCCACACCCCTACGTCGACTACGACAATTTCACCTTCGCCTATCAGGCGACGAAGCGCCTGATCGCCAAGGGGCGACGCAAGCCGGCGCTGATCAGCGGCCCGGCCGACTTCACCTTCGCCGGCTACCTGCAGCACGGCTTCATGACCGCCGTGCGCGAGGCCGGCTGCGCCTACGAGATCCTGACCGGCGTCGATCTCGACAGCCCGGCCGGCATGATCCGCGACCGGGTGCGCCAGCGCTATGCCGAGCCTGATCCGCCCGACAGTTTCATGTGCGGCGGTGAGGTCTGCGCCCTTGCGACCATCACCGGCATGAGCGACTGCGGACTGACGCTCGGGCGCGAATACGACATCGTTGCCAAGCAGACCTCGCATCTGTTGAGCGCCATCCAGCCCCAGGTCGAAACGATCTACGAGGACCTGACCGCGACCGGCGAGGACATGGGCCGGGTCTTGCTGCAGAAGATCGGCGGTGAGAGCGACGTCAGCAGGCTGCAACTGCTTCTCTGTCCGCAGATCCCCGCAAGCTTCGACGCGGCCGGTTGAGCGGAGGGAACGGGCGCAAACGGTGGCGCCGCGTGGCGCTGCCTTCCGCTCCTGTTTTCCGCCGCCGATCCGCATGTTTTCTCCTCCTGAGCTGTAGTCTTAGCGCGGCATCCACCAGCCGGTGCGCGCGCCCATATGCATGTTGAGCGTCTTCGTCTCGGTATAGTCCTCGACCGAATGCCGGCCGAGTTCGCGGCCAAGGCCCGACTGGCGGTAGCCGCCGAAGGGAAGCTCCGAGGCACCGTCCATGAAGGTGTTCATCCAGATGGTGCCGGCGCGCACACGGCGACCGATCGTCAGGCAGGTGTCGAAATCGCGGCTCCAGACGCCAGCCGAAAGCCCGTAATCAATGGCATTGGCGATGCGGATCGCCTCGTCCGTCGTCTCGAAGGTCAGGACCGAGAGAACCGGGCCGAACACTTCCTCGCGCGCCACCACCATGTCCGGCCGGACGCCCGAAAGGATCGTCGGCGCCATGAACTGGCCCATGCCGAGATCGAGCGCCGCGCCGCCATGGGCGACCGACGCGCCGTCCTTCGAGGCTGCAGAAACATAGCCGGCAATCTTTTCCAGGTGCTGCGGCGTGATGATGGCACCGACCTGGGTTTGCGGGTCGAGCGGATCGCCGACCTTGACCTTGGCCGAAAGCTCGGCAATGCGCTTGGTCACCTCGTCGGCGATGTCACGATGCAGGATCAGCCGCGAGCCGGCATTGCAGCATTCGCCGGCATTGAAATAGGCGCCAAAGACCGCGGCATCGATGAACTCGTCGAGATTGGCATCGGGAAAGACGATCTGCGGGTTCTTGCCGCCAAGCTCCAGCGACACCTTCTTCAGTGTCTGTGCCGCATTGGCCATGGTCAGGCGACCGACGCCGGTCGACCCCGTGAAGGACACCATGTCGACATCAGGATGCGTCGTCATCGGCGCACCGACCTCAGGTCCCGTTCCGGTGACGATGTTGACGACGCCAGCGGGAACGCCGGCGGCTTCGAGGATTTCGCCGAGCAGCAGCGTCGAGGCCGATGTCAGTTCCGACGGCTTGACGACCGTGGTACAGCCGGCAGCAAGGGCAAAGGGCAGCTTCTGGCTGACGATCAGGAAGGGAAAGTTCCAGGGCGTGATGATCGAGACGACGCCGATCGCCTCACGCAGCACAACGCCGAGCGTGCCGTCGCCAAGCGTGTTGTAGCTTTCGCCGTGGAGATCCCGGGCAAGGGCTGCGGCGTAGCGCCAGATATCGGCTGCACCGCCGAGTTCGCCCTTGGCCTGGCTGATCGGCTTGCCGGATTCGATCGCGTCGAGATAGGCGAGCTCGTCGGCACGCTCGGCAATGATGTCGGCGGCGCGCAAAAGCACCAGCGAGCGCTCGGACGCGGTCATGCGCGGCCAGGCGCCCTCGTCGAAGGCGCGGCGGGCAGCGGCAATGGCTTTTTCAGCGTCGGCCTTGGTGCCGGCCTGATAGCGACTGACGACGACGCCATGGCCCGGAGCCGCGCGCTCGATCGTGCGCCCTTCGGCGCTGTCCACCCATTTGCCGTCGATCAGCATCTGGAAGGCGCGGACCTTGTGGCCTTCGATCGACTTGGGTTTCACGAGCATGGTCATTACCATTCTCCCTTGAATTGGGCTTCACGCTTTTCGCTGAAGGCGGCGACGCCTTCCTTGAGGTCTCCGGTCTTGGCGACAAGGATCGAGCCGAGCGCTTCGACCGCCGCGCCATTGTCTTCGCCATTCGCCGAAGCAATCATCAGTTTCGAAATCTCGAGCGCCGCCGGCCCACGCTTGGCCACACGCGCCGCATAATCGCGGGCGGCTGTGAGCACCGTTCCCGTCTCGACGACGGCATCAACCAGGCCCTCGCGAAGGGCCGCCTCGGCCGTGAACATCTCGCCGCCGAGAACCATGCGCCTGATAATCTGAGCACCGAAGCGGGAAACGAGCCGTTGCGTGCCCGACCAGCCTGGCACCATGCCGAGGCTCGTTTCAGGCAGGCCGATCTTGATCTGCGCCTCGGCCAGTCGGATATCGGCGGCGGCAGCAAGCTCCAGCCCGCCGCCAAGCGCATGGCCATTGAGCGCCGCGATCACGGGCATGCGCAATGTCGCCAGCCGCTCGAAGACGCGGTGGCCGAAACGCACCCAGTCATGGCCGAATGCGGGCGCATCCATGCCGCCCCAGGCCTTGATGTCGCCACCGGCGGAAAAGGCCTTGCCTTCGCCGGTAAGGATCACGACCCGCACATTGCGGTCTGCTTCCACCGTGTCGCACGCCGATGCCAGCGCCTTCAGCATGTCGATGTCGAAGGCGTTGAGCTTTTCGGGGCGCGCGACCGTCATGGTCGCGACGGCGCCTTCGATGTCGATACGGATACGGCCCTCAGCCACGGTCGCCTCCGTCAAGCCGGCGCGCCGGCTTCTTCGGCAAATCAAGGCCAAGAAGAGCGTCCTGGAACAGCGCCGCATCCATCGTCTTCAGCGTGTCGGACACGATCAGCGGAAATTCCGACTGGTCGAGGATATGGGCCTGCAGATCGACGCCCGGCGCGATCTCCGTCAGCATCACGCCCTCAGGCGTCAGCTTCATCACGCAGCGCTCGGTCACATAGGTGATGTCCTGGCCCTGCTCGACGCCGCGACGGCCGGAGAAGGTGACGTGCTCGACCTCGTTGACCAGCTTCTTCAGTTTGCCTTCGTTTTCAATCACCAGCTTTCCATCGGCGATCGCAAGTTTGGCGCCGGCATTGAACATGCCGGAAAAGACGATCTTCCTTGCCCGCGCGGTGATGTCGACAAAGCCGCCGGCACCGGCCGTCACATGCGGACGGAACGCGAGTTTCGAGACGTTGACCGAGCCATGGCGATCGATCTCGAGGAAGGACAGCAGCGAGGCATCGAAGCCGGCGCCCTGAAAGTAAGTGAACTGGTAGGGCGAAGGCATGAAGGCATCGGCATTCGACGCACAGCCGAAGGCGAAGTCGAGCAGCGGAACGCCACCGACGGCGCCCTGCTCGATCACCCAGGTGACGGCGCCGTGCAAGCCTTCCTCGAGCAGGATGCGCGGCACGTTGGCCGAGATGCCGAAGCCGAGATTGACGGCGCTGCCGGCCTCAATTTCCTGCGCTACGCGACGGGCGATCACCTTCTGGATGTTGAACTCCGGCACGCGGAAACTGTCGAGCGGCCGGAAGATCTCGCCGGAGATCGCCGGATCGTAGAGCGTCTGGGTCGTCTGCTTCTGGTCGGGATCGACGATCACATAGTCAACGAGCACGCCCGGCACCCGCACGTCGTGCGGCTTCAACGAGCCTTCCTTGGTGACGCGCTTGACCTGGGCAATGACGATACCGCCATTGTTGCGCGCGGCGAGCGCCTGGTCGAGGCCGCCGAGATAGGCGCCCTCGTGCTCATAGGTGAGGTTGCCGCGCTCGTCGGCCGTCGTCGCGCGGATGATCGCCACCTGCGGCGCGATCGCCTTGAAATAAAGCCAGTCCTCCCCCTCGAAGGAGACTTTCTTCACGACCGGCTCGGCGGCAGCCGAGGCGTTCATGGCGCAGCCTTCGCGCGACGGATCGACGAAGGTGTCGAGCCCGACCTTGGTCATCACACCAGGGCGCTTGGCCGCGGCCTCGCGATGCATGTCGAACAGGATGCCCGAGGGAATGTTGTAGGCGGCGACTTCGTCAGAGCCGATCATCTGCCAGATCAGCGGCGGTTCGGCACTCGACGGACCGGAAGGGTAGGAGCCGCCGATGATCTTCTTCAAGAGCCCTTTCTTGGCGATGTAGTCGACCCCCTTGATGCCGCTCATGTCGCCGGCGGCGATCGGATGCAACGTCGTCAGGTTGCGCGGATGGCCGGTCGCCTCGAAACGCTCTCCGATCGCCTTCAGCATCAGGTCCGGGCAACCGAGACCGCTCGACGACGAGACGGAAACCACCGCGCCATCCGGGATCAGGGCCGCCGCTTCGGCCGGCGAGATATGCTTGTTCATCGACATCCGTTCAAAGTCCCGTTTCGATCGCCACGGCCTGGCCGGTGGCTGCCGCCTTGACCACGGCAAGACCAGCCGCCAGCGACCAGACGCCGTCTTCGCCCGTCGCCGATGGACGGCCGTTGCCCTGAGCCGCCGCATGGAAGGCGGAAAGCGCGGTTTCGTAGAGATTGCGATGGTCGAGCGTAAGTTCGGTCTCGCCATCGGCATTGCGCAGCGTCACCGTGCCGATGGGCTTTTGCGTCATCACATTGCGGCCAACCAGCGATCCCTCGGTGCCATGCACTTCAAGGCCGGTCTCGGCGTATCTGGTGGTGAACGCGTCATGGAACTGGGCGATGACGCCGGAACGGAAACGGATAACGCCCATCACGCCGTCTTCCAGTCCTTCCTTGCCCATGCCGGCACTGTGGCTGATGGCGAGGGCTTCCACCGGGTCGTCGTTGAGGATGAAGCGCAGCGTATCGGCATCATGCACGGTGATGTCGAGGATGACGCCGCCACCGGCATCCGGCCGCTCCAGCCGCCAGCCCTGCAGGTGCGGCGGCAGATAGACGGCGTGGAAAACACGCGCGGCGATCGGCCGGCCGATCTTGCCTTCGGCGATCGCATCGCGCATCGCCCGGTGTGCGGCAGCGTTGCGCAGGTGATGATTGGTTGCAAGCACAACACCGGCCTCGCGCGCCGCCGACACCATCTCGCGGGCATCCTCAAGCGTCATCGCCAGGGGTTTTTCGCAAAGAACGTGTTTTCCGGCGGCAATCGCCGCCAGCGTCTGCTCGCGATGCAATTCGTTGGTGGTCGAGACATAGACGGCATCGACATCGGGATCGCCGACCAGTTCGGCAAGCGAAGTCACCGACTTCGCAATATTGTTTTCCTCGGCATAGGCAGCACCTCGCTCGGCGCTGGTGCTCATGACCGAGACGACCTCGCCCCCGGCAGCGCGGATCGCGCCGATCACCCATTCGCGTGCAATCGTGCTTGCGCCGATCAGACCCCACCGTGTCATGCCAGTGCCTCCCTTTTTCTCTCCAATTGCCCGCCACAGCTCTGACGAACGACGAGGCGGACCGAACCGACGATCGCCTCGGGTTCCGCCTTGCCGGCCTTGATCTGCTTCAGGAGCAGTTCGGCAGCCCGCTGCCCCATGCCTTGCGGATCGACGGACACCGTCGTCAGCGCCGGCACGGCGGTCTTCGCCTCGATCACGTCGTCGAAACCGATGACGGCGAAATCGGCGCCTGGCTCCAGCCGCCGCGCCCTCAGGCCATCACAGACGCCGAAGGCGACCGCGTCGTTGAAGCAAAGCGCCGCCGTCGGCCGATCGCCAAGCATCATCGCCTGCTCGACCGCCGTCACGCCACCGGCGCGCGACGGCGCCGAACCGATGACCAGCGCCTCCGCAGCCGGCATGCCGGCCTCGATCAGAGCGTCGCGATAACCGCGCATGCGCGCCTCGAAGACGGCGGTATCGGGAAAGCCGCCAAGGAAGGCGATGCGCTGGTGGCCGCGCTCGATGAGGTGCCGCACCGCGGCCATGGCACCGGCGTGGTTGTCGGAAATCAGCGAGGAAACCTCGGCGCCGGCGATATCGCGAACGACGAGGACCACGGGAATGCCGCTGTCGACCAACGGCGCGAGATCCGAAGCCTCGGTGCCGCGCGCCGGCGAGACGATCAGGCCGGAGACACCGTGCTCGCGCATCGATGCGACGACTTCGCGCTGGCGCTCGATCTTTTCACCGGTGTTGGCAAGGAACTGCACGAAGCCCGCCGACTGCACGACCGCATCGACGCCGACGGCGAGCTCGGCAAAGAAGCTGTTGGTCAGGTCGTTGACGACGATGCCAATGATCTTGGACTTCGACTGGCGAAGATTGGCGGCACTGCGATTGTAGACATAACCGAGGTCGCGAATGGCTGCGTTGACCTTGGCCCGCGTCGCCTCGTTGACCAGCGAACTGCCCTGAAGGACGAGCGACACGGTCGACTTCGACACGCCGGCGGCGTGTGCGATATCGATGACCGTTACCCTGTCCTTGACCACAGTATCCTCCCGAATTCTCTTGTCTGCTTTCCTCTTTCATAATTGGAACGTTCCAATTTCGTCAAGATGGCCGCGATCACTTTTTCGGCGATCGACGCCATCTTGGCGGAAGAGAATGACCGTTTATTTTGCGACGGTCGCATCTTGCGTCTAAAAATAGCTATATAAAACAGTCGGAAACGGCAGCGATGCCGCCAACCGCACGTCAGGCATTCGAGCTTAAAAATAATGCCGCTTGCCATTTGGAACGATCCAAAGTATTTCAGGACAAACGTCTGCGGAGGAGACCGACCCGATGACAAGCCTGACGCTGCCGCGCCAAGACGGTTCACTCGAACTCTACCGGCTGACGGGAACACCGATTGAGCGGCCGCAGACGCCGCCGACGTTCAGCCGCATCGCCTACGCAGCCGCCCATGTGGTTTCCGATCCGATCAGGGATCTCGATCCCTGGGGCAATCCGGCAATCGACTGGGACGCGACGATGGCGTTCCGCCATCACCTCTGGGGCCTGGGCTTCAAGATCGCCGAAGCGATGGATACGGCCCAGCGTGGCATGGGTCTGGCGTGGCCGGGCGCGCAGCAACTGATCCGCCGCTCGATGGCCGAGGCGCGGCAGGTCCCGGGCGCCGATCTCGCCTGCGGCGCCGGTACAGATCATCTGGCGCCCGCTGACGCGCGCTCCCTGGACGACGTGATCGCGGCCTATGAGGAACAGGTCGGCTTCGTCGAAGGCGAGGGGGGCCGGACGATCATGATGGCGAGCCGAGCGCTCGCCCGCGTCGCACGTTCCGCCGACGATTATCGCCATGTCTACGGTCGCATCCTCGGCCAAACGCGGCACAAGGTGGTGCTGCACTGGCTCGGCGACATGTTCGACCCACAGCTTCGGGGCTATTGGGGCTCAGACGATTTCGACCAAGCGCTCGATACCGTGCTATCGATCATCGAGGCCAACCGCGACAAGGTCGAGGGCATCAAGATCTCGCTGCTCGACAACGCCAGGGAGGTGGCGCTGCGCGACCGCCTGCCCGATGGGGTGCTCTGCTTTACCGGCGACGACTTCAACTATGCCGAACTGATCGAAGGCGACGGCCGCAAGTACAGTCATGCGCTGCTCGGCATCTTCGACGCCGTGGCGCCGTCCGCCTCCAGGGCGCTGGCGGCACTGGCAAAGGACGACCTTTCGACCTTTCGCGGCGTGATCGAGCCGACCGTTCCCCTGTCGCGCAAGATCTTCGAAGCCCCGACGCAGTACTACAAGGCCGGCGTCGTCTTCCTCGCCTGGCTGAACGGCCACCAGCGGCACTTCACCATGCCGGCGGGCATGCAGTCGGCGCGCGGGGTGTTGCACTATTCCGACATCTTCCGTCTCGCCGACCGCGCCAATGTGCTCGACCGGCCGGACCTGGCGGTGTCGCGGATGCAGAGCCTGCTATCAACCCTGGGTGTCGAGCAGGTCGCATGAGCCCAATTGCGAACGGCGCCCCTTGGGCGCGCCGTTGCTTTCTCATCCCATGTGGACCGGCGAACGCTGACGTGGTCAGAATGTCGCCGTCAGGCTCAGCCAGAAGCGGCGGCCTTCGCCGACGGCATTGAAGTCCGTCGGTTCGACCTCCTTGTCGAGAAGGTTGTAGACGGCTGCGTTGAGCGTCAGCCCTTCGCCGACGTCGTATTTCGTGCCGATATCGACGGTCGCATAGGCGTCGTACTTGTAGCCCGTCTTGCCGTTGATCTTCACCGGTTTTCCGCTGGTGGTGGAGACGCGCGGGCCGGCAGAGATTTCCTCGCCGTGATAGTTGACCGAGGCCCAGGCCTCGAGGCCCTCGATCGGCGTGAACCAGTCAGCCCGCAGATTGGCCATGTGCTCCGGCGTGCGCGCCAGCGGGAAACCTGCAAAATCGCCTGTCTTCTGCTCCGACTGGGTGTAGGTATAGCTGGCGCGCAGCGTCAGGTCCGCGGTCGCGTTCCACGTGGCGGTCAGTTCCACGCCCTGGATGATCGCGTCATCGATGTTGTAGTTGTACCAGAGGCGGTAGTTCGGATCCTCGCTCCAGCGCACCGGATTTCCGGACGCGTCCATCACCGGCAGGTTGGATATCTTGTCCTTGAAATCCGTGTAGAAATAGGTGCCGCCGAGGATGACGTCGCCGTTGTCCCAGACCGCGCCGATTTCATAGCTGGTGCTCGATTCGGCCTTCAGGTTCGGATCGGCGATGATCACGCCGCAGGTCCCGCTTGGCCCGTAGGTGCAGCCACCGCCGCCGGTCGTATAGGCATAGCCCGGCGCAATGCTGCGGATATCCGGAGCGCGGAAGCCGGTGGAGACGCCGCCCTTCACCGTCAGCATGTCGGTCGCGTCCCAGACGCCATAGATGCGCGGGCTCAGATGGTAGCCGTATTCCTGGTGGTGATCGAGCCGCAGGCCCGTGGTCAGGGCGAAACTGTCGACCATGCGCCACTCGTCCTCGGCAAACAGCGCCCATTGCGTCGCCGAGAAGGTTTCGTTCTGACCACTGCGTCGGCCCGGATTCTGGTCCGACAACCGCGCCTCGAAATACTGCCCGCCGGTGACCAGCGTGTGGCTGCCGCCAAGATCGAAGGGCGTGGTGAACTTGCCGTCGATGACGGTGTTGCGAACCTCCGGCGCGCGCTGCTGCTTGACGAAGCGGCTGTCCGCCTGGCTGTAGTTGTAGTTCCGCCGCTCGGCCCATTCCTGCAGGATCGAGAAATCGGAGGTCGTCGGGCCCCAGCGCCCGGTGTGCGAGAACGACCAGTGGTCGCGGTCGTTTTCGTTGTAGGTGCTGACGGCCCGCGGGCCCGGCGCGATCGTGTTGCCGACATTGGCGTCGCGCTTCAGCCGCGCCTTCCCGCCCTCCAGGAAAAAGTCGTGGTCCTCGTTCGGCGTATAGGCTAGCCGCCCCGTCAGGTCGTGCTCCTTTGCGCCGGTGATGCCGGAGAGAAGTTTGTCCTCACCACGCTTGAGTCCCCGGCCCCAGATCTGCACGCCGAGCGTATCCTTGAGAATTGGACCGCTGGCATAAAACGACATCTGACCCGAGTTGCCGAAGCGCTTGTGCTGCTGCATCGTGCCGTCGGTCGTGACCGAACCGGTCCAAGTGTCGGCGACCTTGCGGGTGATGATGTTGATGACGCCGCCCATGGCATCGGAACCGTAGAGCGACGACATCGGACCGCGCACGATCTCGATCCGCTCGATGGCCGCTGCCGGCGGGATGAAACTCTGCTCGAAACCAGAATTGCCGTTGGTGCGCGCGTCGCGCGTGCTCTGGCGTTTGCCGTCCACGAGGATCAGCGCGTAGGAGCCGGGCAGGCCGCGGATGAAGATATCGCGCTCGTTGGCCACACCTGTGACGGCCACCCCTTGCGCATCCCTGAGCGCATCCGTCAGGTCTCGGAACGATCGCTTGCGCAGATCCTCGCCGGTCACGACCGTGATGCTGGCCGGCGCCTCCTTGACGTTCTGTTCGAAGCCGGTCGCCGTTACCACGATCTGCTCGAGCTCGGTTGTCTCCTGCTCGGCCTTTTCCTTGGCCTTCTGCGCCTGCGCATTCACCGGCAGGGCGAGTGCCGTGCCCGCAAGGCAAGCGCAAACGAAACGCCGCGACCAGCCAAACGAAACGCGCCCTGGTGACGGCGCCGCCTGCCACCACGAGCCACCGGTTTCCAATGCAGGCCCCACCCGTTTGATCATCTTTGCCCCACATATATCTTGAGTAACGAACTCCACTTAGATATTGGCGAGACAGGCGGCAACGTCGCTGTTTTGGAACCGTTCTAAATTTGAACAGGCGCAAAACACGGCTTGCGAATATGCCGGAACAGACAGTGAGGCGGCACCGAGTGATAGCGAGTGAGGCAGCGGACGAGACGACGGTCGGATCGGACTCGAGCGAGCGCCAGACAGATCTCCGAAAATTGCGCCTGCTGCTGGCGCTCGACGCGCTGCTCAGGGAAAACAGCGTCAGCCGGGCGGCGGCAAGCGTCGGGCTGCAGCCGTCGGCGATGAGCCGCCTGCTCGGCCAACTGCGCGACGACTATGACGATCCGCTGTTTCTGCGCACCGGCCACGGGCTTCGTCCGACACCGCTTGCTGAATCTCTGCGGCTGCGCGTGCGGGCGGTTGCGGCCGAGACCGAGGCGCTTTTTGGCGCAGACCGATCCCGGAGGCCGTCCACCTCGGTTCAAGCGCGTCACTCGGGCTGGGTCGGGCAGGGGCTCAGCAACGCTCCGCCCCTTTCGGTCCGGCCGAGCCGGCTTCTGGAAGGCGAACCGGCTCCGGAGGATTTCGCGGCAAAGCTCGCCGGGATCGGCGGCGACGCCGCACCGCAAAAACGGCTTGCCCGCTGCATCGCCACGATCGGCACGGGCGCGGGGCGCAGCCGGCCCTTGAGTGAAGACGAAGCTGAGGATGCGCTGGCGATCATTCTCGCCGGCGAAGCGGATCCGGTGCAGATCGGCGCGCTGATGACCGTGCTGCACTATCGCGGGCCGACCGCGATCGAAATCGCAGGTTTCGTGCGCGCCATGCGACGGCATATCGGCGCAGTCGAACCGGGAGAGGGCGCGGCCGACCTCGACTGGCCCTGCTATCTCTCACCCAAGCTGAAAACCGCCCCCTGGTTCCTGCATGCGGCGCGGCTGGTGGCCGCGGCCGGCCATCGTGTCGTCCTGCATGGCAATTATGGCGAGGAAAGCGAGGAACGACACAAGCTGGAAGTCGCGGCAGCCTGCGCAGGCATCCCGATCTGCCGCTCCGTCGAAGCGGCTCATGATGCGCTTTCCGCAGCTGGCATCGCCTACCTGCCGCTGTCGGTGCTGGCTCCGCAGATCTATCGGCTGCTGGGGCTCTATCGCCTGATGGAGATGCGCATGCCGCTGAATGCCGCCATCCACCTTCTCAACCCGCTCAGCGCCCGTGCCAGCCTGCTTGGCGTCGCCAACCCATCGAGCCGCACGATCAGCCGCGACATCGCCCTGTTGCTTGGCACGCAGGACCTGACGATCCTCGGCAACACGCGGGATCATGCGGAATTCACGCCCTACCGGCAGACCCCGCTCTTCCGGCTTGTCGCGGGCGAACCGTCGGACCTCATCGTTCCAGCGGCAGCTGCGCCGCCGGCTGAACTGCGCACGGGCCTCAGCAGCCGCGAATACTGGCAGGCGGTTTGGACAGGTGCCGCCCGCGACGAGCGGGCGGAAACGATCATCATGACGACGGCGGCCGCAGCCCTCATCAGCCTTGACGGAAGCGACGATTTCGCCGCGGCCTGCCGAACGGCGCGCGCCCTGTGGAGCGCACGATCACGCCATCCAGCGTGACCGGGCATCACCCTCAGGCCGCGAGGCCCTTTTTCGCCAGCATCGCATCCGGGCTCGGCAGCTTGCCGCGGAAGGCTTTGTAGGCGTCTTCCGGGTCGACCGATCCGCCGACCGAATAGATGTGATCCTTGAGGCGTCCGGCCATATCCGGATCGAAGGCATTGCCGGTTTCCTCGAACGCAGCGAAAGCGTCCGCGTCGAGCACTTCCGACCACATGTAGGAATAGTAACCGGCCGAATAGCCGTCGCCCGAAAAGACGTGCAGGAAATGCGGGCTGCGATGGCGCATGACGATGGACTTCGGCATGCCGATCTCTTCGAGCTTCCTTGCTTCGAGCGCCAGCGGTTCGGTGACCGTTTCAGCCGTATGGTAGGCCATGTCGACCAGTGCCGAGGAGGTGAACTCGACGGTGGCAAAGCCGGAGTTGAAGGTCCGCGCCGCCAGCACCTTGCCGAGCAAGGCCTCGGGCATCGGTTCGCCGGTCTGGTAGTGAACGGCGTAGCGCTTCAGGATATCCGGCACCGTCAGCCAATGCTCGTAGAGCTGCGACGGCAGTTCGACGAAGTCGCGCGACACGCCGGTACCGGAAACCGAGGGGTAGGTGACATCAGATAGCATGCCATGCAACGCATGCCCGAACTCGTGGAAGAGGGTGCGGGCGTCATCAAGCGACAGCAGCGCCGGCTTGCCCTGGGCGGGTTTCGCAAAATTGCAGACGTTGTAGATGATCGGCAGTTCGCCTTCGGCGCCGTTCTTGAGCTTCAGCTTGTGCTGCGACTGGAACGAGCTCATCCATGCACCGGAACGCTTCGATGGCCGGGCGAAAAAGTCGCCGAGGAACAGCGCGACCAGCTTGCCCGATGCGTCCTTGATCTCGAACACCCGCACGTCAGGGTGATAACCGGCAACGCCCTTCTTTTCCGTCGCCGTGATGCCGAACAGCCGCTTGGCGACGTCGAAGCAGGCGTCGATGATCTTTTCGAGCTGCAGATAGGGCTTGAGTTCACCTTCGGAGAAACTGAATTTCTCGGCCCTGAGCTTTTCCGCGTAATGCCGCCAGTCCCATGGCATGACGTCGTGGTTGCGGCCCTCGGCAGCAATCAGCCTGGCAAGCTCGGCCTCTTCCTCGCGGGCGCGGGCGACAGCCTTTTCCCAGACCTGCATCAACAGTCCGTTCACCGCATCGGGCGACTTCGCCATGGTGTCGTCGAGCTTCAGCGCCGCAAAATTCTCATAGCCGAGCAGTTTCGCCTTTTCGCCGCGAAGCGCCAGCATCTCGGCGATCAGTCCACGATTGTCGGTTTCACCGCCGTTCTCGCCGCGTGCGATCCAGGCGCGGAAAGCCTGTTCCCTCAAGTCGCGATTGTCGGAGAAGGTCAGGAACGGCTCGATGATCGAGCGCGAGAGCGTGACGGCGAATTTCCCCTTCTGGCCACGATCTGCGGCGACGGCCGCCATCGCGTCGCGCAGGAAATCCGGCAGGCCGGCAAGCTGTTTCTCGCTCTCAAGGAAGAGCACCCAGTTCTTTTCGTCGGCAAGGACGTTCTGGCCGAATTTCGCGCCGATGCCCGCAAGCTTCTCGTTGATCGCCGCGAGCCGCTCCTGTTGCGGCTTTTCGAGCTTGGCGCCGGATTTGACGAAGCCCTTCCAGTGCCGCTCAAGCACCCGGGTGGCTTCGAGGTCGAGGCCAAGCGCCTCCCGCCCCTGCCAGAGCGTATCGATGCGCTTGAACAGCGCCGCATTCATGCCGATCTTCGAATAGTGCCGCGACATCTTGGGCGCGATTTCGCGCTCCAGCGCCTGGATGGTCTCGTTGGTGTCGGCGCCCGCCTTGTTCCAGAAGATCGAGGACACCCGCGAAAGCGCGTCGCCGGCAATCTCCAGCGCGACGATCGTGTTTTCGAAGGTTGGTTGAAGCGGATTGTCGGCAATCGCGTCGATCTCGGCCTCGTGCTCCCGGAACGCCGCCTCGAATGCGGGTGCGAAATCCTCGTCCTTCACCAGGTCGAAACGGGGCAAGCCCTCGTGGCCAGTCCACTGTGTGAGCGCGGGGTTGAGAGTGGTCATCAGAAATCCTTTCGCATGCAGGCTCGGCTTAGGGCCGGGGAGAGACACCGCAGACCATGACAGAAGGAAGCGGCGAAAATGTAGGTGGTTGCCGATGCCGGCACCGTCAAGGCTTGCGCAGACCGAGAAGACCGGGCGCCGCATGCCACACGGCCTGCACGGCAAACCCGATGAACAGAAGGCCCGAGAGCCGGACAATCGCCAGCTCATGGCGTCGGTAGAAGCGCCTGACGACAGACGTGCCGATGATGACAATCAGGATCAGGTCTGCGACGAGAAAGCCGATGAGCGAGACGCCGAGCAACGCCGGCAGGGCGTTGAAGTCGAGCGCACTGGCAGAGCTGGCGAGCAGGGCGGTGAAGGTTGCAAGCGCAACCGGATAGCCTTTGGGATTGGTGAGCCCGAAGATCAGCCCACGGCGCAAGGGACGCTCGACAGTTACGAGGGCGCGGCTTTCGCCCGCCGGTCTCGCGCGCAGTGCCGTCCAGCCGATCCACCCGAGATAGGCACCGCAGAAGAGGCCGAGAATATCGAAGATCGTGGTGCCGACCGAGCGCGCGCCGACGATCGCAACCAGCGCAAGGGTCGACCAGAGGACGTCACCGGCCAGATGCCCGCCCATGAACAGCGCGCCTGCCTTGCGTCCCTGGCCCGCCCCAATGCCGAGCAACGCCAGAAACGCCGGTCCGGGAATGAGGACATAGGAAAGAGCGGCGAGAAAAGCTCCGAACAAAAGCGTCTCGGACATGGCAGGTTCCCGGTTGCGTTTCCCGCATTCGATCCGGGGGCACCGATTCAGTCAAGCGGAAAGCGAAGCCACTGATAGGAGGACGCGGATGACCGCTTGCCGGCAAACGTCAGGTTCCTGGTCGTGGCCCGGAGATGTGCGGCGACCGCGCGGACGAACTTGTACATGATCTTCTCCTCGAAGGGTCGATGGCCGGCAGATGCGTTGCCTTGCAAACACCATCGCACTCCCCCGGCACAGCAGCTGTTCCGCCGGGAACGCACCGCCTGGCGTGCGCGCACAAATCTTTCGTTTCGCCGATTTCCCTCGATACGAAGTTGCGCTAGAACGCGGCCGAGTTTTCCCCCCGCGAGAAGGACTATCCATGACTGTGCGCAACCTCTTCCTTCTGCCCGGCGACGGCATCGGCCCGGAAGCCATGGCGGAAGTCCGCAAGATCATCGCCTACATGAACGCCGAGCTTTCCGCCGGCTTCGTGACCGACGAGGGCCTGGTCGGCGGTTCGGCCTATGACGCCCACGGCCAGGCGATTTCGGAAGGGGACATGGCAAAGGCGCTCGCGGCAGATGCGGTGCTGTTTGGCGCCGTCGGCGGTCCGAAGTGGGATGCGGTGCCTTAT
>NZ_DASYGZ010000239.1:0-28985 GCF_035999135.1 Ensifer sp.
CCCGCTTCGTGCGAATTGTTTGTCTGCCATGCTCTCCACTCACAATTGCCTGTAACGCTGTGCCAGTGCATTGTGGGAAAATGGTGACAGTACTTATCGCATTTCCTCCGGTGCGGAGGTGCCTGTAATAGACAGGCCGGATTTCAATACCGAAGCGACAGCATGCACCAGCCCGAGTCTGGCAGTACTTAATTCTCTATTTTTATCGTTAACAAAACGTAATTCCGGATTCTCTTTACCTTTGTTCCAGTGACCGTGGAAGGCAGCGGCAAGATCATACAGGTAAAACGCTATGCGATGCGGCTCCTGGGCGAGTGCCGCAGCTTCGATCACGCGCGGATATTCTGCCAGCTTGGCGACAAGCTGAAGTTCCGCCGGATCGACGATCTGCCCGTTTACCGCGCCCGCAAGGTCGAGTGATTCGATATCCAGCCCCGGAAACGCGTCCTTGGCCTGGCGGAACACCGAGCAGCAGCGCGCATGCGCGTACTGCACATAAAACACCGGGTTGTCCTTGGACTGTTCGGTGACCTTGGCAAAATCGAAATCGAGAGGTTCCGAGTTCTTGCGGTAGATCATCATGAACCGCACGGGATCGCGCCCGACTTCATCGACGACGTCGCGAAGCGTGACAAAATCACCCGAGCGCTTAGACATCTTGACCGGCTCGCCGTCGCGGAAGAGCTTGACCAGCTGGCAAAGCAGGACCGTCAGCTTCGACGAACCGCCGGAGACGGCCCGCGCCAATGCCTCAAGCCGCTTGACGTAGCCGCCATGATCGGCGCCGAGCACATAGATCATCTCGTCGAAGCCGCGGTCGAACTTGTCCTTGAAGTAGGCAACATCGGCGGCGAAATAGGTGTAGCTGCCGTCCGACTTGATCAGCGGCCGGTCGATATCGTCGCCGACCTCGGTCGAGCGGAACAGCGTCTGCTCGCGGTCTTCCCAGTCCTCCGGCAATTGCCCCTTCGGCGGCGGCAGCGTGCCCTTGTAGACATGGCCCTTGAAGGTCAGATCGTTGATCGCCGTGCGAATGGCGGCCGCGCCGTTTGCGTGAAGCGTCCGCTCGGAGAAGAAGACGTCATGACTGACGTTCAGCGCCGCGAGATCCTCGCGGATCATCACCATCATCGCGTCGATCGTGCGATCCTTGACGAGCGGCATCCACTTGTCTTCGGGCATCAGCCTGAGGCTCGTGCCGAATTCGTCGGCGAGCGCTTCGCCGACCGGCACAAGGTAATCGCCGGGATAAAGGCCCGCCGGGATTTCGCCGATCTCTTCGCCAAGCGCCTGGCGGTATCTCAGGAACGCCGAGCGTGCGAGAACGTCGATCTGCGAGCCCGCATCGTTGATGTAGTATTCCTTCGTCACCTGATAGCCGGCAAAGCCCAGCAGGTTCGCAAGCGCGTCCCCGACGACGGCGCCGCGGCAATGGCCGACATGCATCGGGCCTGTCGGATTGGCGGACACATATTCAACGTTGACCTTGCGTCCGCCGCCGACCGCGCTGCGACCGTAATCGACACCGGTGCGCACCATCGCCGACAGGATCTTCTGCCAGTAAGACACCGAAAGCCGAACGTTGATGAAGCCGGGGCCAGCGACGGAAACGTCGACAACTTCGGAATCCTGCTTGAGCTTCTCGACGATAAGCTCGGCGAGCGCGCGCGGGTTCATGCCCAGCGGCTTGGCGAGCACCATCGCCGCATTAGTCGCGACATCGCCGTGGCTCGGATCGCGCGGCGGCTCGACATTGACACGGCCGAAATCAAGCTCGGATCGCTTTTCTCGAACGCTTTCAAGCGTTTCGAGAATATCCTTAATTCTTGATTCGAAGTCCGTGAAGAGATTCATGTTATCCGTCCGCTTTTCCCGACCACGGGTGGTCGGTGCAAAACTTAAAAAAGGAGGCTCGGTTCGGCCGAACCGCAAGCCTCCGGGCGGGGCGTCCCTAGCGCAAATCGGGCGTATGGTCAAACAAGCGCTTGTGCACGCCGATCGCAAACGTATCGGTCATGCCGGCAAGGTAGTCCCCGACATGACGGGCCCTGGCCGGTTCGGCCATGCCGGCAATCTGATCGATCCAATAGTGTTCGCGCATCAGTTTCGGGTCCGCCATGAAGGCGTGATACAGGTCGCAGACGATCGAGGCTGCGTTTTCCCGCACCCGCATGACTTCAGGATGGCGATAGATCCGCGTCATCAGAAGCCGCTTGATCTGCTTGTCCGTCTCACCCATCGCGTCGGAGAACGTCGCCATGACCGTCCCCGCCTGGCGCACGTCCGCGGCGCTTTCAGGGCGGATCTCCGAGAGATTGTGCTGCGCGACGCCGATCACGTCCTCGACCATCGCGGTGATCTGCCGTCGCATGATCTCGTGGGTGAAGCGGCTGCTTTCAAGCCCCGGATAGCGATCGTGAACCGCGCGCATCAGCTCTGCCAGAAACGGCACGTCTTCCAGCATCTCGAACGTCAGATAGCCGGACCTCAGCCCGTCGTCGATGTCGTGGGTGTTGTAGGCGATATCGTCGGCGATGGCGGCCACCTGGGCTTCAAGGCTCGCATAGCTCGATAGCTCCAGATCGTGGAGCGCGCAGTAGTCCAGGATCGGCTGCGGCACAGGGCCACGGGTGCCCTCACCGTCAGCCGTCAGCAGCGGTCCATTGTGCTTGACCAGCCCTTCCAGGCTTTCCCAGGTGAGGTTCAAGCCGTCGAACTCGGCATAGCGGCGCTCGAGCTTGGTGACGATGCGAAGCGACTGGGCATTGTGGTCGAAGCCGCCATAGGGCTTCAGCATGTCGTGAAGCGCATCCTCTCCGGTGTGGCCGAAGGGCGTGTGGCCGAAATCGTGCACCAGCGCCACGCCCTCGGCGAGGTCTTCGTCAAGCTTGAGCGCACGCGCAAGCGCCCGGGCAATCTGCGCCACCTCGATCGTGTGCGTCAGACGGGTGCGATAGTGATCGCCGTCCGCGGCGATGAAGACCTGGGTCTTGTGCTTGAGCCGCCGGAATGCGGTGGTGTGGACGATACGGTCCCGGTCGCGCTGAAAGTCGGAGCGCGTGGCGCTCGTCTGTTCAGGATAGAGGCGCCCGCGTGTTGCCCAGGGGTTCGACGCGAACGGCGCATGTTCGCCATAACCGAAACCCAGCGCATTTTTGTCGAATGTCATCTTCCACCTACTCGTCGTCCCATTGACGGGACATTCAGGCCTTCATACCTATAGTGAAAGCCACGGAAACGCGTCATGCAAGCATCGACCGATTCCGCAAGCGGAAGCAACGGCTTGGCCAGCGCCTTTGACACAAGTAAGGGAACCGGCCTGATCGTTGCCACGACACATGACAATTCTCTCCCGTTCTTGACCCCGGCAGGAGGCAGATATGACCACCGAAACCGTGACCCTCTCGGATGCAGCCGCAAAGCGGATCGCGACGATCCTGCGTTCGGACAGCCACAACAATGCCATGCGCGTTTCCGTCGAAGGCGGCGGCTGCTCGGGCTTCTCCTACAAGTTCGACCTGGTCGACAGCACCAATGAGGACGACCTGGTCCTGGAGAAGAACGAGGCCAAGGTGCTGATCGACAGCCTGTCGCTCGTCTACATGGGCGGCTCCGAGATCGACTTCGTCGACAACCTGCTCGGCCAATCGTTTCAGATCAAGAATCCGAATGCCGTCGCAAGTTGCGGATGCGGAACAAGCTTTTCCATCTGACACGGGCGATCGGATCGGCCGCGGGCGGTCACCTCCCCACCTCTAGAGATAGGGCGACCCCAGCCAGAGGATGCGATTGACCAGCCGGTCTGGGAACGACTTCTTGCGCAATCTTTCAAGCGTGACGGGTTCGGCGTCGGCCAGGACTTCGGAAATGGTTTCGTCGATCGACCGTGCGAATCCGTCGTCCAGGACCTCCAGGTCGAACTCGAAGTTGAGCCGAAGCGAGCGCGGGTCCAGATTGGTGGACCCGACATAGGCCCAGCGCCCGTCGACCGTCAGCAGCTTTGAATGATTGAAGGCGCCCTTCGCGCGCCAGACACGGCAATGTCCCTTCAGCACCTGATCGAACTGGGCCGTCATCGCGCGGTCGACCAGGAGCAGATTGTTGACCGCCGGAACGATGATGTCGACCTCCACTCCCCTGCGCGCGGCGGTGACAAGCGCGCTGATCAGTTCGCGATCCGGCAGGAAATACGGCGACATCACGCGGATGTTCTTCTGCGCAACCGAGAACGCCCCCATCAGCATCTTGTGATTGGTTTCATTGGTGGCGTCCGGGCCGGAGGGCACGGCACGCATCAAGACCGAGGTCTGGCTTGCGACCGAGGGCGCTTCCTCGATCCTCCACGCCTCGCCGATCAGTTGTTCGCCGCTTGAAAACTGCCAGTCTTCGGCCGAGACCTGAAAAATATCGGCGACGACCGGCCCGACCATGCGAAAATGCGTATCCTGGGACGGTTCCTGCCCGGCGGCCTCGCGGGTAAAGCCGGCACGGATGTTCATGCCTCCGGCAAAGGCGATGCTGCCGTCGACCACCAGGATCTTGCGGTGCGTGCGCAGATTGGCATAGGGCAACCGCAGTCCCATGATGATGTTGCCGTTAAAGACCGCCGTCGGGACGCCAGCCTGCTCCAGGTGGCCGACGATGCTCGGCACCGAGTAGCGCGCACCGACCGCGTCGATGAGCACGCGCACCTCGACGCCGCGGGCAACGGCGGCGATCAGGGCATCCGCAAAGCGCAAGCCGATAACATCGCGATCGAAGATGTAGCTCTCGAGCAAGAGGCTGCGTCGCGCGCCGGCGATCGCATCCAGCATGGCCGCGTAGGCGGCATCGCCGCCGGCTAGCACCGTAATCTGGTTGCCGGTGCACATGCGGTGGCGCGAGACGCGGTCGCCTAGAATTTTCATCGCCGCGAAGCGTTCACCAAAGCGACTGCCAATCTCCGTGTCCGATACGTCGAAACGGCCAAACTGATCAGGCCCATGCCCGCGCAGCAGCGCGCGCTGCGATCCGATCGAGGATCGACGGATACGGTTGATACCGGCAACCGCATAGAGCAGCGCACCGACGATCGGCGAAAGCAGGACAACGCCGACCCAACCGGCCGCAGCGCGCACGTCGTCCTTTTTCATCGCCGCATGGATGGCAGCGGGGATGCCAAGCACGAAGGACAGCACGGCCAGGATATGCGGCCAGTAATTCTGCACGAGATCGATCATGCCGGGGACTATAGCCGGCCATGAAACGGAATCAATTCGGGCGTCCGCGCCGATACCGTATACACGGAGCCCGTCACCCAAGGTCTCGTCGCGCCCGCGAACGCAAACCCTCCGACGAACCGCAGGTATCGGATTTGTCAAAAGAATCCGGAGCGGCTACAAGAAGCGCACCGGAAGGACGAACCGAAATGGAAGGGCGTTTCGAGCCATGAAGATTGCCACCTGGAACATCAATGGCGTCAAGGCGCGGATCGACGGCCTTTTGTCCTGGCTGAAGGAATCAAGCCCCGACATCGTTTGCCTCCAGGAGATCAAATCGGTCGACGAAGGCTTTCCGCGGCTCGAGATCGAGGCGCTCGGCTATCACGTCGAGACCCATGGCCAGAAAGGTTTCAACGGCGTGGCGCTGCTGTCGAAGCTGCGCCCGGACGAGGTCAATCGCGGCCTCCCTGGGGACGAAACGGATGAGCAGTCGCGATTCATTGAAGGTGTCTTTTCCGTCGAGGGCGGCGTCATCCGCGTCTGCTCGCTCTACCTGCCCAACGGCAATCCCGTCGACAGCGAGAAGTACCCCTACAAGCTCGCCTGGATGCGCCGGCTCGCGGCCTATGCGGAACAGCGCCTGCGGCTCGAAGAGCCGTTCATTCTTGCCGGCGACTACAATGTGATCCCCGAGGAACACGATTGCTGGGACATCAGGGTCTGGCAGAACGACGCACTCTTTCTGCCAGAAACGCGCGAAGCCTTTCGCCGACTGCGCAATCTCGGCTTCACCGATGCTGTGCGGGCCACATCCGACGCGGTTCCGCTCTATACGTTCTGGGATTACCAGGCCGGCTGCTGGCCGAAGAACTTCGGCATCCGCATCGACCATCTCATGCTGTCACCGGAGGCGGCGGACCGCCTGGTCTCGACCTCGATCGACAAGCATGTGCGCGCCTGGGAGAAGCCCTCCGACCACGTTCCGGTCATCGGCACGTTCCAGTTCGCGGCGGCTTGAGGGCCGGATCCGACGCCAGCACTTCGATTTTTGGCGTTTTAATCCTGTGCCCAGGCGGCACGGGATGCTGCATATTTGCGTTGCCATGGCCGATCAACGGACAAGCACACGCAGACATTCAGAGTTCCGCGACGACCGTTTGCACGTCTGATGAGAGGGATTTGCTGAGTAGGCCTGACGATGTCAGTCGTCGTCGCCCTGCATGTGCAGGTTCTGTGACAGCGAGATCGCCGTGCGCCGGTCGTCTTCATTGGCGATCGAAAACGCCTGCTCCTGCATCGACTGCAGCCAAGGACGATCCTTCGGCGAACACTGGTCAAGTGCTGCCGTCATGTAGGCGAGACCACGCACGGTCTGGCCTTCCTGGAAGATGACGTTGCCGAACACGCCCATGGCGCCGGCGTGGCCGCTCTTGCGAGCGCGGTTGAGCCACTTCTTGGCCTGCTGGACGTTGACGCTACCGCCCTCGCCCGAAAGCAGCATGCGCGCCAGCTGGAACTGCGCCTCGGAGACACCGAAGGTGGAAGCGGCCTGGAAATAGAGCTGACGCGCCTGGGCCATGTCAGACTTGATGGGGCTGTCGGGAATGCCGCGGCGATAGTAGCCGGCGAGCGAAATCAGCGCGTTGACGAAATAGCCGGTGTCTTCCGAACCCGGCTCCACGCCCTGCTGAGCGATCTCGCTATAGATCTTGAAGGCTTCGAGGTCATTCTCGGCGACGCCGTCGCCGTAGGCATACATGTTGGCGAGCGCCCAGCGCGAGCCGGTGTGGCCCTTCTCGGCCGCATATTTGTAGGCTTCGACGGCCTCGTCCTTGCGGCCATTCTTGTAGGCGGAAAAACCGAACTTGAAGAGGGCGAAGGGACCGGATTCCTTGGTGACGCCCGCACCGGGATCAAAAGCATGGACCGGCATGGCGATGGTCCCGCAGACCGCCAGCGACACGCCGAGTATCGCAACCTTCAGTGACTTCAGTTCACCCGCAAGCATCACAGTCTTATTCTTCCGTTCCAGCCGGCCACGCCGAACTCATCACCGCTGCAAACACACGCCCGAACGGCCCCGGCCGTCCAACACTCGCCAAAATCGCCGACACTGTCGGCGCAATCGTCACGCAATGAAGCTTCGATACGCCTGCCGAAACGATCATTTCATTCGACCACTTGCACAAGTCCGCCAGCGGCCACATCTGAGATCACGAACGACAGTCCAAGCTCCCTTTCACCCCAAACGCCGCAGGCTCGAACACACCTTGCACGTTTGTTCCTACTATCGCTGCTCCCTGTTTGTGGCGGGAAATGGACATAGCCGGAACGAGTCTGATCGTAGCAAACTCTAGCATTAAAAGTGTTGCTGAATCGTCACATTGCGGGACACTCCAGGCGTTTGGTTAAACGGCTCCACACCAAAAGAAAGGCCCGGTCGAAACCGGGCCCTGGACTGTCAGATGATATGATGGATCAGAACTTGATCTTGACCGATGTCGAGACGGCCGCGAAGAAATCGTCGTCGAAATCATACTTCACGTCGGTACCAACCGGCTGGCCGTTAAAGGTCTGCGGACCGGAGCTGCCGCCCGTCAGGATCCCGACGGCGCCAGCGAGGCGGAATTCGAGGTTCTCGGTCGCCGCATAGGAAAGACCGCTGCCGAACGTCCATGTGTCGGTCTGTGTGCCGAAACCATGGCTCGTGCCACGGTCCCAGGTGATGCTGGCAGCACCGCTGAGCTTGTCGGTGAACTTGTGACCGATACCGCCCGAGATCGTCCAGCCGTCGCGATAGAGCAGGTTGAGGCTGGTGCAGGGCGTCAGCGGGCTGGAAGTGCCCGGGCAGAAGTTCAGAACCTGAAGCTGGCTCCAGTCGGTCCACTTGACCGAGCCGAACGCCACCCAATCAGGCGCAATGCCGGATTGAACCTTGAGCTCGAGCGAGTCCGGCATCGAGGCGAAGCCCGTCACGTCGTACTTGGTGCCGATGATCGGCCGTCCGCCCGGGCCGCGGCCCAACGCGACATCACGCAGATCGATCGAGCCTGAAAGGTTGTCGAGATCGACGGCGCTGTTGTAGACGAGGCTGGCGCGGACAGCATATTCCGGAATTTCGTAGGCAACGCCCGCACGCCATCCCCAACCGTCACCCTCGAGATCCAGGCGACCGACGCCGCTCAATCCGAGAACCGGGATCGCCGGCGAAACGAGACGCTCCTTGAAGCCACCGACTTCCTGATAGAAGACGCCGCCGATGACGCGGAACTGCCCCGGACCGACTGCCCACTTGTAGGAGCAGGTGGCGGCGTAGTTGTCGCTTTCCACCTTCGTTTCACTGTTGTCGTTGGCGCCGGCCCAGTTCAGGCCGGGCTTGGAATGCGCGCCCCATGGCTGCGAGTAGTCAGCCATACAGTCGAAGCCTTCACCGATACCAGCCTTGATGCCGACACGCGGAACCCAGTAGCTTTCGGTCTCACGAACGCCATCGGACGGACCACCGGGCGTGCCGTTCAATGGATTGATATCCTGAACGTTGTTGAGTTCTCGCTGCGGATTGACGTAGGTCGCCGATGCTTCTGCGGCATAGTCCGACGGATCAAACAGCAGGTCGATGTTGTAACCGCCGCGCTCAAGACCGCCAGCGTGCGCGGCCGATGCAAACAGCAGACCGGCTGCCGCTGCCAGGACGCCACGCTTGAAATTCATGTGAGCCATCCAGCTCCTCCCCCTGCACTGCAAACTGCGACATTCCACCTCATGTCGCGTGTGTTTGGAGTATCCTCACGATCGCGTGAAATCGCAAATGCCAGAAGTTGGGGTACACCCGGCAATTCAGTCACAAAATTTACGTAAGATTCTCTTGATTTAGACACATTCGCGAATTTTAGGAATTATTTTCCTAACCCATCCGGGTTACTCGCGAGCTTCCGGAATGATTTTCCAACATATCGGAAAGCTGTGTCCCAAGGACAACAATATCGGTTTTTGCGGCCGGCCAACGAAATACTCGGTTGAATCTCCGCATGGCCACCACAGACGTTTTTTCGGCCGGCCGACGCGCCGAAAGCAGCGAATCGATGGCGTCGCACGGCATTCAAAGTATATCCCATCCTCCTAAAATAAAAATCCGCGGCATTTCTGCCGCGGATCGATTTCTGCAGGGTCGGATGTGCGAGCTATACCTTACACCGAACAGCGAGAACCTCGCTGATCAGCCCGCTTCTGCCACCCGCGTCAGAGCGACGCCCAGAGAGTCCTTCTGCAGGTCGAGTTCGACCAGGCGTTCACGCTCGGCTTCGACGAGTTCCGGCTTCGCATTGGCAACGAACTTCTCGTTGGAAAGCTTGCCGAGAATGCGCTCGCGCTCGGCGTCCACCTTGCCGATCGCCTTTTCCAGACGCGCCTTTTCGGCGGACAGGTCGATCAGATTGCCGAGCGGCAGGCAGGCGGTTGCCTCACCGACGACGATCTGCGCGCTGCCGCGCGGGGCGACGGCGGCATGGTCGATGTGCTCGACGCGCGCCAGGCGGCCGATCGCCTGGGCGTGCTGCTGCAGCCGTTCCCGAGTCAGAGCGTTGGCGCCAACGACGATCAGCGGTGCGGTTGCAGCCGGCGGCACGTTCATCTCCGAGCGGACCGAACGGATACCGGAGACGAGATCGATCAACCAGTTGATCTCGTCGGCAGCCGTGTCATCGGCATAGGACGGGGCCGGCCATTCGGCATGGCAGAGCAGCGACGGACGCTCCTCTCCCTCGACGGACGTCTGCGCCCACAGTTCCTCGGTCATGAACGGCATGAAGGGATGCAGAAGCTTGTAGATCTCGTCGAGCACATAGGCGACGCAAGCCTGCGATTCGCGTTTGGCCGCTTCGTCCTCGCCGCTGAACACCGGCTTCAGGAGTTCCAGATACCAGTCGCAGAACTGGTTCCAGACAAAGCGGTAGAGGCTGCCGGCCGCGTCGTTGAAGCGGTACGCCTCGAGCGCCTCGGTAACGTCGCGGATGGTGCGCGACAGCTCGGTCAGGATCCAGCGGTTGATCGTCAGAGACGACGCCTCCGGGATGAAGCCTTCGCTGCCGGCAACGCCGTTCATCTGGGCGAAGCGCGTCGCGTTCCAGAGCTTGGTGCCGAAGTTGCGGTAGCCGGCAATGCGCGCCGGGTCGAGCTTCACGTCACGCCCCTGGGCGGCCATGATCGCCAGTGTGAAGCGCAATGCGTCGGCGCCATACTCCTCGATCAGTTCGAGCGGGTCGATGACGTTGCCCTTGGACTTCGACATCTTCTGGCCGTTCTTGTCGCGAACGAGCGCATGGACATAGACCGTGTGGAACGGCTCGACCGGCGTGCCGTCGGCATCCTTCATGAAGTGCAGACCCATCATCATCATCCGGGCAACCCAGAAGAAGATGATGTCGAAGCCCGTCACCAGCACGTCGGTCTGATAGTAGCGCTCCAGTTCCGGCGTCTCGTTCGGCCAGCCGAGCGTCGAGAAAGGCCAGAGTGCGGAGGAGAACCAGGTGTCGAGCACGTCTTCGTCGCGCGTCAGGATTTCGCCCGGCTTGAAGTTTTCAAGCAGGTCCTCGACATAGGCCTTCATCGGGCCTTCATGGGCGAGATAGTGCTGGATCGCCGCGTGCAGCGCCTCTTCCTCGGTCTTCTCGACAAAGACCTGGCCGTCCGGGCCGTACCAGGCCGGAATCTGGTGACCCCACCACAGCTGACGCGAAACGCACCAGGGCTGGATGTTTTCCATCCACTCGTAATAGGTCTTTTCCCAGTTCTTCGGAACGAAGTTGGTGCGGCCCTCCTTGACGGCGGCGATCGCCGGCTTCGCCAGCGTCTTGGCGTCGACGTACCATTGCTCCGTCAGGCGCGGCTCGATCGGCACGCCGCCGCGGTCGCCATGCGGAACCATGTGCTTGTGCGGCTCGATCTTGTCGAGCAAGCCTGCCTCTTCGAAGATGCGAACGATGATCTTGCGTGCTTCGAAGCGGTCTTTGCCCTCGAGCTCTTCCCAGGCACCGTGGAGCGCAGCCGGATCTGCAAGGCCTTCGAGGAAGTCCTCGTTGTCCTTGATGGTGATGCGCCCTTCGATCGTCATGATGTTGATGGCGCGAAGGCCCGCACGCTTGCCGACGTCGAAATCGTTGAAATCGTGGGCAGGCGTGATCTTGACCGCACCGGTGCCAGCCGTCGGATCAGCATAGTCGTCGGCAACGATCGGGATCCGGCGACCGACGATCGGCAGGATGACGTGCTTTCCGATGAGCGGCTTGTAGCGCTCATCCTCGGGATTGACGGCAATGCCGCTGTCGCCGAGCATCGTCTCGGGCCGGGTCGTCGCGACAATCATGTAGTCGCGCTTTTCCCACTCCGTCGGCTTGCCGTCCTCGTCGAAGGCAACCGGATGATCGTAGGTGACGCCCGGCTCGAGCGGGTAGCGCAGATGCCAGAGATTGCCGTTGATCTCGTGCTGCTCGACCTCAAGATCGGAGATCGCCGTCAGCAGCTTCGGGTCCCAGTTGACCAGGCGCTTGTCCTTGTAGATCAGGCCTTCCTTGTAGAGCGAAACGAAGACTTCGAGAACCGCCTCCGAAAGACCCTCGTCCATGGTGAAGCGCTCACGCGACCAGTCGCAGGAGGCGCCGAGCCGCTTCAGTTGGTTGAAGATCAGGCCACCGGACTCAGCCTTCCACTCCCAGACCTTCTCGATGAAGGCCTCGCGACCCATCTGGCGGCGATGCTGCTGCTGTTCCATCAGCTTGCGCTCGACGACCATCTGCGTGGCGATGCCCGCATGGTCCATGCCAGGCTGCCACAGCACGTCCTTGCCGCGCATGCGCTCGAAGCGGACCAGCACGTCCTGAAGCGTGTTGTTGAGCGCGTGGCCCATGTGCAGCGAACCGGTGACGTTCGGCGGCGGGATCACGATACAGAAGCTGTCGGCGCCGGGCTTGGCACCTGCTCCTGCACGAAACGCGTTTTCTTCGTCCCACTTCTTGGCGATACGCGGGTCGACGGATGCGGAATCGTAGGTCTTATCAAGCATTTTGGAGCCAATTTTGGAGATTGATATCTGTGTCTTGTAAACCGGAACGGCCGGTGCAAGTCAACACGAACGCAAAAAGCCGCGACGGTCGCGCGGCTTCTTTCGTCGACGGGATCAGAAATTCAGCGACGCGGGCCGCGTGCAACGCGCTCGATCTCTTCGCGAACCAGACGTTCGACGAGCGTCGGGAGATTGTCGTCCAGCCACTCCTGCAGCATCGGGCGCAGCATGTCCTCGGCGATTTCATCAAACGAGCGCCGAGCGCCCTGATCCATCGCGTGAGCGAGGTCGCCGAACGACTGCGCGACCTTGCGACCGACCTCGGGCGAAACGATCGCGGCAAGCGCCTTCTCCGGCGACTTCATGTCCACGACGACGGCTGTTGCCGGGCTTGCCGCAGGTGGGATCTCCCGGGTCTCGGCGACCATCGCGACATCCGGTTCCGGTTGCGCCTCGGGAGCAACCACCGGCTCCGGCGCGGGCACCTTCGGCGCGGAGACCGCGGCCATGCGCGCCGTCACGACCGGGCTGTCCTGGATGGTCACAGTCGGTTCAGCCGGCTGTGCGTCGCGCGTGGCAAAACCCTGGGCATGGCGCTCGGACGCAGCGCGCACACGCGCCGCGACGTCCGCAAGCGAAAGCGGCGGCTGAGCCGCGCTCTCGGACGGAGCAACGGCGATCTCGATGGCGGGTGCGTCGGCGGCGAGTTTTGCCTCCTCGGCGCGCTCGTCAAGCCTGCCGAAGGCGACCGTTTCGATCTCCCGGTCGATGGTCAGCTCGATTTCGTCGGCGGTCTCGTCGTCGAAATGCTGCTCGGGCGAAAGGCCGGCCTGGCCCGGCTCATTGCTCTCGATGATCTTGCGGATGGATGCCAGGATTTCATCCATCGAAGGTTCACGCGCGACATTGAGCTGTGCCATTTCCATCCTCGTTTGACGCAGTCGACATGTGTGCCAAAAGCAGACATGCGCCGGTTTCCGACAAACCTTAAGTGAGTTCGCGGACGAAACATACGCCGCGAATCAACGCTTAAGATTCTTGCACAGATTTGTTTTCAGGGGAAAAAATAGAAACGCCCCGGGGAAGACCGGGGCGCTGTCAAAATGCTGCTAGGTCGGAGGAAGCCTCAGCGGCCGTCGACCGTCCGCAGGCCGATCCACTTGTCCTTGACCGCCTCGTAGTGCTCCTCGGACCGGTATTCAGCGACCTGAAGCCCCTGATCCTTGACCGTCAGCCGCGACGAAGCAGCAAGCAGCGAGTAACTGGCGACAACAGCGTCGCGCTGGGCAAGGGCCAGAAGCTCTTGCGCCTGAAGCACGTCCTGCTGTGAGTCGAGAACGTCGAGGGTCGTGCGCTGGCCGACCTTGCGCTCTTCGACAACGCCGTCCAAAGCCAGCTTGGCGGCCGAAATCTGCGCCTTGTTGGCGGAGATCCGCGCGATCGCAGCCTCAAGCTGGGCATAGGCCGAAACGATGGTCTGCTGCACCGAAGCACGAGCCGAATCGACGAGGATGCGCTGCTGACCGAGACGTTCCTTGGCCTGGCGGATCTGGCCGTACTCGGCGCCGCCCTGATAGATCGGAACTTCGAGGCGCGCCGTGATGCTCGATGAATTGCTATCGAACTGGCTGGCGTTGCCGGTGGTGCGGCCAACCTGGCCCTGCAGCGTCACACCCGGAAGCATCGTGCCTTCCGCCGACTTGACCTGGTAACCGGCCGAATCAACGGAGTACTGCGCCGACAGAATGATCGGGCTTTCCCGCAGGCCGATCGCAACGGCCTGGTCGAGTGTGCGCGGCAGGCTCTTGGAAGCCGGCGAAGCCTGCTTGATGCCGCGCGGCACGTCGCCGACGATCTGCACATAGGTCGCTTCGCTCTGCTTCAGCTGAGCGACGGCGACGATGAGCTGCGACTGGGCGTTGGCGAGCGACGCTTCTGCAAGGCTCACGTCGGTACGCGTGCCTTCACCCACGTCCAGACGAGCCTTGGCCGCGTTCACCTGCTCCTGAAGGAAGGCGATGTTTTGCTTGCGGATCGATACGAGCTGCTGGTCGCGCGCAATATTGGAATAGATGGTCGCGGCCGAAAGGAGGATCGATATCTCGTTGGCACGCAGCGATTCGCGCGTCGCAAACACGTTCGATTCAGCGGCGCGAACATTGTTCAGCGTCTGAAAGCCGTCAAACACCATCTGGTTTACGGTGATACCGACCTGTCCCAGATGTGTGTCTTCGCTCGGGTTTTTTTCCCTGTCGATGGTCGCAAGCGTCCCGGACGCGAATGCTGCCACCTGGGGGCGAAAGCCGGACTTGGCGATCGGCACGCTCTCGTCGGTCGCCCTGAGGCCAGCCCGCGCGGCGTTGAGGTCAGGGTTGTTTGCGTAGGCTTTGGCCATTGCGCCGAAGATCGTCTCGGCCAGCACTGCCTGCGGTGCAAGCAGCAGACTTGTCGAAACGGCGGCCAGGAGGGCCGCTTTGCGGACAATCGACACCATTACTTCTCTCTCCGATCGGGGCGGCAAAGCCTGCCCTCTAATTCCGCAGCGCTGTTCTCCTTGGGAAGAACGGCGCCGCCTAGACACGGCGATGAAAGCGCTCACACCGCCCACTGGTGAGCAAATCACTACCACTGCACTCTTTGAAACCCGGAATCAGGATTCCGACAACTGGGCAGCCACAGTCTGCGCAGCCATTTCAAAAAGAAACAAGTACCCCGTTGCGAATTGGCAACATTGTTATTTTTGCAGCACAATCAAATGTTGAGCTCCCTCAATAAGCGGGACCTCAGAAGACAAATTCCTGTGCACGACGGAAGCCGGGAAGCGGCTTGACCGCGGTGTTGAAATCGGGCCGCTCGGATGTCCGTCCGTGCTCGTGCACATAGAGTTTAGCGCGAGAAGCGTTGCCAAATCCTTCAACGACGACGAGACGGCCACCGTCACGCAGCTGTTCGAACAGAGCGGCCGGCAGGACCTCCACGGAGCCATGCACGAAAATCACGTCATAGGGGGCTTCGGCGGCATAGCCCTTCTCGAGCTCGCCGGTGACAACGGCGATGTTGTCGTAGCCCAGCCGCGCCAAGGTCTCGGTTGCCGTTGCGGCGAGCCCCTGGTCGCTTTCAAGCGCGACCACCGAACCGGCGACCTGCGACAGCAGGGCCGATGCGTAACCTGTGCCGCAACCGATCTCCAGCACCACGTCCGACTTGGCGATCTCTGCGAGCTGGAGCAGCTTGGCGAGCGGCGACGGCTCCATGAGGAAGCGCGGCGCACCGCCGTTGGCGACGTCAAGCGCGATATCGGTGTCGATATAGGCCAGTTCCTTCATCTTCGCGGGCACGAATTCCTCGCGCGGCACGGTCAGGAACGCGGACAGGATCGAATGGGACGTGACATCCGTCGTCCGGATCTGGTTGTCCACCATCTTGGTGCGCGCTGCTTCGAAATTCATGGTAGTGCCCTCGTGTGCGGATAGGCGCGGCGCCGGTCTTTGCGGCAAACGCGCACGATCGTCTCTGGCTCCCATCCGAGAGCCTTTGAGTTACGCTCATAAATCGGGGACCCGCCGGTTTCAAGCGACAGCGGCAATTTGCAGCGCAAAAACGGGGTGAATTGCCTGCAGGTGGTGCCGTCGCGCAAGGCGGTGGCGCGCGACGGCACGTTTCGGGTCAGCGGCCTGGGGCGCCTTCCAGTCCGACAAGGGCGATCTTCGTGTAGCCGGCGTTCTGGATGAGGTTCATCACCGTCATCAGTTCACCGTAGTCGACCGCCTTGTCTGCCCTGAGGAGTACGCGCGTTTCGGTATTGCCCTCGGTCAGGCGCTTCAGCTCATCGGCAAAGCTCTCGCGCGCCGTTTCCTCGTTGCCGATCGCAAGGACCAGATCAGCCTTCAGGGTAACGAAGACCGGCTTGTCATCACGCGGCGCGGGTCTGGCCGCCGATTGCGGCAGATCCACCTTCATGTCGACCGTGGCAAGCGGTGCGGCAACCATGAAGATGATCAGGAGCACGAGCATGACGTCGATGAAGGGCGTAACGTTGATCTCGCTGTTTTCGTCGAGATCGCCGCCGCTATCGCTTACCTTGCCGGCCATGGCTCACCCGATCCTTGCAATGGTTGTCTCGGCGTGTGCGAAGCCGTCCTGCCGGCGCGGCTGAACCTTGCGCACCAGGCGGTGGTCGAGATCACGGCTCACAAGCCGCTCGACGGCTGCGGCCGCGTCGGCGAGGACCACCTTGTAGCCACCGACCGAGCGGGCGAAATAGTTGTAGATCACCACGGCGGGAATTGCCGCGACGAGGCCGATCGCCGTCGCCAGCAGCGCTTCGGCAATACCCGGTGCGACGATCGCCAGATTGGTCGTCTGCGCCTTGCTGATACCGATGAAGGAATTCATGATCCCCCAAACCGTGCCGAACAGGCCGACGAACGGCCCGACCGAGCCGATCGAGGCGAGGATGCCGGTACCGCTCGCCATGCGCTTTCCGGCGCGCACTTCGATGCGGGTCAGGAGCGACGAAACGCGCTCCTTCAGGCCGGCTGCCGGCGCATGGTCGAGGACCGCTTCCGAACGCGCCATCTCGTCGATCGCCGCAGCCACCATGGCCGATGCGGGGCCGGACTTGCCTTCGAAGGCGCCCTTGACGTCGGAAAGGCCGTTGGCGGCCGATAGCAGGCGCACCGCTCGCGTCAGGCGGGCTTTCGCCCCCGCAAGCTCGAGCACCTTGACGAGGAAGATCGCCCAGGTGGCGACGGAGGCGAGCGCCAGCCCGATCATTACGCTTTTGACCACGATGTCGGCAGCCATGAACATGCCGACCGGCGAGAGATCGTGCGGCAGCACCGGGTTGGCGCCATCCTCCGATGCAACCGTCGCGCCGTCTTCGGGAACCGATGCGCTCCCCGCAGTCGCCGGCGTCGCTTCCGTTGCCGCCGTTGCGCCCTCGCCCGTGACCGGCGCCTGGTCGACAACGACCGGGACACTGCCCGCCGAAGTCGGTTGGGTCGTCGGCTGTACGCGCGCCGTAGGCTCGGTTGCCAGGTTCGTGCCGGTAGTGCCTTCTGCGGGAGTCGCAGGCACGGACGACGGTGCTTCACTGCTCTGCTCGACGCCGGTTGCGGGCGCCGTAGCCGCCCCGGTTCCGGTCGCCTGGGCGAAAGCGGCCGTTGGCGAAACCGCGGATGACAGCACCAACATCGTGGCTGCCAGCAAATTCATCGTCGGTCGGGCTCGTCTCGGCATCTCGTTCCTCGCGTACTGGTCCGTTTCGTCAATCTGGAGCGCGGTGCGTTCACTGGCACGCACAAGGGATTCTCCAGCACTCCTGCTTCCAGAGCATCGTTCTGCCCGTACGTGTTTCCACTTGGAGAACAGGATGCTCCAGGGCGAAGAAGTTGCAGTCGTCCGCCCCTTCCCTTGCCGCTCTCGGGCTCTTTAACGCAAAGGCGACGGCAATGACAAGGATTTGTGGAGTTTATTAATCAAGAATAATTTCGCAACCGGCCTCGATTGGAACGCCGGTGCCGGCGCCGCCTCAGAAGACGGGCTGGTGCTCGACAAACACGCCGCTGCGCCAATCATAGGCCCGGTGGCGCTCCCACGGACGGGCAAGCGCTGTAAATGCAGTCTGGAAGCGCATCGCGGGCCGGCCTCCGGAGCCGTCCGGCGCGGCCTGAATTTCGATCGCACCCGTACGGCGAAGCGTCTGCAGGTCAACGATCCGGGCACGGCTCGCAGAACACGCCCGGGCATCAACCCGGACGCCGATCACGACCAGGTCCGCCTGATCGCAAAGAACGGGAAAGAGCGCTGGATTTTCAACCACGACGACCGTCCAGCCGAAACGGTGACGCGCTGCGCACCATTGCTTTTCCCGGCAGACAAAGGCACCGCTTGCGTTTTCCGTGAGCGCCGTCGACAGGTCTTTGCGAACGGCAACGGCCGCTTGCTGATCGAGCACCGGCCTGGTCTTTGCCGCCGGGTCCAACGGCGGATAGACGTCCGGCGCCAGCGTCGCCTCGATCATCTCCGGCGGCGTGTGTCCTTCACGCGCGAGCGCCCGTTGCCATTGCGCAAACACGAAATCGGACGGGCGCTTCCGGTTCGACGCCAGCGCGCCCTCCCCGACGAGACCGACAAGCCGGCCGTCTTCCGCAATCAGGATCTCTGGCTGGCTTCCGTCTTTGAGCGCCAACCCGACAAACCCCGCACAGATCAGCACCGCGCCGGACAGCGCCAGCCAGCTTCGCAACACGCAGAGAAGGATGCCGCCAAGGGCGATCAGCACAAAGCCGATAGCGCCGATACGCCCGGTCACGACCTCTCCGTCGAGCGCGGTCACGAACCGGGCGACATCGAGCATCCGGTCAAGCCCCCAGGCCATGGCGGCAAGCGGCATCTGTTCGAGCCCGAACGGCATCAGAAGCATCGCGAACAGGCCGAATGGCATGATCACGATGCTGATCAACGGCATGGTGAGAACATTGGCAAGCAGGCCATAGGCCGGCAGCCGGTGGAAATAGGCGATCGAGTAGACCGACGTCGCCAGGCCGCCGATGAAGGAGGTGACCAGGATGCCGGCGACGAGGGCGGTTAGGAAGCGCGCCTTGCCGCGCCTTTCGCCCGCGTCATCCTGCGCGCCGCGCCGATCGCGCCAGCGTGCATAGCCCGCGACGAGCGCCAGCGTCGCCGCAAATGACATCTGGAAGCCTGGCCCCGCTACCGCCGAGGGCGTGATGATCACGATGACCAGTGCGGCAAGAGCCACATTGCGCAGGCTGATCGACATGCGATCGAAGAAGACCGCCACCAGCATGATGCAGATCATGATCCAGGCTCTGAGCGCCGATACGGCGCCACCCGATATCAGGATATAGAAACACACCATCAGCAACGCGCCGGCCGCCGCGATCTTCTTGATCGGCAACCGGTGCGCAAGGCCAGGCACCATGCTCAGAACGGTTCGCGCGCCAATCAGGAACGTGCCGGCAGCAAGCGCCATGTTGAGCCCGGAGATCGCCAACACATGCGCCAGCCCGGCCTGGCGCAGCACTTCGACCGTTTCCCGGCTGATCGCCCGCTCCTCGGCCGTGACCAGTGCGGCGGCGAGCGCACCGGTATCGCCGCCAATCGATGCCCGGATCCTTTCGCCCACGGCCTCGCGCATGGCGGCCATCCTTGCCGCCATCGACGACGGAAGGAAGGACGCACCAGCCTTGCCCGCCTCGTCGCTTCCGACCTGTTGTGGCGAACCGTAGAAGAAACCGACGGCGCCAATGCCCTTGTAATAACTGTCGAAGGCGAAATCGTTGAGGCCGGGCAAGGCCGGCCCTGAGGGCGGCGACAGCCGGCCCCTGCCCTCGATGACAGCGCCGATCGGGAAGGGGTCGGCCGCGCCACGCACCACCAATGTCACCTTCAAGGGCTGGCGACGCAGATGCGGCCTGCTCGTCTGAAGGACATCGAGCTCGTAGCGCCATTGGCCGCGGTCATCCTGCTCGCGCGTGAATACCGCGCCCTTGACCGTGGTCGTCACCGGCGCATCGAGCACGACGGTGTCCCTGCGTGCCGTCTCGAATGCGATGAGAAGCATCCCCGCGACAAAAAGCGCCGCCGCGCCGAGCAAGGCCGTTGCGGGAAAAAGCCTGCCTCTGCACGCGATGGCTGATATTCCGAAAACGCAAAGCAGCACTGCAAGATTGGCAATTCCGACGTCATACGGCAATGCGAGCCATGCCAGCACACCGAGAGCCAACAACACCGGCACCAGCACGAAGCCGTGCCCGTATGCGCGCTCCTCTTCAATTCCGGCACGAAGCCGCGTGGCGAGCGTCGACGGACGCAGCCGGCTGCGCAACCCCTGCACAATACGCTGCAAGCGCCGGTTCACCAGCAGACGCGGGGCATCCGCAGCCCGATCCGCGACGGCTCGTGCGGTGTCGGAGCGAGAAGGCACCACGCGCCCTGCCTCCAGATCGTGCGACACCTGCCGTATTTCCACGTCGCTCATTCGGCTCGCACTTTTGCCCGGAACATTCGCGAGCGATCATGCAACCATCGACGCGCGACCGCAACCGGAGCGTCATCTGCCGAAAAAAGCGGCAAACCTATATAGAATGGTACCGCACCATCATTTGAGGAGATCATTGATCTGCTTGGACTTATTGCCGTAACATGCCATTGTTGCGTCGCCATATGCACATTTTCGCATCGCACAATTTGCCTTTCGTACAGCTTGGCAGTCGAAAATAAATCATATAGCAAATTCGCAACGTTCATTTTCGTGGCACGTCTCTGTGCCACGTTGCCATAAGACGGAGGGTCCGATGACTGATAAAACCGCGGTTGTAACACTCGATGGAAAGTCGGCGGATCTTCCGGTGCGATCGGGGTCGATCGGCCCTGACGTTGTCGACATCGGCTCGCTCTACAAGCAGACGAAAATGTTCACCTACGACCCGGGCTTCACCTCCACGGCGTCGTGTGAATCCAAGATCACCTACATCGACGGCGACGAAGGCGTGCTGCTCCACCGCGGTTACCCAATCGAGCAGCTCGCCGAACACGGCGACTTCCTCGAAGTCTGCTACCTGCTGCTTTACGGCGAACTGCCGACGAAGGCGCAGAAGGCCGACTTCGATTACCGCGTCACGCACCACACCATGGTGCACGAACAGATGTCGCGGTTCTTCACCGGCTTCCGCCGCGACGCGCACCCGATGGCCGTCATGTGCGGCTGCGTCGGCGCACTGTCGGCCTTCTATCACGACTCGACCGACATCACCGATCCGCACCAGCGCATGGTCGCTTCGCTGCGCATGATCGCCAAGATGCCGACGATTGCCGCCATGGCCTACAAGTACCATATCGGCCAGCCCTTCGTTTACCCGAAGAACGATCTCGACTACGCGTCGAACTTCCTGCGCATGTGCTTTGCCGTTCCGTGCGAAGACTATGTCGTCAACCCGGTGCTGTCGCGCGCCATGGACCGCATCTTCATCCTGCACGCCGACCATGAGCAGAACGCATCGACCTCGACCGTCCGCCTTGCGGGCTCCTCGGGCGCCAACCCGTTCGCCTGCATCGCGGCCGGCATCGCCTGCCTCTGGGGCCCGGCGCACGGTGGCGCCAACGAAGCGGCGCTCAACATGCTTGCCGAAATCGGTTCGGTCGATCGTATTCCGGAATACATCGCCAAGGCCAAGGACAAGAACGACCCGTTCCGCCTGATGGGCTTCGGCCACCGCGTCTACAAGAACTACGATCCGCGCGCCAAGATCATGCAGAAGACCACGCATGAAGTCCTCGCCGAGCTCGGCCACAAGGACGATCCGCTGCTCGAAGTGGCTATGGAACTCGAGCGCATCGCGCTCACCGACGAGTACTTCATCGAGAAGAAGCTCTACCCGAACATCGACTTCTACTCGGGCATCACCCTGAAGGCGCTGGGCTTCCCCACCACCATGTTCACCGTGCTGTTCGCGCTCGCCCGCACCGTCGGCTGGATCGCGCAGTGGAACGAAATGATCGAAGATCCGGAACAGCGCATCGGCCGCCCGCGCCAGCTCTATGTCGGCGCCCCGCAGCGCGACTACGTGCCGGTTTCCAAGCGCTGATAGCGATCGGCAGAAACAGAAAAACCCGGTCCAGGTGGCCGGGTTTTTTTATGCCTGGAAGGCGATGCCGGTATCGGCCTTTGTGTGCAGGCGACCACCGGGCGCGCCTATTTGCCTTGGCCGTGACGATTGGAGCCAAGCATTCAAAGGCGAGTGCTGAGTGTTCTCATGAGCATTGCGGCTGCGAAATATATGCGGCGAGCAGTGCGGTCGGGCGACCCTGCCCTATGCCTTGTTCTTTTCGAGGTAACCGAGGACGATTTCGGCTGCCATCTCGCCCGGGGGCCGGTCTGTGGCCATGCGTCGCTGCACGCGGGCATAACCGTCGAGCATCGAAGCACGCTGGGCCGTTGCGCCTGCCAGTCGCTCCACCCAGCGCGTCAGGGCGCCCGGGCGGATCGATTCGCCGAAATACTCCGGCACGATCGGAAAATCCGCGATCAGGTTGGGCAGCGCGCCGCTCCAGATCCGGATACGCTTGTGCAGGAGCTTCACCAGGAAATCCGGGTCGTAGGTCGAAACGACTGGCACACCGGCGAGCGCCAGTTCCAGGATGACGGTGCCCGAAGCTGCAATTGCCGCATCGGCGCGATCGAAGGCGGCCCATTTCTCTGCCGTCCCCACGGAGATTTCCGGCTGGATGGACCAGGACGCGGTGATCTCCCGCACCAGCTTCTCCTGTCGCGGCACGGTCGGCAGCAGGAAGCGGATGCCCGGATGCCGGCTCACAAGTTCCGCGACCACGGTCCCGAAAATCGGCAGCAGCCGGCTGACCTCGCTTGAGCGCGACCCTGGAAGCAACAGGCAGGTGGAAAGGCCGGCGTCACCGCTGTTGTGAAGCCGCTGATGGCGGCTTGCGCGAACGGCAAGCACATGGGCATCGCTTGCAAGCCGGTGGCCGACATAGGTCGTAAGCGGCCCTTGGAGTTGCTGCATGGCCTGGGGCTCGAAGGGCAGGACGGCGAGCACATGGTCGACATAGGCGCGCATGCGCGGCGCCCGCTCCGGCTTCCACGCCCAGACGCTCGGGCAGACGTAGTTTACAACAGGCAGATCCGGCAGCGCCGCGCGCACCTTGCGCGCCACGCGATGCGTGAAGTCGGGACTATCGATGATCAGAAGCGCATCCGGCCTTGCTGCAATGATCGCCTTTGCCGTCTGGCGGATGCGCATGATCAGCTTCGGCAATCGGGCCAAAACCTGTGTGAAGCCCATGATCGACAGTTCGGAATAGTCAAACAGCGAATGCAGGCCTTCTGCTTCCAGCGCCTCGCCACCGACGCCGACCAATTCGATCTGGCGTCCGCTCTTGCTCTTCAGCGCCCGGACGAGATCACCGCCGAGGAGGTCACCGGAGACTTCGCCGGCGATCACCGCCAGCCTGTAGCTCGAGCCGCTCATCGCCCTGCCCCTGCGGACACGCGTTCGACGCCCGTGACGAAGATCCCCGTCTGGTTTGCGATCGCAACCACGTCGGTGCGTTCCAGTACGAGAGCGCGGCCGGCTTCGACGGCGATGCCCGCGAGCCCGGCCCGTTTGGCCAGTTCGACCGTGGAAGGTCCGATGGACGGCAGGTCGGCGCGCAGGTCCTGGCCGGGCTTGCACAGCTTGACAAGGACGCCGCGCCGACGCGCGGAAACGCGCCCTTCCATCTTCAGCATGGCGACCCGCTCCAGCATCGCATCCGTCCCCTCGGCGCCCTCAAGGGCGACCACACGTCCGCCAATGGCGACCGCGCCCTGCCCGACGTCGAGCGTGCCGAGCGCGTTGGCGGCGGCAATGCCGGCCTCGATGTCACGGCGGTCGTCACCATCCGGGGTGACAGCACCGATCGGGCCTGGCTCTGCCAGAAGATTGGGAACCACTTCGTGCACACCGATCACGTGCGCCCCGCTTGCCTCGATCAACTGCATGGCCATGCGCAAGACGGCATCGTCGCCGCCCGACACCAGCGTCTTCAGAACCGACGGTATTTTCGCGAGTGTCTTGAACGTCGGGCGGATGTCGCGCCATTCCGGGCGCCGGCGAACCCAGCCGGACAACACGACACGATCGATCCCCTCGTCGCGGAACGTGCGGCTGATGTTGGCAAAATCGCCGATCGCGAGAACGGAATGGTCGAAGTCGAGCCAATCGCTCTCTTCGGCCTCGCGCGACAGCGCAATGACATAGGGATTTTCACCGCGCGCGCGCACCGCCTCGGCAACGTGGTGCGGCAGCGCGCCACCACCTGCGATGATGGCGAGCCGGCCGCCGGACGCTGCGCGGCTCGCGGTATCGGGCATCACGATCAAGCCTTGCCGCGGGATGGCGACGACAGCGCCCTGTCACTTTCAGCACCGATGAAATCAAGGATCTCGACGACTGGCGCGCAGCCGACGTAATCGTCGCGGATGGCCGCGGCGTTGGCACGGATCGATTCCGGGCCTTCGAAGATCTGCTTGTAGGCGCGCCGAACCGTGTGGATCGTCGCGCGGTCGATGCCGGCGCGCGTCATACCGACCACATTCAACCCGCTGAGCAGCCCCGGATTGCCGTTGAGCATGCCATAGGGAATGACGTCATAGCTCACCGCCGAGAGACCACCGACAAAGGCCTGGCGGCCGACGCGGGTGAACTGATGGACGGCACAGCCGCCGCCAAGAATGACGCGGTCCTCGACGGTCACATGTCCTGCCAACATCACGTTGTTCGACAGGATGATGTTGTTGCCAAGCCGGCAGTCGTGCGCCACGTGGGAATTGGCGAGAAAGAGATTGTTGTCGCCGACGACCGTCTTGCCACCGTGCTCGACCGTGCCAGTGTTCATCGTCACGCCCTCGCGGATCGTGCAGTTCGCGCCGATCAGAAGCTCCGTGTCGACAGCGCTGTGGTGCACGCTTTGCGAATCGCCGCCGACCACAGCGTTCGGGAAAATCTTCGTCCCCTTGCCGACCGTCGTGCAGCCGCTGACCACGACATGGCTCAGGAGCTCGACGTCGTCGCTCAGAACGACTTTCGGCCCGATGTAGCAAAACGGGCCGATCTTGACGTTCTCGCCGATCACCGCCCCACTCTCGATGACCGAGGACGGGTGGATCTTCGCTGATGCTGCAATCATGTTCAGGCGTCTTCCTTGCTGACGATCATCGCGCCGATATCAGCTTCCGCGACAAGTTGCCCGTCAACTTTTGCGTCACAGTGAAACTTCCAGATATTGCCGCGCTGCTTCTGCTTCACGACATGGAATTCGACGCGGTCGCCGGGAACGACCGGCTTGCGGAAACGCGCATTGTCGATCGTCATGAAGTAGACAAGGTTCGTTCCCGTCCCGACCTTTCGGGCACAGATGGCACCGGCCGTCTGGGCCATGCCTTCGACCAGGAGAACACCAGGCATGATCGGCTGTTCGGGGAAGTGACCGGTGAAATGCGGTTCGTTCGCCGAGACGTTCTTGATGCCGATCGCCGAATTGTCGCCGTCGATCTTAATGATGCGATCGACGAGCAGAAATGGGTAGCGATGCGGGAGCAGCTTCAGGATTTCCTGAATATCCGCCGTGCCGAGAACCGTTGCTGCCTCACTCATTCGTATCGCCCTTCTTCTTTTTCTGTCTTTCGCCCGCGCGCATGGCCATTTCCGCAACATCGCGCAGGAAATCGCGCATCGGGCGCGCTGGAATACCACCATACCGTTCGCCGGCAGGAACGTCGCTGGCAACACCGCTCATGGCGGCGATCTGGACGCCGTCACCGACGGTGATGTGGCCGTTGACGCCACTGCCGCCGCCGATCATGACGCCATCGCCGATCTTCGTGCTGCCGGCGATGCCGACCTGGCTGACGATGCCGCAATAGCGGCCGATGCGCACGTTGTGACCGATCTGGACGAGATTGTCGATCTTGGTCCCCTCGCCGATCACCGTATCGTCCATCGTGCCGCGGTCGATCGTCGTGTTGGCGCCGATCTCGACATGATCCTGGATGATCACGCGCCCGACCTGGACGATCTTGATCATCCCGCCCCTCGGTCCCGGCGCATAGCCGAAACCATCCTGGCCGATGCGGGCGCCCGGGTGAATGATGACGCTGTTGCCGACGAGAGCGCATAGCACGCTCGCGCCTGCGGCAATCGTGCAGTCGCGACCGATGCGTACGCCTGGGCCGATCACGGCGCCTGCCGCGATGCGGGTGCCGCTGCCGATCTCCGCCCCTGCCCCGACAACGGCCATCGGCTCGATCTCGACGTCGTCTTCAAGACGCGCGGTCGGATCGACGAATGCACCCGGCGCAATGCCCCTCAGGCTCGTATTGCGCGCAGGACGCATCGCAATCTCGTGCAGCAGCGTGCCGGCAAGCGCAAAAGCGGTATGCGGACGGGCTGCAAGCAAGACCGGTATGTGGGAAGGCACCAATGGGGAAATCGTCTTGTCGCAGATGATCGCCGATGCCTCGCACGTCTCGAGTTCGGCGCGGCTCTTGCGAGACAGCATGTAGCAGACGTCACCGGGCTTTGCCCGATAGACCGGCGCTACCGAACGGACGGCGCGGTCTGCAACCGCGACATCCGCCAATTCCGCCCCAATGCGATCCGCCAGGTCACCCAGTCGGATCCCTTCGTGGGGCGGAAAAAACCAGTTCTGTTCCATGGACACTCCAGAACGTTCTTTTCTGGCAGTTCTGGACTGCTTCTTATCAGAACGACGAGGAAATACCGAACTTCAGGTTCTGTACCCGGTCGAAATCTTCCTTGGCGATCGGCCAGGCGTAGTCGACGCGCAGCGGACCGAACGGCGACGCCCAGACCAGACCGATACCGACCGAGGCACGCAGCGAAGCGTCGTTGCCCTGAACCGATTCGCCCGGCGCCGTGAGTGCAACCTTGTTGCTGTAGAGCGTGCCGGCATCGGCAAAGACCGCGCCACGGAAGCCGCTGTCACGCGGAACGCCCGGAAGCGGGAACGTCGCTTCGGCCGAGGCTGTGAAGTAGGTCGTGCCGCCGAGCGAGTCGCCCGACTGCTTCTCGCGCGGACCGATACCGTTGCGTTCGAAGCCGCGAATGTCGCTGGTGCCGAGCTGGAACTGGTCGAAGACCTGCAGGTCGCTACCGGTCTCGAAGATGTGGCCGGCGCTACCGCCGAGCGACGCGATGATGTCCGCCTCGTCGTTGACGGTGTAGTACCACTTGGCCTTACCGGTCATCTTGTAGAAGTCGGAGTCACCGCCGAGGCCAGCAAACTCGTGCGTGAAGGTCGCGAGAATACCGTCATGCGGCAGCTGCGCGTCGTCGAGCGTGTTGTAGGTGATCGACTGCGAAACCGACGAACGGACCCAGTTGCCGCCATCAATTGCCCGCACGTAGGGCGACGACAGCTTCGACTTGTCGCCGCTGTAATCGAACTGCGTGAAGTTGTAGCGCAGCGTCGTCGACAGGCTTTCGGTGATCGGCGCGGTTACGCGCAGGCTGAAGCCCTGATCTTCGTAGCTGTAGTTGTCATCGTCGAAGTCGTTCTCGTTCTTGAAGACGTCGAAGCCGGCGGCCAGACGATAGCCGAGGAAATACGGCTCAGTGAACGAGACGTTATAGGTGCGGCTCTCGTCACCGCGGCCAGCGGCGACACGGATGTACTGACCACGACCGAGGAAGTTCTTTTCTTCGATCGACGCTTCAACGAGGAAGCCACCGCCGCTGCCGGCGGAGTAACCGGCGCCGATACCGAACGAACCGGTCGACTGGTCCTGCACGTCGACGATGACGACAACGCGGTCAGCTGCACTGCCCGGAGCGGTCGAGATGTTGACGGTCGAGAAGTAGCCGAGCGCCTCAAGGCGACGCTTGGCGCGAGCGACCATTTCCTGGTTGAAGGCGTCGCCTTCACCCATGTCGAACTCGCGACGGATAACATAGTCACGCGTACGGGTGTTGCCGCGGATTTCGATACGCTCGACATAGGCGCGCTCGCCCTGGTCGACCAGGTAGTCGACGGCGATCGTGTGATTGCCGAGGTCGCGGTTGCCGCGCGGCGTGACGCGAGCGAACGGATAACCGGCCGAAGCGACGCGCTTCGAGATCTCGCTCATCGTGTCCTGAACGTCCTTGGCCTTGTAGACCGAGCCCTGACGGCTGACGATGACGCCCTTCAGCTCTTCGGCATTGATGCCTTCGACCGTCGATTCGACGTTGACGGCGCCGAAATCATAACGCGGACCTTCTTCGACGGTGATCGTCACGGTGTATTCGTTGGTCGCCTCGTTCAGCGAGGCCTCCGACGAAACGACCTGGAAGTCGGCATAACCGCGGTTGTAGTAGAACTGGCGCAGCAACTCTTCGTCGGCGCGCAGCTTGTCCGGGTTGTAGACGTCCTTGCGGGTGATGAACGAGAAGATGCCCGATTCCTTCGTCGCGATGACCGACTGCAGGCGGCCGTCACTGTAGGCTTCGTTGCCGACGATGTTGATCTGCGAAATCTTGGTGCGCTCGCCTTCGTTGATGACGAAGGCGAGGTTGACGCGACCTTCGGCGACCGGGACGACCTGAGTCGTCACCGTGACATCGCCGCGGCCGATGGCAGCGTAGGCATCCTTGATCGACTGGATGTCGGTCTCGACGGTCGCTTCGCTGTAAGGACCGAGCGGCTGCGTGCGTACGATGCCCTGCAGCTTGTCGTCCTTGATCTTGCGATTGCCGTTGAACACGACCTGGTTGACGAGCTGGTTCTCGCTGACGGTGACGACCAGCGTCCCGCCGGAAACGTTGATGCTGACGTCGGAGAAGTAGCCGGTCGCATACAGACGCTTTACGGAAGCGTCGATGTCTGCGCTGCTGAAGCTCTTGCCCGGAACGATCGTGATGTTCGCGCGAACCGTTTCAGCGCTGACACGCGTGGCGCCGCGCACATCGACTCGGCTGATGGTAGCTGCCTCTGCAACGGACGTGCCTGCGAGCAAACCAACACCAGCGCCGGAGACAACAATGCTTGTTGACAGCGCAGCCGCCGACACCGCGTTCAAAAACCTTGAACCAGCTTTCATGTTCAAATCTTACCTTTTCCAAACGTCGCGCGGCAATTTCGTGCCGACTCCGGTCACGGTTGCCGTTTTAACCGCTTTTCCCATACAAGCAAGCCAGCTCGTT
>NZ_DASYGZ010000121.1:0-31168 GCF_035999135.1 Ensifer sp.
CATCGGATTGGTTGGCAGTTGTGTCACGCTGCATGCCTCATGCGCGCCGCAAAATCGGGCGCGCGATAGTTGGTGGGTACCGTCGAAGCGGCTCTTTAGACGCAATCGTTGCTGAATGCAAAACTAGGCATTCCTGCGTCATAGACCAAGAGACTAGCGCATGATTCTGTGAATCGAAATCGATTCAAGCGCCCTGAGGCAATGTTGCGCGGTTTTCCCGGGGCAATCTGTTCCACTTCAGGTCGAATTACCCTTCGGGCAGCGGAACGAACTCTTCCTCGTCGCCGGGCACGATGTCGAAGCGGCCGGTGCGCCACTCGTCCTTCGCCTTGTCGATGCGTTCCTTCGAGGAGGAAACGAAGTTCCACCAGATGTGGCGGGCAGACCCGAGTGCTGCCCCACCGAAGAGCATCACATGACAGCCCTGCGGCCCCGCCGTCACGGTGATCTCGTCGCCGGCCCGGAAGACGAGCAACTGGTTGTCGGCGAAATGGTCGCCGGCAATGATCGCTTCGCCTGAGAGAATATAGAGCGCGCGCTCTTCCCACTGCGCCGCAAAAGGGGCGCTCTTGCCGGGAGCGATGGCAAGATCGACATAAATGGTATCGGTGAAGACCGAGACTGGCGACTTCGCGCCCTCGAAATTGCCGATCACCACACGCGCCTTGATGCCGTCGTCGCTCATATGCGGCAGCATGCGCTCTTCGGTGTGGCTGAAGATCGGGTCGATTTCTTCCTTGTGGTCGGGCAGCGCCAGCCAGGTCTGCAGTCCCGAGATCGATCGGTCGTGGCCACGCTGGTTTTCGGGCGAACGTTCGGAATGCACGATGCCGCGACCGGCGGTCATCAGGTTCACGTCGCCGGGACGGATGACCATTTCGGTGCCGAGGCTGTCGCGATGCTTGATCTCGCCGTCGAACAGATAGGTGACGGTCGAGAGCCCGATATGCGGGTGCGGACGCACGTCGATCGCCTCGCCGGCGCGCAACAGCGCCGGGCCCATGCGATCGAAGAAGATGAAGGGGCCGACCAGGCGCCGTTTCGCCGTCGGCAGGGCGCGGCGCACCTGCAGTCCGCCGATGTCGCTGGTGCGCGGAACGATCAGATGTTCGATGGCGTCACAGGCGGGTTTGTCGCCGGCAAGCGGATCGGGGCCTGGGAAGAAGGACATGCGCGTGCTCCCGTTTTTGCTGTCATATCAATAGCTAGCGCCTGTGTTCTCAGGCGGCTAGGGACCACTCAGATACGCAGCGTTTCCGCCGAGCGATCAATCCCACGGGAGGACCTGCTCAGTCGGCGTCGAGCGGCTCCACGCCCTGCGGCTTGCCGGCGCGGTCGAGCCGGATCTTTTCGATGCGGTCCTCGGCCGCCTTCAACAGCGCCTCGCAGTGCTTCTTCAGCGCTTCGCCGCGCTCGTAGATCTCGATCGACTTGTCCAGGGCGACGTCGCCGCGCTCCAGCGCCGACACGATCCGCTCCAGCTCTTCGACGGCCTGCTCGAAGGAGAGGGCGGAAACGTCCGGTTGCGTGGTGGTGTTCATGTCTACCCTCTCATCAGTCTCAAGATGTGCAGCCCGGCCGATTCGGCCAGCCCCTGAAGGTCATAGCCGCCTTCGAGCAGGCTGACCATGCGATTGCCGGCGCTGCGATCGGCGATCTCGTGCAGTCGCCCGGTCGCCCAGTCGAAGTCCTCGGCGACAAGATTGATCTGCGCGAGCGGATCGCGGTAGTGCGCGTCGAAGCCGGCGGAGATCAGGATGAAGTCCGGCCGGAAATTGCTGAGCGCGCTAAGAACCCGGGATCGAAATGCCTCACGGAAGTGCTCGCTGCCCATGTTCGCCGACAAGGGCGCGTTGACGATGTTGCCCTTGATGCCCGTTTCGTCCTTGGCGCCGGTGCCGGGGTAGAGCGGCATCTGGTGCGTCGAGCAGAACAGCACCGACGGGTCGTCCCAGAAAATGTCCTGCGTGCCGTTGCCGTGGTGCACGTCCCAGTCGACGATCGCGACGCGCTCGGCGCCATAGGCCTTCTGCGCATACCGGGCGGCGATCGCCACGGTGTTGAACAGGCAGAAGCCCATCGCCTTGCTCTTTTCGGCATGGTGACCGGGCGGGCGCGCCGCGACGAACGCATTGTCGGCCTCGCCGGAAAAGACCGCGTCGACCGCGGCCGCCGCTCCGCCAATGCCCGTCAGCGCGGCATCGAGGCTGAGGGGGCTCGTATAGGTGTCGGCCTCGACGTGGTTGAGGCCCTCCTCGGGGATGGCGCGCTTGACGTCGCGCAGGTGCTCTTCCGGATGCGCAAGCAGCACGAGGTCTTCGCTCGCCTTTTTCGCCTCGATCCGCTTGAGATCGGCGAAGTTCGGATGTTCGAGCGCGAGGTTCAGCGCCTTCAGCCGGTCCGGCCGCTCGGGATGGCCTTCCGGAACCTCGTGTTCCAGAAAGACCGGATTTTCATAGAGGAACGTGGTCATGGCGCAAACCTAGTGCTCTCCCCTGGCAAGGTCCATGGCGTGGCACTGAAATGGCACGATTTTCAACAGCGCGGATCGAGAAGCAGCTTGCCGTCACGACCGGGATCGGCCTGATGCGCGAGCGCCGTGTCGAGCCGGCTCAGCGGGTAGATTTCGGCGATGCGGCTGGAAAAGAGACCGGATCGCAGGCCTTCGAAACTCCTTGCGAAGGCCGCTTCGATCGCGGGTCGGCCGGCCGAATGCACCCATGTGCGCAGCCACAGAAACGAGAAGCGGATATCCGGCCGCGCCTGGATCGCGGCCTGCGGGACGGGAACGCCGCTCAGCGCTCCGTACTGGATGAAGGCGCCGCCGGGTTCGAGGGCGCGCAGGATCAGGTCGCCAGCAAAAGGCCCGCCGACCGCGTCGATAATGGCGTCGAGGCGAAGTCTCGGCGTCTGCCCCTCATCGCCAAGCACGACCCGACCGGGAACCTCCAGGGCAAGGCGGTCGGCGCTACGACGACTGCGCACGATACCGGTGATGTCCGCCCCTTCGCCGGCAAGCAGCTTCATCAGCATGCCGCCAATGGCCGATCCGGCTGCGGTAACGCCGATGCGGCGCTCCGCCAGCGATCCGAAATGGGTGCGCAGAGCTTCGACCAGCTGCAGCGCCGTCAGCGGATTGACGTAGGCGGTCGCGGCGTCGTTCGGGTCGATATCGTCGGGGAGCCGGAAACACCATTCGGCCGGACGCAGCACATATTCCTGCCATAGGCCACTCGCCCCGATCGGTATCACCCGGTCGCCGACCTTGAGGGATGTGACCCCGGCGCCGATGCGCGTCACCGTGCCGAAACCTTCGAAACCCGGCACGAAGGGAAGGGTGGTGCGGGCGCTGTAAGCGCCTGTTACGGGAATGAGATCGGATGGATTGACGGCTGCCAGCGCCAGGGCGACTTCGACTTCGCCTGCCTGTGGCGCACGACGTTCCGCATCGACGAGCGCAATCACTTGCCGGGGATCGCCGAACTGGCTAACGAGGGTGGAGCGCATCGTCAGGGAGCCTCGCATGGACGGCAGGGAGCTGGAGAACGTCACGGAAATCCGCATTCCGTTTCGCGATATAGACATGCACGGCCACATGCACAATGCCGCCTATTATGCCCATGCCGAAGCCGCTCTTTCCAGCCTGTGGCGTCACCGTCCCCACGTGATCAACGAGCCGAGTTATCTCGTGCGTCGCTCGGCCTGCGTCTACCATCGGGGGCTCCGCTACGACGAGCCGGCCCGCTTCACGGTCAACGTGGCGAAGGTCGGCGGCAGCTCGGTCAGCTTTGCCGTCAAGGTGGAGGCGCGCGGCCAGCTTGCAGCGGAGGTGGAAGTCGTCTGGGTGGCAGTCGATCCGCAGCGGCACACGCCGCTGCCGCTGCCTTCAGCGACGCGCGAATGGCTGGCGGCCTATTCGGTGTAATCAAGAATCTCAAACGACGCGAAACAGCGCGACGATACCCATGCCGCCACCGACGCCCATCATCGCCAGCCCTTCGGTGCCTGAGGGTGTCTTCTGCATCTGCGAGAAAAGCCGGACTGTGAGGATCGCGCCTGAGGCGCCGTAAGGGTGCCCAAGCGCGATGGCGCCGCCATCCAGATTGACCCTCTCGGATCCAATTTCCATCTGGTCGAGACTGCCGAGCACCTGCGAGGCAAAGGCCTCGTTGAACTCGACGAAGTCGACGTCGGCGGGATTGAGCGCGGGCTGCCGCGCCTTCAGCTTGCGCATCGCCGGAACCGGTCCGAGACCGAGCAGCTCAGGGTGCACGCCGGCCGTTGCCGCATCGACGAATTCGAGCGCGAAGGGAACGCCGAGCCGCTGCGCCTCGGCGAGGCTCGTCACCAGCACCACGGCCGCGCCGTCGTTGATCGGGCAGGCGTTGCCGGCCGTCACCGTTCCGCCCTCGACGAAGGCCGGTTTCAACCGCTGGAGTGTTTCGATCGAGGCATTGGGCCGGGGGCATTCGTCGCGCGACACAGGACCCGCTGCCGTCTCGATCGGGACGATCTCGCGGGCGAACCTTCCCGCCGCATCGGCTTCAACGGCGCGTCGGTGGCTTCGAAGTGCGAAGGCGTCCTGGCGTTCGCGGGAAATGCCACACTCGGCCGCCACGTTCTCTGCTGCGACCCCCATGTCCGGATCACCGATCTCGTCGGGCGCCATGCGGGCGCGCTTAACTGGAGCAAGCTCGCCCCCGCGCTCAAGCGGCGGCCGCAAGCGGATATGCGCCCGACTGGCGCTCTCGGTGCCGCCGGCGAGGTAGAAGCGACCGGCACCGGCCTGGATCATGCGCGCGGCAAGCGTGATTGCCTCGAGGCCGGAGCCGCATTGGCGGTCGACAGTCACACCCGGGGTCGAGACCGGCAAGCCCGCCTCGAGCGCTGCGAGCCGCGCCAGGTTTCCGGCGCTGTTGGCGGCATTGCCGAGAATGACGTCGTCGATCTCGGTCGCCGCTATCCCGACATCCCTCAGGATGCGGGCCATCAGCGATGCGGCAAGCTGCGACGGCTCGATGTCGCGCAGCGAGCCGTTGACGCGCCCGATCGGCGTTCGGAGCGCGGCGATGATCACCGGTATGCGCGCGGGGTCAGTCGATGGGTTCAAGGTCATCGTTGCGGTCTGCGATCCATTGTCTGAGTGTGCCGGCCGCCACCTTGCCCGAACGTGTCATCGGCATCTTCCGGCAAAGCCAGAGGCGACGCGGATGTTTGTAGCGGGGCAGGTGGGCGGCAAGATGGCGGTCAAACGCCGCGCGGTCAAAGTCTTGGCCCTCCGGTTCGATGACGGCGACGAGCTCGCTGCCGAGATCCGGATGGTCGAGACCGAGGACGAGTGCCGCGTGCACGCCCGGCAGAGCCGTCAGCGTCGCTTCCACCTCCTGGGGGTAGATGTTGTTGCCGCCCGACAGCACCATGCCGCCCGCCCGGCCGAGCAGATGCAACGTACCGCCATTGTCGAGAAAGCCGAGATCGCCGACGGTCGCAAGCGGACCCTGGCGATGAAACCCGGCGCCGTCGCTTTGGCCGACATAACCGTCTGAGATCAGAGCGCTGTCGACGAAGATCGTTCCGGTCTCGCCTGCCGGCAGTTCTCGTGCCACCTTGTCGAGGATGTGTAGCCTCACACCAGGAAAGGCGCGACCGACGGCGGTCGCCGAGGTCATGTCGTCCGCCGTGGCCACGCTGATGAACCCGAGTTCGGATGCGCCGTAATATTCAAGCACCCGCGCTCCAGGGAAGGCAAGAGCTGCGCCGGCGCGGTCGCCCGACGTCAGTTTGGCGCCGGCAACCGTGATGTGCGTCACGGGTCTTTGCGGGCTGCCGACGGCCGCAGCACAGAGCCGCCGCAGCATGGTCGGCACCAGCACCAGGCGCTGCACTGCCGCCGCTTCTATGGTCGCCAGCGCCCGCGCCGCGTCGAAATGGGCCGTGCCGATGAATTCGGCACCGGCCACGAGGGTTTCGGCGAGCGCATAGAGCGTCAGCCCGTGCGCCAGCGGACCGGGGGCGAAAGTCCTCGTCCTGCTGCCGATCCCGAAGAAATCCTGGCCGGTGGCAAGGCTCGCTCGCCACGAGCCTCGATCGCGCACGATTGCTTTGGGGGTGCCTGTGGTGCCTGAGGTGAAGACGATCAGGAACGGTTCGGCGTCGTCTCCGATCGCGAGCGGCGCTTCCTTCGCCCCGTCGTCGGTTTCCGTGAAGCGCTGCGTGCTGCCGCTTGCAAGCGCCTCGACGCACAGGTGGTCGCCATCGGCAGCGATGACGAGGTCGGGAGACAGAAGCGCGTGCATCGCCTGACGGGTCGGGGCCGGCAGGTGCGGGTCGATCAGTGCGACGCAGTGGCCGTGGCTCGTGGCGGCGAGGAAGGCTGCGGCAAACAGCGGATGATTGCCGATCTCCAAGGCGACGAGGCGCACGCGGTTGTCGAGCACGCTGCGGGGCTCGCTGCCGGCGATGAGGGTGCTGAAAACGGCGACAAGCTGACCGGCAATACGCCGCAATTCGCCGAAAGTGAAAACCCGGCCTTCCATGCGGAAGGCCGGGGCATGCGGGTGGGCGTTCGCGTGGCGATGGATCGCGGCGGCAAACGGCATCGGTTCAGGCGCGGGCCGGCAGCAGCGGATAGCCGGCATAGACGGCGCGCGCGGCAAGCGTCGCAATCGCTGCCTTCAAGAGGTCGCCCGGGATGAAGGCGAGCGATCCGGCGGCAACGGCCGTCAGCGGCGTGCCGGTGACCGCGGAAACCCAGGGCATGCCGATCGCATAGAGCACAACGATGCCGCCAAGGACGGAGGCGAGGAAGAAACCGATGAACTGGCGCGTCTCGGCCTGGCCCTCGCGCACGTTGCGCTCGGCGATCAGGCCGGTCACGAAGGTGGCGACGACCCAGCCGATGATGAAGCCGCCGGACGGGCCGGCAAACACGGCGAGGCCGCCGCGACCGCCCGAAAGCACCGGCAGGCCGATTGCGACCAAAAGCAGGAACAGAAGGAAGGCGAGCGCGCCGCGCCTGGCGCCGAGAATGCAGCCGGCAAGCATCACGCCCATCGATTGCGCGGTGATCGGCACGGGGATGAAGCCAAGGGTGATCGGCGGGATGAGGCCGAGCACGACAACGATCGCGGCAAAGAGGGCAATGAGGACGAGGTCTCTGGTGTTCATGAAAATCCGGTTCCCTGTGTATTAGGCTTTTTGCATTTATTGGCGGCGAAACCCGCGCGCGTCAATCGCGGCCGCAATCGTATCGGCGTCCTTGAGCGTCAGGATGATCAGCGGGCCGATGATCGTCAACGGCCGGACCGGCAGCCCCCTGGCGCGGTGCGCCTCGCGGATCGCCTGGTAGCGCTGAAAGATATCGGGAACGAAGCGCAGCACCAGCCCGAGGGCAAGGCTGACATCGGCGGCCCGCAGCCAGCCGAGGCGTTCGAGCGGGCCTAGAAGAATCGTGATCTCGTCCATGAAGGCGCTGATCGTCGTCGTCGCCGTGACGGCCGCTGCAAACAGCACCAGGGCCATCAGCCGCAAGGTGAGCGTGGCCACGTCGGCTGCGGGCAGCAGGAAAAGGTTGACGGCGGCGAGGAAGAAGATCGTCAGAAAGACGAAACCCACACGTTTCAGCGCGTCTCTGAGGGGAAGACCGACGGAGAGGTAGAGGCCGGCGGCAACGACGAAGGCGATGGCCTGGACCGCGGGCGAGGCGCTGAGAAAAAGCCCGATGCTGAGCGTCACGAGCGCGATCAGCTTTGCGCGCACCGGCCAACGGTGCAGCAGGCTATTGCCTTCGACATAGAGGCTCGTCAGCATCCGGCGATCTCATGGTAGCGGCGGATCGTATCGCCCGGATTGCCGTCAGCAGCAAGCCGGCCTTCGTGGAAGAGCAGCAGCCTGTCGACATTCTCGACAAGGGCGAGGTCATGAGTGATCAAGACCGTATCTTCCGGCAGGCCGTCGATCGTATCGGCGACGCGTCGCCGGTTCCTGAGGTCGAGCTGGTTGGTCGGCTCGTCGAGGATGAGGATCTTCGGATCGGTAACGACAACGCTCGCCATGGCGACGAGCTGGGTCTCGCCGCCCGAAAGCTCGTGCACACGGCGCTTTGCAAGATGTTCGATGCCGAAGCGCGCGAGTGCTGCCTGCATGCGGCGGTCGATGTCTTCGCGCGAATGGCCGCGGTTCTTCAGGCCGAAGGCGATGTCCTCGGCAACGATGGGCATGATCAGCTGGTGCTGCGGGTTCTGGAAGATGAACCCGGCCTCCGACAATACGGCACGATCGTCTTCGACTGTGTTCAGGCCATTGACCGTGACGCGACCCGAGGTGGGTTTGACCAGGCCGTTGATCAGCCGGGCGAAGGTGGTCTTGCCGGAACCGTTGAGGCCGACGATGCCGATGCGCCTTTCGCTGAGCGTCAGCGTCAGCGGATGCAACGCCACCCGTTCGCCGAAGCGGACGGCGCATTCGGTAAAGCGGATGTCCATCCCGTCCCTCGTTGTCCTCGGCTCGCGCTGTTTTCGCGTTGCTCTATAGGCCATCTCCGACGAAAAGGGCAATGCGGCCGGCGGATCGATGCCGCATTTGAATTATGGGAATAAAAGCCTACTCTTGTCGTCATGACGATTCGCCTTTCCAACAGCGACGCCCGTCGCATCTTCCTCGCCAAGCAGGGCCTTTCCGGTGCGCCCAACCGCGCGCTCGGCAAGGATGGTCTCCTGAAGCTGATCCACGACATCGGCTTCGTGCAGGTCGACAGCATCGCCACGGTCGAGCGTGCGCACCACCAGATCCTGTTTTCCCGCAACCAGACCTATCGCCGCGAGCACCTGACAGCGCTTCTCGAAGACGACCGCGACCTGTTCGAACACTGGACCCACGACGCCTCGATCATTCCGAGCAGCTTCTTCCGTTACTGGAAGCACCGCTTCAAGTGGGAAGGCGAAACAATCGTCGAGCGCTGGAAGGCGTGGCGTGGCGAAGGCTTCGAAAAGGGGTGCGTTGATACCTATCAGCGCATTGCCGAGGGCGGTCCGGTGCTGGCCCGCGATCTGAAGGAAGCCGAGCATCAGTCCGGCGGCTGGTGGAACTGGCATCCCTCGAAAACGGCGCTCGAAGTGCTGTGGCGAACCGGCAAGCTGGCAATTGCCCGGCGTGAAAACTTCCAGAAGGTCTACGACCTCACCGAACGGGTGATCCCCTCGCATCACCACGAGGGCGACGTCAGCCATCCGGAATTCATCGACTGGGCCTGCCGCAGCGCCCTCGATCGACTGGGCTTTGCGACCCATGGCGAGATTGCCGCCTTCTGGGACCTGGTCTCTCCCGAGGAGGCCAAGACCTGGGTGAGCGAGCATCGCGACGAGCTTGTCGAAGTGCAGATCGACGCCATCGATGGCGGTCGACCCCGTGTGGCTTTTGCCTTTGCCGGATTTCCGCAAACCCTTGGCGACATCCCCGAGCCGCCGGGCCGGGTGCGTGTGCTCAGCCCCTTCGATCCGCTCCTACGCGACCGCAATCGCACGGAGCGGCTGTTCGGGTTTTACTATCGCATCGAAATCTTCGTGCCCGAGCCCAAGCGCGAATACGGCTACTATGTCTTCCCGCTGATCGAAGGCGACCGGCTGATCGGACGGATCGACATGAAGGCGGACCGCAAGCGCGGCAGTCTCGATGTCCGCCGGCTCTGGCTTGAAAAGGGTGTCCGGGCTTCGGCCGGCCGCCTGGAGCGGATCGATGCCGAACTGGAGCGCGTCGCCCGCTTTGCCGGCGTCGAGCGGGTGGAGCGCCTCGAAGGCTGGAACGCGTCGCTGACGTGATATTTTCCTTGGCTTGGACCCGCCGCCTTCCTAAATGGAGGCAATAGATATCTCGATGCGGGAGCGCACTGCCATGAACACCGATCTGATGAGCCTCTTCGATGCCGACGAGGCAACGATCCGCAAGGTTCTCTCGGAGACGCTCGCCGGCGCCGACGACGGCGAACTGTTCCTCGAACACGCCCAGGCCGAGGTGCTGTCCTTCGACAACGGCCGCTTGAAGGGCGGCAGCTTCAACACCGATCAGGGTTTCGGCCTTCGCGCCGTGGCCGGCGAGGCGGTCGGATATGCCCATTCGGGCGAGCTGTCCCTGTCGGCGCTCGGCCGCGCTTCCGATGCGGTGGCGCAGGTTACCCGCGGTTATGCCGGCTCCTACGCCGCGGCCCCGCAGCGCACCAACAAGAAGCTCTACGGCGACGAGAATCCGATCGGCGAGCCGAGCTTCGAGGCCAAGGTTGCGCTTCTCCAGGAAATCGACGCCTATCTGCGCGCCAAGGACCCGAAGGTCCGACAGGTCACGGCATCGATCGCGGCCAGCTGGCAGGTGGTCGATATCCTGCGCGCCGACGGCCATCGCGTGCACGACGTCCGTCCGATGACCCGCATCAACATCTCCGTCGTCACCGGCGATGGCGACCGGCAGGAGAGCGGCTCCTTCGGCACCGGCGGCCGCCGTGGCTTCGGCGAATTCGTCACCGAGGAAAACTGGAAGCTGGGTGCCGACGAGGCGCTGCGCCAGGCGCTGGTCAATCTCGAAGCGATCGATGCGCCGGCGGGCACCATGGATATCGTATTGGCGTCCGGTTGGCCGGGCGTCATGCTGCATGAAGCCGTCGGTCACGGGCTGGAAGGCGACTTCAACCGCAAGAAAACGTCGGCTTTCGCCGGGCTTCTGGGCGAGCAGGTGGCCGCCAAGGGCGTGACCGTCGTCGACGACGGCACCATCGAGGCGCGCCGCGGTTCGATCTCGATCGACGACGAGGGCACGCCGTCCGGCTACAACGTGCTGATCGAGGACGGCAAGCTCGTCGGCTACATGCAGGACCGGCAGAACGCCCGCCTGATGGGCATGCAGCCGACCGGCAACGGCCGCCGCCAGGGTTATGCCCATGTGCCGATGCCGCGCATGACCAACACCTACATGCTGTCGGGCGACAGGACGCCGGAGGAAATCATCGCCTCGGTGAAGAAGGGTATCTATGCCGTTTCCTTCGGCGGCGGCCAGGTCGACATCACCTCGGGCAAATTCGTCTTCGGCTGCACCGAGGCCTACCTGATCGAGAACGGCAAGATCGGCGCGCCGGTCAAGGGCGCCATGCTGATCGGCAACGGCCCGGATGCGATGAAGCGGGTGACGATGGTCGGCAACGACACCAAGCTCGATACCGGCATCGGCAATTGCGGCAAGGCCGGCCAGTGGGTGCCTGTCGGCGTCGGCCAGCCGCATCTGCGCATGGACCAGATTACCGTTGGCGGCACGCAGGCGTAGGATCAAATGGCGGTCTTCAAGCTCTCCTTTCTGTCGCCGGAGACCGCCACGCCGAGGCACGAACTCAGGTTTGATGCCGATGCCGGCGCGATTGCGCGGGCGTTGGATCTGCGGGGCGGCGTTTTCCAGGAGCATGCCTACTACCGTCTGGATCAGAACGACCTGACGCTGCTGGCCTCCGCCCTCGGGCTTGCCTTGCCGGATACGGGCGAGAAGGCTGAGCTTCGACGGCCGCATGCGCTCGATACCGTGCCCTACCTGGTGCACACCGGGTATGAGCTTCCGCTGATGCTCGAAGGGCGCAAGCCCTTTGCACATTTTTCCGACGACCCGGAAGCGACCTGGCTTGCCGAAACGCAAGGGCTATTCGCGCCGCACGTTGCTGCGGGAACTTTGCTTGCGGACACGTTCGAGTTTTCGCGGATGTGCCCGACAACGACCGGTGGCGAGAAGGAGCAAAGGGTACTCTACCGCACCTATGCGCTGCCGGGAGAAGAGTGGCGTTTCGACCGGTTCCGGCAACGCTGCCACCTGCTCTTCTACAACTGGCGCCCGTGGACGGCTGAAGACGAGCGCGCGGAGGGGCTGCTGCTTGGCTATAGCCAAGAGCAGTGCGACTGGTGGCTCGCCAACCGCTTCCGTAAAGCCGTCGCGCAAGGGTGACGAAGGCTCTTGGGCCGACCGCCAATCAACCGCGCGATGGCAGCATCATGCAATCATAGGATCGCTGCTTGAGCGCATTACAGGCCGCCGCTGCCGCTTCGCGGCTCGAAAAGCCGACGAAGCGGGCACGGTAGATCGCCTTGGCGCCCTTGCCGACGGCTTCGGTGTAGGGCGTCGCCCCGGCCAAGGGCGCGCCGGCCTCGGAGCGGGCCTGGGCGAGAAGCATATGGGCGGCTTCGGCCGACGGTGCGGCCGAAATCTGGATCTGCCAGCCGCCGCCCTTGGCCGGAACCTCGGCCGTCGTTTCGATCTCAGCCACTTCGGTGGGGCGTTCGGCCGGGATCGCGGTCGTGGCTGTCACGGCAATCAGCGCCGCCACGGAATCCTGCTTTGACCGCTGCGGAGCGGAATAGGGCATCGGGACATCCGACGTCGCGGCCGATGCCACTTCGACCGGGGCCTCGGCCGTCTTGCTGCTGCGGGTGGAGGCAACCAGCTGGCGCCCGCCCTTTGCCGCCTTGCCGACGTGTCGGTCGAGCAGGGCGGCCATCTTGGCGTCGCGGCTGCGGGCCGTCTTGCCACCGAGCACGACGCCGACGACCCGGCGATTGCCGTCCTTGACGGCGCTGACGAGGTTGAAGCCCGACGCATTGGTATAGCCGGTCTTGATGCCGTCCATGCCTTCGTAGCGGTACATCAGGTTGTTGTGGCCGCGCACCTTGCGGCCACGGAAGTTGAAGCTCTCGGTCGCAAACAGCCGGTATTCCCTCGGGAAGTCGCGCATCAGCGCCACCGCCAGCGTCGACATCTCGCGCGCCGTCGTCACCTGCCTGCTGGCGGGCAGACCGGAGGCGTTGATGAAAACGGTCTTGCTCATGCCGAGCTGCCGCGCCTTGGCGGTCATCATCCGCGCGAAGTTCGTCTCCGTGCCGCCAAGCTTTTCGGCCATCGCCGCCGCCGCATCGTTGCCGGAGCGCACGATCATGCCGAGCACCGCCTCGCGAACCGTGATCGTCATGCCCGTCTTCAGGCCGAGGCGCATCGGCGGCTTGGCCGCCGCTGCCTTCGAAACCTTGATCTTGCTGTCCCAGGACAGCTCTCCGCGCTTCAGCGCTTCGAAAGCCATGTAGACGGTCATCATCTTGGTGAGCGATGCGGGATGGTTGAGGACGTCGGGGTTCTCGGCCGACAGGACCTTGCCGGTGCGCGCATCGAGGACCACCGAAGCGCTGCCGGCAAGGGCGGTCGCGGTCCCAAGCGCCAGTGCAAAGGTCGCCAGCAGGAGGCAGCGCAGAATGTTCATGTCGATCCCCGTCGAAAAGCGCCGTCCACCGGGCGCAAGGCTGTTTCGTTTTGTGACAAGATCCGTGTCTTTGCTGCAACTTTAGGGCGGACTGTGTCAGTCCTAGCCTGTTTTGCGGTGTGTGGTAAATGCTCGATGAACGGCCCTACGTTCAACAAGGATTAACGCCCTCTTCGTTAACCTTCGGGCCTTTCAGCCGCGCGAAACATGGGGGCGAACATCAACAGCACGATCAGGAGCATCGTCCGCCGAGCCGCGATCGCCACCGGACTGGAACTCGCCAGCGGATTGAGCCGCGCCGGAATGATGGCGGGCGCAAGGGGGGCTGGCGCGATCTTCACGCTGCATCATGTCCGGCCAAAGCTCGACCGCGCCTTCGACCCGAACGCGCATCTGGAGGTCACGCCCGAGTTCCTCGACGCGGCGTTGACGGCGCTGAAACGCGACGGCTACCGTTTCGTGGCCCTCGAAGATTTGCCGCACGCCCTTGCGGAGGGCGCCGGGCGCCTGGCCTGCTTTACACTCGACGACGGCTACAGGAACAACCTCGATCATGCGTTGCCCGTCTTCGAGCGCCACCGGGCGCCCTTTACCGTCTTCGTCAGCGGCGGCTTCGTCGATCGTACGCACACGCTCTGGTGGGAGACGCTTGCCGATCTGCTTTCGGCCGGCGACACGCTGCGCTTCGATTTCGGTGCCGGCGAAGAAACGCTGCGCGCGCGGACCACGAGCGAAAAGCAGCAGGTGTTCAACCGGGTGGCAGCCTTCGTTCACGGCGGCGATGAAGCCGCAGCCGTGGCGAAACTCAATGCCGCGGCGCTGCGATATGGCATTGCCCCGACCGCGATTGCCGAGCGGCTGACGCTCGACGAGGCCGGGCTCCGTCGCCTGGCCGGCAGCCCGCTTGCCAGTCTCGGCGCCCACACGATCAGCCATCGGGCGGTCGCCCGTCTCGGCGCGCACGAGGCCCGTCGGGAAATCGACCTGTCGGCCCGCCGCGTCGAGGCGATTGCCGGCAAGCGACCCCGGACCTTTGCCTATCCTTATGGCGATGCGGCGGCCGTATCGCCACGCGATCATCATCTCGTTGCCAATCTCGGGTTCACCCTGGCGGTGACAACCCAGCCAGGGACGCTTTCTGGGAAAGGGGTGGGACTCCATGCGCTGCCGCGCATATCGTTGAACGGCCATTTCCAGCGCGCCCGTTATGCCTCGGCGCTGGCTTCCGGCATTCCGTTCCGGCTGGCATCGGGTTAGAGGCGCTCGTCCGGAACTGCGTTATTTCAGACAGTCCGCTGTGGCGTTTGCAGGTCGTTCAGCTGGCAGCGAAAACAAATGCCATCAGGATGCTGTCCTGATACATGCCGTCGTGTTTCCAGTCGCGGATGCGCCGGCCCTCGACCAGAAAGCCAGGTCGCCGATAGAGCGCCTCAGCAGCGACGTTGCCATCAAGGACCGTCAGCTCGATGCGTTCGAGGCCCCGTTCGCGCGCCTGTTCCATCGCCAGTTTCAACAGGCGGCGACCAATCCCCTGGCCGCGGTACGGCTCAAGCAGTCCCATGCCCAGCGTTCCGACATGGGCGCGTGTCGGAGACGGGTCGAGCCTGACGTCGCACCAGCCGACAACCTCGCCGTCGCACGCAACGATTTGCGGCGCTCCGGCGCGGTGCAGTTCGGCCATGTAGTCGGCAAAGCGATCGAGCGGCGGGGCGGCCAGGCGTGAAAGCCATCGGCCTTCGCGTGCGACCGTGTCCAGGCAGCGGTGGCAGTCGGCAATGTCGTCCAGGGTCGCGTTGCGAACGTCGATCATCTTGCAGGAGCACGCATGGCCAAACGGAGGGGCGGGCGATTGATTAATCCACTTGGGTCCGCCGGCCGGCGAAACGCGTCAACGTCGCCGGCGATCGGGAATGACGGAGCGGCTTCGGCCCTCAAGGGTACATGCGCACCTTTTCCCAGCCGCCTTCCGGCGTTTCCCGACGGAATTCCATGCGGTCGTGCAGGCGGAAGGGCCGGTCGTGCCAGAATTCGATCGAGGTCGGGCGGATGCGGAAGCCGGACCAGTGGCTCGGCCGCGGGATTTCGCCCAGCGCATGGCGCGCCGTGTATTCGGCAACGGCCTTCTCAAGCGCAAAGCGGCCTTCGAGTGGTCGCGACTGCTTGGAAGCCCAGGCGCCGATGCGGCTGCCCCGCGGCCGGCTCTTGAAATATTCGTCGGCCTCCGCGTCGGTGACGATCTCGACCGGGCCGCGCACGCGCACCTGACGTCTCAGCGATTTCCAGTGGAAGCACATGGCCGCCTTGCGCGCGCCGAGGATCTCCTCACCCTTCTGGCTTTCGAAATTCGTGTAGAAGACGAAGCCGCGCTCGTCGAAACCCTTCAAGAGCACCATGCGGACATTGGGCAGCCCGTCGCTGTCCACGGTGGCGAGCGCCACCGCATTCGGGTCGTTGATCTCGCTGCCTTCCGCGTCCTTCAGCCATGTGCCAAACAGGGAAAAGGGCTCATTTGATTCGGTGAAGTCACCGCTTGTTAACTCATTCGCCGCCATATTGCGTTCCAATGCCGTGATGTCTGGCGCGGAAATACTTCGGGATGAGCCCGACCGGTGTTTCCGCATCGAAAATGTCGGAGCCTGTATGTTGACCTTGTCGAGAAACGTGCGGCTCCAGCGAGTCTGACAGGATTGCCGTGCAAGACATAGCAAAGTGGATCGATGCCAAGAAGGGGTATTCCTTCGCCTTGCTGCGTGGCGCGGCAATTTGCCTGCCGGTCCTGGCGCTTTCGGGCTGCATGGGTGCAGGTTTCGATCTGTTCGGCAGTGGTGTCGATCGCACGGTCTCGACCGGCACCGTTCCCGTCGCCAAGACTTCGGAAGGTCTTTCGGATGCCGTGATGGTTCGCGATGCCGTCACCTCGGCTGATCTTGGAACCGGCGCGCTCAATCCCATTCCCTGGGCCAATTCCACCTCCGGCAGTGCCGGCGTGATCAGCAGCATCCAGGAAGACCGCGCGAGCGGCATGCTGTGCCGCCGCTTCACCACCACGCGTCATTCTTACGAAGGTATCGCCAAGTTCAACGGCAGCACCTGCCAGGGCGGCGATGGCATCTGGTACCTGACGAGCTTCGGCCCGCGCGCCTGATAAGCCCCCGGACCAACCGGCGCGCCGAAATCGGCGATTAACCACGATTGTCTAAAGATGCGGATGATCGGCCATTGCGGCGCTTGGGCTGCCACCTTCCCGGCTCCGGCTAACCACTATTTAGCAAGTTCCCGCAATCATTTGGCCAGTGGACGGGCGACTATGGCGCCTGAATTGGGGCATAAGGCGGGCATCAGGGAGAAGCCGCCGGTCAGAGAAGATGGTAGAAACCATGCGTGATCCCTATGCAATCCTCGGTGTCCGGCGCAATGCCGGGCCGGACGAAATCAAGGCGGCTTGGCGCTCGCTCGCCAAGGCCGTGCATCCGGACCATAACCAGGACGATCCGACCGCGGCCGAGCGCTTTGCCGAGGCGGGCAAGGCTTACGAGCTCTTGCGCGACCCGAAGCTCAGGAGCCGCTACGATTATGCGCGTCGTGAGGCCGAGCTTCGCCGCATGGAGGCGATGAAGGCAAAGAGGCGCAGTCCGGCTCAGGAGGAGCCGCCGGTCGATGCCGAAACCGCAGAGGAAGCCGCATCGCAGATCTTTGGCGCCGATGCGCGCAAGAAAGCCGAGCGCCCGGCACCGAAGCCCGCGCCGAAGGCGCAGCCCAGGCCTGCGGCCAAGGAGCCGGCCAGGGATGCTGAGCGTCCCGCCCAGGCCGCCCCGGCGGCCGAGGCCAAGCCGGAGCCGGCGGTCGAGCTGCAGCCGGAAGCGGCGGCCAGGACCGAGGCGCCACTGATGCAGCGTGCCGCCGCCCCGGCCGCCGAACTTGTAGCTGCGATCGTCCGGCGCATCCGCGGACGCGCCTCCAAGACTGCCGAGAAGGTGCCGGATCTGACCATCGACGTGGCGGTCAGCATAGAGGATATGATCAATCGCCAGCGTCTGTCGGTGGAGCTTCCCGATGGCGAAGTCCTCAAGGTCCAGATTCCGCCGGGAGCGGTCGACGGTCAGGCCATCCGCCTTGCCGAACAGGGCTATCGCGTCACCGGCATGACTCGCGGCGATGTCGTCGCAACGCTCCGGGTCAACCAGGACGGTGCGTTTCGCACGCAGGGCCTCGACCTCATGACCACCTTGCCGATCGACCTGCAAGGCGCGGTCCTCGGTTGCGAACAGGTCATCGAAACGCCGTTGGGGTCGGTCACCGTGACCGTGCCTGCCTGGTCCGGTTCCGACAGGGTCATCCGTCTCGAGGGCAGGGGGCTGCCAGGAACCTACGGCGCGCATGGCGATCTTCTGGTCGAGTTGCGGCTCGTTCTGCCCGACACGCCCGACGACAAGATTCTCGACCTCATGCGGTCGCAGCGTGACGGTTTGTATCTGTGACAGTCCGTTTGTGACAGTTCGCTGACACATTGAAGCAATATTACGGGGACTAACAGTTCCTGATCCCGGCCGCGCTTGAACCACCCCGGCGGCTATGCCATAGGCAATTCTCGACATTTTGCCGCACCCGACCCGGTGGTGCGTCTTTGACATTTGTAAGGCACCGGCGCCGGCCGTTGCTGGAATAGTATTGGGGACTTTTACCATGGCTCAGGCATCCGGTCTGATGAAGGGCAAGCGCGGCGTCATCATGGGCGTCGCAAACAACCGTTCCATCGCATGGGGCATTGCCAAGGCCATCCACGCGCAAGGCGGCGAAGTTGCGTTGACCTACCAGGGCGACGCGCTGAAGAAGCGGGTCGAGCCGCTGCTGGCGGAAATCGACGGCTTCCTCGCCGGCCATTGCGACGTCAGCGACGAAGCGACGATCGACGCCGTCTTTGACGCATTGGAAAAGAAGTGGGGCAAGATCGACTTCGTCGTGCACGCCATCGGCTTTTCCGACAAGGACGAACTGACCGGTCGCTACGTCGACACCTCGCCCGAGAACTTCGCCAAGACGATGCAGATCTCGGTCTATTCCTTCACCTCAGTCGCCCGTCGCGCCGAAAAGCTGATGACCGATGGCGGCTCGATGCTGACGCTGACCTATTACGGCGCCGAGAAGGTGATGCCGAACTACAACGTCATGGGCGTCGCCAAGGCTGCGCTCGAGGCCAGCGTCAAGTATCTCGCCGTTGACCTCGGCCCGAAGAACATCCGCGTCAACGCGATTTCCGCCGGCCCGATCAAGACGCTGGCTGCATCCGGCATCGGCGATTTCCGCTATATCCTCAAGTGGAACGAGTATAACGCGCCGCTGCGCCGTACCGTCACGATCGAGGAAGTGGGCGACGTCGGGCTCTACATGCTGTCCGACCTGTCGCGCTCCGTCACCGGTGAAGTGCACCACGCCGACAGCGGCTACCATGTCGTTGGCATGAAGGCTGTGGACGCGCCGGATATCTCCGTAATCAAGGACTGACCGGAGCCGCCAAGCGGTTTCGGGAGCCTTTTGCCCGGAGACACGGTGTGCTGATCTATGTGATCCGTCACGGACAGACCGACTGGAATGCCGAAAGCCGGCTTCAGGGGCAGAAGGATATCCCGCTCAATGACTTCGGTCGCCAGCAGGCGACCGGCAATGGCGTAACGCTCGCCGGAATCCTTGGCGCCGACGCCGTGCACTTCGATTTCGTCGCAAGCCCGCTCGGACGCACCCGCGAAACCATGGAGCGCGTCCGGCAGGCCATGGGCCTTGATCCCTCCGCCTACCGCACGGACGATCGACTGAAGGAAGTGTCCTTCGGCGACTGGGAAGGGCACACGCTTCCCGAACTCAAGCGCTCGGCGCCACAGCGGATCGCCGAGAGGCGCGCAGTGAAGTGGGATTTCATCCCGCCGGGTCCTGATGCGGAGAGCTACGAAATCCTGTCCTGGCGCATAGCCGCCTGGTTGAAGGACGTGACCAAACCCACGGTTTGCGTCAGCCATGGCGGCGTCATCCGCGCGCTTTTCAAGCTTTTCGGGGAAATGGAGGCCGAGGAGGCCGCGTCGGCAGCGATCCCGCAGGATCGCCTGCTGCGCATTGCCGGCAACGCCATCGGCTGGATCTGAGCACTGTCGCTAAGGCCGCCTCGACGGGACACGTCGGTCGCAGTCCTGCTTTTGCAACTGCGCGACGATCGACGGGCCGCTGGCCGTTACTGCACGATTTCGAGGTCGTTGATGACCCGCTTGCCGTCGACTTCCGTGTAGAAGACGAGAACTTTCACGCCTGCCTTCAGGCCTTCGAAATTGAATTCTTCCGGGGCCTGGTAGTTCTTGCCGTCGTCAAGCGAGAGGCTGAGGCGGTCCGTGTCGACACCCGTAATGGTAGCTTCCACGTCGGCGCTTTCGGCGAGGGCGGACAGGGGCGAAAGCAGGCCTGCGGTGGCCATCAGCGCGGCAATGACAAAACGCATCTTTATTGCCCTCTTCAACGATTCTGCGAACTTTGTTGACATCACCCTTGATCCCCGATTGTGGCAAAAATTGCCCTGCGATTTGGCTTTTGGCCGCGTTGCCCCGCTTTTTGACGGTACATCCGGCTGCGGAAGACTGGACGGCGATACCGTATTTTTCAAGCGGGTGGGCACCGCCGACGACGGGTTCGCGGGAGAGTTTCCCCATGAATTATGGGGTTTTCCAAGGAATTGTGACGAAAGCCTATCTTAAGACTCGATCGCTACCTTTGGTTGGGGATCGAGGGGAAAAGATTGAAGATCATCGACGTTCTGTGCCAGCGCATTCGGGCGGCCGCCAGATTTGCGAAACCATCGCTCATACCGGCGGCAATCGCCGGCCTCGTCGTCTTTACCGGCGGGCATATCTATGAGCGACAGAACCGGGAAAACTTCCAGAACGACCTGAGGATCGACGCCGAGAATGAGCTGAACCTCATCGCCAATCGGCTGCAATCGGAAGTAAACACCAACATCGCGGCGCTGAATGGTTTTGCCAACAGCATTGGCGTGCACCCGGCCATGACGGCCGATGATTTTACCGTCATGGCCACGAAGCTTCTGTTGCAGAACCCGCAGATGTCCCGTGCCTCGGCGGCGCCCGCAGGGGTGGTGCGGATCGCCTTTCCGCGCGAGAGCCAGCAATGGTTTGTCGGCAGCGACTTCAACCGGTTCGGCGCGACGCGGCATGCCATCGAACGGGCGTCGTCGACGGTCAGGCCTGTGATGATCGGCCCGATCCGTCTGCCGAGCGGTCGCAGCGGTTTCGAACTTTTCCTGCCGGTATTTTCGAAGATCCAGGGACGCATGGAGCGCTGGGGTTATGTCGAGGCGATCATCGACGAGAAGGCGCTTTACCGGGCCGCGCGGCTGCTCGAGGCGGGGGGCGAGGCCCCAGAGCTGACGAAGGACCATCGCCACGTCGATGTTCATCTTGCGATCCGGGACGTTTCCGAGCCGGAGCGGATCCAGGACGCATTTTACGGCGATGACGCCTTGTTCCGCGAAACCCCGGTCACCCGTCGGCTTGAGCTTGCGGGCGGCATCTGGGAACTGGCGGCGATGCCGGTCGGTGGATGGGAGCAGCTCCCGGAAAACAGCAACGGCATTCAACTGGCGATCGTTGCAGCCGTCGCCATCGTCGTCATCCCGATCCTTCTGACCGGCGGTCTCGTCAACGAGCGTCAGCGCAACATCGCCAAACTGAAGGCGCGGGAAGGGGAGGTGATGACCTTGTCGCACCGCCTGAACCTTGCGCTCGACGCCTCGAAGATAGGCATCTGGGAAATCGACGTCGAAACGCAGCAGCGCTCCTGGGATGACCGGATGTTCCACCTGCACGGTCTTAAGGTCCATCTGGATGAACCGACCTATGACGAGTGGCGCGCGACCGTGCATCCCGATGATATCGGCATCGCGGCCAATGCGCTGTTCCGAAGCCTCGACGATGGCCTGGAGTACCGGTCGCAGTATCGCGTCGTCCTGTCTGACGGAACGGTACGCCACATTCGCAATGTCGGATCGAGCCACCGTGGCGCCGATGGCCGTGCGAAGGTGACCGGCATCAGCTGGGATGTCAGCGACGACGTCTTGAAGAACGAGCGGCTGAGCGCTGCCAAGGCGCAGGTCGACCAGCAGAACCACGAGCTCGAACAGGCGCTGAAGGGTCTCTACGAACGGGAGCAGGACCTCGAGCTCCTGTCGCGGCGCCTCGACCTGGCGCTCGATTCCTATCGTTGCGGCATGTGGGAGGCGGACCTCGACAAAAACGTCGCCTATTGGGACGAGCGCATGCACCAGCTCTACGGCATCGTCTATACAGACGGTGCCACGAATGAGGAAATATGGCTCACCGCCCTTCATGCCGATGATCGAAAGGCCGCCCTGGAGGCCGTCAACCGCGCCATAGCAGCGGACGAAACCTATGTGCATCAGGCGCGCGTGGTGCTGTCTGCCGGGGGCATTCGCCACATTCGATCGGTCGGCAAGCTCCATGTGGCGCCGGACGGCGCGCGCAAGCTCGTCGGCATGGCGCTCGATGTCACCGAAGACGTGCTGATGACCGAGCAACTGCGAGCGGCCAAGGCGATGGCGGATGCCAAGAACGCCGAGCTGGAGCAGGCGCGGGTGCGCATCGAGCACAATTCGCTGCACGACCCTCTGACCGGGCTCGGCAACCGGCGCATGCTCGACAAGGCGCTCGAACGCCTGACCAGGGCCGGTGATGGCGACGGCATCGCAATCCTGCATATCGATCTCGACCGGTTCAAGCAGATCAACGACACTTTGGGACATGCCGCCGGCGACGCCATGCTGGTCCATGCCTCTGAAATCCTCAGGGCGAACACGCCGCAAGGCGACATCATCGCCCGCATCGGCGGCGATGAGTTCGTGGTGGCGGTCACGGGCGCGCAGGGAGAGGCGGCATTGGCGGCGCGCTGCGACCGGATCATCGCCGCGATGCGGCAACCCGTGGACTACAACGGTTTCCCCTGTCGCTTTGGCGTCAGCATCGGTGTGGCAGTCGGGCGCGGGTCCGACCTCGATGCACGCAAGCTTCTGGTCAATGCCGACATCGCGCTCTATCGCGCCAAGGAGGCCGGCCGGAACCGCTATCAGTTCTTCACCGAAACGCTGCAGGCCGAGGTGGTGACAGCCAAGCGCATCGCTGACGAGATCCTTGAAGGGATCGAGCGTGACGAGTTCGAGCCCTGGTATCAGCCGCAATTCGACGCGACGACGCTTTCGCTCTGCGGTGTCGAGGCGCTGGTGCGTTGGCGGCACCCGCGCGAGGGCATCCTGACGCCGGACCGTTTCCTTGGCATCGCCGACGAGCTCAACGTGACCGCGGTGCTCGACCGCCTGGTTCTGGAAAAGTCGCTGACCGACCAGATGCGCTGGGCAGCGGCCGGCGTGCGCGTCCCCAAGATCTCCGTCAACGTTTCGGCCAAACGGCTGCAGGACGACGATCTTCTCTCATCGCTCGAGGGCCTGAGCATTACGCCTGGCCAGATCTGCTTCGAACTGGTGGAATCGATCTTCCTCGACGAGAGCGACGATATCGTTGCCGCCAACATCGAAGGCATCAAGAAGCTCGGGATCGATATAGAGCTCGACGATTTCGGCACCGGGCATACCTCGATCGTCAGCCTCTTGAAGATCAAGCCGAAACGGCTGAAGATCGATCGTCAGCTTGTGATCCCGGTTCTGAGCGCGCGCCGCGAGCAGGCGCTGGTGCGTTCGATCATCGACCTTGCCCGGTCGCTCAACATCGAGACCGTTGCCGAAGGCGTGGAGACGATGGCGCATGCGGAAATGCTGGGCATCCTCGGCTGCGACGTGCTCCAGGGTTATGCCTTCGCGAAGCCCTTGAGCTCGGAGAAGTTTCTCGCCTTTGCCACCGAGCGCGGCCTGCGCCTGGCATCGTGACGTCGCCGGCCTTGCTCGGCGCAAAAGTCTTTCCCCTTAACCGGCTTTGAACTAAGAGAGGGCATCCGGGTACGAAACGTACCGCCGTCGCTTGTCCAAGGTCCGGTAGCCTTCATGTCGCATAACACATTTGGTCATCTCTTCCGCGTCACCACCTGGGGCGAAAGCCATGGGCCGGCGCTTGGCTGCGTCGTCGACGGCTGCCCGCCCGGCATCCGCTTCACGCTCGCCGAACTCCAGGCTTGGCTTGACAAGCGCAAGCCCGGCCAGTCGCGTTTCGTGACGCAGCGCCGGGAGGACGATCTCGTCAAGGTGCTCTCGGGCGTCATGCTCGACGACGACGGCGAGACGATGATCTCGACGGGCACGCCGATCTCGATGCTGATTGAAAACACCGACCAGCGTTCGAAGGATTATTCCGAGATCTCCAAGCGCTATCGCCCGGGCCATGCCGACTACACCTATGATCTCAAATACGGCATTCGCGACTATCGCGGCGGCGGTCGCTCGTCGGCGCGCGAGACGGCCGCGCGCGTGGCGGCCGGCGGCATTGCCCGCAGGGTCGTGCCGGGTCTCGTCGTGCGCGGCGCGCTCGTCCAGATCGGCAAGCACAAGATCAACCGGGCGAACTGGGACTGGGCCGAGGTCAACAACAACCCGTTCTTCGCGCCCGATCCGGAGATCGTTCCGGTCTGGGAAGAGTATCTCGACGGCATCCGCAAGGCGGGCTCCTCGATCGGCGCTGTGGTCGAAGTCGTCGCCGAGGGCGTGCCGGCCGGCATCGGCGCGCCCATCTATGCCAAGCTCGACCAGGACATCGCGTCGAACCTGATGTCGATCAACGCCGTCAAGGGCGTCGAGATCGGCAACGGATTTGGTGCGGCGGAAATCACCGGCGAGGAAAACGCCGACGAGATGCGCATCGGCGCCGACGGCAAGCCGGTGTTCCTCTCCAATCACGCCGGCGGTATTCTCGGTGGCATCGCCACCGGCGAACCGGTGATCGCGCGTTTCGCCATCAAGCCGACCTCGTCGATCCTGACCGAGCGGCGCTCGGTCGATAGCGACGGTAACGAGGTCGACGTGCGCACCAAGGGTCGCCACGATCCCTGCGTCGGCATCCGCGCCGTGCCGATCGGCGAGGCGATGCTTGCCTGCACGATCGCCGATCACTACCTGCGTGACCGCGGCCAGACCGGCCGTCTGAAGTAATCCGGCTTTAAGCAATTCGGGAAGAGCGCCATGTCCTATGATCAGAAACGTGTTGTCGACGCCATCCGTGCCTTCGAGGCCGGCGAAATCGTCGTCGTGACCGACGATGACGGCCGCGAGAACGAGGGCGATCTGATCGTTGCTGCCGTGCATTGCACGCCCGAGAAGATGGCCTTCATCGTGCGCCACACCTCCGGCATCGTCTGTACGCCAATGCCGCGCGAGGAGGCCAAGCGCCTCAACCTCAACGCCATGGTCGCCGAAAACGATTCCGCCCACACGACGGCCTTCACCGTTTCGGTCGATTTCAAGCATGGCACGACGACGGGCATCTCCGCCGACGACCGCACCCTCACCGTGCGCAATCTGGCCAATCCCAATGTCGGGCCGACGGACTTCGTTCGTCCCGGCCATATCTTCCCGCTGGTAGCGCGGGAAGGCGGCGTTCTCATGCGCTCCGGTCACACGGAAGCCGCGGTCGATCTTTGCAAGCTCGCAAGCCTGCCGCCGATCGGCGTCATCTGCGAACTCGTCAACGACGACGGCAGCGTGATGCGCGGGCCGCAGGTCGCGGGTTTCGCCGAGACGCATGGGCTGAAGCAGGTGTCTGTCGCCGACCTCATCGCCTATCGCCAGCGCAAGGAGACGCTGATCGAGCAGGGCGGCTCCTTCGACATCGAAACGCCCTATGGTCCGGCCAAGGGCCACTCCTATTCCCTGCCGTGGGATCCGATGCAGCACCTCGCCGTCGTCTTCGGCGACATCAGGGATGGCGTCGACATCCCGGTGCGTCTGCATCTTGAAAATGTCGGCGCCGATGTTTTCGGCAAGGACTGCCAGATCGACCGCATCATGAAGCGCATCGCCGAAGAGGGCAGGGGTGTCATCGTCTACCTGCGCGAAGGTTCCGTCGGGGTCGGCATCTCGCAGACGGCCCGCAAGGGCAAACATGACCGTGAAGGGCATGACGAAGCGCAGGCGCGCGAGAGCGAATGGCTGGAAATCGGCCTTGGCGCACAGATCCTGAAGGATCTCGGCATCAGCTCCATCAGGCTTCTGGCCTCGCGCGAGCGCCACTATGTCGGCCTGGAAGGCTTCGGCATCAAGATTGCCGGAACCGACATCATCTAGCGCCCTCAGGGACAAGACAGCTCTGAAAATGACGAAGCCCGGATCAGCGATCCGGGCTTCGTCATTTGGGACGACAGCTGTTCAACAAAAAAGCCGCGCAGGCGCGGCTCTTGTCGACGTTGATTTTCGGTTCGGTCAGGGCAGCGCGTCGTAGCCTTCGCCGAAGCCCTTGAGATCGACCGGGATGCCGATGCCTTCTTCGGGCGACTGGAAGACGATGAAGGTCGCCATCGCGCCGGAGCGGAACGTCTTCAACAGCTCGTCCTCGAGCACGACCTCGGCGTAGCAGCCGTCGGAGAAACAGCGCACGAAATAGGCGCGGCCGATATCCTTGCCGTCGACATTGAGGCCGAGGCCGTTCGGCAAAAGCACGCCGAGCGGCGCGAGCACGCGCAGGATCTTCGCCTTGCGGTCGGCGGTCTTCAGGACGACGACCGACAGGCCGACTTCCGGCCGGTCCTCGGCAATCACGTTCTGCATCAGGGCGCACTGGTCAGCGGAAGCGCCCGGCGGCTGATCGCAGACGATCGACCACGCGCCATGGTTGGACTTGACCGTGCCGGGCGTGCCGGCTGGCTGCTGGGCCATGCTTGCGGCGGGCAGAGCGATAAGGGCAAGGCCGAAGGCGGCGAAGGCCGACAGTCGGGAAAAGAGGGGCAGGCCCATGTAAACCTCAAAACGTCGAATCATCAGGGCTATTCTTGAAGCGCGCTGGATTAAATGAAAAGCCCTGCGGGGCACATTCCAGTGTCATATGGCGGAAATTGGGCGGCTTGGGCGCCCTGTCCGCCGCGTTGCCGCTCGAGCGTTGCATAATCGCGTCGCCCAGCACGCAGAAGAGCCTCTATAGGTTGTTTCACCACGGGTTTCGAGGGGTGCCTGTGTGAAAAGCAACGTTTGTGCAAAAATGCCGCATGGGGTTGATTGGTCAGATGTTGCGGCATCGGACAAACTGTGGTTTGAAGCGCAGCAGTATCGCAGGGATTCTGCGTTCCGGTTTGATCCTGATCAAGCGCATTGGGGAGACACATTGTGAAAAACAAGGCTTATGCAGTTCTGGCAGCGCTTGCCTGTCTGCTTTTTGCTTCGAGCGCCTTTGCTGACAAGCCTGTCGAATGGCAGACGAATTTTCAGTCGGCCGCTACGGGCATCATGGAAGAAATCACGTGGTTTGAACATTATACCCTGTGGTTCATCATTCCGATTACTCTTTTCGTTCTCCTCCTCTTGGTCATCGTCGTGGTCAAGTTCCGCGAAAGCGCGAACCCGGTTCCTTCCAAGACCAGCCACAACACTGCGATTGAAGTCGTCTGGACCGTCGGTCCGGTCGTCATTCTTCTCTTCCTCGCGATCCCGTCCTTCCAGCTCCTGACTGCGCAGCTCACGCCGCCGGCCAATCCGGATCTGACGCTCAAGGCGACCGGCAACCAGTGGTACTGGTCCTACGAGTATGAAGTCGGCGAAAGCCCGCTCACCTTCGACAGCATCATGATGAAGGAAGAAGATCGCGCCAACCTCGGCAAGGAAGACAAGAAGGAATATCCGCGCCTGCTCGCCGTCGACAACGAAGTCGTCGTGCCGGTCGGCAAGACGGTTCGTGTCCTCGTCACCGCTGCCGACGTGATACATGCCTTTGCAATGCCCGCCTTTGGCGTGAAGATCGACGCCGTTCCCGGCCGCCTGAACGAAACCTGGTTCAAGGCCGAGCGCGAAGGTCTCTACTACGGCCAGTGTTCCGAGCTCTGCGGTAAGGACCACGCTTACATGCCGATCGCCATCCGCGTGGTTTCGCAGGAAAAATACGACACCTGGCTCGCAGCCGCCGCAAGCAATCTCGGCGATGCGAACAAGGCGCTCATGGCGTCCATCGACGCGGCAAAGACCGTCGACGTCGCCGCGAACGCCGCACAGTAATCGGAAGGGGAGCTCGACCCATGGCTGGAACAGCCGTTCATCACGATCAACGTCATGATCACTCCGATCATGACCACGCAGACCACGCGCACAAGCCTCTGAGCTTCTTTCAGCGCTGGTTCCTGTCGACCAACCACAAGGACATCGGCACGCTCTATCTGATCTTCGCGATCTTCGCGGGCATCATCGGCGGCACGCTGTCGATCTTCATGCGCGCCGAGTTGCAGGAGCCGGGCATCCAGATCTTCCACGGTCTGGCGCAGATGGTTTACGGCTTCGAGGGCGACGCTGCCATCGACGGCGGCAAGCACATGTTCAACGTGTTCACGACCGCGCACGCGCTCATCATGATCTTCTTCATGGTCATGCCGGCGTTGATCGGCGGCTTCGCCAACTGGATGGTGCCGATCATGATCGGTGCGCCGGACATGGCGTTCCCGCGCATGAACAACATCTCCTTCTGGCTGATCATCCCGGCCTTCCTGCTGGTGCTGCTTTCGATGTTCGTCGAAGGCCCGGCGGGCGCCTATGGTGCAGGGGGCGGCTGGACGATCTATCCGCCATTCTCGACGTCCGGCATGCCCGGGCCGGCGATGGACTTCGTCATCCTCGGCCTGCACATTGCCGGCGCGTCGTCGATCCTCGGTGCGATCAACTTCATCACCACGATCCTGAACATGCGCGCTCCGGGCATGACGCTGCACAAGATGCCGCTCTTTGCTTGGTCGGTTCTGATCACCGCCTTCCTGCTTCTGCTCTCGCTGCCGGTCCTGGCAGGCGGCATCACCATGCTGCTTACCGACCGCAACTTCGGCACGGCCTTCTTCGCGCCTGAAGGCGGCGGCGACCCGATCCTGTTCCAGCACCTGTTCTGGTTCTTCGGTCACCCGGAAGTGTACATCCTGATCCTGCCGGGCTTCGGCATCGTCAGCCACATCGTTTCCACCTTCTCGCGCAAGCCGATCTTCGGCTACCTCGGCATGGCCTACGCCATGGTCGCGATCGGCGCCGTCGGCTTCATCGTGTGGGCGCACCACATGTACACCGTCGGCATGTCGCTCGACACGCAGCGCTACTTCGTCTTCGCGACGATGGTCATCGCTGTTCCGACGGGCGTTAAGATCTTCTCGTGGATCGCGACGATGTGGGGTGGCTCGATCCGCTTCACGACCCCGATGGTCTGGGCGATCGGCTTCATCTTCCTGTTCACCGTCGGTGGCGTCACGGGCGTCCAGCTCGCCAACGCCGGCCTCGACCGTTCGCTGCACGACACCTACTACGTGGTGGCTCACTTCCACTACGTTCTGTCGCTCGGCGCCGTCTTCGCCATCTTCGCGGCCTGGTACTACTGGTTCCCGAAGATGACCGGCTACATGTACTCCGAGTTCGTCGGCAAGCTGCACTTCTGGGTCATGTTCATCGGTGTGAACCTGATCTTCTTCCCGCAGCACTTCCTCGGCCTCGCCGGCATGCCGCGCCGCTACATCGACTATCCGGATGCCTATGCCGGCTGGAACATGGTTTCGTCCTACGGCTCCTACATCGCAGCCGTCGGCGTCTTGATCTTCCTCTTCGGCGTCTTCGAAGCCTTCGCCAAGAAGCGCGTCGCTGGCGACAACCCGTGGGGCGAGGGCGCGAACACTCTGGAATGGCAGCTGTCTTCGCCGCCGCCGTTCCACCAGTGGGAACAGCTCCCGCGCATCAAGTGACGGGCAACGAACAGAAGCCGCCGGTTCCGGCGGCTTCACCCCGCCGGGAAACCGGCGACACACGGCCCTTGCGGCCGGGACTAAAGCAGGGACAGGACATGACGGTCATCGACAATCACGAAGCAGTCGGCATGGAAGGCGTAGCACGCCTGTCCGAAGCCTCTGCGCGCGATTACTTCGAGCTCTTGAAGCCGCGTGTCATGTCCCTCGTCGTCTTCACGGCGTTCGCCGGGCTGGTGCTGGCGCCAGGACATATCAATCCCTTCATCGGTTTCATCGCCATCCTGTGCATCGCCGTCGGCGCTGGCGCCTCGGGCGCGCTCAACATGTGGTATGACGCCGACATCGACGCGGTCATGAGCCGTACCGCCAAGCGTCCGATCCCGGCCGGCAAGATCCTGCCGCAGGAAGCGCTGGCCTTCGGCCTGACGTTGTCGGCCTTTTCCGTGATCATCCTCGGGCTCGCCGTCAATTGGCTCGCAGCCGGGTTGCTCGCCTTCACCATCTTCTTCTACGTGGTCATCTACACGATGTGGCTGAAGCGCTCGACGCCGCAGAACATCGTCATCGGCGGCGCCGCCGGCGCTTTCCCGCCGATGATCGGCTGGGCCTGCGTCACCGGTGCAGTCTCGATCGAAAGCATCGTTCTGTTCCTGATCACCTTCCTGTGGACGCCGGCGCATTTCTGGGCGCTCGCCCTCTTCAAGATGGGCGACTACGGCGCCGTCGGCGTGCCGATGATGCCGAATGTCTGCGGCCAGGCGACCACCAAGAAGCAAATCGTCATCTACGCCGTGCTGACCGCCCTGATCGGCATCTGTCCCACCTTGCTCGGCTTTGCGAGCATCGGTTACGGCCTCTTCGCAACGGCGCTTGGTCTCGGCTTCGTCTGGTACTCGATCGGCGTGCTGCGCATGCCGGAGACGGACGAGCGCATGCTGCCGGCCAAGAAGCTCTTCGCCTTCTCGATCATGTATCTTTTCGTGATCTTCTCCGCCCTGATGGCGGACCACCTGATCGTCAATGTCTGGCTGAACGCCGGGAGTATTGCCTGATGGAAACCGTCAAGCTCACTGATGCCCAGAGGAAATCGCGCCGCGGCCGCAATATCGCGCTCGGCTTCGTCCTCTTCGGGCTCGTCGTCCTCTTCTACATCGTCACGCTGATCAAGTTCGGCAACGGCATGGCCAACTGAGGCGGATCGGAATGACGAATTCACAGGACACCAGCGGTAAGCAGCGCTCCAATCGCGTCGTCGTCGGCACCTGCCTCGCCTTTGTCGGCGGCATGGTCGGCATGGCCTACGCGGCGGTGCCGCTCTACGACATGTTCTGCCGCGTCACCGGCTATAACGGCACCACGCAGCGGGTCGAGCAGGCGTCCGACGTCATCCTGGACGAAAAGGTCAAGGTCACCTTCGACGCCAACACCTCGGGCGGACTGCCCTGGGAGTTCAAGCCGGTGCAGCGCGACATCGACATCCGCATCGGCGAGACCGTGCAGGTGATGTACAAGGCGAAGAACCTGTCGTCGAAGCCGACGACGGGCCAGGCGACCTTCAACGTGACGCCGATGCAGGCGGGCGCCTACTTCAACAAGGTACAGTGCTTCTGCTTCACCGAGACGACCTTGCAGCCGGGAGAGGAGATGGAGATGCCCGTGGTATTCTTCGTCGATCCGGACATGGTCAAGGCGGTGGAGACCAAGGACATCAAGACGTTGACTCTTTCCTACACCTTCTACCCGCGCGAACCGTCGAAACCGGTGGCTCAGGTGAAGACGGAAGAGAACAAACTTTGACTGGAGGTCCTTTTCGGCTATGCCGGAAGGGCGACGAGAGAGAGACATTTCGGGGATTACTGACATGGCCGGTGCGCATCAGAAGAATCACGACTACCACATCATTGACCCAAGCCCCTGGCCGCTGCTTGCCTCGATCGGCGCCTTCGTCATGGCGTTCGGCGGCATCTGCTACATGCGCTA
>NZ_DASYGZ010000141.1:0-7530 GCF_035999135.1 Ensifer sp.
CGGCTGCGCCGGTTGACTTCCACAAAGCGAGGCGTACCGTCGTCGTGTCGCAAGTATCAACCGCCGTGGCGCCAACTTAAGAGAAGCAAGCACCGCCAAAACGACAGATTGACGATAGCCTTCCTTGCCTGCGCCCGGCGACTTTGAGGAAGTGTCATGCGAATTCTTGTTGTTGCCCTTGCCTTTTCGACAACCATGCTCTGTCCGCTCGCAACCCTCGCGCAAGAGGGCGACGCAACAGCCGGAGCCACCGTCTTCAAGAAATGCGCCGTCTGTCACGTGGCCGACAGCGACACCAACAAGGTCGGGCCATCGCTCAACCATCTGTTCGGACGAACGGCCGGCACCCATGCCGACTTCAGCTACTCTCCGGCGATGATCGATGCCGGCAAGGGTGGGCTCGTCTGGGACGAGGCGCATCTACGCGATTATCTGCACAATCCGAGGACCAAGGTGAAGGGCACGAAGATGGCCTTTGCCGGGTTGAAGGACGACACGGATATCTCCAACCTGATCGCCTATCTCAAACAGTATTCGCAGTAGCCTGCGAAGACTAAACGCAAGCGTCGTCCCGTTTGAGGCGGTGAATTGCGACTATTTGACGTTCGTGCAATAATTGCACCTGCAGCGCCGCGCGCCTTGTCAAGCGCGTAGCACTTTGAATTCCTGCATGTTTCTGTCCTTTAATCAGGGGGAATCATGCCGCAGAGCTCTACGGATTGCGTATTCATGCCCACAGCCGCCAGCGGCGAGGAGGGACAGAAATGGCCGTGGTAGTTATTCTGGTATTGGTGGCCGTCGGGTCGGTGTTGTTCCATCTGTTGAGCCCTTGGTGGTGGACGCCGATCGCGTCCAACTGGAATTACATCGACAACACGCTCATCATTACCTTCTGGATCACCGGCGCCGTCTTCGTCGCCGTCGTGCTTTTCATGGCTTATTGCGTGCTGCGTTTTCGGCACCGCCCGGGAAACCGGGCGGCCTATGAACCGGAAAACAGGAAGCTTGAAGGATGGCTTGCCGGCGGCACCACGCTCGGCGTCGCCGCCATGCTGACCCCCGGCCTTTTCGTCTGGCACCAGTTCGTCACCGTTCCCGACGGCGCAACCGAAGTCGAAGTCGTCGGCCAGCAATGGCTGTGGAGCTTCCGGCTGCCCGGCGCCGACGGCAAGCTCGGGACATCCGAGACCCGCGACATCACGCCTGAAAATTCGCTCGGCCTCAACCGCAACGACGCGGCCTCGCTCGATGATGTCGTCATCGAAGGCGGCGAACTTCATCTGGAGGTCGGCAAGCCGGTGAAGATGCTGTTGCGCTCCGTCGACGTGCTGCATGACTTCTACGTGCCGGAGTTCCGCGCCAAGATGGACATGGTGCCGGGCATGGTCACCTACTTCTGGCTGACACCGACGCGCACCGGTACGTTCGAGGTGCTTTGCGCCGAACTCTGCGGCGTCGGCCATCCCCAGATGCGCGGCACCGTCGTCGTCGACAGTGCCGAGGACTATCAGGCCTGGCTTTCGCAACAGACGACATTCCAGCAATTGCAGGCACAGGCAGGAACAGAGACGAAGGAAACGGCGCAGGCAGGAAATGCCGCCCCGGCGCAGTAGGAGGCGCCCCGACGGCCAGGCGGGATGAGGAGAAGTCGTCGCGGTTTTCCGCCCGCATCCCGCCCGTGAGCGATAGCAGTTCCGGCGTTCGGCGTTTGGGAATTGCGTGTTTCAAGCGTTGGACCAAGACGGTCCGGTGTTGGGAGGTTCTCGCAGATGGTCGATATCCGGCATGGCACGGGCGAACAGATTGGCCCCGCGGAAGTGGAGGACGTGGAGCTCTATCATCCCCATAGCTGGTGGACGCGCTACGTCTTCAGCCAGGATGCCAAGATCATTGCCGTGCAATATGCGTCGACCGCCATCGCCATCGGCATGGTCGCGCTCGTGCTCTCCTGGCTGATGCGGCTGCAGCTCGGCTTTCCCGGCGTCTTCGCCTTCATCGATGCCGAGCGCTATTACCAGTTCATCACCATGCACGGCATGATCATGGTGATCTACCTTCTGACCGCGCTTTTCCTCGGCGGCTTCGGCAACTACCTGATCCCGCTGATGCTCGGCGCGCGCGACATGGTGTTTCCCTATGCCAACATGCTGAGCTACTGGCTCTATCTGCTGGCCGTGCTCGTGCTCGTCGCAAGCTTTTTTGCCCCCGGGGGGCCGACCGGCGCCGGCTGGACGCTCTATCCGCCGCAGGCGGTGCTGTCGGGCACGCCCGGCGGCAAGGACTGGGGCATCATATTGATGCTGTCGTCGCTGATCCTCTTCGTCATCGGCTTCACCATGGGCGGCCTCAATTATGTGGTCACCGTGCTCCAGGGCCGCACGCGCGGCATGACGCTGATGCGCATGCCGCTCACCGTCTGGGGCATCTTCACCGCGACTGTGATGGCGCTTCTCGCCTTTCCTGCCCTCTTCGTCGCCTGCGTCATGATGCTGTTTGACCGCGTACTCGGCACCAGCTTCTTCATGCCGGCGATCGTCGAGATGGGCGAGCAGTTGCAGCACGGCGGCGGCAGCCCGATCCTCTTCCAGCATCTCTTCTGGTTCTTCGGTCACCCGGAGGTCTACATCGTCGCGCTGCCGGCCTTCGGCATCGTCTCGGATCTGATCAGCACTCACGCCCGCAAGAACATCTTCGGCTACCGCATGATGGTCTGGGCGATCGTCATCATCGGCGCGCTCTCCTTCATCGTCTGGGCGCACCACATGTATGTCAGCGGCATGAACCCCTATTTCGGGTTCTTCTTTGCCACCACCACGCTGATCATCGCCGTGCCGACGGCGCTCAAGGTCTACAACTGGGTGCTGACGCTCTGGCGCGGCGACATCCATCTGACCCTGCCGATGCTGTTTGCGCTGGCCTTCATCGTCACCTTCGTCAATGGCGGGCTGACGGGCCTCTTCCTCGGTAACGTCGTCGTCGACGTGCCGCTCTCCGACACCATGTTCGTCGTTGCCCATTTCCACATGGTCATGGGGGTCGCGCCCATCCTCGTCATCTTCGGCGCGATCTATCACTGGTACCCGAAGATCACCGGCCGCATGCTCAACGAAGCGCTCGGGCAGATCCATTTCTGGGTGACCTTCGTCGGCGCCTATCTGATCTTCTTCCCGATGCACTATCTCGGCCTGATCGGGATGCCGCGCCGCTACTACGAGATGGGCGAAACCGCCTTCGTTCCGGCCTCCGCCCATACGCTCAACGAGTTCATCACCATCATGGCGCTCATCGTCGGCGCCGCCCAGATCGTCTTCCTGTTCAACCTCATCTGGAGCATCCGCCATGGCCGCGAGGCCGGCGGAAACCCGTGGCGGGCAACGACGCTCGAATGGCAGACGCCGGAGACACCGCCGCGCCACGGCAACTGGAAGGAACTGCCGGTCGTCTATCGCTGGGCCTATGACTACAGCGTGCCGGGGGCGGCCGAGGACTTTATCCCGCAAAACCAGCCGGGCTCCACAGGGCTTGGAGCGGAGGAGGCCTCATGAGCGTCACCCTGGTCTTCCTCGCAGTCGTTCTCCTGATCGCCGGCTGGTGGCTGGCGCATCAGCGGCTGTTTTCGAAGCCCTGGCTTGAGGTCGGCCACGCCCATGATCCCCGACCCCACGGATCGCCTGGCGTCGCCCCGGCGCAAATCGGGCTCGGCGTCTTTCTCGTGGTCGTCGGCGCGCTGTTCACGCTGTTCATCAGCGCCTATTTCATGCGCATGGCCTCCACCGACTGGTGGTCGACGCCGATGCCGAAAATCCTCTGGCTGAACACCGCCATCCTCGGTCTCGGCAGCCTGCTTCTGCATGCGGCCCGCGTCACGGCCGAGCATCACCGCGACGAGGCGAGCCGCACGGCACTGATCGCCGCCCTTGCAACGGGTCTCGCTTTCCTCGCCGGCCAGGTCTTCGCCTGGCGCGAACTCACCGACGCCGGCTTTCTGCTCGCCGACAACCCCGCCAACAGCTTCTTCTACATGATCACGGGCATGCATGGCCTGCACATCCTCGGCGGGCTCTTTGCGCTCTCACGGGTGATCGTGAAGACCCGCAGCGAGCCGATGGGCGACAAGGCCGTGCTGTCGATCACGCTTTGCGGCACCTACTGGCATTTCATGCTGGCCGTATGGCTGGTGCTTTTCGCGCTCTTTTCCGGCTGGGCCAACGACTTCGTCGAGCTCTGCCGATCCCTCTTGACCTGAAGGAGCCAAGGCATGTCCGTCGAGACGCATTCGACTGTCCGAGAGCCGCTCCACCGCCCGGCGGGGCTCGCGGGTTTTGCCGCCGACTGGGCGTCGGACCAGCGGACGTTCAAGAACGTCTCCTGGGGCAAGGCGATGATGTGGATATTCCTCTTGAGCGACACCTTCGTCTTCGGCTGCTTCCTTGTCGCCTACATGTCGGCGCGCATGTCGACGGCCGTTCCCTGGCCCAATCCGAGCGAGGTCTTCGCGCTCCATATCGGCGGCTCGGATGTTCCCCTGATCCTGATTGCCATCATGACCTTCGTGCTAATCACCTCGAGCGGCACCATGGCGATGGCGGTCAACTACGGCTATCGCCACGATCGCAAGAAGACCGCCATGCTGATGGTGCTGACCGCCCTCTTTGGCGCCACCTTTGTCGGCATGCAGGCCTTCGAATGGACCAAGCTGATCAGCGAGGGCGTGCGGCCCTGGGGCAACCCCTGGGGGGCGGCGCAGTTCGGCTCGACCTTCTTCATGATCACCGGCTTCCACGGCACCCACGTGACCATCGGCGTGATCTTCCTGCTGATCATCGCCCGCAAGGTCTGGCGCGGTGACTTCGAAACCGGCAAGCGCGGCTTCTTTACCAGCCGAAAGGGCCAATACGAGATCGTCGAAATCACAGGCCTCTACTGGCACTTCGTCGACCTCGTCTGGGTCTTCATCTTCGCATTCTTCTATCTGTGGTGAGGCATGGCCATGACAGAGACGACGATCCACACCCACACTTCACCGCAGACACAAACGCAGGTGCCGGCGCAAACCCACCAGCAGCATCCGATCGGTCTCTACCTGGTCGTCTGGCTGCTGCTTTTCGTGCTCAGCACCTTCTCCTACCTCGTCGACTATGTCGGGCTGCAGGGCTATCTCAGATGGTCGCTGATCCTGATCTTCATGATGCTGAAGGCAGGGCTCATCGTCGCGATCTTCATGCACATGGCCTGGGAGCGACTGGCATTGATCTACGCGATCCTGTTGCCACCGCTGCTGGTGCTGGTCTTCGTGGCGCTGATGGCCTCGGAATCCCACTACGTGCTCTTCAGCCGTCTCACCTTCTTTGGTGCCGCACCGTGACCACAAACGGCGCCGCCCGATGGGCGGCACCGCTGCTTCTCCGTCACGTCAATGTTGCTGAAGCCCGGTGATCATCGCGATGATCTCGTTCTTGTCGGTTTTCGCCGTCTCGCGAATGCCGATCTGCTTGCCGCGACGCAGCACGCAGATACGATCCGACAGCTTGAACACCTGATCGAGACTGTGGCTGATGATCAAGACGCCGATGTTGCGGCGCTTCAGGGATTCGACGATCTCCTCCACCTTGGCGGTTTCGGCAACGCCAAGTGCTGCCGTCGGTTCGTCGAGCAGGATCAGCTTGCTTGCCCAATGGGTAGCACGCGCGATTGCAACGCCCTGCCGCTGACCGCCGGAGAGATCGCGGATCGTCGCATGCGCCGAGGGGATGCGCACGTCCAGCTCCTTCACCAGCGTCTCGGTCTCGGAAATCATCCGCCGACGGTCGAGCAGGCCGAAGCGGTTTACCGGCTCGCGGCCGAGGAACATGTTCATGTAGACCGTCTGCTGGTCGGCAAGCGCAAGGTCCTGGTAGACGACCTCGATGCCGTGGGCGCGCGCCATCGTGGCGTTCGACATCGCCACGGTCTCATTCTCGATGGTGATCGTGCCCGAGGTCGGCGTGTAGACACCGGAGATGATCTTGATCAGCGTCGACTTGCCGGCGCCATTGTCGCCGACGAGCGCAACGATCTCGCCCGGACGGACGTCCAGCGAGAAGTTCTCGATGGCGGTGACGCCGCCAAAGGTCTTGCGGATATCCTTGAGCTTCAGGACCGGTTCGTGTGCGGAATTCGTGTTCATGGTCATGACGTCGCCCCTCAAACCGGCCAGGCCGCGGTTTCGCCGAAACCGTTTTCGATCGTTTCCACCTTTGGCGCGCCCTTGGAGATTCCGGAGACGCCGACGACATAGGCGCGCGTGACGAAAGCCTGGCCGCGGAAACCGAACACGGCCGTGTCGCCGGGCTTGGGTGCTGCCGCACCGCTGGCGTCGATCATCGCGTAGTAGTCGATCGCCGAGGGCGGCGGCACCTCGACGCTTCGAAGGGCCGAGGCGGATGTGGTCGGCTCGGCCGAGACGATCGCCTTGACGTCATAGTCCTTGAAGATCGGATCGATGTAAAAGCCGCCGCCGAAGCAATAGGCCTTGCCCCCCGAAAGATGCGAGACCTCGGTGAGGTAGAGCACGGCGGGGAGCTCAGGCAGGTCCTCCATCACATGCAGCGCCGTCGTCCCATGCAGGCCGTTACCCGGTTCGCACTGGGTAGCACCTGCTTCGGCAAGCGCCGCCAGCAGGACGCTGGAGGTCGTGCCCGGCGCGTTCACCTCGATGCCCCTGCGGCCCGCTTTGGCAAGCGCCTCGGCCGCCTTGGAAAGCGTCGAGAGATTGTGTGTCGGCAGAACCTTGCGACGCTCATGATCGAAGAGCAGCGCCGGAAAGGTGGTGATGCCGGCAAAACGGCCGCCGTCGAGCGCATCGATCCGATCGGCGACCGCAGCAATGTCGGCGGCATCGAAGCCGCCCTCGTGGCCACGGTAGAAGGTATCACCTTCCGCGCGGATGCGGGCGAGCAGGTCCTGCCGGTAGCCGGCGGCCCTTGCACCGGACGCCGCCTCCCCGGCCTTTTCGTCGTTGAACACCGTCCAGTAGTCAGGCCGGAACGTTTTCGCCGCGGCGGCTGCCTCATGGCGCGCGACCTGCTGCAGATGACCGAGGTGCCCGACCTTCAGACCGGCCTTGTGGGTGGCGCGGGCGCAGGCCATGTCGACGGCGACCGAACGGTCGATGCCGCCGCGCTGGACCGCGTCACAGAAGGAGCTGGAGCGGCCGACCTGCTTGGTCATGGCGAAGATCTTCAGGTCGAGGCGGCGGGCCTCGTCGCTCAAGACCTTCGCATTGGCCTCGACCGCATCGAGATCGAGAACATAGGCGTTGGCCGGGAGCTTGCCCTGCTGGTGCAGAGCCATCGCAGCTTCGATGAAGGCCGGGTTGCGGCGGCGCAGAACGTCGAGAAACATGGGAAGCCTCCTTCAGCGGGACTTTTCGCGCAGCGACACGGCGACCGCAGCGAGGATGATGAGACCGCGAACGATCATCTGGTCGGAAACGGAAAGGCCCATCAGGATCAGGCCGTTGTTGAGCATGCCCATCATCAGCGAGCCGAC
>NZ_DASYGZ010000149.1:0-25408 GCF_035999135.1 Ensifer sp.
GCTCTTCACCTTCTGCGAATAGACACCCATCGGCGTGGTGATGGTGGTGCCGACGCTGACGATCTCGAAGCCGCGATCGGCGATCTGGTTGTCGAGATAGGGCTGGTGCTGGAACGAGTTGGCGTTGAGGTCGCCATCGGCGAGCGCCTGGTTCGGAACGACGTAGTCGGAGAATTCGAGGATCTCGATGTCGAGGCCCTTGGGCGCTGCGACTTCCTTCACCTTCTCCATGATCTGGGCGTGTTCGCCCGGGGTCACGCCCACCTTGATGGTCTCGGCGAGCGCCGTTCCGGCGGTAAGAGCGGCAATCGCCGCTGCGATGATGAGCTTCTTCACGGGTGTCTCCTTGTTCACGTTCAAGTCTTGGGAGGAAATCAAGTCTTGCGGTTTTTCTTGTCGAACCGCCGCGCGAGGCCATCGCCGGCGCTCTGGACGAGTTGCACCAGCACGATCAGCACGATGACGACGACGAGCATCACGTCGGGCATGAAGCGCTGGTAGCCGTAGCGGATGCCGAGGTCGCCGAGCCCGCCGCCGCCGACGGCGCCGACCATCGCCGAATAGCCGATGAGGCTGACGGCGGTCATGGTGAGCGCCAGGGTCAGCGCAGGTCGCGCTTCGGCGAGCAGCACCTTGAAGACGATCTGCATCGGGGTCGCGCCCATGGCGCGTGCCGCCTCGATCAGGCCCTTGTCGATCTCGCGGATCGCCGCTTCCACCAGCCGGGCGACGAAGGGAATGGTCGCGATCGTCAAGGGCACGATCGCCGCCTTCGTGCCGATCGAGGTGCCGGTCAGGAGCCGGGTAAAGGGAATGATGGCGACGACGAGGATGATGAACGGCGTCGAGCGCGTGGCGTTGACGATCAGCCCGACGATGCGGTTGATGGTCGGCGCCGGGAACAGTTCGCCCTTGCCGCTGGTTGCGAGAAAGATGCCGATCGGAAGCCCGATCAGCGAGCCGATCAGACCGGCGATCGCAACCATGTAGATGGTGTCGACGGTGGCGCCGGCAATGCGCAGGAGAATATCAGGCGACATAACCGAGCACCTCCGTGACCAGACCGTTTTCGACAAAGAAGCGTTCGGCGCGACCCGACGTTTCGGCATCCGCGCCATAGGCGACGACCAGCGAGCCATAGGGCGCGCCGCCGATCTCATCGATCGTGCCGGCGATGATGTTGACCTCGGCGCCCACAGACTTGATCAGCTGCGAGATCAGCGGCTTTTCGGCCGCCGCACCGAAAAAGGTGAGCCGCACCACGGCACGGTCGCCGGTGGCAGGCTGCGGTTTCAGCGCCCGCGCCACCGCGTCGGGAAGTTTCGAGCCCGGCAGGCCGGACAGCAGCGCCCGCGTCGTCTCGTGCTTGGGATGGGTGAAGACGTCGAAGGTATGGCCGCGCTCGACGATGCGGCCATGGTCGATCACCGCCACATCGGATGTGACCGCCTTCACCACTTCCATCTCGTGGGTGATGAGCAGCACGGTCAGGCCGAGATCGGCATTGATGCGCTTCAACAGTTCCAGGATCGATTGCGTGGTTTCCGGGTCGAGCGCCGAGGTCGCCTCGTCGGAAAGCAGGAGCTTCGGCTCGGTCGCCAGCGCCCGCGCGATGCCGATGCGCTGCTTCTGGCCGCCGGACAATTCCGATGGATAGCGCCCGTGTTTGTCGGCGAGGCCGACGAGATCGAGCAGCGGCCGCACGCGCTGTTCGATGGCACGCTTGTCCATGCCCGATATTTCGAGCGGCAGCGCAACGTTGCCGAACACGGTGCGTGACGACAGCAGGTTGAAGTGCTGGAAGATCATACCGACGGAGCGACGCAGGCTGCGCAGCGCCGCCTCGTCGAGCGCGCCAACGTCGACGCCGTCGACGAGTACCTTGCCGCCGCTCGGTTTTTCCAACCCGTTGACCAGCCGGATCAGCGTCGACTTGCCGGCGCCGGAACGGCCGATGATGCCGGTGATCGAGCCTCGGCCCACCGTCAAGGAGACGTTGTCGAGCGCGGTAAAGGCGCCGCTCTGGCCGGAGGCGGGGAAATGTTTGGAAACGCCGTCGAAAACGACAGCCGCGTCAACGGATGGCGCGACGCTCTTTGCGGAGACGCTCATCGTTCGGAGCCCCCCGAAAGAGGTGCGGTCGAAATGTGCGGGTACATAGGTGCTCTCGGATGTTCAAATTTCATGATCCCGGGCGAGGCCGGGATGGAAGGCGCGTCTGGTCAGGCCGACATTCGACAACGCATTCGGAACAGGGAGCACTTCTCTAGCATCAAGCAACCAGTCAGTTCAACTTTGGCGCCGCATGGCCCGCATGCGACATAATCTACGGCTCTTATGGAGAATTGCCGCTTCTTTTCACAGGCATGATTTTCCCGAATCTGACGAAGAGCGGCAAAACCATGCTCTTTTGCTGGGCGCCACCCCATCATCCCGCAAATCGCCATCTTGGAAATCCTTGTTCGGGCGGACTGTGCCCGATCGCATTTCATGCTAACGGGCAGCAACAGGATCACGAGGTAAGAAATGCGTATCGTCTTGACCGGAAGTTCCGGCCGCGTCGGCCGGGCCATCTACAACGCTCTTGCCGCCGCCGATTACGACGTCGTCGGCATCGACCGCGCGCCCTTCCGCACGACGGCCATCGTCGGCGATCTCGTCGACGGAGAGCTGCTGGAACGCGCCATGGAGGGTGCCGACGCGGTCATCCATACGGCCGCACTGCACGCGCCGCATGTCGACGCCGTCGCCGACCAGGAATTCGAGCGCGTCAACGTCATGGGCACCCATCTGGTGATCGCCGCGGCCCAGGCGACCGGCGTCGGCCGCATCGTCTTTACCAGCACGACAGCGCTCTATGGCCATGCCGTCGTCGACGGCGGCTGCGCCTGGATCACCGAGGAAACGCCGCCGAAGCCGCACACGATCTACCACCACACCAAGCTCGCGGCGGAAGCCCTGCTCGAAAATGCCGCGGACCGCGCGCTGCATGTGCGGGTGCTGCGCATGTCGCGCTCCTTCCCGGAGGCGGCCGACCGCGTCGCGGGCTACCGGCTGCATCGCGGCATCGATGTGCGCGATGTGGCTTCAGCCCATGTGGCGGCGCTCGACAATGGCGGCCCCGTCTTCCAGCGCTACATCATCTCGGGCGAAACGCCGTTCCTTCCGACCGATTGCCGCCGTCTGGCCGAGGATGCCGCCGGGCTGCTGCGCGAACGCGCGCCAAAGATGAGCCAGGCCTTTGCCGAGCGCGATTGGGCACTACCGGAAACGATCGACAGGGTGTACGACCCGAGTGCTGCGATCGAAAAGCTCGACTGGAAGCCGCGCTACGGCTTCAAGGAAGTACTGGCCCAGCTCGACCGGCAGAGCCTGGAAGTCCTGCCGGTCCGTTGATCAACTCCAGATCCCTACGGGCGGTTTAAACCGCCCGGTCGATCGTCAGCCGTGGTTGCCCTTCGGGAACTGTTCAGCGAGCGCCTGGTACCACTGACCGCTCTTCTTGATGGTGCGAACCTGCGTGTCGTAATCGACATGCACGATGCCGAAGCGCATCTTGTAGCCTTCGGCCCACTCGAAATTGTCCATCAGGCTCCAGGCGAAGTAGCCGCGCATCGGATAGCCCTCGGAGATCAAGTCTGCCGTGACAGACAGATGATCGGCGATGTAGTCGAGCCGCGGCTGGTCGTCGACGATACCGTCCTCGACGCCCATGTTGTAGCAGGCACCGTTCTCGGTGATGTAGCAGTCGGGCAGCTGGTAGGTCGCGTTCAGCGTGCGAACCAGACTGCCGAGCGCCGGCGCGTAGACTTCCCAGCCGATATCGGTCTTCGTCTCGCTGACCGGCTTGGCATTGACCGTCGCCGGGTACTCGGCGCCCTCGGTCGCATCGTCGCTGACACGCATCGGCGTGTAGTAGTTGAGCCCCCACCAGTCGAGCGGCCGCGAGATGGTCTCCATGTCGCCGTCTTCGATCGCCGGCATGCGATGCCCGAGCGCGCTCATGAAGCTCTCGGGGTATTCTCCCTTGAAGATAGGGCCGAAGAAGACGCCGTTGTGGAAATCGAAGGCACGGTCAGCGGCCGCCTTGTCGGCTGCACTGTCGCTGCCGGGATAGACCGAATGGGCATTGATGACGATGCCCGAGGGCAGGTTCGGCCGCTCTGAACGGATGGCGTCGACGCCGAGCCCGTGCGCCAGATTGGTGAAGTGCAAGGCGTGAAGCGCCGCGTCCATGTTGCGCTCGCCGGGCGCATGGATGCCGTAGAGGTGGCTGAGCCAGACCGAGCACCAGGGCTCGTTGAAGGTCGCAACCGCATCGAGCCGGTCGCCGAGGCGGGCAATCACCGTCTTGGCGTATCGCTGGAAAGCGTAGGCCGTCGTGCGCGCCGTCCAGCCACCATCGCCCATCAGCGCCAGCGGCAAGTCCCAATGATAGAGCGTGGCATAGGCCTTGATGTCGCGGGCCTTGAGGCCGTCGACCAGGCGATCGTAGAAGTCGAGCCCCTTCTCGTTGATCGGACCAGTGCCTTCAGGGATGATGCGCGGCCAGGCGATCGAGAAGCGGTAGGCATCGACGCCGAGGCTCTTGATCAGGTCCAGATCCTCGTCCAGCCGGTTGTAGTGGTCGCAGGCGACATCGCCGTTGTGCCGGACGAAGACGCGGCCCGGCATGTTGGAAAACGCGTCCCAGATCGACGGCTTGCGGCCGTCGGCCTTGGTGGCGCCTTCGATCTGGAAGGAGGCGGTCGCCACCCCGAATACGAAATCGCCCGGAAAGCGCTCTGCCAGGATCTTGGGATCGGTCATCTCGTTGTCTCGTCTGTTTCAAGCCCCGCCGGAAGCGGGGCCTCGTTGTTTTCTCGTGTTCGCAGCCCGACCTAAAGCCGTACCCGCAGATGTCAACTCGCGAAAAAGGGCGGGAATGCCCGCCCTTCCGCTCGGTTGAAGCGTCTCGTCACACCTTTACCCAGGCACCATTTCGTTTGGATGACTGGACACAGGCGTCGACGAAAACCATGCCCTTCATGCCATCGTCGATGGTCGGATAGGTGACGGCCGGATCGACTTTTTCGCCCTTGCGTTTGGCGAAGATGGCACGCGCCGCCTCGCTGTAGATGTTGGCGAAGCCTTCGAGATAGCCTTCAGGATGGCCCGACGGAATGCGGCTGACACGGTTGGCGGCCGCACCGGCACCCGCCCCGGCGCGGGTCAGCAGCCGCTTCGGCTCGCCGAATGGCGTGTACCAGAGGTAGTTCGGATCCTTTTGCGTCCATTCGAGCCCGCCCTTGGTGCCGTAGACGCGCACCATCAGGCCGTTTTCGTGACCCGGCGCCACCTGGCTGCACCAGAGCAGCCCCTTGGCTCGCTCGCCGTCCTTCTTTTTGAACCGCATCATCACATGGGCGTTGTCGTCGAGCTGGCGCCCCGGCACGAAGCTGTCGAGATCGGCCGAAAGCTCCTCGAGTTCCAGACCGGAGACGAAGGCCCCGAGGTTATAGGCATGGGTGCCGATGTCGCCGGTCGAGCCGCCTGCGCCGGAGCGGGCCGGATCGGTGCGCCAGGCCGCCTGCTTCTGGCCGGATTGCTCGATGTTCTCGGTCAGCCAGTCCTGCGGATACTCCATCTGCACCAGCCTGACAGCACCGAGCTCGCCGTTTGCGACCATCTCGCGCGCCTGGCGGACCATCGGGTAGCCGGTATAATTGTGGGTCAGCACGAACAGCGCATCGCTCTCGTCGGCCGCCTTCTTCAGCTTCCTGGCGTCGCCAAGCGTCGAGGTCAGCGGCTTGTCGCAGATCACGTGGATGCCGCGCTTCAGGAACTCCTTGGCCGCGGCATAATGCACGTGGTTCGGCGTCACGATCGCCACGGCCTCGATGCCGTCCTTCAGTTTCGCCTCACGGATCGCCATCTGCTTGAAGTCGGAATAGACGCGCGACGGGTCGAGCCCGAGTTCGCGACCGGAGCTTTCCGCCTTTTCCGGCGTCGACGACAGGGCGCCGGCCACCAGCTCGAAATGATCGTCCAGTCTTGCAGCAATGCGGTGCACCGCGCCGATGAAGGCGCCCGATCCTCCGCCCACCATGCCGAGACGGATGCGGCGCTCGCGCTTCTCGCTCGTACCTTCGATCGCCATAGTCTTCTCCCTCGTGTTGTCCTGTTTGTTAAAATTGCCGCCCCTTGTCCGCGCGGCAAGGATGCCCCTCATCCGCCTGCCGGCACCTTCTCCCCGCACGCGGGGAGAAGGACGGGATGCACCCTCTCGGCGCGCAAACTTGGCTGCATTCAAGATGGAAGAAGCGGCCAGTCGTCGTGCATGTCCCCTCTCCCCGCCTGCGGGGAGAGGGTTAGTCCTCGGGTTAAACCCGAGGAGAGAGGCTATGGTGTCCCCTTGAGGGCATCGCGGGTGCCAACCGTCTCAGATCCCGAGCATGCGCCGGTTGGCCGCCTCGTCGGTGCCTGCGTCGGCAAAGTCGTCGAAGGCTTTCTCGGTGACCCGGATGATATGATGCTTGACGAAATCGGCGCCTTCGCGCGCGCCGTCCTCGGGATGCTTCAGCGCGCATTCCCATTCGACCACCGCCCAGCCCGAAAAGTCATTGGCCGCCATCTTCGAGAACACCGCGCCGAAATCCACCTGGCCGTCACCGAGCGAGCGGAAGCGCCCAGCCCGGTTGACCCAGCCCTGGTAGCCGCCATAGACGCCCTGGCGTCCCGTCGGGTTGAACTCCGCGTCCTTGACGTGGAACATCCGGATGCGGTCCTTGTAGATGTCGATGTTGTCGAGATAGTCCAGGCACTGCAGCACGTAGTGCGACGGGTCGTAGAGCATGCAGGCGCGGGCGTGGTTGCCGGTGCGCTCCAGGAACATCTCGTAGGTGATGCCGTCGTGCAGGTCCTCGCCCGGATGGATCTCGTAGCAGACGTCGACGCCGTTCTCCTCGGCATGGTCGAGGATCGGCTTCCAGCGTTTCGCCAGTTCGTCGAAGGCGGCCTCGACGAGGCCAGCCGGCCGCTGCGGCCACGGGTAGACGAAGGGCCAGGCAAGCGCGCCCGAAAAGCTCGCCATCGCGTTCAGCCCGAGGTTCCTCGAGGCCGTCAGCGCCAGCTTCACCTGCTCCACCGCCCAGGCCTGCCTTGCCTTCGGATTGCCGCGCACCTCCGGCGCTGCAAACCCGTCGAAGGCCTCGTCATAGGCCGGGTGCACGGCCACGAGCTGGCCCTGCAGATGGGTCGAAAGTTCCGTGACCTCGACGCCGTTTTCGCGCGCCGTTCCGGCGAACTCGTCGCAATAGGTCTTCGATGTCGCGGCCTTTTTCAGGTCGATCAGCCGCGCATCCCAGCTTGGAACCTGCACACCCTTGTAGCCGCAGTCGGCCGCCCATTTGGTGATGTCGCCCCAGGAATTGAACGGCGCCGCATCGCCGGCAAACTGCGCAAGAAAGAGCCCTGGCCCCTTGATGGTCTTCATCCCGATTGTCCTCCCGATGAAACGGCCGAAGATATCTCGATCCGTCCGATCAGTTGCCGGATGACGGCACGGGATCGTCCCGTTTCCGCCGCAACTGATATTCCTGAAACGTTGCAGGTGCTGCACGCTATCAGATTTTTTCGGGCGAGCAACCGGCGAAAGGGCAGATTTCCCGAAGATTTGTAATCGATTTCATTTTTCTGTTCAAATGGCCTCCGCACCACGTTTCGAATTGGAGCCCTGCGCTTCGCAAGGTTGTCCCCGACTGCGGACACCAAAGAGAAAGGGCGCCATCATGGCGCCCCCTCCCCTTCGTCCGCCGCTCTCCTCAGACGATCATCCGTACCGCCGGTTGGCAGAGGCCGGATTGGACCTGCCCTGCCGTCCGGACGTTACGGTGAATTGATCGACCAGCCCTTTGAGCGTGGTACTCACCTGCATCAACGTGTGGGTCGCAGCACTGGTCTCTTCCACCATCGCCGCATTCTGCTGCGTCATCTGATCCATGTTGGTAACGGCCGTATTGATCTCGGCAATGCCGGCCGATTGCTCGCGGGCCGAGCCTGCGATCGCATCGATGTGACCGTTGATATGGATGACCTGATCGCCGATGTGGTGCAGCGCCTCGCCTGTCTTGTTGACCAGCGACACCCCCATCAGCACGGCCTCGGCCGACTTGTCGATCAGATCCTTGATCTCGCGTGCGGCTTCGGCCGATTTCTGCGCCAGCTCGCGCACCTCCTGCGCGACAACCGCAAAGCCCTTGCCGGCCTCGCCTGCGCGCGCTGCCTCCACACCGGCATTGAGCGCCAGAAGGTTGGTCTGGAACGAGATCTGGTCGATGACGCCGATGATCTGGGTGATCTTGCGCGAGGATTCCTCGATCGCGCTCATCGCCGCCACCGCCTGTTCGACGATCGCGCCGGATTTGCGCGCCTCCTCTGTCGCATTTCCGACCACCCGCCGCGCCTCCTCGGCGCGCGATGCAGCCTCCTTGGAAATGGTGGTGATCTCCTCGAGCGCAGCCGCCGTCTCCTCGAGCGAAGCCGCCTGCTGTTCCGTGCGCCGGGCCATGTCGTCGGTTGCCGTCACCAGTTCGCCGGCATTGTTGGCCGTTTCCTCCGATGCCCCGACGATCGCGCCGAAGGTCTGGTCGAGCTTGCCGAGTGCTGCGTTGAAGTTGGAGCGCAGGCTTGCAAACTGCGGCGCCAGTTCCGCGGCGATGACGGCCGTCAGGTCGCCGTCGGCCAGGCGCTTCAAACAGTTTTCAAGCGCCGACAGTGCTTCCTCCTGCTGTCCGTTCAAAACCTGCCGCTCGGCCTCGGACCGCTCCCGCTCTTCCTGCAGGGCTTCGAGATAGACGGAGATCGCATAGTCCATGTCGACCATGGCAGCCTTGACGACGGCAGCCACGTCGGTGCCGATCTCCTTGGCCTTGTTGCGATGCAGGAAGCCGGTCAGGTGGCTTTCGATGACGCTCTTCAGAATGGCTTCGATGATCAGCGCATAGCCGCCGATGTACCAGCGTGGCTCAAGCCCGAGGCGGGCATGGGTCTTGCCGATCGTCGTGACGGCATCGACATATTGCGCGTCGAACCTCGCCGATGCGATCAGCTCCCAGTGCTTGGCCTGCCTCGCCTTCGCGCCTTGCACATGCGCGTCGCTTGCAAAGAAGCGCGCCGTCTCCGGATTGGCGCGCGCCTTGGAATAGAATTTGTTCAACGCCGTATCGAGCGAGGCGGAAATGACAGGCAACGCGCGTGCGAGCGCTCCCCGCTGCGTGTCGTCAAGATCGACGAACTGCAGGCGCTCATTGAGCAGTCTTGTTTTTGAATCGAAGCTGGTCATGCGGAAAGTTCCCCCGGTGCCGCGACAGGACGCATGACAAGTCGCCGCTGCAGCTCAAGGTTCGGCGTACCCTGCACGAGCGTTTTATCACATTGTAATGTAGAAATAACTGCAAATTGTAGATGATTAGTTATGCTATCATCGATTGCGAATCGAGAGCGCAAATACAACCGTCGTCAGGGACACGTATGTGTCGACGGTCGCGCACCAATTTCATCATTGGCTGACAATAGATTCCATGGAATCCACGCCTCAGCAACAACCAATAAGTGCCATCGATTTCCTGCTGTGGATAAATACACATCCAGGGTGGCAAAATATGACAAAAATCAAGAGCGGCCGGAAAAATCCCGGCCGCCCGTCTGCCTGCCATCCGCCGCTCAGACGTAGCGGTTCACCACGTTTTCCAGCAACTCCTGCTTGCCGGACTTCGGCTGCGGGTTGAGGTCGGACTTCAGCACCCAGGCCTCGATCTCCTCCAGCGAGAAGCCACCGTCGAGCATCTTCCTGGCTTCCGGCACCTGCCAGCCAGCATAACGCTGGTCGAGCGGCTTGGAGAGCGCCTTGTCCTCGATCATCTTCGCCGCTGCCTTGAGGCCGCGGGCGCAGCAGTCCATGCCGCCGATGTGGCCGATCAGGAGGTCCTCCGGATCGATCGACTGGCGGCGCAGCTTGGCATCGAAGTTGGTGCCGCCGGTCGCAAAGCCGCCACCTGAAAGGACCTGGTAATAGGCAAGCGCCATTTCCGGCACATTGTTCGGGAACTGGTCGGTGTCCCAGCCGGACTGGTAGTCGTTGCGGTTCATGTCGATCGAGCCGAAGATGCCGAGTGCATTGGCAAGCGCCAGCTCGTGCTCGAAGGAATGGCCCGCAAGGATCGCATGGCCCTGCTCGATATTGACCTTGACCTCGTTTTCCAGGCCGTAGCTCTTCAGGAAGCCGTAGACGGTCGCAACGTCGTAGTCGTACTGGTGCTTGGTCGGCTCCTGCGGCTTCGGCTCGATCAGGATCGCCCCCTTGAAGCCGATCTTGTGCTTGTACTCGACGACGAGATTGACGAAGCGGCCGAGCTGGTCGAGCTCGCGCTTCATGTCGGTGTTGAGCAGTGTCTCATAGCCTTCGCGCCCGCCCCAGAGCACGTAGTTCTGGCCGCCGAGACGCTTGGTGGCATCAAGGCACGTCTTCACCGTTGCTGCGGCAAAAGCAAAGACGTCCGGATCCGGATTGGTCGCCGCACCCGACATGTAGCGCCGGTTGGAGAAGAGGTTGGCCGTGCCCCAGAGCAGGTTGACGCCGGTCTCGGCCTGCTTCTTCTCGAAGTGATCGACGATTGCGTTGAGGTTCTTCGTGTTCTCCGCAAAGCTCTTGCCTTCCGGGCGCACGTCGGCGTCGTGGAAGCAATAGAAGGGAACGCCAAGCAGGTCGAAGAATTCGAAGGCGACGTCGGCCTTCAGCTTTGCCGCGTCCATCGTGTCGTGGAACCAGGGGCGCTCGAAGGTCTGGCCGCCGAAGGGGTCGCCGCCCGGCCAGACGAAGGTGTGCCAATAGGCGACCGCAAAACGCAGATGATCTTCCATGCGCTTGCCGAGAACCACCTCGTCCTTGTTGTAATGGCGGAAGGCGAGCGGGTTGGTGCTCTCCGGGCCTTCATATTTGATCTTGGCGATATCGCCGAAAAATCCTGTGCTCACGGGTCTAGCTCCTCTTTCAAGAGTGATGTCGGCCGACGTCGCCCGTTCGATAGGCGCGGCCATTACGTGGAAGGTAATTGGTTTCATTCCCTCGACCGGCGATACCGGAAGCATCGAAACGCCAAACGAAAGGAACATTTCGATGCACGACTTCAACGCCATCGCCAGAGCCTACATCGCCGCCTGGAACGCCACCGATGTTGCAAGCCGCGCGGCCCTGATCGAGAAGGCCTTCACCGCCAATGTCAGCTACCGCGACCCGATCATGCAGGGCGACGGCCACGCCGGCGTCGATGCGCTGGTCGCTGGCGTCCAGAGCCAGTTTCCGGGCTTCCGCTTCACGCTGAAAGGCGAAGCAGACGGTTTCGCCGATACGATCCGCTTTTCCTGGGCGCTCGGCCCCGAGGGCGTCCCCTCGGTTATCGAGGGCACGGATGTCGGTGAAATCGAAAACGGCCGGCTGACGTCGGTCACCGGCTTCCTCGACAAGGTGCCGGTCCGCTGAGGAGCGGTTGCCGAAGCGTGGCGCAAGGCGCGGCGTCGTCACGACGCCGCACCCTTGATCGCCGGATAGAGCCGGCGATAGCGCTGGTAGCTTTCCTCATAGGCCGAGACCAGCGACGCCTCGGGCGCGATGGTCTCGGCCGTGCGCGGCGCGTAGCAGGTGGCGACGGGATCGGCGCCCGTTGCAGCGATCAGGCCGAGGCGGGCGGCCCCGAAGGCGGCGCCGAAGTCGCCATCGGCGGGCAGGTCGACCGGCAGGTCGAGTGCCGTTGCGATCGACTTCAGCCAGTAGCGTGAGCGCGAGCCGCCGCCGATCGCCGTCACCCGCGTCAGCGTCGTGCCGGCGGCGCGCAGCGCCTCCAGGCTGTCGCGTATGGCGAAGGACACCCCTTCCATCACGGCCTGGGTCAACACCACGCGGCTGCTCTCATGGCCGAGCCCGACGAAGGCGCCGCGGATCGCCGCATCGTTGTGCGGGGTGCGCTCGCCGGACAGATAGGGAAGGAAGGTGACGCCCGAGGGGGCCTTGATGGTGTCGCCGAGTTCGGCGCTCAAGTCGGCGGCACTGCGCCCGGCAATGCCCGAGTACCAGTTGAGCGCGTCGGTGGCCGACAGGATGACGCCCATCTGGTGCCAGGTGTTCGGCAGCGCATGGCAGAACGCATGTACCGCGCTTTCCGGGTTGGGCAGGTAGCTGGCGTTGGCGGCAAAGAGCACGCCGGAGGTGCCGAGCGACACGAAGGCGTGCCCTTCGCCAACGGTGCCCATGCCGCAGGCCGATGCTGCATTGTCGCCGGCGCCGCCGGCAACGACGGCGTCACCGGAAATCCCCCAGCGAGCGGCAAGTTCCGGCCGCAATCTGCCCGCCTGCTCGGTTCCCTCGACCAGACCCGGCATCTGTTTCTCGTCCAGGCCGGTCGCCGAGAGAAGACCCTCCGACCAGCGCCGCTTGCCGGTGTCGAGCCAGGCGGTGCCGGCCGCGTCAGACATTTCCGACAGGTGCTCGCCGGTCAGCCACAGGCGCAGATAGTCCTTCGGCAACAAGACCCAGCGCACCCTGGCGAAGATTTCGGGCTCGTTGGCCCACACCCAGGCAAGCTTCGGCGCGGTGAACCCGGGAAAGACGATGTTGCCGGTGATCGCGCGGAACTGCGGATCGGCATCGAGCGCCGCCGCCTCGCGAAAACTGCGGGTGTCGTTCCACAAAATGCAGGGTCTGAGCACCCGGTCGTCGGCATCGAGCAGCGTCGCGCCATGCATCTGTCCGGAAAGGCCGATGCCCTCGACGGCAGCAAGCTCCCTGGGATGCGCCGCTTTCAGGCCTGATATCGCCTCCTCGGTGGCGCGTACCCAATCGGCCGGGTCCTGCTCCGACCAGCCGGGATGCGGCCGCGACACGTCAAGCGCGCCAGAGGCCGAACCGATGATGCGCTGATCGCCGTCGATCAGCGTCGCCTTGACGCCCGAGGTACCGAGATCCAGTCCGAGATACATGCTTGCCTCCCTTGAGCGATCCCGACGAGGAACCGCATAAATTCGATGCGCTACGCCGGATCGACCGGCAGGTTGTCCTTGAGAAAAATCTCGATGCGGATGCGCTCCTGAGCCGAAATCACCGCCAGGCCGTCGGCGCGGGCCTTCAGCACGCGGATGGCGCTGCGCACCTCATGGCCGGCATCCTGATTGAGCAACGCGTCGATCGTTCCGGACGTGAGTGCGGCGCGGCTGTGCGGCGTCAGTTCGTGCGCGACGGCGCAGACGTCCTTGCCGCGTCCCGACGCCTCCAGCGCGGCGATCAGGCCGCGATTGCCAGCCCCGAGATTGTAGATGCCGGCAAGATCGGCATGATCGGCCATGAGGCCCCCGACGAGGCGCTCGACTTCGGCAGGATCGTCATGCCCTTCGACGATGGGCAGCAGCTGGCGCCCCGCCGCACTTTCGGCCATCGCGGCGCTGAAGCCTTCGACCCGGTCGCGGTGGTCGCGCACCAGCATCGAGCCGGCGACAATCGCCACGGGGCCATCCCTCCCACCGAGGAACCGCCCCATGAGCGCGCCGGCGGTCCGGCCCGCCGCGACGTTGTCGACGCCGGCGAAATGGTCGCGCGTCGATCCCGGCAAATCAGAAACCAGCGTCACGACCGCGATCCCGTCACTGCGCAGGGCGTCGACGGCTGCAACCACCTCGGGCGCATCGATCGCCACAACCGCGACGCCGGCCGGGCCAAGCGCCCGCGCCTCGCCAAGGGCCCGGGCGAGCGCTACACGATCGAAGGCTGGCACGGAGAGAATGGTGATCGCGGTGCGTTCGATTGCCGAGCGCGCCTTTGCCGCCTCCACTTCGGCCGCTAGGCCGCGCATGAACGTGTTGTCGCCCTCCGGCAGGATGAAGACGAGGGGATAGCTGCGGCTTTTGGCAAGGTTGGCGGCGGCGACGTCGCGCACGTAGCCGAGCGTCTCGATGGCGCGCTCCACCTTGTCGCGGGTGACGCCGCGCACGCCCGGCCGGTTGTTCAAGACCCGGTCGACGGTGGCGAGACTGACACCTGCCTTGGCAGCGATGTCGTGAACGGTTGGGCGCATGTTTTCCTCCGGGCACTGCCTTTAGAGGAATTTTTGATGTACGTAAATCAAAAATGCGCAGCCGCGACAATTGAGGACACGCCACGGCCGACAGACGCTCTGGCAATGGCACGGCAACTATATGATATAGCTATGTTTTTATCACTATCACGTGCGACGGCTGTTAACCGAGCCGCTTGCTGAAGGCCTCGGTAAAGACGACGTCTCCATGCGTCGCCCCTGCCTCCGCCAAGACCACATCCATGAAATGATCGGTCACACGCACGATCGCGAAACCGCCCATATAGGCCGCCTTCGGCTTGACGAGGTCGAGACCGTTCTGTCGGTAGATCATCGCGGTGTCGTGCTGGTGCCCGTGGAAGAGGCCGACGACGTTGTATCCTCTGACGACATCGAGCAACGCCTGGCGCTGGGCGGTGCTCCACCAGTGCGGCGCGCCGTCACCCTGGTCGTCGAAGGTTTTCGCCTGCGGATCCCAGGCCTCGGTCGAAAACGCGTCCCAGCCGTAATGCTGGAACAGGACCACCGGTCGGCCGTCGCCGGCGTAGGACGCGAGATCCTGCTTCAGCCACGGCAGCGCGTCGACGGCATCCTTGCTCACGTCGCCGCCGAAGCGCTGCAGTTGCACCAGATGCAGGCCGCCCCAGTCCCAGGAATAGCAATCGGAAAGCGGGTCGTAGTTGGAGACCGGCACCGGCGGCTTGTAGAACACGGTCTGGCGATGGTTGAGCTCGACATAGTCGCGCAATTCGCGGCGATACCAGTCGACATGCGGCGGTGGACCGTCCTGGTCGAGGTCGTGGTTGCCAAGCCCCACATAGACCGGCATGTGCACGTGGTCGGGTCCCGCCCCTTCCTGATAGCGGCTGGAAAACTGCTGCAGCTGCCGGCCCTCGCGTGGCTGGCGCACCTGGCCGCCGCCATCGTCGGTGATGTCACCGCCAAGCACCAGGCCGAGCGGCTTGCCGATTTCGCGCCCGGCGCCGGCAAGGCCGCTCGGCTTGCCGGCTACCGTCTCCGGCCAGCGCATGGAATGCACCGCGTTCAGCGCCGCGACGTGCCGCAGCAGATTGGCGTCGGTCTTGCCCTCGGCAGCACAGTTCGGCGCAAGGCCCTCGATCGAGACGAGGCAGGCATGGATGTCGTTGGAAAACAGGAACGTCGCGTCGATGGCGGGAATGGCGGCACGCGTGCGCAGGGCGACAAGTGCGGCCCCGAGGCCTGCAAGGCCGGCAACGAACGATCGCCTGGAGATACCCTTAGAAACCCATCGCCGCATACTGCCGCCCCTCAAACCGACTGGAGCGGGAGTGTGCAGCAAGGCGCAGCTCACGTAAACCGCGAGCCGCGCCCTGCCTGGGGGGACTAGTGTCCGCCGCCGCTCGGGCCGACGCCCTGCGGCTTCTTGATCATCATCACGCCAAGGACCAGCGACAGGAACAACACGGTCAGGAGCACGAAGATATCGCCGAAGGAGAGGATCATCGCCTGCTTCTGCGCCATGCCAGCCAGTTGCTTGATCGCGATCGTCGTGCCGTCGAGGCCATGGGCGTTGAAGTTGGCGGCCATGTTGTTGAACCGCTCCATCGCCTCCGGGTTGCCCCACTGGATATGCTCGGCAAGCCGCGCATAGTGGAAGTCCTGGCGCTGGGTCAGGATGGTGTTGATGACCGCGAGCCCGACGGCGCCGCCGAGGTTACGGGTCAGGTTGAAGAGGCCCGAGGCGCCGCGCATACGCGCCGGCGGCATGGTGCCGAGCGCGATGTTGTTGATCGGCACCATGCACAGCATCAGCCCGACGCCGCGCAGGATCTGCGGGATGAACAGTTCGTAGAAGTCCCAGTCGGCGGTCAGGTGGCCCATGATCCAGGTGCCGGCGGCAAAGCTGGTAAAGCCGATCGTCATCAGCACGCGCGGATCAAGCTTGCCCGAGAGAATGCCGGCGACCGGTGCCGTGAAGAACATCGCAAGGCCCGAGACGAACATCGTCTCGCCGATCATCAGCGAATCGTAGCCGCGGATCCGCCCGAGATAGAGCGGGTAGAGATAGGTCAGGCCATAGAGGCCGATGCCCATCACGAAGGAGAACATCGAACCGAAGGCGAAGTTGCGGTTGGCAAACGCCCTGAGATCGACGACCGGGAATTCCACCTTGAAGGCCCGATAGAAGAATATGATCGCCGCAACGGCCGAGGCGACCGCGCCGATGACGATATGCTCGTCGTTGAACCAGTCGTTGGCGTTGCCCTCTTCCAGCACGTATTCGAGCGCGCCGAGGAAGATCGCCATCGAGGCCAGGCCCCACCAGTCGAACTTCTTGAAGAGGCCAAGTTCCGGCTTGTCGAAGTCGATGAAGGTCCAGGTGAGCGTGGCGACGATGATGCCGGGGATGACGTTGACGAGGAACAGCCAGTGCCAGGAGAAGGCATGGCTGAGATAGCCGCCGACCGTCGGGCCGATCGTCGGCGCCAGCGTCGCGATCAGGCCGATGATCGGCGAGACGATGTTGCGCTTCGACGGCGGGAAGATGGTGAAGGCGGCCGCAAAGACCGACGGGATCATGCCGCCGCCGATAAAGCCCTGGATGGCGCGATAGACGATCATCTGGTCGATGTTCGTCGCCGTTGCGGCAAGCGCGCTTGCCGCCGTGAAGCCTGCTGCCGAAACCGAAAACAGCACGCGCGTCGACACGATGCGCGCCAGCGTTCCCGAGAGCGGGATCATGATGACTTCGGCGATGAGGTAGGAGGTCTGCACCCAGCCGATCTCGTCGGAACCCGCCGAAAGGCCTGCCTGGATCTCGGCGAGCGACGCCGAGACGATCTGGATGTCGAGGATGGCCATGAACATGCCGACGACCATGGCGAAGAAGGCGATCAGCCTTCTCGGATCCATGTGTTCCCCGACCTTCGGTGCGGCGGCCGCCACCGAACCTGCTGTTGCCGTTGCGGCCATCTCAGCCACTCCTTGCGAGAAGGCGCGCCCGTCAGGCGCGCCGGCGTCTGGGCCCGGTTACTTGGTGGCAGCGACCTTGGTCTGATCCGGCGCCGTGCGCGTGTCGACATCGACGACGACGCTCAAGCCCGCGCGCAGGTGCCCTTCGGCCAGGATGTCCGCCGGGATCGTGATGCGAACCGGAACGCGCTGGATCACCTTGGTGAAGTTGCCGGTCGCGTTTTCAGCCGGCAGCAGCGAGAAGACCGAGCCGGAGGCCGGCGAGATCGAGGCGACGGTCGCTTCGATCGGGTGGTCCTCATAGGCGTCCACATGAACCTTCACCTTGGAGCCCGGCACCAGATGGGCGATCTGGGTCTCCTTGAAGTTGGCGTCGATATAGAGCTGGTTGACCGGAACAAGGGCTGCAAGCCGCTGGCCTGCGGAAACGAGGTCGCCGACCTGGACCGAGACGTTGCCGACGATGCCGTCATAGGGCGCCTTCAGCACGGTGAAGCCGAGGTCGCGGTTGGCCTTGTCGCGTGCAAGCTCCAGCGAACGGATTTCGCTTTCGGCTTCGGTGCGCTGGGCCTCGAGCACGGTGATGCTGGCATTGGCGGCGGCGATGTTGGCATCGGCGCCTGCAAGGTTTGCCCGTGCCTGGTCGAGCGCGACGTCGGCATTGTCGAGCGAAGCGACGGTGCCGACCGCCTTGGACTGGAGGTCGCTTGCGCGCTTCTGCGCGAGTTCGGCTCCACGCACCGTGGCTTCGAGAGCCTTCTTCTGCGCTTCCGTCTGGGCAAGGCTCGCCTTGGCGCCTGCGATCTGCGCATCGAAACGGCTGAGCGCCAGCTTCTGGGTGGCAATCTTTGCCTCGGCCTGTTCGGCGGCGATGCGATAGTCGCCGTCATCAAGCGTGACCAGCGGGTCGCCGGCCTTTACCTTCTGGTTGGCGACGGCGTCGACCTTGGCGACGTAGCCGGAAACCTTCGGCGAGATCGTCGCGATATCGCCTTCGATATAGGCGTCGTCGGTCGAGATCATGAAGCGGCCGTTGGTCCACCAGTCGTAGCCGAACCAGCCGCCTGCGGCGAGAAGCGCGAGACCGATGATCGGAACAATGGGCTTGCGCGCCTTCTTCTGCGGCGCCGCGGCTTCCTTGACCTCGGCTGGAACGGCAGCAGCCTGTTCTGCGGCAGGGGTCTTTGCCTCGAGTGCAGTTTCCTGAACCGGCTGCGCGTCGAAATTCTCATCGACGGGGCGGACGCGGGCAGCACTGGACGTTTTGGATGCGGACATTTGGCACCGGCCTGGTTAAAGATTGCTGAACGAACTGAACCGTTCGGTTCGATTGGAACTTGACATAGGCTCTTTCTGGTCGCATATCAAGAGGAAATCGAACCGCGTGGTTCGATGACTAATATTTAATGCAAGCAGGACGGAAACAAGCGACCATCATGAGCACGGTGAAGACCGGAACCCAGGACGTGATCCAGCCGCATGCCGGCCCGGACGAAGATCTCACTTCGGGCGGCCGCCGTGCCGCGGGCGAGGACCCGGCCAAGCGCGAGCAAATTCTCGAAGGTGCACGCCGCGCGTTCCTCAGCCAGGGTTTCGACGCCGCCAGCATGAACGACATCACCCGCGAGGCCGGTGTCTCCAAGGGTACGCTCTACGTCTATTTCGAGAACAAGGAAGACCTGTTCAAGGCGCTGATCATCAAGGGCAAGACCCGGGTGGTCCAGACCGCCAAGCATGCGCTCAACGATCACGACGACGTCGAGGAGTCGCTCTACGATTTCGGCGTGACGCTGACGACCAGCATGACCTCCGAGGAGACGATCCGCTCGATGCGCATGGTGATCGGCGTCATCGACCGCATGCCGCACCTGGCCGAGCGCTTCTTCAGCGAGGCGCCGGAAAACGGCTACACCGTGCTCAAGGCCTATCTGGACCGCCAGGTCCCGACCGGCGTGCTCGACATCGACAACACCGAGATCGCCGCCCGCCAGTTCATCGAGATGGCGCAGGCCGGGCTCTTCAAGCACCGCCTGTTCGGCGGCATGTGTTCCGCCCCGCCGCGCGAGCAGATCGAGGCGACGGTGACGGCGGCCGTGCGCGTCTTCATGTCCGCCTACGGACCGAAGAAATAGGCCGACTGAGGCCGAACCTCCTTCCGCCCTCCTGCATTACAATCGAGCAATTGCGATCAAGCGCGCCTTGAGGCAACACCCTATCAAAAGGGCGCTGCCAGGGGAGTGAAGATGAGTGCCATCGGACGGGCGGTCTGGTTCATCGAGAGCCATTTCGCCAAGGACATATCGCTGGATGAAATCGCCGAGGCCGCAGGCCTTTCGCGCTTCCATCTCTCACGCGTCTTCGGGCTGGTCACCGGCCGCTCGATCAGTGCCTATATTCGCGCCCGGCGGCTCAGCGATGCCGCCCACGCGCTTGCCGATGGCCCCGCCAACATTCTTTCGGTGGCCCTCGAAGCGGGCTACGGCTCGCACGAGGCTTTCACCCGTGCCTTTCGCGACCAGTTCGGCGTGACGCCGGAGACAGTGCGCAAACAGGGGCATGTTCGAAACATCGAACTGATGGAGCCTTTAAGGATGGACGACACGCGCCAAATCAAGATCGAACCGCCACGCTTCGAAGACAGCCCGCCGCTGCTCTTGGCGGGCCTTTCGGAAACCTACGCCTACGGCCGCACCGAGGGCATCCCCTCGCTCTGGCAACGTTTCAACCGCCACTTCGGCAACATACCGAGCCAGAAGGGCAACGTCGCCTACGGTGTCTGCAACGACAGCGACGCGGATGCCGGGACGTTTCGCTACATGGCCGCGGCCGAAGTCAGCGCCATCGATGACTTGCCAGGAGGCTTTTCGACATTGAAGCTGCCGAGGCAGCGCTACGCCGTCTTCCTGCATCGCGGTCACATCTCGGCGATCGCCAAGGTCGCACACTACGTCTTCGGCACCTGGCTGCCCGAATCCGGGCTTCAGCACGCCGAAACGCCTGATCTCATCGAGCGATACGATGAGCGCTTCGACCCGAATTCGGGCACTGGCGTCGTCGAAATGTGGGTTCCCGTCAAATCGTAAACGGTAAAGCGCTGCCGCAAACGGGCGGCAGCGCTTGTCACGTCCGCAATGTTTCTTAAATACTGTCGGCGATTCTTGCGCGACGACGCGCCACCTTCAGCGCCCAGGCGTCTTTCAGATGCACGCATGTCGCTGGGGGACTTTGAACTGAAAGAGAAAGATCGCCGATGCAGGACCTCCTGTTGCTTGCCAAGACCCCGCCGCCTGGGTCGCCCTCGTCACCCTCGTCGTCATGGAGGTGGTTCTCGGCATCGACAACCTGATCTTCATCTCGATCCTCACCAACAAGTTGCCGGTCGAGCATCGCGAAAAAGCGCGGCGCATCGGCATTGCCCTGGCGCTCATCATGCGGCTGGCGCTGCTCGGCACCGTCGCCTGGATCGTCAAGCTGACGACGCCGGTTTTCGAGGCCTTCGGCCACGGCTTCTCCTGGAAGGACATGATCCTGATCGCTGGCGGCCTCTTCCTCGTCTGGAAGGCGACCAAGGAAATCCACCACAATGTCGACCCGAGCGATCATGGCGAGGACTTCATCGCCTCCTCGACGATCAACAGCTTCGGCGCCGCCATCGCCCAGATCCTGCTGCTCGACCTCGTCTTCTCCGTCGACAGCATCATCACCGCCGTCGGCATGACGCCGCATCTGCCGATCATGGTCATTGCCGTCATTGCCGCCGTCACGGTCATGCTTGTCGCCGCCAACCCGCTCGCCAACTTCATCGAGAAGAACCCGACGATCGTCATGCTGGCGCTCGCCTTCCTCCTGATGATCGGCACGACGCTGATTGCCGAAGGCATGGGCCTGCATGTGCCGAAGGGCTACATCTACGCCGCCATGGCGTTCTCGGCGCTGGTCGAGATCCTCAACATGGTCGCCCGCAACGCGCGCCTGAGGAAGGCCGGCAAGCTCAAATAGCGCCGCATCGCCGGATCATTGCGAAAAGAGGCCCGCATCACCGATGCGGGCCTCTTTTTTTCCGGGGGGACATCCGTGAAGACACGGGGCCGAGCCGGCGGCCGTCAACCGCGAGCCATCGACGACGACGAGAGAGGGATCATTCCTCGTGCCTGTCGCCGATGCGCGCCGGCGGCCCGGTCCCGCGTCTTCTGCCTCACAACGCACCTGCTGAGGAAACGTTCCCTCTGCCGGGATCAGGCGTCCGGTCGATGACCGACCTCCACCAGGATGTTGCCCGGTATCACTGCGTAGAAAACGTAGGCGCCGTGCCGATCGGCAGGCGGGATCACCTGGACGCCGGATTGGCGCACCAGCTGATAGGCGTCATCCACCTCGGCCCGCTCCGGCAGCAGGAAGCCGACATGATAGGTCTGCGCGTTGAGGCTCACCTGGTCGCCGCCGCCGAGCGCCGTGATCGGCGGGCTGATGACGAGCACCAGGCCGGAACCGTCCGTCAGGCGATAGAAGGCGTCCTTGCCGCGCTTCTCGACAAGCGTCAGGCCGAAGTGGTCGATCAGGAACGACGCCGTCTCGGCGACGACGGGGCTATGGAGGTCGATATGGTTCAGTCGCATGTTCACAGTCTCCGTGTTTGAGAAACGCGGCGGACTGCGTCGATTTTGCATAGCCCGCCGCGGACCGATGCGGGATCGCATCGGAACCACGTCGCGGGTTCGAACGGGACGTTCGAGCAGAGCTTCGCGGGCCATGAACGGCTGCAAAGGGACCGGGCTTACCTTATCCGGTCCTGCCTTTTTCGACCGGACCTCAATAACGGATTATCGGCGGCGGCGAAAGATGCGGCCGGGCTTAGTTCTTGCTGGCGTCCGGATCGATCTTCTGAAGTTCCTGAAGATAGGCATCGAGACGGTCGAACTTCTGCTCCCAGAAGCGACGGTAGCTGTCGAGCCAGCTGTTGACGTCCTGAAGCGGTGCCGCTTCGAGCCGGCAGGGGCGCCACTGCGCTTCGCGGCCACGGCTGATCAGCCCGGCGCGTTCGAGCACCTTGAGATGCTTGGAAACCGCCGGCAGGCTCATCTCGAACGGTTCCGCCAGTTCGCCGACCGACGCCTCCCCGAGGGCGAGACGGGCAAGGATCGCCCTTCGCGTGGGATCGGCAAGGGCTGAGAGCGTCGTCGACAGGCGATCTTCCGGCATTTTCTAAAAAACCTTTCAGTTAAATAACCTTCCGGTTCATTACCGCCCATAGCAGGCGGTGTCAACAAAAAGTGGCGTGATCCACTTTCCGTTGACATGACCGGCGTTCTATGGTCTCACCCGAGCCATTGGAATAGCCTGCCGATACCGCTGAGGCGGCACCCTTGCGGGCCTTTCCTTCCCATAAAATGCGCGCCCGACGGTCGGAATTCGTCTCCGGCAAGGGGCGAGAAGCACGTCAGACGGGCAAAGACCATGGCAAATTCAGCAGTCCGGGTACGCATCGCACCCTCCCCCACCGGCGAGCCGCATGTCGGCACCGCCTACATCGCTCTGTTCAACTACCTGTTCGCGAAAAAACATGGCGGCGAGTTCATCCTGCGCATCGAAGACACCGATGCGACCCGCTCGACGCCGGAGTTCGAACAGAAGGTGCTGGACGCGCTGAAATGGTGCGGGCTTGAATGGTCGGAAGGTCCTGACGTCGGCGGCCCCTACGGCCCCTATCGCCAGAGCGACCGCAAGGACATGTACCGCCCTTACGTCGAGAAGATCGTCGAGAACGGCCACGGCTTCCGTTGCTTCTGCACGCCCGCGCGGCTGGAGCAGATGCGTGAGAGCCAGCGCGCCGCCGGCAAGCCTTCGAAGTATGACGGCCTGTGTCTCAACATTTCGGCTGAAGAAGTCACCTCGCGCGTCGCCGCCGGCGAACCGCATGTCGTGCGCATGAAGATCCCGACCGAGGGCTCGTGCAAGTTCCACGACGGCGTCTATGGCGACGTCGAAATTCCGTGGGAAGCCGTCGACATGCAGGTGCTGCTCAAGGCCGACGGCATGCCGACCTACCACATGGCCAACGTCGTCGACGACCACCTGATGAAGATCACCCACGTCGCCCGCGGCGAGGAGTGGCTGGCCTCGGTGCCGAAGCACATCCTGATCTACCAGTATCTCGGCCTCGAGCCGCCGGTGTTCATGCACCTGTCGCTGATGCGCAATGCCGACAAGTCGAAGCTGTCGAAGCGCAAGAACCCGACATCGATCTCCTACTACACCGCTCTCGGCTACCTGCCGGAAGCGCTGATGAACTTCCTCGGCCTGTTCTTCATCCAGATCGCCGAAGGCGAGGAACTGCTGACGATCGAGGAACTGGCTGCCAAGTTCGATTCCGAAAACCTGTCCAAGGCCGGCGCGATCTTCGACATCCAGAAGCTCGACTGGCTGAACGCCCGCTGGATCCGCGAGAAGCTGTCGGAAGACGAGTTCGCCGCCCGCGTCCTTGCCTGGGCCATGGAAAACGATCGGCTGAAGCAGGGCCTCAAGCTCAGCCAGTCGCGCATCTCCAAGCTCGGCGAGCTGCCCGATCTCGCAGGCTTCCTGTTGAAGTCCGACCTCGGCCTCAAGCCCGAAGCCTTCGCCGGCGTCAAGTCGACGCCCGAAGAACTGCTCGAGATCCTCAACACCGTTCAGCCGGATCTTGAAAAGATCCTGGAATGGAACAAGGAGTCGATCGAAGCCGAACTGCGCGCGATCGCCGAGCGCATGGGCAAGAAACTGAAGGTGATCCTGGCGCCGCTGTTCGTGTCCGTGTCCGGCTCGCAGCGCTCGCTGCCACTGTTCGACAGCATGGAGATCCTCGGCCGCGCCGTGGTTCGCCAGCGCCTCAAGGTCGCCGCCCAGGTGGTCGCCTCCATGGTCGGCAGCGGAAAGTAAGGAGAGCACGAGATGAACGACAAGACCGAAACCACAGGCCTCTCCTCCGACGTCACGGAAGTGCGTGCACAGAAGCTGAAGTTGCTGCGCGAGCAGATCGGCGACGTCTACCCGGCGCATTTCCACCGGACGATGACCAATGCCGAGCTCACCGCCAAGTACGAGGGTCTGGAGCCCGATACCGAGACGCAGGATGTCGTGACCGTTGCCGGCCGCGTCTATTCCTCGCGCAACTCGGGCATGTTCATGGATATCCATGACGCCTCCGGCAAGATCCAGATCTTCAGCCACAAGGACACCACGCCGGAAGACGCCCGCGCGCTGCTGCCGATGATCGACATCGGCGACATCATCGGCGTCACCGGGCTCGTCCGCCGCACCAAGCGCGGCGAGCTGACGATCAATGCCCAGGCGATCACCATGCTGACGAAGTCGCTGCTGCCGATGCCCGAGAAGTGGCACGGCCTCTCCGACATCGAGCTGCGCTACCGCAAGCGCCACCTCGACATCATGACCAACGAGGAATCGAAGCTGCGCTTCCAGCAACGCAGCCGCATCGTTTCCGGCATCCGCCGCTTCATGGAAAACGACGGCTTCATGGAAGTCGAGACGCCGATGCTGCACTCGGTCTATGGCGGCGCCACCGCCGAGCCGTTCAAGACCCATCACAACACGCTGAAGCTCGACATGTACCTGCGCATTGCGCCGGAACTGTACCTGAAGCGCACGCTGGTTTCGGGCCTGACCGACAAGGTCTTCGAAATCAACCGCAACTTCCGCAACGAAGGCGTCTCCACCCGGCACAATCCGGAATTCACCATGATGGAGTGCTACTGGGCCTATGCCGACTACGAGGACATCATGGACCTCGTCGAGCGGATGTTCGGTGAGCTCGCCATGGCGATCCACGGCTCGACCGAATTTGCCTATGGCGACAAGGAAATCTCCTTCAAGGGTCCGTTCCGCCGCGTGCCGATGCCCGACGCCGTCAAGGAAGCGACCGGCATCGACTTCCTGGCGATGAAGACCGACGAAGAGGCCCGCACCGCCGCCAAGGCTGCCGGCTTCGAGGTCGAGAAGGACTGGACCTGGGGCGAGTGCCTGGCATTCGTCTTCGAAGAGAAGGTCGAGCCGACGCTGATCCAGCCGTCGCACGTCACGCATTTCCCGAAGGACATCTCGCCCTTCGCCAAGGAAGTGCCAGGCGAGCCGCGCCTCGTCGAGCGCTTCGAGACCTATTGCAACGCCTGGGAACTCGGCAATGCCTTCTCGGAACTCAACGATCCGGAAGAGCAGCGCGCCCGCATGGTCGAGCAGCTGGAACAGGCGCATGCGCGCGGCGAAAAGGCCAAGCAGCTTGACGACGAGTTCCTCGACGCCATCGACCAGGGCATGCCGCCGGCCGGTGGCCTCGGCATCGGCGTCGACCGCCTGATCATGCT
>NZ_DASYGZ010000184.1:0-12200 GCF_035999135.1 Ensifer sp.
GCGGGCCGAGAGGACCTTCTGGCCACCCTTGGTAGCCATGCGCGAACGGAAGCCGTGACGACGCTTGCGGACAAGCTTGGACGGTTGGTAGGTACGCTTCATTTATTTAATACCGCGGTGTGCGGCCCTTCTTGGGTTTGCGTGTAGCAAGGAGCGTTTACGTTACCGGACGCGGCTCCGCCTTGCGGGCAGAGGGCTTGACCGGACGTGCGCGGCTTATAAGGGTAAATTTCCCGGAAAGTCAATTGCCGTCGGCGATTCAGCGCGTGCGGCATCATCAATGTGACCGCTCGTGGTCGAGAGAGCGAAATCCGGGCACAAGGGCGGATCAGCTAGCCGAGATTGGTAAACAGAGCGCTAAGCCCGCCTCCCCAGAATGCCTGATCACCGCGATGACCTTTATTAACCACGTCTATTTTAGGGTCGCCTCGGTGCAATGGGGTCGCGGCACGTCCGATAATCGGGCGGGCCTTCCGGCCTTGTGGAGGTCGGGATGAAAATACGCGGTAAGATCAATCTAATTGTCGGCATCATGAGTGTGCTGGCGGTTGCTGTGACCGGCATGTCGCTGATCGCTGTCAACAAATACAACGAGAAATTCCACCAGTACGAGAACGTGGCGACGCGCGCCTTCAACGCGGAACGCCTCAACCGACTGGTGACCGCGGTTGTCATGGAATCGCGCGGCGTATACGCCGCCCCGACCGTCGAGAAGGCCAAGCCCTTTGCCGAAGGCATCCGCAAGAACCTCGACAAGATCGACACGCTGCTTGCCGAGTGGCGCCCGCTGATCCCCGCCGAAACCAAGGCGTCCTTCGACACGCTGGTCGCCCGTGCCGCCGAATTCAGGACGTTCCGCGTCGAGACGGCGCGGCTTGGCGAAGAGGTTTCGCCGCAGGCTGCCAACGAGCAGGGCAACACCGACGCCAATCGCGCCAACCGCAAGGCGTTCCAGGAACAGATCGACGGCGTCGTCGACATCAACCTGAAGACGCTTCAAGTCGTGACGGCCGACACGGCCGTGTTCGAGCGCAACGTCATCATCACCATTCTCGCGATCGCCGGCCTCGGCCTCATCGCCGGCATTGGCGCGGCCTTCTATATCGCTACCAACCACCTGAGCCGTCCGATCCTCGAATTGACCGGCAAGATGAAGCAACTGGCTGGCGGCGATCTCGCCGCGAACGTGCCCTTCGTCGGGCGCAAGGACGAGATCGGCGAGATGGCGGAGGCCGTCGAGGTCTTCAAGCAGAACGGCCTTGCCGTACGCGACCTCAACGCACAGGAAGCGGTGCTGCGTGAAAAGAGCGCTGACCTGCAGTCGAGCATCGGCGTGGTGGTCGCGGCTGCCGCTGCCGGCGATTTCACCAAGCGCATCGGCAAGGACTATGAAAACGACGACCTCAACCGGTTCGCCAAAAGCGTCAACGAACTGGTCGGCAGCGTCGATGCCGGTATCGCCGAGACCCGTCGCGTGATTGCAAGCCTGGCGGCCGGCGATCTGACCCAGAGCATGAACGGTCACTACCAGGGCGCCTTCGCCGAGCTGCAGCAAAACGTCAACGAGACGCTGTCGACCCTGCAGAAGACGCTGCGCGAGGTGCGCGTGACGACGGACTCGATCAACGGCAATTCGTCCGAGCTGCGTTCGGCCGCCGATGATCTGTCGAAGCGCACGGAACAGCAGGCCGCAGCGCTTGAGGAGACGTCCGCAGCCCTTGACCAGATCACCGTCGCGGTCAGAAGCTCGACCGAGCGGGCGCAGGAAGCAACCGTCATGGTCAACGAGGCCAAGCACAGCGCGGCGCAATCGGCAGCCGTCGTGCGCAACGCCGTCGATGCCATGGGCCGGATCGAGCAGGCCTCGAGCGAGATTGGCCAGATCACCAATGTCATCGACGAGATCGCCTTCCAGACCAACCTCCTGGCGCTGAATGCCGGCGTCGAGGCGGCCCGTGCTGGCGATGCCGGCAAGGGTTTTGCGGTCGTCGCCCAGGAAGTGCGCGAGCTCGCCCAGCGCGCCGCAAGCGCGGCCAAGGACATCAAGTCGCTGATCTCGAAGTCGGGCAGCGAAGTGGCGACCGGCGTGCGGCTGGTGCAGGAGACCGGCTCGGCTCTCGGCGAGATCGAGGAGCGGGTCTTGAAGATCAACGACCACATCCACTCGATCGCAACGGCAGCCCGCGAACAGTCGACCGGCCTCAGCGAAGTCAGCACGGCCGTCAACCAGATGGACCAGGTGACCCAGCAAAACGCGGCGATGGTCGAGGAAGCGAACGCGGCGACGCACAAGCTCTCCGGCGAAGCCAACAACCTTGCCAACCTCATTGCCTACTTCAAGGTCGACAATGCTGCCGCCCGCCCGGTCGCCGTGGCGCGCGAGACGTCGCAGCCGGTCGCATCGCCGGCGCGGCGCATGATGGGCAATGTCGCCCGCGCCTTCGGTGGCGGATCGGCCGCAGCCGTTGCCAAGGACGACTGGGAAGAATTCTGATCGCCTGATTGACGGCTGAAGTGATGGAGCCCGCGGTACCGACCTGGTGCCGCGGGCTTCTCATAATCTGGCGATGCCAGGCGATCGGACCGGTGTTCCCTGGGTGACATACACCTGTCCGGAAACTGCGCAGATAGGCCCGGTGAGGGTGGTCGCAGCGCGATTTCGGATAGGACGAAAGGCGGCGGCTCAGGGCCCCCCGGGGCGATGGGTGCGTGCTTGCGGGCCGGAGGTCTGCGAAATGGGCCCGCGATTGCGGGCGGCGCGCGTTCGATGAGGGTTCACGCCTTTGTCGCACCCGTCGAGCCGTTGTGCGTTTGGAATTCCGGCGGCCATCTCCTATGATGGTCGTTCGACGCGAAGCCCCTGGGTTTGGGTCGTTGTGCAAGGCCCCAGGCGTTTTTGATGGGCAGGGAAATATCTAGGGCATGGCGGAAGAGACGCGTCCGGCGACTGAAAACGAAGCACCGAAGACCAGCGTGGGTTTTTTCCGCGGTCTTTCCGGCAAGCTGCTGTTGCTGACGATCGTCTTCGTCATGCTGGCGGAAGTACTGATTTTCGCGCCATCCGTCGCCACCATGCGCATGCGCTGGCTCGAGGACCGGCTGAACACGGCAGCGGCGGCCGCCGTCGTCGTCGACGGTCTGCAGAATGTCGAGCTGCCGCGCAGCGTCCAGAAGGACACTCTGATGGCGACCGGCACCAAGGCGATCGTCATCCGGCGCAAGGATGCCTCGCGCATGATCGCGCTCACCGACATGCCGCTCGAGATTGAAGGCGAGTACGATGTCGCCAACGCGACCGCCTTTGCCTCGATCCGCGATGCGTTCGACACGCTGCTCTTCGGCGGTGATCGGGTGATCCGCGTCTATGGGCCGCTGGGCGAAAGCGACGCGACGATCGAACTGCTGATGAAGGATGCCAGCCTGCGCAAGGCGATGCTCGTCTACTCGCGCAATGTCTTTGTCCTGTCGCTTCTCATTTCGCTGATCACCGCGGCGCTGATCTTTCTGGCCATCAACCGCATGCTGATCGCGCCGATCCGGCGGATGACGGCAAACATGCAGGACTTTTCCAATGATCCGGCCGACCCTGGCCGGGTTCTGGTGCCGCCGGAAGGCAGAGACGAGCTCGCCGTCGCCGGCCAGCATCTCGCCAGCATGCAGCGAGAGCTGCAAAAGACGCTGAAGCAGCAGAAGAGCCTGGCGGAACTCGGGCTTGCCGTGTCGAAGATCAACCACGACATGCGCAACATCCTGTCCTCGGCGCAACTGATCTCCGACCGGCTGGCCGACGTGGACGATCCGGTGGTCAAGCGCTTCGCTCCGACCCTGCTGCGCACCATCGACCGGGCGGTCGGCTACACGCGCGAAGTGCTTTCCTACGGCCGGACAACGGAAGCCGAGCCCCATCGCCGTTTCGTGGCGCTGAAGCCGCTCGTCTCCGACGTTGCCGAACTGCTGGCGATCGATCCGCAGGCCGGCATCGACTTTCAGATCCAGATGCAGGACGACCTGGAGGTCGACGCCGACAGCGAGCAGCTCTTCCGGGTGGTGCACAACATCTGCCGCAATGCGGTGCAGGCGCTGACCAGCCACGAGGCCGAGGATGGCCGGCCGCGGACGGTTGCCGTCTCCGCGATGCGCATCGGCAGTGTCGTCACCATTTCCGTCGACGATACCGGTCCCGGCATGCCGCCAAAGGCGCGGGAAAACCTGTTTGCCGCCTTCCGTGGCTCGGCGCGCTCCGGCGGCACCGGGCTCGGCCTCGCGATCGCGCGCGAGCTGGTGCTGGCCCATGGTGGCACGATCGCGCTTGTCGAGAAGCCGACGCCCGGCACCCTCTTCCGCATCGAGCTGCCCGACCGTCCCGTGCCGCTCGACGCCTTCCGTTCGAAGCTGCGCCATTAGGGCGGTGCACGGGCAGACGGTTCGCGTGAGCGGCGCTTGATCGTTTGTCGCCAGCACCATCTCGTCGGCATCGTTGCTGCCATGGGGCGGATTTCCGCGCGAGAGATCGGCGTGCCTTGCTGGTGCACGTGGACGGCTGCCAAGCGCAATTATTTTCGAAAACGGGGCTTCCGATCGCAACGCCTTGCTTTCCAGCGGGTTCGAGCGCGGGCAGGACGTTTCCGTCCACAGCAAAGCGGGCCTGTCGTCGTAAAAATGAAATTTTTTACAGAACGGCGCTTGCAATCCCCGGAAGGACCCTTTAGAGAACCGCTCACGCAAGCGGTTTGACCGCTTCCGCCAAACGCACCCGTAGCTCAGCTGGATAGAGCACCAGACTACGAATCTGGGGGTCAGGAGTTCGAATCTCTTCGGGTGCGCCATTCTTTTCAATGACTTAGCTTTCATGCCCGCAAGGGCCGATCGAATGTCATTCTGACGGCATTCTTGCGCTCAGGCCTTGCCATATTCCGCAACAGGACGATGGGCAACGTGCAATATTCGCATGTTCGCGCGACACCGCCGACGCTCGATGATTCGTGCCTGCGTTGGCAGGTCGGTTGCTCAGTGATGATTGGCCAAGCTGCTTTTCCTGTGGCCCGGTATCAGGCAACGTAGGCAGGATGGATACGCCCTGGTGTCATGCTCGGCAATCTGGCCGGTCGCGACGATCTTCAAAACACCGCTGGCATCGGACAGGGCTCCGATTGAGTGCCTCGATCTGTGAGAGGAGGCACTGGATTCTTTCAACCTCGGCCAATATGCAGAGCGCGTCAACCGTGGGTGGACAATTTCGGCCTATGAATATTGAAGGCTAATTTACATGAAAAGATTGCTGCTAATCTCGCAATGGTTTGGGAAATGGCCTGAGTGGATAAATTTCTTTATCGAATCATGTAAGCACAACGATGACGTTGATTGGTTGATAGCAACGGATCAATCCGAGCCTGAAAACAAATCCCCAAACGTCAAATTCATGCGCTATTCGTTTGAAGACTATAGGGAAAAGGTTTCGAATGATCTCGGCGTCGATCTTCACAATCTGACCGCATATAAGCTTTGCGATTTAAAGCCGTTTCTAGGATTGATTTTTGAAAATCAGCTGGAAGACTACAGGTCTTTTGGATACTGCGACATTGACGTTGTCTGGGGAGATATACGGTCGATATACACCGACGAAATTCTTGACAAGTATGATGCGATTTCATCGCACTCGGATAGAATGGCTGGTCATCTGTCGATTTTTCAAAACACAACCAAGATGCGGACATTCGCCAAGCGCATCCCGAATTGGCGCGAGCGAGTGACTGCTGTCGGCCACTTCGGTTTGGACGAGGGCGCCCTGACAACGATCATGGTGCCGAAACGCAAGCACTTCGTCAAAAGACTATTGGCGCCGAAGTCGCTGCTGGTCGAGCGTTACACCACGCCTGGCGGCGGTGAGCGTCTCTGGCCGGATGGTTTGCATAGCCCTGATCAATGGACCTGGAAGAATGGACAGTTATCGAACGAGCGGTTCGCGTCCGGCTTGTTGTATCTTCATTTTATGTTTTGGCATTCCAGTCGCTGGCGGCGTCCGCACACGGGCGAGGCTCCATGGCTGAGCTTGGATAGCATTGTCCAATGTGATTGGCGGGAAGCTTCGCAGAAGGGATTTTCCATTTCGCCGGACGGAATTCGCTTGTTGGCTTGAGCGGAGCAAAGGCTCTCGGTCCGACCGGCATTTCCAGTTCGACTGCCCTGTCTGTAGCGCCCGAACATTTTGCCCGAGCCGTGCGTCGCGAGCTTGCGTTTCGCGACGCACGGCTTCTTTCCCCCGGGCGCTTTCCTCTGCAGCGCTACAGCGCCCCGCGTCTTGTCAGGCGTCCAGAGGTCGCTGCGATATTCGGGCGGTCCAGAGGAGTGGCGATCCCCTTGGTCCGGCCAGTCAATCAGGACTGGCCCACGCCGTAGCCCTTCTCGACAAGCCAGGCATCGTGCAGCCATTTTTCCGTCCCGCGGCGACCCGGAAAGCTGATCCAGTGAATGTCGCGCTCGAAGACCATGACCTTGCGGTCCGCGCCGACGATGACCCACATCCAGAGACCGTCGGCCTCGTTGCGCATCTTGACCTTCATGCCTGTGAGGATCAGGTCTTCGGCGCGTCCGTTGCCGGCCACCCGCAGCGGCTCGTCGTGCGGGTCAATCCAGCTGATCCGCAGCCCCGGCAGAAGGTCCGGCGCCGCCTGGCGCAGGAATTCCATGGCGATCGCCCGTGCCTCCTCCTGGCTCGGCAACTCGCCGCCAACCAGGTCGAGATCGATCCGTGCAAACCCCTTGAGGCGCCCGCCGTCGGCGATGACGGTGCTGAAATGTTCGCCGCCAAGCCCGGCACTGCGTCCGTCCGCTCGCTCGTAGCGGATGAGTTCTGCATCGTCGCCGTCAACGACGGCAGCGCGACGGCCCACTTCGCGGTAGCCGGCCGGCATCACGGCCTTGATGGTCGTCGCGACCGGTTGAGGTGTCGCGCGTGCTTTGGTCATCGTCCTTGTCTCCGCATGGACCGTACCGGAGACAATCGGACCGGCAAGGAGGCTAAGGGCGACGGCCGCCGCCAGGGTTCTGATCGTGTCTTGTGCATGGCGATGGCTCCTCTCGTTTTGGAAGGGATTGGGGCGGGGTATGAGGATCGCGCGGCCGAATATGGCCGCGAAGGAAGCGACGCGCGGCGCACAATCGTCGAGCGGTCGGTCGCGAATGTCGCGGTCGGCGACGAAGCCGGGCGGAGTATCAATGAATATAAATCTGACGTCAGGTGTAGATTGAGAAGAGAGGTCTCCTTTCGCGCGCGGTCTTGACCTGAGTTATTTGCGTCTCGCCTGCGCGATCAACGCATGCATGCGGGTGATGTTGGTTTCAAGGTCGTGCTTGAACGTGGTGAGTTCGTCGAGCTGGGCGTTCGCCTTGGCGAGCTGGGCTTCGAGGATTCCAAGCACCTTCTCCTTTCCCTTGATACCGCTCGCATCCTCGAAATAGAGGTCGAGGACGGCCGCGATCTCGTCGAGGCTAAGGCCGAGGCGCTTGAGCGCCGCAATCTTTTCCAGTCGCTTTTGTGCGGAGGCGTCATAGTATCGATAGCCCGCCCCTTCGCGCTCGGCCGGTTTGATCAGGCCCAGCCTCTCATAATAATGGATCGTGCGATGGCTGACGCCGGCACGCTCCGACAGTTCTCCGATTTGCATGAGGGACGACACGAGGCACCTATCTAAACCTGACGTTGGGTGTAGATTTAAGGCGGGAAGCGCATTCCGTCAATGGGGTTGCAGCGGGTTGCAACCTCCTGGTGCTGGCGAGCGGCGCCGGGATCGCTCCCGATCCGGGGATGCGTGATGTAAAATCAAGGCCCTAAGCAGGGGAGGGCCGCCTTGCATGCCGTCGCGACCACGGGAGACTTGCCGCCGACATTCCGGTTCCATCGATCGATGCCGATGGCCCGCCGAGGCGGAGACGAGAGCATGTCGCGGTCCGCCGCGCTCGGGAAAAGATGGCTTAGCTTCAAAGTGTTACGGCGTATTTCAGTCGTCATCCGAACGAGCGGATGTCCCGCTGTGATCACCCGTCAAACGAGCTAGAAGACAATTTAGTATATTAGTATATTATAAATCACATTGCTCGCCATTGTTGTGCGTACGGCGGACCGCGAGGGCCTTGGAAGACGAAAATTCAGATCACGAAACGCGCCAAGGCCTTCACGATCTTTTGACGCCTGCATGTGAAAATCGGCTGGTCGACCCCCTATATGAAGGAGGTAGAGAGGGCCGATTTCAGAAGGGAGGTGCCGATGTATCGCTATATGATGAAAGAACTTCTGGTGATCGTTGCAGGCCTGTCCGTTTGTGCCTTCATGATCCTGTTCTTCCTGGTCCACTCCACGCCGAGCCTGCAATAGCGGCTAACGGCCAAGCACCGTCTCCGGCGCATGCGCAGTCAACGCAGTTGCGCAAGAAGATCGACGGTGCGTTGATCCTTATTCCCCTCGAAGTAGCGCTCCAGCGCCCGTTCAAACGGTCCTCCTTGCCGGTCAACGTCGGCAAACAAGGTCATCGAAGACCAAAACTTCCTGTCGTCAGGTTTTGAGAAGATGTCGTTGGCCGATTTGCCGATAACGGCATTGGCAAGCTCGGTGCATTCCCGCAGTCTGGGCCCGAGCACCGGATGGGCGAGATAGGCTTCCGCCTCCTCTCGCCCGGAAATGGCATAGCGCTCGGCCATCGGAGAATGCCCGAGGCCGGCGAGCTGCGGAAAGACGAACCACATCCAGTGGGTCTCTTTGCGGCCCTGCCGCAGTTCTTCCAGAACCGCGGCATGGACGCGGTCCTGGGCATCGACGAAGCGTTGGAGCCCGAAGGGATCAGGCATCGCAGCAACTCCCCTGGATGCGCTCGCCTCGGGGCGAGCGTTTCAGCTACCAGCGATGATGAACATGGACCTTAACCAGTCGCTCGTAAACATCGGCGATCGCGGCCTTCTTCCGTTCGTCGATGGCCGCAAGCGCGCTCGCAGCCGCGTTTGACTGCGCCTGCGCCTCGTTTCGGGCGCCGGGGATGACGACCGAAACGGCCTGCTGCCCAAGGATCCAGGCAAGCGCGAATTGCGACATCGCCACCCCCTCAGGCACCAGCGGACGCAGTTGCTCCACCGCTTCCAGCGCCGTATCGAACGGCACCCCGGCAAAGGTCTCGCCGACATCGAAGGCTTCGCCGTGGCGGTTGAAGTTGCGATGATCGTCGGCGGCAAAGGCGGTGTCACGGGTGATCTTGCCGGACAGGAGCCCTGAGGCGAGCGGCACGCGCACGATTACGCCGACATTCTTCTTGGCTGCCTCGGCGAAGAACAGGTCGTGCGGCCGCTGGCGGAACATGTTGTAGATGATCTGCACGGTCGCGACGCCAGGATACTCGATCGCCTTCAGCGCTTCCTCGACCTTTTCGACCGACACGCCGTAGTGGCGGATCTTGCCCTTGGCGACGAGCTGGTCGAGCGCTCCGAACAATTCAGGTCTGTAGTAGACCTCGGTCGGCGGGCAATGCAGCTGCACGAGGTCGAGCGTTTCGACGCCGAGATTGGCAAGGCTGCGGTCGATGAAGGCCTCGATGTTTTCGCCCGTGTAGCCCTCGGCCACATGCGGGCTGAGCCGCCGGCCGGCCTTGGTGGCGACGAAGGGCTTATCGCCGCTGCGTTCTCTCAGGACCGCCGAGATGATCTTTTCGGAGCGCCCGTCGCCGTAGACGTCGGCCGTGTCGATGAAGGTGACGCCGGCATCAAGTGCGGCGTTGAGCGCACGCTTGCCGTCCGCTTCGCTGACATCGCCCCAGGCGCCGCCGATCTGCCAGGCGCCAAAGCCGATCTCGGAAATGCTGGCCCCGGTCTTGCCGAGAATTCTCGTCTTCATGATGTCGCCTCCTGCTGTGGGTCGATCGTGGGATCGATGACGCGCTTCTATACTGTCTAGCGACGGATCGGACGAGCGCTATTCGTCGAGCGAGACAACCGCCTTGCCGCGACTGAGATCGACGACCATGCCAAGGATTGCCTCTGCCTCGTCCTTGCGCAGGTCTATGGTCAACACCGGGCCCTTGTCGTTGAAGCTCTCGCCGGCGATGGCGACGCCGCGGGCAAGAAGCCGCGCCTTAATCAGCGCCATGTCGGAAAAGTCGATGGCAACGGTCGCGCGCACGGTCTCGATCATCTCGATCTTTTCCGCCGCCCGGAGACAGAGGGCGGCCGTGCCGCCATAAGCGCGCACCAGGCCGCCGCTGCCAAGCAGGATGCCGCCGAACCAGCGGGTGACGACCACGACGACCCCGTCGAGTTCCTGGCCGTCGATGGCGGCGAGGATGGGCTTGCCTGCCGTTCCGCTCGGCTCGCCGTCGTCACTGAAGCGATAGGCCTGGCCGAGGCGCCAGGCCCAGCAATTGTGGTTGGCCGTGGGGTCGGAATTGGAGGCGAGAAAGTCCTTTGCCGCCTGCTCGTCGGCAATGGGTGCGGCTATCGCCACAAAACGGCTCTTCTTGATGTCCTGGCTTGCCGTTTCGATGCGCTTGAGGGTGAACATGGCCGCTTCCGTTTCTTCAGAAGCTGATAGCGGATTGCGGTGAGGGGCGCCACCACGGTTTGGGGCGCGGCGGGTCTGGTCCGGCATCACGCGCCCAATGTACGGGGCCGGCATTGCCTCTCTGCCGTCATTCCTGTGCCTGTCACAGTTGCCAGTCACGGAGCGTCTGCGCCGTGAGAGAAGACTGTCATTGTTGAAACAGCTTATCGCGCCGCCGACGCGGCGCGGCTGGATCCCTGTGACGGGGCACAGGGATGAGGTGGTGGGGAGTTTGGTGTCCTCCCCCCATTAACAGTTGGGGGAAGGGGAACATCCAGTGAGCGACCTTTGATCGGGCTGGCGCCCGTCGACCAGTGGCCCTTATCAGCCGATCGCCATCAGGCTGGCGTTGCCGCCGGCCGCCGCCGTGTTGATCGAGGTCGAGACTTCCTCGAGCAGCCAGTTGAGGCAATAGGCATCGGGGTTCTTGCCGATCTCTTCGGTTGACGACGCCTGGACGAGCACGAGCGGACCCGGCAGGCCTGCGATCGCCTTGCTGACTTCGCGCACGCGCGCACCGTCACCTTCGACGAGCGCGCCGGCGTAGGGACCGTCAGCCGCCCAGTCCTTCGACCAGGAAAGCCGTGCGGTGACGCTTGCCGGCAGGCCCTTTAGCGATGCCTGGAGGCCAGAGGCGGCGTCGATGACGACGGTGTTGCCGGTCGCAAGGGCTGCACCCAGCTGGTGGTAGAGCGCGGTTTCCGTCGCCGGAACGAGCAGCACGCGGCCGCGCGGATGCAGCGCATAGAGGTTGCGCTCGCCGACCGGGCCCGGGAGTTCCGAGATGAGGCCGAGGGCCGAATTGCTGCCAGCGGTGCGGGCGGCTTCGGCCTCGACCTTGGCACCCTTGCCGTCGAGCCACTTGGCGAAATCGAGCAGAGCGGGATCGGTGTGAACCGAGCTGTGCTGCGGCGGAACCGGGGCCGTGGCGACAAGGCGGCCGAGATAGAGCGGGCCACCCGCCTTCGGGCCGGTGCCGGAAAGGCCACGGCCGCCGAAGGGCTGAACGCCGACGACGGCGCCGATGACGTTGCGGTTGACGTAGAGGTTGCCGGCCTTCACCCGCGAGGTGACATGGGCGATCGTCTCGTCGAGGCGCGTGTGCAGGCCGAAGGTCAGGCCATAGCCGGTAGCGTTGATGTCGTCGATCAACCGGTCGAGATCGTCGCGGCGGTAGCGAATGACATGCAGCACCGGACCGAAGACCTCGCGCTTGAGATCCGAGAGCTTGTCGAGCTCGATGATCGTCGGCGGTACGAAGGTGCCCTGTTCGGTCCCGGAGGCCGGGCCAATCTGCTCGACCTTCCGGCCGAGGCCGCGCATCGTTTCGATGTGCTTTTCGATGATGCCCTTGGCTTCCGCGGTGATGACGGGGCCGACGTCGACCGAGAGCCGGTCCGTGCGGCCGATCTTCAGCTCATGCAGGGCGCCCTTCAGCATCGAAAGCGTCCGGTCGGCGACGTCTTCCTGCAGGCAGAGAACGCGCAGCGCCGAGCAGCGCTGGCCGGCGCTGTCGAAGGCCGAGGCGATGACGTCGCCGACGACCTGTTCGGCAAGCGCCGAGCTGTCGACGATCATGGCGTTCTGGCCGCCGGTCTCGGCGATCAGCGGGATCGGCCGGCCG
>NZ_DASYGZ010000042.1:0-29604 GCF_035999135.1 Ensifer sp.
GACGAAGGTTCCGTGTGGCACGGTCAGGTCGACATTGTTGACGGCCCTGAAGGCTCCGAATTCCTTGACGACGTTTTGAAGGGCAAGTCCGGACATTGTGTCTCCGCGAGGATGGTCCCCTCCGCCTCATGGGAGGGTTTCGGGCGGGGAGCGGCAATAAGCCCCTCCCCGTCGTTTCGCTTGTGGCGCTCCCCGGTTCCCCGGGAAGCAGGCGGGATCAGCCGACGATCAGCTCGGTCCACTTCTGGTTCAGCCAATCCGACTTGGTCTGGTAGAGATCGTAACGCGGAATGATCGGCTCGATGTCGGACGAGACGGCTGCGAATTCCTTGTCGGTCAGGTCGGTGACCTCGCGCTTGACGGTCGGGGACGTGCCGACCTTGCGCGACAGCGTTGCCTGGATCGAGGGCTGGCACATGTAGTCGATGAAGATATGCGCTTCCTCGGACTTCTGCGAGGCGCGCGACAGCGCCCAGCAACCGGAATCCTGAATGCCGCCTTCCTTGGGGAAGGTGGAGCGGACCGGGTGGCCGTCAGCGGCGGCAAGGCCGGTCACGTCGTGGTAATACTGGCCCATCGGAATTTCGCCCGACTTCAGCGACTGCTCGAACTGCGCCTCGTCGCGGTACCAGAGCCGGACGTTCGGCTTGACTTCGGCAAGCTTGTCGAAGGCCTTGAGCAAGCCCTCTTCCGTGTCGAGTGCATTGGTGCCACCGAAGAAGGTCTTCGCCGTCACTTCGAGCAGGAAGGAGTTGGAAACGAGCGCGAGCAGGCCGAGCTTGTCGGCATTCGCCGGATCCCAGAAGGCGGTCCAGGAGGTCGGCGCTTCCTTGTAGACGTCGGTGTTGGTGACGAGCGTGATGTACCAGGAAACGGCGCCGATGCCGGCGATGCGGCCATCCGGGTACTTGTTGACGAAGCGGTCGAGCAGGTTCGAGGCGTTCTTCATCTTGGTGGTGTCGAGCGGCGTCCAGAGGTCGGTCGACTGGCCCTTGAGCATCGCCACCTGCGACATCATCGAGACGTCGGCCGGCGCCTGGCCGGCGCGGGCGGCCTGCTCAAGCTGCACGAGCCAGGCTTCGCCGGTCGGTTCGGCGATCGATTCAATCGCGATGCCGGTCGCCTTGGTGAATTCCGGGAAGATGTTCTTGTCGAACGAATCCTTGAAGTAGCCGCCATAGACGCCGACCTTCAGCGACTTGTCCTGCGCGCGCAGGATCGACGGCATTGCCAGCATCGATGCGCCGGCAAGGCCGGCGCCGAGCAGCGTCCGGCGCTTGATGGAAGTGGTGATCATTCTCGTTCTCCTTTGTTTCGGCGTTTGCCGCCTCGTTCCCTGTTGTAGTTGATTCCTTACATGTTTTCAGTGCTCGGCGCGATCAACATGCGCCCGAAATCCGATGCCCTAATGCACCGGCGCCCTCCGCTCCAGCATGCGCGCATATTGCGTCAGCGGATAACACAGCACGAAGAAGATCACCGCGACCAGCCCATAGACCTTGAAAGGTTCGAAGGTGGCATTATTGATCGCATTGGCGGTTCTGAGAAGCTCCTCGAAGCCGATGATCGAGGTGAGCGCGGTGCTCTTGATCAGCTGCACGAGGAAGCCGACCGCGGCCGGCCGGGTGATGGCAAAGGCCTGCGGCAGGATGACGAGGCGCAGTTCCTGCAACCGGTGCAGCCCGAGGCTCGCACCGGCGTCCCACTGCCCGCGCGGCAGCGCTTCCACCCCGCCCCGCCAGATCTCCGCAAGATAGGCGCTCGCATAGAAGGTGAGCCCGAGGGCCGCCGCCGTCCAGGGCTCGATCCGGAAACCGAGCATCGGCAGGCCGAAGAACATCAGGAACAGCTGCATCAGGAGCGGCGTGCCCTGGAAGAGCGCGATGTAGCCGGAACCGAAGCGGCGCAACCAGCGGCGCTCGGAGATACGGGCAGCCAGGATGGCGAGCCCGACCGCGGCTCCGCCGGCAAAGGCGACCGCCGACAGAAGCACGGTCCAGCGGGTGGCAAAGATCAGATTGCGCAGAATGTCCCAGAAGGTGAATTCGATCATGACACGCCCGCTCCAAGCACACGTCGGCCGCCGGCAACGAACAGCCGCCGCACGGCCATCGACAGGGCGAGATAGATCAGGGTGACGACGAAATAGGTCTCGAACGATCGGAAGGTGCGGGCCTGCAAGAGGTCCGCCTCGTGCGCCAGTTCCCTGACCGCGATCTGCGAGACGACGGCCGATTCCAGCATCATGATGATCACCTGACTGGTGAGTGCCGGGAAGATCACCTTCAGTGCCTGCGGCAGGATGATCTTGATGAAGACCTGCCTCTGTTTCAGCCCGAGCGCGAAGGCAGCCTCGCTCTGGCCCTTCGGAACGGCGTCGAGCCCAGCGCCAACGATCTCGGTCGTGTAGGCCGCCATGTTGAGCGTCATCGCGACGATGGCAGCGACGATCGGGTCGAGCCTGATCCCGAGGCTCGGCAGGCCGAAGTAGATGAAGAACAGCTGCACCAGGAACGGCGTGTTCCTGACAACTTCGACATAGACGGCGACCGCCTTGCGCAGCACGCCGTAGCGGCTGCGGCGGGCGGCGGCAAAGAGAATGCTGATCAGGATGCCGAGCACCGTGGTGCAGGCGATCAGGAACACGGTCATGGCCGCGCCGTGAGCGATCGCACCCGCGGCGTCCTTGAGCCAACCGAAGCTGAGGCCGTAGCCCATCGTCGCAACCTTTCCTCAAGCGGGCCGCGAGGGCATAACCCTCGCGGCCACCAGGCTTGTTAGTCCTTGAGGTTTTCGGGGTTGAGCGGCGTCTTCAGCCAGGCCTCGGAGCTCGCGTTCAGCTTGCCGTCCGAGAGCATCTTGGCGACCACGTCGTTGACGGCCTTCTTCAGGCCCTCTTCGTTCTTGTTGAGGCCGATATGCGACGGCGAAGTCAGAAGCTGGAACTTCTGCTCCGGCTTCAAGGCTTCCTGGCGCGCCAGCACCTGGGCGCCGACGTCGTTGCCGACAACCATCAGCTGGGTCTGGCCGGAGATGAAGGCCTGGATGACCGCGTTGTAGTTGTCGAAGCGCTGGATGTCGGCGTTTGCAGGCGCCGCCTCGGTGAGCGACGTGTCTTCGAGCGTGCCGCGGTTGACGGCGATCGTCTTCTCGGCGAGGTCTTCCTTGCCGGCGACCTTCAGTTCGGCCGGGCCGATGACGGCAATGTAGTAAGGCGCATAGGCCGCGGCGAAGTCGATCACTTCGGCGCGCTCCTTGGAGAAGCCGACGCTCATCAGGATGTCGACACGCTTGTCGTTGAGATAGGGAATGCGGTTCTGGCCGGTGACGCTGACGAGGTTGAGCTTGACGCCGAGATCGTCGGCGATCTGCTGGGCGACGTCGACGTCATAGCCCTTGATGCTCATGTCGGCGCTCGCCGAAGAGAAGGGCGGGAAGTCGGAGAAAATGCCGACATTGATCTGGCCGGCGGACTTGATGTCGGCGAGCGCATCGGCCTTGGCGATGCCGGCGGCAGCGCCCAGCATCAGGGCGGCGGCGAAGGCTGTCTTCAGTTTCGAATGGATCGTCATTGGAATTCCCCTACCCGGAAGCTTTGTGATTGTGGTGTCTGGTGGTCGGCCGCCGTTTCCGGTCCGGCAGCCGACGAACGTTTGTTGGCCTCAGGCGGACTTGCCCATGATTGCCGGGCTGAAGACCATGAGGCTCAGGATTTCGAACAGCACCTGCGCACCCGCATGGGCCGTGTTGGTGGTCGAGTCATACTGCGGCGCCACTTCGACGACATCGCCGCCGACAAGGTTGATACCCTTGAGGCCGCGGATCAGTTCCAGCACCTCGCGGGTGGTCAGGCCGCCGACTTCCGGCGTACCGGTGCCCGGCGCGAAGCTTGGGTCGAGGCTGTCGATGTCGAACGAGAGATAGGTCGGGCCGTCGCCGACGATCTTCTTCGCCTTCTCGATGATCGCGGGAATGCCGAGACCGGTCACTTCCTCCGCATGGATCACGGTCATGCCGGACTCGTAGGAGAACTCCCAGAGATATTCGGCCGAGCCGCGAATGCCGATCTGCACGACGCGGGTCGGGTCGAGCACGCCGTCGAGCACGGCATTGCGGAACGGGCCGCCGTGGTGGAACTTGGTGAGGTCGTAGGCGCCGCCCGTGTCGCAGTGCGCGTCGATATGGATCATGCCGACCGGACGCTTCTTGCCGACGGCCTTGAGGATCGGATGGGTGATCGAATGGTCGCCACCGACCGACAGCGGCAGAACGCCGGCATCGACGATCTGGTTGATGCGCTTTTCGATGTCGTCATGGCTGAGCTCCAGCCGGTAACGGCTCTGGAACGGCACGTCGCCAATGTCGGCGACGCGCAGTTCCTGCACCGGCGTGCAGCCGAGCACGTGGTTATAGGGGCCGATGCGCTCGATCGTGCGCAGCGCCCGGGGTCCGAAGCGCGAGCCCGGACGGTTGGTGACGCCGAGATCCATGGGAATGCCGACCATCGCCACCTGCAGATTGCCGAAATCCGGATTTTCCGCATCGACGGGCATGTGCGGCGCGGTCAGGAACGTCGGGATGCCGGAATAGGGCGCAAGGCGCGTGCCGCTCTTGTTGAAGATCTTGTCGGCGACCTTGCGGAAGGTCGGATCGAACAGCTCGCCGCCATGGCTTTCGCCGTATTTCGCCTTCAATTCGGCAAGCTTGTTGTCGTTCCAGGCCATCGGTTCAATCCTCCGTCTTCCATAGCCTGAGGCATGCGCGCAAGGGCGCCACAGAGATCTGTCCGTGGAAAGGGCCGGCTCGTCCGGCGCGTTCATGTTCCCCAGGCGTTTTCGCCTTTGTTGACGAATATTAGGCGGCAATTCCCCTAGAAAATCAATTGACATTGTTATAGCGTTTCGTGTGAGAAAAATTCACATCATAGCACCCGCCGGAACACGCCGCCTTGTCCAGCCGCCTGCCACCCCTGAACCCCTTGCGCGCCTTCGAAGCGACGGCGCGGCGGGGCTCCGTGTCGGCGGCCGCACGCGAACTCAACGTCACCCATGGCGCAATCAGCCACCAGATCCGGGCGCTGGAACTCTCGGTCAAGGCGGCGCTGTTTGAGCGCGGCGGCAAGCGGCTGAAACTGACGCCGCAGGGCGCGCTGCTCTTGCCGGCCGTCACCCACGCCTTTGCCGAAATCGCTGCAGCGACCGCTGCGATGACGCGGCCGACGACGAGCGGCGAGCTCCGGATCACCTGCGTTCCGGCACTGCTCTCCTTCTGGCTGATCCCGCGGCTGCATCTCTTCACCGAACAGTATCCGGACGTGCGGCTGACGCTGATCGCCTCCAACGACGAGGCCTACCTGCATTCGCCCGATGTCGATGTCTGCCTGATCTATGGCGACGGCAACTGGTCGGGCGCCTGGGCGAAGCTCTGGAGCCGGCTCGAACTGTTCCCGGTGGTGAGCCCCACGCTGCTCAACATGCGACCGTTGCGTTCGGTGCGGGATCTGCGCGACCACGTGATGCTGCACGGCGACGACGGCCGCGAGTGGAACACCTGGCTGGCGGCGGCCGATGCCAGCGACCTGCAGCGCGGGCGGCAGCACTTCATGAGCGATGCCCGGCTTTCGACCGAAGCAGCCCTTCACAATCAGGGCGTCGCACTTGGTGACACGATTACCGCCGGCAGCCTGATCGCACGCGGCGAGCTGATCGCGCCCTTCGACCTGACCGTGCCGGCCAACGACGCCTTTTTCGTCGCCTGCCGCAACGAGGTGCTGGCGGCCCCGATCGTGCGCATCTTCATCGACTGGATGTTCGCAACGCTCGAAAGCGATCCGATGCCGGAGCTCCAGACCTCGGCGCGCACGATTATTCGCAGCCGGGCCTCGAAATTGGAGCCGACAGATCGTAAATCGGGCAAGGATGGTTTTCAGCCGGTCTCGGCGCCGAGCCACGCCCGCCGCCCCGACCGTCCGCAGAAACGCAAAGCCAAAGCCTGAAGCGGGATGTATACGGTTTTCCGCCCGCATCCCGCCTGACACTATCTAACGCAGGAACACCCGCCATGCCGCATTTCAACCCGCTCGTCGAAAAGCTCTCGCCGCCGCCCGTCCCATCGGTGCTCGCCTGGGCGAAATCCTACGACGGCTCCCGTGGCCCGCTGATCGACCTGTCGCAGGCCGTGCCCGGATATCCCGCCCACCCGGATATGCTCGCCTGGCTCGGCGAGGCCGCCGCCTCCACCGCTTATGCCGGCTACGGCGCGATCGAGGGCGAAGCGGAATTGCGCGAGGGCTATGCCGGCCACGTCGCCGGGCTCTATGGCGCTGCGGTCACCGCCGACAACATCCACATCACCTCGGGCTGCAACCAGGCCTTCATCTGCACGGCGATGGCGATTGCCGGCGCGGGCGATACGATCCTGATGACCAACCCCTATTACTTCAACCAGGAAACGACGCTGTCGATGCTCGGCATCAATGTCGAGCTGGTGCCCTGCGACGCCGGCGCAGGCTTCCTGCCTGAGGTGGACGCGATCGCCGCGGCCCTTCATCCCGGCATCCGCGCGCTCGCGCTCGTCTCGCCCAACAACCCGACCGGCGCCGTCTATCCGCCGGAGCTGCTCGCCCGCATCCACGAGGCCTGCCGCGCCAAGGGCGTCTGGCTGATCCTTGACGAAACCTATCGCGACTTCCTGCCCGACGCGTCCGCGGCACCGCACGGCCTTCTGGCAACGGAGGGATGGCAGGACAGCTTCATCGGCCTCTACAGCTTCTCCAAATCCTTCTGCATTCCGGGCCATCGTCTGGGCGCGATCACCGCCGGCCCCAAAGTCATCGAGCAGGTGACGAAGATCATGGACAATCTGCAGATCTGCGCGCCGCGTTCCGCCCAGGCGGCCGTCGCCAAGGCCATTCCCGCGCTTGTCGAGTGGCGTCAGGCCAACCGCGCCGAGATCGCCGCCCGCGCCGATGCGCTGCGCGATGTGATGAGCCGCCTGCCGAAGTGGAAGCTGCAGGCGGTCGGCGCCTACTTCGCCTATGTGCGCCACCCCTTCCCCGACATCGACTCGCAGTTCATCGCCGAGAAACTGGCAAAACTCGCCGGCGTCGTCTGCCTGCCGGGCGACTATTTCGGCGAGGGCCAGGAAAACTACCTGCGCTTCGCTTTCGCCAATGCGGACGCAGACACGATACGCAAGCTCGAAGAGCGGCTGGCGAACTTCACGCCACCAGGCCTTTGAGACTTTGAAGTAACCGAAGAATGCGCGGCGTTATCCACGCCGCGCGATCAGGATCCCGACAAGAACGATCGCGCCGCCGATCGCCTGCAACAGGCCGACCGGTTCGGCCAGCAGCATCCAGGCGAGGATCGCCGCGACCACCGGCTGCAACAGCAGGGTCAGCGAGGAAAAGGCGGGCGGCAGATAGGCGAGCGCATAGGTGATCGCCACCTGCCCGCCGGCGTGGCTGACGAAGGCAAGGCCGAACAGCATCGCCCAGCCGAACACGGTTGGTGGCAACAGCGTCGGCTCCGACAGAAGTACGATCGGCAGCATGCAGATGGCCGCCGACGCCGTGCTCCAGACCATGATCCTGATCGTACTGAAGAGGCTGCGCAGCCGTCCGATCGCCAGGATATAGCCGGCATAGAACATGGCGGCGACGACGGCGACGCCATCGCCGAGCAGATTGCCGTCGGCGAGCGCCATCGGTCCGCCCTTGAGGGTGACCACACCGACGATTGCCGTCGCCAGTCCGATGGCAAAGACCAAACTCACGCGCGAACGGAAGAGCAGCCAGCTGGCAAGCGTCACGAAAACGGGCGCAAGATTGGCAAGCAGTGTCGCATTGGCGACCGACGTCTTCGTCAGCGCGTAATGCCAGGCCGCAAGATCGATCGCCAGGAACACGCCTGGAAGGATCAGCAGAGCATACTCCGAAAGCTTCTGCGGCCGCCGGTCGTTGTCGCCCTCGCCGCGAAACCACGACCAGGCAAGAAGCGGGATCAACGCCAGCGCCACCCGCCAGAAGGCGGTCGCCATCGGCCCCACCTCCGACAACCGCACGAAGATAGGCGAGCCGCCGATCGCGGCGCCGCCGATGAGGAGCGCTGCCATGGCGAGACGGTTATGGGAGGAAGCATTGGTGGGTACTGGGGTCACGGCAATGTCGCTATTCTGCTTGCAGGCGACCATCGCGCCCTCAACACGGCTGCTAACAGAAGACCGGCATCAGCGACAGTCGCAATAAATCGCCCACCCAAACGCTGACGGCCGCCCTCAACAGAGAGGGCGGCCGTCGGATTCTCTGTCGCATCTGACAGACGCGATGCTTCGTTTCGTCAGGCAGCGTCCGGAACGTGCACGGTCTTCACCTCGAGAAAGTCCTCAAGGCCGAACATGCCGCCCTCGCGACCGTTGCCCGACTGCTTGTAGCCGCCGAACGGGCTGCCGTAGCGGTGCGGGCCGCCATTGATGTGCACCATGCCGGCGCGCAGGCGAGCGGCGACGCGCTCGGCCCGCTTCGGGTCGCCCGTCTGGACATAGGCGGCGAGACCGTAGTTGGTGTCGTTGGCAACGGCGATCGCTTCCTCCTCGGTGTCGAAGGGGATGATCGCGAGCACCGGACCGAACACCTCCTCGCGGGCGATGCGCATGTCGTTGTTCACGTCGGCAAAGATGGTCGGCTTGACGAAGTAGCCGGTCTCGAAGCCCTCGGGCTTGCCGGCGCCGCCGACGATGAGGCGCGCGCCTTCGGCGATGCCTGCCTCGATCAGCGCCTGCACCCGGCCGAACTGGACGTCGCTGACGAGCGGCCCGATGTGGCTTCCTTCCTGGGTCGGGTCACCGACCTTGGCCTCGCGGCCGACGCGCTTGGCGATCTCGACCACATGGTCATAGACGCTGCGCTCGACCAGCATGCGGGTCGGCGCATCGCAGGACTGGCCGGAGTTGTTGAAGCATTCGAGCACGCTGCCGGTGACGCGATCTTCGAGATCGGCATCAGCAAAGACGATGTTCGGCGACTTGCCGCCGAGTTCCAGCGTCACGCGCTTGACGGTCTCGGCCGCATCCTTGCTGACAGCAATGCCGGCACGGGTCGATCCGGTGAACGACATCATGTCAATGTCGCGGTGCTTGGAAAGCACGGCACCGGCATTGAGGCCGTCGCCGTTGACGAGGTTGAAGACACCGGCCGGGAAACCGGCTTCATCGATCATCTCGGCATAGAGCATGGCGTTGAGCGGCGTGAATTCGCTCGGCTTCAGGATGCAGGTCGAACCAGTCGCAAGCGCCGGCACAACCTTCAGCGCGATCTGGTTGATCGGCCAGTTCCACGGCGTGATCAGGCCGCAAACGCCGATCGGCTCGCGCAGGATCACGTCGCCGTTTGGCAGCCGATCGCGGCTCTTCAGGCGCTTCAGCGCATCGATGAAGCCCTGCAGGTGACCGACGCCGACATCGGCCTGCTGTTCGCGGGTCATAGTCTTCGGCGCGCCGAGTTCCATGGTGATGGTGTCGACCATCTCGTCGTAGCGGCGCTTATAGGCGGCAAGCAGCTTTTCGAGCAGCGCCAGGCGCTCCTCGACGCTCGTCTGGCTATAGGTGGCAAAGGCCTTCTTGGCGGCGGCAACCGCCCGGTCGATGTCCGCGGCCGTACCCATCGAGATCACGGCAACAGGCTTTTCCGTCGCCGGGTTCAGCACCTCGAGGTCGTTGGCGACGATGGGATCCACCCAGGCGCCGTTGATGTAGAACTTGCGTTTGTCGAGCATTCGCTCCTCCTTCCCGTCAGTTTGTCTTTTGTTTTTCGGCAAGCCAGTTCCGGATCAGCGCGCGATAACGCTCACCGGAAAAGCTCGGAAAATGTCCGCCGTGAACGATACGCGCGGGTATCGTCAGCAGCCGTTCCATCGACGCCAGGTAGTCGTCGGCATTGGAATGATAGGTGTCCTCGATCAGCGGGCCATCGTAGAGGATGTCGCCGGAGAACAGGACGCCGGTCTTCGCCTCGAACAGCGCGATGCCGCCGGGCGAATGGCCGGGCGTGTGGATCACCTCGAACACCCGGTCGCCGAGGTCGATATGGTCGCCGTCCTCCAGGAGCCGCGTCGCCGGCGCGGCCTTCACCGCATAAGTGGTGGAGAGATAGGGCTCGGGTGGCAGCGCGTCGAAGATGTCGTCGGCGACATAGGGGTCGGCGAGCGTGTTCTTGCGTGTCGGACGGGAGAGAAGATCCGCCTCGGCAACATGCACGCAGCGGCACGCGAACTCGTGATGGCAGCCGATGTGGTCGAAATGGGTGTGGCTGGCGACGGCGTCCAGGGCGCGCTCTGTGACCAGCGGCACCCATTCGCGAAGCGACACGACGCCCATACCGCTATCGACCAGCATGTCGCGGTCACGGCCGCGCACATGCCAGATGTTGCAGCGATAGAATTCCTGGATGTAGGGCTCGTCGATGGCGGTGACGCCATCGTCGAGCCGCCTGACGCGATACCAGTCCCTGGGGGCAATTCTCTGCATGGTGCTACGCATGTCCGCCTGACGCGGGCAAGGCTACGACGTCGCTGGCGCGCACCGCAAGTGGCACGATCTCGCCTTCGCGCACGCTTGCCGATTGCGGCAGATGCGCCACCAGCGCCCTGGTGTCCGTGGCGCAAGGCTGCAGGTGGCAACGATAGTGGGTGCCGAAGAAGGCGCTGCCGGCGACGCGCGCCTCGCCAAGCGCCACCGTCGGCCCTCCCGCCTTGTCGTCGGCGCGGAAATGTTCCGGCCGGATGGTCAGCGTGATGCGATCGCCGGCTTTTGGCGCGGATGCGGTAAAGTTCTTCGCCGGCAATGCCAGGCTGCCGAGCGGTGTTTCAACATGAGCGGAGCTTGCGTCAGCCGCCGCGACACGGCCGGAGACGAAATTGACCTCACCCATGAAACCCGCCGAAAACAGCGAGCGCGGCCGCATGTAGATCTCAGACGGCGGGCCGAAATCCTCGATCCTCCCCTGGTTCATCACCACGATGCGGTCGGCGATCGCCATCGCCTCTTCCTGGTCGTGGGTCACATGCACGAAGGTGGTGCCGACCCGCTTCTGGATCGCCTTCAGCTCGTCCTGCATCTGGCGGCGAAGCTTCAGGTCGAGCGCGCCGAGCGGTTCGTCGAGCAGAAGCACATCCGGATCGACGGCAAGCGCGCGGGCGAGCGCCACGCGCTGGCGCTGGCCGCCCGAGAGCTCATGCGGCCGCTTGCCGGCCGACGCTTTCAGGCCCACGAGATCGAGGAAGCCGAGCGCCTTTTCGTCGCGCTCGGCCTTGGCAAGACCGCGCATCCGGAGGCCAAAGCCGACATTGTCGACGAGGCGCATGTGCGGAAACAGTGCATAGTCCTGGAACATCGTCGTCGTCGGGCGCTTGGCCGGCGCCACATAGGTCATGTCCTGCCCGGCGATCGTCACGCGGCCAGCACTTGGCGACTGGAAGCCGCCGAGGATCGACAAAAGCGTGGTCTTGCCGCAGCCCGACGGTCCGAGCAGCACGATGAACTCGCCGGCCCGAATATCGAGGGAGACGTTGTCCAGCGCGGTGAAAGCGCCGAAGATCTTGCTGACGTTTTCGATCGAGACGGAAGCGGTCATTGTTTTTTCGTCCTTCCGAACAGGGAAAGCTCAAGGATGAGAAGCACGGCGACGGAGGCGAGGAACACCAGCGAGCCGATGGCATTGGTCTTGGGGTTGAGACCGGAGCGCAGCAGGCTCCAGATCTCGACCGGCAGCGTCACGTCGAAGCGCGACAAGAGGAAGGCGATGATGAACTCGTCCCAGCTGAAGGTGACTGAGAGGAAGAAGGCGGCGAGGATCGACGGCATCAGCATCGGCGCCGTCACCAGCGCCATCACCTTGAAATCGTTGGCGCCGAGATCGCGTGCTGCCCGTTCGATGTTGATATGGTGATCGCCCATCGAGGCATAGATGATGGCAAAGCAGAGCGGCAGGTTGATCACCACGTGACCGATGCCGACCGTCATCAGCGACAGTGGAATGTGCAGCGCGTTCATCAGCGAAAGCAGGCCAAGCGCGATGATCAGGTAGCTGACGGTCATCGGCGCGATCAGCAGGCCGCGCTGCAGCGCCGAGCCCGGCAGCTTGTAGCGCGCCAGGGCATAGGCCGCGAGAAAGCCGAGCAATACGGAGATGGTGGAGGAGACGAGCGCGACGACCATCGAGTTGCCGAGCGCTGCCATCAGCTTGCGGTCGGCGAACACCGCCTCGTACCATTGCAGCGAAAAGCCGTTGAACGGCGGCACCGGCAGGCGACCGTCCTGGAAAGAAAACAGCACCAGCACGGCGACCGGCAGGAAGATGAAGGCGTAGACGAGGACGAGATAGGTCCAGGAGAGCACGCTTGCGGAGATCTGGCGCAGCATCGTCAGGCCCTCTCGATCTTCAGCCAGCGGGCGCAGGCGATATAGGCGATGGTAACGGCGAGCATCAGCACGATCGACAGCGCTGCAGCCATCGGGAAATCCGCCCGGCGGCCGAGCTGCAGCATGATGATCTGCGGCAGCACCAGCTCGTTGTTGCCACCGAGGATCTGCGGCGTGACGTAGTCTCCGATGCAGAGCACGAAGGTGAGGAAGGCGCCGGTCATGATGCCCGGCAGCGTCAAGGGCAGCACCACGTGCCAGAAGGTCTGGAAAGCGTTGGCGCCAAGGTCGGCCGCCGCACGCCGATAGTTCGGCGACAACTGGATCAGGTTGGAATAGATCGTCAGCGTCAGGAGCATGACGAAGAAATGCACGAAGCCGATCACCGTTGCCGTGCGGGTACTGGCAAGCGCCAGCGGCTCCGAGATCAGGCCAATGTTCAGGAACAGCTGGTTGATCACGCCGTTCTTCGACAAGACCAGCAGCCAGGAATAGGAACGCACCACATAGGAGGTCCAGAACGGCAGGATCGCCAGGATCAGCGCCATGCGCTGCAGCCGCTTCGGCACCCGCTCGGCGATGATCCAGGCGAGCGGATAGGCAAGCAGCACCGAAATCACCGTGACGATGACGGTGATTTCCAGCGAATTGACGAGCCCCTGGAACAGCGCGTTTTCGGAGAGGAATCGTGTGTAGTTGTCAAAGTTCCAGGCGCGGACGAGGTCCCGCCCTTCCCGCTTCCAGAGGCTCATCGCCGCCATGAAGGCGAAGGGAACGACGAAGAAGGCGATGGTCCACAGAAGCGCCGGAGCGACGAACCCCCACGCCTTGCGGCGGTCGGCGTCTTCAAGCGCTGTCGCTGTCACAAAGGTTCCGGCGTCTGCCATGGCTATCCCGGGTTCAAGGGTTGCGGGCATGGTTTGCCCTTGCGCCGCCGAAGCGGCCCACAACGAAGATCAGGCGGGCGCAGCACTGGCCGCGCCCGCACCAGTCGTTACTGCTGCAGCATCTCGGTCCAGGCATCCTGGAACTGCTGGTCCAGTTCGGCCGACGGGATCGGATAGAGCTGAGTCTTCTTCAGGTATTCGGCCTGCTGGTCGAAGCGCAGCGCCGCCTTCTGCTGGTCGGTAAGGAATTCGCCCGCCTTGGCATTTGCCGGCATCGCCCAGTAGCAGGACGATGTCGCAAGCCGCGCCTGACCCTCGGGGCTTACGATGTACTGCACGAACTTCAGCGCCAGATCCTGCTTGGTCGAATCCCTCATCACGCCGATCGATTGCGCCCAGCGCACGGCGCCCTGCTCGGGAATGGTCCAGTCGAGGCTCGGCTTGTCGGCAGAGAGAACGGCGGTGATCCATTCGCCGCCGCCGACGAGGATGTCGACTTCGCCGGTCGCAAGGGCCGTCTGCGAGGAGACGACGTCGCTGACCTGCTTCGACACGGCCCGCATCGCCGCAAGCTTCTCCTTGATCGCCGGCATGTCGGCTTCGGAAAGCTCGGAGGTCTTCTTGCCGAGGCCAAGACCGACGAGACCGATCATCGGCAGGTAATAGTCATAGAGCGCGATGCGGCCCTTGTACTTGTCCGACCAGATGACCGAGAGGTCCTGCATGTCCTTCGGGTCGACCTTGGTCTTGTCGTAGGAAATCGTGTTGTAGCCGAACTTCTCGGTGACGGCGTAGGTCTTGCCGTCCTTGGTGTTGTTCGCCTCCATGCGCACTTCCGGGAAGATGTCGGCGGTCGGCAATGCATCGGCCGGCATTTCGGCCAAGAGATCGAGATCGATGGCGCGGTGAACGTCGACGCCGTCGATGACGAGCACGTCCCAGTCGCCCGGCTGCGACTGATCGAGGATCGAGAGCCCTGCCCCGGTGCCCTCATAGACCTTGACGTTGACCTTGACGTCATTGGCCTTCTCGAACGGCTCGAGCAGCGCCGGATCGGTGTGGTCGCACCAGACGAGCGCATTGAGCTCTTCCTGAGCAAAGACCGGCGCGGGGGCTGCCACCGTCGAGAGTGCGGCGACCGCGATTGCGGCGGTGGAGGAGAAAAATCGGCGCAGGCGCGCACCGTCACGAACTGACTTCATCATGCTGTTGCCCTCTTGTTTTGACACTCGTTTCGGCGTCTTCAAAAAAAGATTGAATGAATTCATTTTTTAAGTCAATCTCAATTTTGAACCAGTTCATAATTCGGGGAACCATCAGATGACGGGACTGCGCGCACGGCAAAAGGCCGACAGGAACCGGCGTATTCTCGACGCCGCCAGCGCGCTCTTTCGGGAAGTGGGCTACGACAGCGCGCGCATCGAGGACATTGCCGAGCGCGCCGAGATCTCGGTCGGAACCTTCTACAATTATTACGAAAACAAGGGCGACATCCTGCTTGCGACCGTCTCGATGGAAGTCGAGGAAGTGCTCAGTGCCGGCCGGGCGATCGTCGACAATCCACCCGCCTCCGTTATGGGTGCCTTGGACGCGCTGATCGGCGAATATTACGACCACTCGCTGTACTATCTGAGCAAGGAGATGTGGCGCACCGCCATGGCGATCTCCATCCAGCAGCCGGAAAGCCCCTTCAGCAAGCGCTACACCGAGCTCGACCGCCGGCTCTGCGATCAGGTCTCGACCCTCATTCTCAAGCTGAAGGCCAAGGGCGTGGTGGCGATCGATGTCGATGCCGAGGCTGTCGGAGAGATGCTCTTCCACAATCTCAACACGATGTTCACCGAATTCGCCAAGCGCGAGACGATGTCGCTGGACGACCTGAAGGCCCGCGTTTCTCGCCAGAACCGACCGCTTGCAACACTCATCGCCACGCGCTGATCACACAAAAACACGGCCGGAGTGATGCTTCGGACACTGGGAGGAAATAACACTATGCAAGATCTCGAACGGTCGGTGCTCGCCGCCGCCGACACACTGGTTGCGGCCTTCGCCCGGCACGATCGCGCGGCCTATTTCGCAGCCTTCGCGCCGGATGCCACCTTCATCTTCCACACGCTGGACCGGCCGCTCCTAAGCCGCGAGGCCTATGAGGCGGAATGGTCGCTGTGGGAAGAACGAGATGGTTTTCGCGTCCGCGCCTGCCGGTCGAGCGAGCGGCACGTTCAGGCGGTGGGCGACGTTGCGGTCTTCACCCACCGCGTGGAGACGGAACTGGAGTTCAATGGCGAACCGGCCAATGCGGACGAGCGCGAGACGATCGTGTTCCGTCGGGCATCGTCAGGCGACTGGATCGCCGTGCACGAGCATCTCTCGCGCCAGAGCTGAGATCAGGGAAGAATTAGAGGGCGCCGATAACAATGGCGCTGACAAAGGAGAACGCGGCGGCGATGGCGATCGCGTGCGGGACCAGATGGACGACCGACCGGCGCGGAGGTGCGGAGGCATAAAGCGCGTATCGGGATTGGACCATCGGCCTCGAAGCGTTCATCGCGTCTCTCCGTGATTGGCGGACGTTGCCCGCCTTCTCTCTTGTTCTCCTATATTCTCGATTGAGTTTATAGATATTATTTTCCTGAAATGGCGCGGACCTTAAAAAATCGTTCGGCCCTGCAAACGGTCGTCAATGCCGATTGCGGTCGCGGTCCTGGATGTGCTTCGACCAGGTCTCGCTGAACCACGGCGTCAGCAGCGACACATCAGAGCCGCGATGCGAGCGCGTCAGTGCGCTGTCGGCCTCCACGCAGGTCCAGACGGTAAAGCCTGTCAGCTCATGCTTGCCGAAAGTCTGGATCAGCGGGATGTCGGCCGCATCACGGCCACGCGCGACGGCGATCCGTCCTGCCCGCCGCTGGTTGTTCTTGGCGTCGAACGTATGCCATTGGTCGCCGAGAAAAACCTCGAACCAGGCATTGAAGTCCATCGGCGCCGGGTTCTCGCTTTTCGGGATGTCGGCCATGTAGCCGTTCACATAACGGGCCGGCATGTTCATGCAGCGGCAAAACGCGATCGCCAGATGCGCATAATCGCGGCTGACGCCGACGCGATCTTCATGGGCCTCAAGCGCGGTGCGCATGGTCTGCGCATAGCCGTAGCTGAAGACGAGGCGCTCATGCACATAGTCGCAAATGGCCCGCACCCGCTCCCAGCCGGCCGGCACGTCGCCGAACAGCCGCCAGGCAAGCCCGCCAAGCCGGTCCGTCTCGCAGTAGCGGCTGGCCGCAAGATAGGGCAGCCATTCGCCGGGCAGGTTTTCGACGGGCACCGCGTCCGCCAGCGGGTCCGTGGCGTCGAGCCGGCCATCGTCCTCGATCACCGCGTCGTAGGAAAGTTTGAAATCCCCTTCCGGCACCGTCATCCGGAAGCAGGTGTTGCCGTGCGGATCGGTGAGCTGCTCCATCCCGACGATCGGCGAGCAGACCGGCCCATGTTCGCGCCGCAAGCTTGCGCGCCGTTCCGGCAGGACGGAAAGATAGGTCATCATCGGGGTCGGCTGTGGACAGCGGATGCCCATTTCATAGCCAAAGCGCACGAACATCTCGGGCCTCCCAGGACATCAATCGGGAGCGACGGGCTCCCCGCTTGCCTGCCCGCGGGATCCGCGGGCGCTTATTGGTATCCGTTGCGCGGAAGCAAGCCGCGCCAAGACGGGCACCGATCGCAGAGACGCAACGGCAACCTTTTGAGACGGGCGCCGTTGCCACAGAAGATCGATAGTATCGCATCGCGAAGGCGGGCGGAACACATTCGCCACGACACGAAACGCAGCGGGTCGCCGCAAAAGCAGCAACCCGCATGCCAGAAACGCGACCGTCAGCCGATTGTTCCTGCAGCCGCACGTTCATCCGAACGCTACGGCGAAGCCCCTACCATTCAACGACTTCGCTGATCTGAACGATGGGAGCGATGTCCGTATAGTTGGCGACGTCCGCGGAGATCTCCGCGCGGTGGGGACCCAACGCCTCCTGGAATGCCGTAAGACTCGGCGAATAGACATGACACGCCGCGACGAACTCCGGCGCGCTTCCAGGTTCGCGACCCGCAAGGCCCTTATCGATCTCGTAGCGCAGGCAGGCATCGCCGAGCCGTTCCTGGATCAGCGGCATGTGGCGGGTGCGATAGTAGTCGTGATCGAACTTCGAACCGCCATCGGCCGGATAGTAGACACTCATCTTGATCATGTTCGGGCTCCTGCCTGAACGCCTCTCCGAGCGTTCGAGGCGCTTTTCTAGCGCACGGGCCCATCAAGCGCATCCAGACTTTGGTTCAAGCGAATTTGACGTGAGCACGGTCGCTTCGCTGTGCTTTTCGAAGCAGATGGCGACGGCGCGGACGTGCTTGTGTTTGCTGAAGAAGCGTTCGACGAGGTCGAAGCTTGCATCAGAACCTGGCACCTACCGCCAGCAGTTTATCGGTGCGCGACCTAGAGACCGGCCGCGTCCTTGAACTGGTACCACCAGGAGCCGATCGTCGAATACTGCGCGCGGAACATGCGCCCGCCCGGGAACGGATACCACGGCAGTTTTTCAAAGACGTCGTAGCGGGTCGTGTCGCCGTCGATCGCCTCGGCAAGCGTACGACCGAAGAGGTGCGAACCGGTGACGCCGTGGCCGCTGTAGCCATGGGCGAAATAGGTATTGCTGCCGATCCGGCCCATCTGCGGCACGCGGGTGAAGGAGAGTGCGAAGTTGCCGCTCCAGGCGTAATCGATCTTCACGCCCTTCAGCTGCGGGAACACCTTTTCGAGGTTGGGCTTCAGCTTGGCGACAACGTCAGCCGGGTCGGTTCCGCCATAGACGGTGCCGCCGCCGAAGATCATCCGCTTGTCGGCGGACAGACGGAAATAGTCGAGGATGTAGCGCACGTCCTCGACGCACATGTCGCTCGGGATCAGCGAATGGGCGAGCTCTTCGCCGAGCGGTGCCGTCGTGATCATCTGCGTAGAAACCGGCATGACCCGCGACACGAGCTTTGGCACGGCGTCGCCGAGATAGGCATTGCCGCAGAGAACGACGATGCGCGCAGAAACCTCACCGCCTTCGGTATAGACGGTCGGACGCGCCGCCTCGTGGTCGACGCGCGTTACCGGCGACTGTTCATAGATCGTGCCGCCGATGCTCTCGAAGGCGCGTGCTTCGCCGAGCACGAGGTTGAGCGGGTGCATGTGGCCGCCGGTCGTGTCCAGCATGCCGCCGCAATAGGCGTCCGACTTCACCAGCTTGGCGAGTGCCTCACGGTCGAGCAGCTGGTGGTCGTCCATACCGTATTTGCGCCAGAGCGCCTGCTTGGCTTCCAGTTCCTTCATGTGCGCCGGCGTGTAGGCGGCGTAGATATTGCCGGGCTTCAGATCGCAGTCGATCTGGTACTGGCTGACGAGGCGGCGGATGATCTTGCCGCCTTCCTGCACCAGCCCGCCGATGAAGCGCGCAGCTTCGTCGCCATAGCGGCGCTGAATGGTCGACAGGCTGGCGTTGAGACCGTTGACCACCTGGCCGCCATTGCGGCCGGAAGCACCCCAGCCGATCTGTGCCCCTTCGACGACGACGACCTTGTAGCCCTTTTCGGCAAGATGGATTGCCGTCGACATTCCGGAGTACCCGGCGCCGACGACGCAGATATCGGTCTCGACCCGGCCCTGAAGCCGGACCGGCGTGCGGATGATGTTGCGCGAGGCGGCGTAATAGCTGGTCGGATAGCTGCCGTCACCGGCATAGGATTTCTGTTTGGTAAGCATCAGACGATTTCCAGATAGGCGCTGAATTCGTAATCCGTGACCTGCTCGGCAAAGCCGGCGATCTCCTGGCGTTTGCAGGCGATCAGCATCGAGCGCAGCACGGGATCGAAGATTTCGGCGGCAATCGGTCCAGCCTCGAAGGTGTCGACCGCCTGCCCCCAATCGGAGGGAATTTTGGGCAGTTTCTCCGCTGCATAGGCCCGACCCGAAACCGGCGCCGGCGGCTTCCACTTGTTGCGGATGCCGACCAAGGCGGCGCCGAGGATCGCGGCGATGACGAGATAGGGATTGGCGTCGGCACCGGCGACGCGGTGCTCGATGCGGCGCGCATTCGGATTGCCGCCGGGAATGCGGATCGCCGAGGTGCGGTTCTCGTAGCCCCAGCAGACAGCGGTCGGCGCGTGGGTATCCGGTCGCAGCCGCCTATAGGAATTGAAGTGGGGCGCAAACAAAAGCGTCGTCTCGGCCATGCCGCGCAGCAGGCCGGCGACGGCGTTCTTCAGCATCGGCGAACCCTCGTCGCTGCCGTCGTTGAAGACGTTGTTGCCCTCCTCGTCGAGCAGGCTGAAATGGATGTGCAGGCCGTTGCCTGAACGGGTGCCGTAGGGCTTGGCCATGAAGGTTGCGGCGAGCCCGTGCTTGCGTGCCACGCCCTTGACGATGCGCTTGAAGAAGATCGCGTCGTCAGCCGCCTTCAGCGGGTCATCGGTGTGGAGCAGGTTGATCTCGAACTGGCCGATGCCATTTTCGGCGATCGCCGCATCCGCCGGCACGTTCTGTCGGGCGCATTCCTTGTAGACGTCGGAGAAGAATTCGCCGAAATCGTCGAGTTCGTCGATCGACAGGATCGCGTCGGAATCGAGCCGCTTGCCGGTATAGGGCGAGATCGGCGGCACCGCGCTGTCGGGCTCCGGATCGATCAGGTAGAACTCAAGCTCCGTCGCAACAACGGGACGAAGGCCGAGTTCCTTGTATTCGCGCACGATCGCCGCCAAGGCCTGGCGCGGATCGGCGAGGAACGGCTTGCCGTCCTCGAGCTGCAGCCAGAGCGGCACGAGTGCGCTCGGCCGCGAAGTCCAGTTGACCGGCAGCGCGCCGCGACCGGTGACGCCGCAGATACCGTCACGGTCGCCGCTCGCAAACACCTGCTCGCTGTTGATGATGTCTTCGCCCCAGACGTCGACGCCGACGATCGACAGCGGCATGCGAATACCGCCGCCAAGAACCTTGGCCGCCTGCTCCACCGGAACGCGCTTTCCCCGCATGATGCCGTTGAGGTCGCAGACCACCGCCTGGATGCTTTCGATCGGCCCGTTCTGCTCGAGCCATGCCTTGAATGCGCTGGGATCTTCCGCGTCGAGCGACATATCGCAAATCTCTTTTTGTGATCACATTTTCTGAAAGTTGACATAATTCAGGAATTGGAGTCAAGCATGGGTGGTGCTATCAGGCGTTTGACGTAGCGCGGAGCGAGAAAAAGTGTATGCGGTCCTCCGCTCGTTTCCGGGTCTCGGTCGTCAGCAAGGTGAAAGGACATGCGCAGTTGAAACCCCTTGTTTTGCCACCACTCGCGCGCCCGGACGGCATGACCACGCATGACTACGCCTTCAACCGGCTGCGCCAGGCGATCATGGTCGGTGCCTTCCGCCCCGGCACCTCCGTCACCATCCGCGGCCTTGCCGAGGCGCTTGAAAGCAGCCCGACGCCGGTGCGCGAGGCGCTGCGGCAGCTCACCTCCATCGGCGCGCTGCAATTTCTCGAAAACCGCCGCATCGTCGTGCCGCACATCACGCCCGCCCGCTTCGAGGAACTGATCTCACTGCGCATCGCGCTCGAAAGCCATGCCGCCCGGCGGGCCGTCGCCCATCTCTCCGAGCGGCAGATCGCGCAGATCGCCGCGGTCGACGACAGCATCGAGACGGAAATCCGCGCAGGTGACAAGGTGGCGGCGTTGATTGCCAACCAGGCCTTCCACCGTTTGATCTATATGGCCAACCCCGACCCGGTCGCCATGCCGCTGATCGAAAGCGTCTGGCTACAGCTCGGCCCGATCCTCGGCATCGCCATGGAACACGTCACCGAACTCTACGTCATCGACCGGCACCGCGAGGCCATCGACGCGCTCAGGCGCCGCGACGAGGATGCCGTGGCAGACGCGATCGCCGCCGACATCCGCGAGGGCATCGGCGGGTTCGACCAGCAGGCGGTCGCGCGCCTGTTGCGGCTGGCCGCCTGACCTGCTGCCAGCATCGCGCGCCAGAAATTTTAGTGTGACTAAAATTTCGTATTGACAAGACCACGGCCCGACACCAAAGTCGTTGAAATACAGCCGCATAGCGACGGGAGACGGCCAGTTCCCGGAGCACATGCGCGTGCATTTCGAGGGGGAGGAGTCCGCTTGAAGAGCCACAAATCCACATCCCTAGACATCGTCCATGCCGGACGCAGACGTTCCCCGTAGACGCGCCGCAACGCATCACGGATCCGTTCCACGTCGGCCGCCTCAAATGCGGCCCTCTCGGACCTTTCACATCCTCAAGTCAGAACTGGAAACACCATGACGGAACTCTCAAAGAGCCGTTTTGCAGCGCTTCGCCGCAAAATGGCCGAAAGCAATGTCGGCCTCGTCGCGCTCGCGCCCGGATCGCACATGGACTGGCTGATCGGCTACCATCCGCATCCGGACGAGCGCCCCTGCCTGCTGTTGATCGGCCGGGAAAAGGAAGCCTTCCTAATGCCGGCGCTCAATGCCGAAGGCACCCGTGAACACACCGACATCGCCTTCCACAACTGGGCCGATGAGGTCGGACCGGGCGAAGCCCTGACCGCGGCGCTTGCCGATGTCGGCGCTGCTGCACCTGGCCGCGTCGTGCTCGACGAAACCATGCGCGCAGATTTCGCGCTGCTACTGATCGATGCATTGCCCGCAGACACTGCCCGCGAATTCACCCCAGCTACGCTTGGCGCCCTGCGCATGCGCAAGGACAAGAGCGAATACGCGCTGTTGAAGATGAACGCCGGCATTGCCGACCGCGCCATGCAGGCGGCATTTGCGAAGATCCGCCCTGGCATGACCGAGAAGGAACTGGCCGCAGTAATTCGCGGACATTTTACCTCCGAAGCTGCGGCACCGGCCTTCTGGATCGTAGGCGCCGGCGGCAACGGCGCGTTTCCGCATCACTCGGCCAGCGAACGGGTGATTGAGGAAGGCGACGCCGTGGTCATCGACATCGGCGGCCGCAAGCAGGGCTTCCCGAGCGACATCACCCGCATGGCGATCGTCGGCCGGGCGCCTGAAGGATACGGCCAGATCCACACCATCGTCGAACGGGCTGTCCAGGCGGCGCTGAAGGCTGCCCGCCCCGGCGTGCTCGCCAAGGAGGTTGATGCTGCCGCCCGCAAGGTGATCGCGGACGCCGGCTACGGCGAATACTTCGTCCACCGCACCGGCCACGGCATGGGCATCGACGGCCACGAGCCGCCCTATATCACTGCGACTTCGGAAACCGTGCTCGAAGAAGGCATGGTCTTCTCGATCGAGCCCGGCATCTATCTGCCCGGCCGCTTCGGCATCCGGCTCGAGGACATCGTCATCCTGCGCGAGGACGGGCCGGAGGTTCTCTCGTCCCTCCCCCGCGACGTTCACGTCGCGACTGTCTGACCAGACAAAGCCTGATCAAAATTGCGGCGCCCTCGGGCGCCGCTTCTCGTTGGCTGGCTCGCTTTCCTGAACAACGGTGCCTATTGCGCCGGTCGCTTGCGAGGCTTCGGCGTCTCGCCGTCTGCACCTTTCTTGCCTGGGCGCGCCTTGTAGACCGGCTGCTGTTCGACCGGCGGCCAGATCCAGTAGTGACCATAGGGCTTCCGCTGGATGCCCTCGTAATATTCGCCCTTTCTGGTGCGCATCTGCGCTTCCGCGTCGCCCGCGACAGCCACCAAAGCAAGGAACGCACCGACCACGGCGGCGGCGCATGCATGTCCTGTTGTCTTCATCTTCAAGCTCCTTGCCCCCTGTCTACGCCTGCCCACGGCAAGGTCAACCGACACGCAGCTTTATAAGTTCTGGCTTGACCACCTCCTTCGCCTTGATCATATTGATCAGATGTCAGACCAATTTGGCGCCGAGGGGGAGGCTGAATGACTGAACAAGCCAGAGCAACGCTTCTGCCATTGCCGCCCGCCGACCGGGCGCAGCAGGTCATTGCCGCGCTCGCCGACTACGTCCAGCATTCCGGCCTGAAACCCGGCGACCGCCTGCCGGCAGAGCGCGAACTGATGACGGCGCTTGCCGTCGGCCGCTCGACCGTGCGCGAGGTCATCCGCCACTTCCAGGCGCTCGGCGTCGTCGAGGCGCGCAAGGGCAGCGGCACCTACCTGCTGCGCACGATCTCCGGCGCGACCGTCCATATGCCGCTCACGCTCGATACCGCGCATTTGCGCGACGTGCTGTTGATGACGCTCGAAGTCCGCCGCGGCATCGAAGTCGAGGCCAACATGGTCGCGGCCCGCCGCCGCACCGAGGAAGACCTCAACATCATCGAAATCAAACTCGACGAGATGGAGCGCGTGCACATCGCCAAGGGCACGTCGGGCCCGGAAGACCTCGCCTTCCATCTGGCGATCTACGATGCCACGCACAATCCGCTCTTCCGGCAACTGCTCGAACAGATGCGCGAGGCCTTCGAACGCTTCTGGGACCATCCGTTCGATCGCACGGACTTTGCCCGCCGCTCCTTTCCCTTCCACCGCACCCTCTTCAACGCGATCGCCGCACAGGACCCTGACACCGCGCGCGAAGAAACGCTGAAAATCCTCGCGATCGTCGAGGAAGACATTAAGGAAATGTCCAAATGACCAACGGCCTCGATCCGTTCGACCACGCCTCGCTGATCGTCGCGCATGACGAAGGCCACGCCTTCGATGCCGTCGTGCCGCCGATCGTGCAGACCTCGCTGTTCACCTTCAAGGACTACGACGACATGGTCGCCTCCTACCGGGGCGAACGCGTGCGGCCGATCTATACCCGCGGCCTCAACCCGACCGTGCGCATGTTCGAGGAGATGCTGGCGAAGCTCGAAGGCGGCGAGGACGCGATCGGCTTTGCAAGCGGCATGTCGGCGATTTCGTCGACCGTGCTCTCCTTCGTCGAACCCGGCGACCGCATCGTCGCCGTCAACCACGTCTATCCCGACGCCTTCCGCCTGTTCGGCACGCACCTGAAGCGCATGAAGGTCGAGGTGACCTATGTCGACGGCCGCGACGAGGAGGCGGTCGCCAGGGCGCTTCCCGGCGCCAAGCTCTTCTACATGGAAAGCCCGACGAGCTGGGTGATGGACACCCACGACGTCGCTTCCCTCGCCCGCCTTGCCAAGGACCAGGGCATCATCACCGCGATCGACAACAGTTGGGCAAGCCCGATCTTCCAGCAGCCGATCTCGCTCGGCGTCGATCTCGTGATCCATTCGGCCTCCAAGTATCTCGGCGGCCACTCGGACGTCGTCGCCGGCGTCGTCACCGGTTCGAAGGAACTGATCGGCCGCATTCGCTCGGAGGCCTATCCCTATCTCGGCGGCAAGCTCTCGCCCTTCGACGCCTGGCTCCTGATCCGGGGCCTGCGCACCCTGCCGATCCGCATGAAATCGCATCAGCGCTCGGCGCTCGACGTCGCGCGCCGGCTGCAGGCCCACCCGCTGGTCGAGAAAGTCTGCCATCCCGGCCTCGGCAACACCCTGCCGCCGGGGCTCTCGGGCACATCGGGCCTCTTCTCCTTCATCTTCCGCGAGGGCGTCGACGTAAGGCGCTTCGCCGATCATCTCGAACTCTTCAAGCTCGGCGTTTCCTGGGGCGGGCATGAAAGCCTCATCGTTCCGGGCGAAGTCGTGCTGTCACAGAAAGCCCAACCCAATTCCGCGGCCGCCTTCGGCATCTCGCCGCGGTCGGTGCGGCTGCATGTCGGCCTGGAGGGAACGGAGGCCCTCTGGAGCGATCTCGAAGCGGCGCTCGCCGTCGCTACGACTGACTGACAGGAGCGGGATTGAGATCCCGCTTCTCCCCACTTTGAACCAAAACCAACGAGAAAAGAGGGAACAGACATGAAGAAACTGATCACTGCCACGCTTCTCGCCACGCTCATGGCCGGAAGCGCACTCGCCGACACCAAGCTGAAGCTGGTCGAGGTCATCACCAGCCCGGAGCGCACCGAGACGCTGAAATCGATCGTCGCCAAGTTCGAGGCCGCCAACCCCGGCACGACGGTCGAGATCATCTCGCTTCCCTGGGGCGAAGCCTTCCAGAAGTTCGCCACCATGGTTTCGGCTGGCGAACTGCCTGACGTGATGGAAATGCCCGACACCTGGCTGTCGCTCTATGCCAATAACGGCATGCTCGAAAGCCTCGAACCCTATCTCGCCAAGTGGGAGCACACGGGCGGGCTGACGGAACGCGCGCTCGAACTCGGCCGCGACATCAACGACACCGCCTACATGCTGCCCTACGGCTTCTATCTGCGCGCGATGTTCTACAACAAGAAGCTGCTGTCGGAAGCCGGCGTCAGCGAGCCGCCGAAGACCATGGACGATTTCGTCAAGGCGTCGGAAGCCGTCTCGAAGCTTCCGGGCAAATCCGGCTACTGCCTGCGCGGCGGTCCGGGTGGACTCAACGGCTGGGTGATGTTCGGCGCCACCATGGCCGGCACCAACACCTTCTTCAACGAGGACGGCACCTCGACCATGAACAGCGAGGGCTGGGTCAAGGGCCTCACCTGGGTGATCGACCTCTACAAGAAGGGCCTCGCGCCGAAGGACAGCGTCAACTGGGGCTTCAACGAAATCGTCGCCGGCTTCTACAGCGGCACCTGCGCCTTCCTCGACCAGGATCCGGACGCGCTGATCGCCATCGCCGAGCGCATGAAGTCGGAAGACTTCGGCGTCACCACCATGCCGAAGGGTCCGAGCGGCAAGGCGTTCACCACCATCGGCTTTGCCGGCTGGTCGATGCTGTCCGCCAGCCAGAACAAGGATCTCTCCTGGAAGCTGATCGAGACGCTCGAAGGGCCGGAAGGCAACATCGAGTGGAACAAGCGCACAGGCGCGCTGCCGGTGCACAAGTCGGCCGAAAAGGATCCCTTCTATGCGAGCGCGCAGTTCAAGGGCTGGTTCGACGAACTCGCCGACAAGGACGTCGTCCTGACGGTCATGCCGACCTACCTGGAAGAATTCGCCTTCTTCAAGGATTCGCTCGCCATCAAGACCACCCAGGAAGCTTTGCTCGGCGACATCACGCCGGAAGAACTCGCCAATCAGTGGGCCGACTACCTCACCAAGGCGCAGCAGAAGTTCCTCGCCAGCAAGAAGTAAGCCTTTGGCCGGTGGCGGTTCGCCGCCACCGGCTTTCATGATCTTCGAGCGGAATGACGTCGGCGCGGTCTCCGCCCGCATCCCGCTCCTGCTGACCAAAACGAGGTACGCCGAAGAAACCGGTGACCGCACAGGGGAAATCTCGATCGATGGCCTACGTCGCCCGACAAAGCGGCCTGCCTGAAAGCAGGACGCCGCTCAAGAAGCGCATCGCCGATGGCGCCGCACCTTATCTCTACAGCGCGCCGGCGCTGATCCTCATCGTCACCGTCATGCTGGTGCCGCTGGTGCTCGGCGTTTCCTACGCCTTCCGCGATATCCAGCTCCTGAACCCGTTCTCGGGCGCCTATATCGGCCTTGATCATTTCCGGGCACTGTCGGAGGACCAGGCTTTCTACCGGGCGCTGCGCAACACGCTCTGGTGGACCGGCGCCTCGGTGTTCTTCCAGTTCACCTTCGGCCTGATCCTGGCACTTTTGCTCGACAAACCCTTCTACGGTCGCGGCCTCGCCCAGGCCCTCGTCTTCCTGCCCTGGGCCGTTCCGAGCTTCCTTGCCGGCCTCAACTGGGCCTGGCTCTTCAACCCCGTGGTCGGCCCCTTGCCGCACTGGTTCTACGCGCTCGGACTCATGAGCGAGCCGAACAACATCCTCTCCGATCCTCAGCTTGCCATGTGGGGCCCGATCATCGCCAATGTCTGGTGGGGCATTCCGTTCTTTGCGATCACGCTGCTTGCCGCCCTGCAGGCAATCCCGCGCGACCTCTATGAGGCCGCGAGCATCGATGGCGCCGGCCCGGTGCAACGCTTCCTCTCGATCACCCTGCCGTTCCTGGCACCGACCATCGCCATCACCATCCTGCTGCGCACAGTCTGGATCTCGAACTTCGCCGACCTGATCATCGTCATGACCAATGGCGGACCGGCCGACCGCACCCAGATCGTCGCCAGCTATATCTTCACCCAAGCCTTCAAGCGGCTGGATTTCGGTTACGCCTCGGCGATTGCGCTCGTGCTTCTGGCCCTGCTGCTCGCCTATTCGATGCTGATCGTCATCCTGCGGCAATGGCTGCTGAGCAAGGATTGACCCGATGCGCGCCAAACCGCTTTTCCTCTTGATCGCGCACCGGCTGGCCATCCTTGCCTATATCGCCTTCGCGCTCTTCCCGCTCTACTGGCTCTTGAAGGTCGCGGTCACCCCGAACGACCTGCTCTATTCCGAAGGCATTCGGATGTGGCCGTCGCGCGCGAGCCTCGAACATTTCGATTTCGTGCTGCGCCACAGCGCCTTTCCGGTGTTCTTCAAGAACAGCCTGATCGTCGCCGGCTCCACCGCCGTCATCGTCACCATCCTCGCCTCGCTCTCGGGTTACGCGCTGTCACGCTTCAATTTCCGCGGCAAATACTGGTTGGTGGCGCTGATGCTTCTGACGCAGATGTTTCCGCTCGTCATGCTGGTGGCTCCGATCTTCAAGATCCTGTCGCCGCTCGGACTGACCAACAGCCTGACCGGCCTCGTCATCGTCTACACCGCCTTCAACGTGCCCTTCGCCACCTTCCTGATGCAGTCCTTCTTCGACGGTATTCCGAAGGACCTGGAGGAGGCGGCGATGATCGACGGCGCCACCCAGTTCGTCGCCTTCCGCCAGATCATCCTGCCGCTGACGTTGCCGGGCATTGCCGCAACCCTCGGCTTCGTCTTCACTGCCGCCTGGAGCGAGCTTCTGTTCTCGCTGATGCTGATCTCCGGCAACGACCAGGCGACCTTCCCGGTCGGACTTCTGTCCTTCGTGTCGAAGTTCTCGGTCGATTTCGGGCAGATGATGGCGGCCGGCGTGCTGGCGCTCATCCCCGCCTGCCTCTTCTTCCTGCTCATTCAACGTTATCTCGTCCAGGGCCTCACGGCCGGCGCGGTCAAAGGCTGAGGATCATCCCATGGCTTCCATCGATATCGCCAACATCCAGAAATCCTACGGCATCCACCCGGTCCTGCACGATGTGGACCTGAAAATCGGCGACGGCGAGTTCGTCGTGCTCGTCGGCCCGTCCGGCTGCGGCAAGTCCACGCTTCTGCGCATGATTGCAGGTCTTGAAAGCGTCAGCTCTGGCGAAATCCGCATCGCCGGCAAACGCGTCAATGAGCTCGCACCGAAGGACCGCGACATCGCCATGGTGTTCCAGTCCTATGCGCTCTACCCGCACATGTCGGTCGCCAAGAACATGAGCTACAGCCTGAGGCTCCGGAAAACCGCCAAGGAGAAGATCGCAAGCGTCGTTTCGGGGGCGGCCGCCAAACTCGGCCTCGACCCGCTGCTCGAGCGTCGCCCCCGCGCACTCTCCGGCGGCCAGCGCCAGCGCGTCGCCATGGGCCGCGCCATCGTGCGCGAGCCCAAGGCGTTTCTCTTCGACGAGCCGCTGTCGAACCTCGATGCGCGCCTGCGCGAACAGATGCGCGCCGAGATCAAGAAGCTGCACAAGGACTTGGGCGCCACCTCGATCTACGTCACCCACGACCAGATCGAGGCCATGACGCTCGCCGACCGCATCGTCGCCATGAACGGCGGCTTCGTGCAGCAGGTCGGGAGCCCGCTCGATCTCTACGACCGCCCCGCCAACCTGTTCGTCGCCGGCTTCATCGGTTCGCCCGGCATGAACTTCTTCGAAGGCACCTACCGGAACGGCACCGCGCCGCGCTTCGAGACGGAAGGCGGCGTCACCATTCCGGCACAGCAGCATCCTGCCCTGTCCGAAGGCGCCCGCGCCACGCTCGGCATTCGACCGGAACACGTCGAAATCGGCGTGGAAGGACCGGACGCGCTGAAAGCCAATGTCGACCTTGTGGAGCCAACCGGCTTCGGCATCATCCTGCACCTCTCCTTCGGTCGCGCCGGCTTCAAGGCCTTCACCAACGACCGCCGGTTCCTCAACGCGTCAGGTACTCTTGCCGTGCGCCTGCCGGTCGAGCGGCTGCACTTTTTCAACGCCGAGGGCAATCGCGTCTGACCGTGCGACAACATCATTGGTGAAAATTTAGGCGCAGCCGGCGACCTGTCGGCTGCGCCGGTTGACTTCCACAAAGCGAGGCGTACCGTCGTCGTGTCGCAAGTATCAACCGCCGTGGCGCCAACTTAAGAGAAGCAAGCACCGCCAAAACGA
>NZ_DASYGZ010000068.1:0-43036 GCF_035999135.1 Ensifer sp.
CTGGTTACAGGTTGTCCGTGGAGACCGGTCTCGGCCGCTTCATTGGCAGGCTTGACCCCGAAGGCATCGAACACAAAGCCGTATCGCGAGCGCACGCCGAACGCACTGAAGGCGCCATTGTTGTGCATCACGATCAGCGCCGTTTTGTCACTTGTCCGCGTGACACTTTGCAGGTCGGCAAGCTTCCCGTCGAGATCGGCAATTTTCTCGCGCGCGACCCCTTCCTTTCCGAAGATATGGGCAAGCGTCATCAGATGGTCTTTCACGACCTCGATGTGGCCGGCGCCGCTATCCCGGTAGTCGACGTCGAAATGGATGACCGGCGCAAAGCGGCTCAGCTCGCGGTAATGCTCGGCCTGTAGTGATGTGATGAGAACAAGATCCGGATGGAGGGCGTAGACGCGCTCGATATTGGGCTTGACGATGAACCCCAGATCCACGACGTCAGGATCGTCCCGATATTTCGACAGAAAATGCGGGACGAAGTCTTTGGCAGTCCCAGCCACGGGCACGCCCAGTTGATCAAGGAAGTCCAGCTCGTTCATGTCGAGCGCGGCCACCCGCTCCGGGCGCCGTTCAATAACGGTCTTGCCGAGCTTGTGCTCCACGGTGACCGGTTCGAACGCAGCACTGTCGACGGAACCAGCGCTCCCCGTGGCGACGGGAGCCACCGCAAACACTGCCGCCGCCACAGCCAGCGCCAGGGCCAAGCGGCCAAACTTCATGCCTCGGATCATCGTGTCTTTCCTTTCTGAGTGAAGTAGTTGCAGAGACGCCCCTGCTGCCGCTCTACGATCTCGAGATCGAGGCCATAGAGCTCTCCGAGACCGCTTCCCGTAACCACCTCGGAAACGGAGCCGGCTGTGTGCACGGCGCCGTCCTTCATGGCGACGATATGGTCGGAGTAGTTGGCAGCGAAGTTGATGTCGTGAATGACGGCGATCACCGTGCGTCCCAGCTCGTCGCAAAGCATCCGCAGCGCCTGCATGATCTGGACCGCGTGTTTCATGTCGAGATTGTTGAGGGGCTCGTCGAGCAGAAGGCACTCTGTTTCCTGCGCGATCGTCATGGCAAGGAAGGCCATCTGGCGCTGGCCGCCGCTGATCTCGTCAATCAAGGCACTGCGCAGCGGTTCGAGGGAAAGGAAGTCGATCGCCTCGTCGACGGCGCGGCGGTCTTCGGCGGTCAGCCGCCCGCGACTGTGCGGAAAGCGGCCGAAGGTCACGAGCTCCTCCACCGACAGCCGCAGATTGCAGTCGGGCCGCTGTCGCAAAGTGGCGACGCGCCTTGCATAGTCGCCTACCGCAAGGCTGGCGATATCCGTTCCGTCGATGGTAATGATGCCGCTCGTCGGCGCGAGAAGCCGGGCGATCAACATCAGCAACGTCGACTTGCCCGCCCCGTTGGGCCCGATCAGCGACGTCAGGTGCCCCTTTGAAAACTCGGCCCGCACATCCGACAGGATCGGACGATTGCCGTAACTCTTGGAGAGTGCAGTGACTTTGATCATGCGATGTCCCGGAAACGCAGCGTGAGCACCAGGAACCATGCGCCGCAGGCAAGATTGATCAGGATCCCGACGGTGGTGCGATAGTTGAAGACATGCTCGACGCTCAGCTGCGCGATGAGGAACATGCCGATCGCAGTCAGGCAGCCGAGAGGAAGCGTCATCCGATGGCGTTCGCTTTTAGCGCACGCATAGGCAAGGTTCGCCACGAAGACGCCCATGAACGCCGTTGGCCCGATGAGGCTGGTGGAGACTGCCACAAGGACCGCGATGAGGCCGAGCAAAAGGCGCGCGTGCCGCTGATAATCGACGCCGAGCGAAAGCGCCTGGTCGCGCCCAAGGGCCATCAGGTCGAGAACGGCAAGGCTCCTTGAGCCGGCAAGGCAAACCAGCGTGACGAGCCCTGTCGACCAGAGCAGTTGCACCGGCTCCACACGATCGAACGAAATCAGCGAGAAGCCCTGGAAAATGGCGAACTCGCCTGGACTGATCCGGAGCTGGACGAATTGAGTGAAGGTGCCGATCACCATGGTCAGCACCAGCCCAACCAGAAGCGGCTGGCCGGTGTCGACCTGCGGCCCCTTGAACAGCCAGTGATGGATGACCAGCGAATAGGCGACCATCATCAGGATCGAGGCCAGAAAGTTGCCGTAGTCCCCCAACACCATCAGACTGGACGTGCCGAGGATCAGTACCAAAAGGGCCTGCAGCAGCAGATAGACTGCCTCGTATCCCATCACGGCAGGTGTGAGAATACGATTGCCGGCAATGGTCTGGAAGACGATCGAGGACAGGCCGACGGCAATGCCGCCGACGATCATTGCGGCGAGCTTGGTCAGCCTGCGCGGGATGATGTAGGCAAAGTCCAGTCCGGAGCCGACGAGGACGAAGGCGATCGACAACGCTGCAATGCCGACAAAGGCGACCAGCAAACTTACCCGTCTCCTCATCGTCTCTGCCTGACGATCAAGAAAAGAAACAGAAGACCGCCCACGCCACCCATCGTGAGACCGATCGGCACTTCGAACGGGTAGATCAACAGCCGGCCGAGGATGTCGCAGACAAGGACGAGCGACGCTCCTCCGAGCGCCACCGACGGCAGTGTTCGAGCGAGATTATCCCCCTGTCTCAGCGCAACGACGTTCGGCACGACGAGGCCGACAAAGGGGACGGCACCGACAGCGACGACGGTCGCCGCGACCGTGGTCGACACCAGCAGCAGACCAAGCGCGACCATGGCGCGATGGCTGATCCCCAGGCTGGTCGCCATGTCGCTGCCCATGCCCAGCAGCGTGAAGCGATGGGCGAACGCGTAGGCTGCACAGACGACGGGCAGAATGAGCCAGACGATCTCGTAATTTCCCTCAACGATTTTCGAGAAGTCGCCGATGAGCCACCCCTGCATGCTCTGCAGCATGTTTCGGCTGTAAGCGTAGAATTCCGCGATCGCGCCGAGCACGCTGCCGTACATCAGGCCGATGACGGGAACGAGGATGGTGTTCTTGACCTGCAGGCGTCCGACGAGTGCCACATAGATGAGACTGGCCGCGAAGCAGAAGCCAAGTGCCAGGGATGCACGCACCAGGGCGCCGCTGGCCGGCGCTACGGACAGGGCAACCAGGATGCCGAGCTTGGCCGCCTCCATTCCGCCGGTGGTGGCCGGTTCGACGAAGCGGTTTCGGACCACGTGCTGCAGAATCACGCCGCAGGTGGCGAGCCCCACGCCGGTCAGGACGAGGGCGGCAAGCCGCGGCAACCGGCTCGCCGTCAGTGTCAACCATGCCTCGTCGGAGAGCGAAGCGAGCGCCACGAGGCTCATCCGATTGACGCCAACCGTAAGCGAGACCACACAAAGCGCCGTAAAGGCAACAGGAATGGCGGCCCGCTTTAAAGCGACGCTACCGACGCCGAGGAACACGTCACGACTAGGCACCGATCCGCCATCCTTTGGCGGCCTGACGCTGCTGCAGAAAGTGTCGATAAAGTCCGTCCCTGGCCTCCAGTTCCCTAGGCGAACCTTGCTCGGCAACCCGCCCATTTTCCATGACGACGATGGCGTCCGCCATTCGAACGGTCGAAAGCTGATGGGCGATAACGAGAACGGTGCGCTTGCCACGCAACCGAGACAGTGTTCTGGCGATGGCTTCCTGGTTTTCGGCATCGAGCGCCGCTGTCGCTTCGTCCACCAGCAGGATCGGGGAATCCTTGATCAGCCCGCGGGCGATTGCGACACGCTGGCGCTCTCCGCCGGACAGGCGCGCCCCACCCTCGCCGACGATCGTGTCGAAGCCATCCGGCAGGCGATCTGCGATCTCATCGACACCGGCCAGCTGCGCGGCAGCGCGGACGTCGTCATCCGTCGCATCCGGACGACCGATACGGATATTGTCGGCGATGCTGCCCTGGAAGAGCCAGCTGTCCTGGAAAATCTGGCTGATCTGCGCAGAGAGGTCCCGTGAGCTGATGTCGCGGATATCGACGCCGCCGATCATGACCTTACCGGCATCCGCGTCGAAGAAACGCGCAATCAGGCGCATCAGCGTGGTCTTGCCGGAACCTGACGCTCCGATCAACGCGAGCATGCTGCCCGGCTCGACCCTGAAGCTAGCGCCGCTGACCACCGCAGGCTCGCCCCGCCGATAGCCAAAGGTGACGTCGCGCAGTTCAACGGATGCATCCCGGGGACGCTCCGGATTGACCGGTTCCGATAGCGGATCTTCGGTGAGGACGCGATCGACTTCCGCCAACTGGTTTCTGGCGCCGCGCACCGCCGCGCCAAAGGCCGCCACATCAAGGAGCGGATCCACGAAGCAGACGGCCAGAAGCATTGCAGCGACGACGGCCACGATCTCGGGAACGGAGACATCATTGCTCAGCCGGGAAGAGGCGGCGATCACCAATGCCGCGAAGGCGGCCTGCAGGATCCAGACATTCAGCACGACCGAGAGTGTGGAGAGCCATATCAGCCTCCGACCCGAACGATGCTGACTGTCGATCGCGCCCTCGAGGAACCTGACCCCACCACCCTCGCCGTTGAAGGCGCGCAAGACGGATTGCGCCTGTGCGAACTCGACGGCGCGCTGACTGGTTTCGGCGGCGCTCAGTTGATAGGCGGTGTCGGCGGCACGGCCAAGCCACGCGGACAGCACGAAAACGCCGACCATCAGCGGTAAGGTGACGAGAGCTATCAACCCCATGCTCGTTTCGAGCGCGAAAAGCGCCGAGACCATAACGATTGGAGTGATTGCCCCGCTGACGAGTGGCGTGACGACATGGGCCGGAAGCTGGGCGATCTCCATCATCCCATGCGTAACGATATGTCCGAGCCTCGCGGTGTTTTCGGCCGTGAACCATCCGACGGGAAGACGCGCGACGTGGTCTCCGATGCGCAGACGAGCGCCGCCAAGAATGGCGAGACCCACGCCGATACCGGCTATCTCAACCCGCCGCCGCAGTAGCCAGCAGGCGACCACACCCATGAGAAGGATAACGAGCCAGCGCCCCGCTCCTTCGCCGTCCCCTCGCAGCAGACCGCCGAGAACGGGCACCGCAGCGGCGATCGTGACGCCGCTCAGAAGACCGTAGGATACCGCCATCAACACATAGCGCCTGAACACTGGCGCATCGTCCGAAAGCAGCAGCAAGAGTGCTCTTATCATGGCGTGACCTCGCAGATCGCTGTCTCCGGCAGGTGGTCGCCATAGCCCCCCGCCCGCCAAAGTCGGGCGTAGCAGCCGTTGAGCGCCAGGAGATCGGCATGTTTGCCCACTTCAACCACCCTCCCCCGCTCCATGACGATGATGCGGTCGGCATGCGTGATGGTGTCCAGCCGGTGTGCGATGACGAGGAGAGTTCGCCCCGATGCGAAGCCGGAAAGGGCCGATTGGACGGCAGCCTCGCTCTCGGCGTCGGCAGCGGCCGTCGCCTCGTCGAGCACCAATACGGGAGGATCAAGCAGGATCGCCCGGGCGATGGCGATACGCTGCTCTTCACCTCCAGACAGACGCGCATCCTCACCGACAACCGTATCGTAGCCGCGCGGCAATGCCATGATCCGGTCGTGAATGTTGGCGAGGCGCGCCGCGGCCTCGACCGCCTGACGGCTCGCTGATGGACGCCCGAGCGCGATATTGTCGCTGAGGCTCGCATGGATCAGACGAACGTCCTGCAGGACGAAACCGATCCGTTGATAGAGATCGGTCGATGCGATCTGACGCAGATCGACACCACCAAGCGTGATCCGTCCGCGGTCCGGGTCGAAGAACCGGAGGAGCAACCGGGCGATCGTGGATTTACCCGCGCCCGAAGGACCGACGATCGCGGTGACCGTCCCGGGCTCGAGGGTAAAATCGATATCGCAAACGACGTCGTTCGGCCCGTCATAGGCGTAGCGCACGCCCTCGAAACGGATTTCAGTGCCTTCGGGTCGCACGCTCGTCCCGGGCGCCGGCTGTTCGAGCAGCGGCGTGTCGAGGAGGTCCTGCACTCTTTCAGCAGCGCCGGTGGCATTCGCAACAGCATGTCCCAGGAAGCCGAGAAGCATCATCGGGCCGGAAATACCGGGCGCGACGAGCGCGAAGGGCAAAACATCGACCGCCGCAATCCAGCCGAGGTGAACGAAGAGCGAGCCGAACGCCAGAGTGACCGCAAGCACCGTCACCGGCGTGATGATTGCGTTGGCGTTGGCGAGCGGAACGACGAGCGGCCCGGTAAAGCGCAGAAAGGCTTTCTGAAAGCCATCGACCGCGTCGCGGTAGCCCTCATGCGCCCTGCCCGCAGTGCCGAACGCCTTGACGACCGGAATGCCGCTTATGAATTCGACGACTGCGTTGCTGATGCGGCTCTGGCCGGCGATGAAATCCTTGAGGCGCTCCTCGGTGATCGACTTCTTCGCGGCACCGAAAATCAGGTGGAACAGCGGGAAGGGCAGCAATGCCAGGACGGCAAGGCGCCAATCGATGGCGAGCAAATAGACAACCGAAATCGCAATGGCGCCGATGCAGCGTCCATACGTTGTATAGTAATGCGCGGTCAGCTCATGCAGTGTCGTGATGTCGTCTTGTATGGCCTGCCTGACAGCGCCCGAGGCATGAGTGGAGAACCATCCGAGCGGGACTTTGGACAGCCTGTCGACCAGCGCTTTGCGAAGGCGCACCGTAAGCCAGTTATCGGCAAGATGAGCCAGAAGCTCGCCCGTTGTCACCAGCGCCATGCCGGCTACGAGGCAGGCGAGGCTGATGGCAACGACATCGGGGATGTCGCCTGAGGCGTCCCCAGCGCCGTCGACAAGCGCAAGCTTTGCAATGAGGGCAATCCCCGCCAGCGGGACGAGCACGAGAGCCTGCCCGACCGTGGCGAGGATCACCGCCACGGCCAATCTGGTGCGGACCGGATGTAACAGCCGTCTCACCGGAGACCGTCGCTCCGCCCCGGATATAACCTTGTCTTCACGCATTTTCTTCTCGCTGATGTGAAGGATATCGGCGGAGCCAGCACCTGGCGCCCAGTGCTATCTCGCTCTTCAGAAGTCGACGGATGCCGAAAGCAGAAAGGTGCGCGGTGCGCCGAAGCCTCCGGCCAGGCTGTTTCCGCCCCAATAGGCTTCGTTCGTGACGTTCTGGATGGAAGCGCGCACGACCAGCGGCTTGCCGTCGACGTCGAAGGTATGGCGCGCGCCGATATCGAGCGTGGTGAAGGCAGGCAGTGAGAGTGTGTTGTCGCCATTGATGTAGCGCTTGCCGACATGGTTGATGTTGCCAGACAGCGTCAGCCCCTCAACCGACGGCACATCGTATTCCAGCCCGAGCTTGGCCATCACCGCCGGCACCCCGACGGCAGTCTTGCCGTTCTGGAGACCGTTGAGGGATTTCGTCACCTCGGCCTCAGTGTAGGAAACGCCGCCCAAGAGGCGCAGACCAGAGCGGACCTCACCGAAGACGTTCAGCTCGACGCCGCGATTGCGCTGCTCGCCATAGGTGCCGAATACGTTGGTGACGGGATCGGTATAGGCGCTCGGCTTTTCAATCTGGAACAGGCTGAGGGTCGTGGTGAAGTCGCCGAGATCCCATTTGGTTCCGACCTCGACCTGCTTGGTCTGATAGGGTGCCAGAACCTCGCCTGAATTCTTCGCGGTGAGCGGTGCTGTCGCTCCCTGGCTCAGACCTTCGATGTAGTTCGCGTAGAAGGACAGGCTTTCATTCGCCCTGTAGAGGGCGGCAATCGCAGGCGTCACACGGCTGGAATCGTAGCTCGACGTCAGCGCGCCCGTGACAAGGTTATGATTGGCGCTCTCGACGTTCTGATAGCGCAACCCGAAGGTCAGCTGCAGCTGATCTTCAAAGAAGCTCATGGTGTCCGACACGGCGACACTGGAAAGCTCTTGGGCCGCGGACGTGGTAGGCCCCATCGCGTTGTAGGACGTCAGATCGGGCGCTTGACCGAAGTCGAGGTCATAGTAGTTCGTCAAGGCGAGGTTGGCATACCGTCGATCCTTGAAGACGTTGTGCGCGCTGAACCGGGTCGCCGCCACATTCCACTCGTGTTCGATTTCTCCCGTCGAGAATTCGCCCCGAAGGCCGACCTCGCCGGAATCCTGTCGGCCATCGCGCGCCGAGCGCAGGCCGGTGACGCTGATATCGCCGGCATTGTTCAGAAGCGTGTTCTGCGTGATCAGGGCGTCATACCCTCCAAAGCGCCATCCCCATGCGGCATAGGCCGTGATGGCGTCCGTGAGGTCGACTTCTCCGCGCAGCACGAAGGCTTCAGTCTCGTTCGTGGTGAACGACCAGGGCGCGGCGAGCGAATGGTCGCCCGTGCGAGGCTCCGGCAGCGCGGTGACCGCAGTTCCGAGACCCGAGAGGCCGAAGTAGTTTACGCCGTCCATGTCCTCCTTCTGCTTGTAGTAGTCGAAGGAGAACCGTGCATTCTCGCCGCGCCAATCAAGTGCGGCGGAGCCTAGCGCCACCTGATCCGTTTCGTTGTCGACGGCGGTATCGCCACCACGCAACACGCCGTTGAGACGGACGCCCCATTCGTTCTCATCGCCGAAGCGCCGGCCGAGATCGACATGGGTGCCCCAGAGGCTGTCCGATGCATAGGTGGTGGTCAGGCGGGTCAGCGGCTCGTCGTCGGCGCGCTTGGGCACAAGCGCCACGCTTCCACCGACCGTGCCGCCTGGCGGCATGCCATAAAGGAATGCCGCCGGGCCCTTCAGTACTTCGACCCGTTCGACAAACTCCGTCGAGCCGCGCATGTTGGGCGCCATGCCGACGAGGCCAGCAAAGGTCGCATCGTCCACCGAGCTGTTGAAGCCGCGGATGAAGTAGGTCTCATAGATGTTGCGCTTGTTGGGCACGAAAACTGACGGATCGGTCGCGCCAATGACGGCGCCGACATCCTGCGCCTCCCGGTTCTGGATGTATTCCTCCGTGTAGGAGACCGTGTTGAACGGCGTCTCCATGAGGTCCTTGTTGCCGAGCATGCCAACGCGGCTGCCCGTCGCGACCTGACCGCCGGCGTAGGTGGCGGGGAGATCTCCAACACCCGTGGCGACAATGGGAGCAAGCGCGGTCGTACCATCTGCGCTTCCGGACACCTCTGTCTGATCCGCGGGTTTTGCGTTGCGTTTCGCCTTGTGTGTCTCCTGCGCCATGACCGGCGCCGCAACGAACGCTGCGAGCGCCGTTCCAGCCAGCAGCCTGCCAAAGCCGTGGCCAATTCTGGCGCCGCGCCTGATATCGCAACGACGATTTGTGGTGTGATCCGAACCCATGCCCCTGCCTTCCGCTTAATTAGTTTATGCCCACTAAACTAATTGCCGAAAGCCGTCAACATTCTTGACTTGCAAAGTCATGTTTCTAACGAAATCTCTTACAACCATCAGAAATCATTGAACAACTTCGCCTATCACTCTATAAGACACGGCAGGCGAGCGCGCCGCGACTCAGCGCAACTGAAAGTGTGGCCATGATAGAAAGCAATCGGCGGGGGCGTCCCGCGACGCTCACGCTTGAACGCCTTGCGGACGCGGGCATCAGACTAGGTCTTCCGAACGTCACGATGGTTGCAATCGCAGCCGAACTCGGCGTCAGCCAGGTGGCGCTCTACAAACATATCAGCGGGCTCGATGCGCTAAAGACCCTGGTTGCCGAAGAGATTTTTCTGCGATGGTCGCTGCCGATACCACTTCGGGGCGACCGCGCCGATCTGAAAGCCTATCTCACGCCGTTCAGCCTATCGATGTGGAACCTTGTCGAGGCACATGCGGGCATCGCCCCCTACATGCTTCGAAGGGACATGATCACCGAAAAGATGATGGCCAAGATCGCCGCGCATCAGCGACTGGTCGCAGACGCCTTCGGCCTCACAATGCGACAATCGACCTGGCTGCTGTTCACGATTGCCTATCACTGCGTTGCAATCGCCGACACAGTCCTCCCGAAGTCGGCTCCTGAAGCGCCCGAAACAGATGCGCCGAGCCATCGCCCGATCGATTCGGACCACGTCCAGGGAGTCGACGCACTGATCATCGGCACTTTGGCCATTCTCGACACAATTTGATTGGTAGCTTCGGAAGATCCCCGACGGCGGCTTGAGCTCAGACCGATGTCCCCAACCATTCGATCCGGCTACCGGGCGATCTGTGTTGAAAACAGTCCCGCAGGGATATCGGGGTTGTCGGCATCCGTCACGAGCAGAAGGTCGACAACGGCGTCGCCCTCGGCCGCATGTATGCCCTCTATCTTGTGCGGGTATTCGAGAAGATCAAAGGCAACCAGGATGCCTCGTTCGTCGATAATGCCGATGCCAGCGCCGAGACACGGACCGTCCAGGTAGGTGTTTTCCGTATCCTCCGCCACCGCACTGAAGACGATGTCGCCATTGGACAGGGCTGCCGCATCTGTAAAACCGAACGGCGTTCCCTGGATGGCGCCTAAATCGAAACGATCGACCGCTGAGGGGCCGAGCGGCTCAAGTTGATCGTTCGAAAGCGCATTCAGTATATCATCGAGCGGATATCGAACGATGGCGTTGTCATTGCAGCGCTTGTTCCCGCGCTGAAGCAACCGCAGTTCTTCACCAACAACCACCGCGCCTTCGATGTTGAGTTCGCCAAATTCCTCCGCGAGCGGATCCAGAATGAACGAGAGATCGACGCTTCTCGCAGGTGTGACGATGGCGCCCTGCGCATCAACACCGACAAGGACACCTCTTTTGCGATTGCGCCGCGAGCCGGAACCGATCGCAAGGAGAGCCCCATACGAAAAGTCGCTGAAGGGCGGGACAAAGATCAACGCCTCCAAATCAGGCTTCCGTTTCTTGCGGTCGCCTTTCGTCTTTGGCAGTTCACCATCGAAAAGGCGGAACAGATGACCTCGACCTGAGCCAGCAACCGGAAACACGCCAAGGTGCAACTCGTCGTCCGCAATCACATAGAGCGCCGTACCGAGGCATTGCAGCCCGCTTGCAGCACTCAGGTGCAAGGAGCGAGAATTCGAGCCCACATCGATGTCGAGGTCGCGCAGCTTCTCAAGCGTGATCACGGCCGATTGCTCCTTCGAAACAACCTCGTCTGCGTGTCTATTCTCAAGCTGCAGACGGCGTCTAGCGGTTCCGTTACCGGCCGCGTCGCTGATCTTTCCGCCCGCAGAATAACCAGCTCCCATCAGCACCTCATGCAGTGTTCATATCGCGTTCCCAGTACCAGGCAACATACATCATCCTGCGATCATGGTTCCGCGCTTTGAGAGATGTCTTGATCGTTCGCACATCCGATTTTTCGCACGCAACCCATACGAACGTCTCGTCGTTTGCCGCTTCAATCGCTGCTTTCGCCTCGCGCACGAGCATATCGGCGGCGGCGTTCGGATAGCTCGCCCGGTGCAACCATTGCACGCTGAGCGCGCCTTTAGATTGAAGCGGCTGCTCTTCCGCGCCGTCCTCGACTTCAATGATGGCGCGCATTCTGGTTTCGGCCGGAGCCTCCGCCGCAATCCTCGCTATGGCTGGCAGCGCACTCTCATCCCCTATTAGCAAAATGGTCCGCGCCTCTGGTAGACCGCCTGCGCCCGGGCCAAGCAGGGCAGCGACATCTCCGGGCCGTACGTCGCGGGCAAAGTCCGCACCTGGTGTCGACATGCCGGGAGCAGGATGTTGCAAGAAATCGATCCACAACTCCCTCCGATCGCGATCGAGAGCGCGGATGGTGTAGACCCGAACAAGTAGCTCGTTCTTGCCCTCCGGCCAGGCAATGCGACCGTCATCCCGAAAGCCTGGCCAGACCGGCGGTCTGCCCTTCGGCGGCACCAACAGGCGCACATGCATATCGCCATCCACGAAGGGCATCACATCGGCGCAGGAAAAAATCACGCGACGCATATGCGGCGTGACATCGTAGGCGGAAACGACGGTCACCTCGTGGAGGTTCGGAAGCGCCGACAGAGACGTTGGCTCCGACCAGGTCAATTCGAATGGCTGGTTTTCGGCAAAATAGAAGAGATGCTCGGCCAGGACTGTGCGGCTCATGTGCAACGTTTCGCGTGTCGGGCAGTCGAGCTCGATCCGCAGCCGCGCGTTTTCAATCTTGATTTGCGCGGTACCGAGCTTGCTTCGCAACACCGCAAGGCCATCTTTCCGCTCGACCTCGGCGTGTTCGATGAAATGCTCGCAGATCTCCTCGAGCATGTCGGCTGGGCTGACGGGGACGGCTATACCGGACAGCTTGAAATTAACCGCGTTCATGCGCTCTCCTTTTGTGATGCGTCGCCCGCGTCGCCGATGGCGGCCATCCGATGTCGCCCGATCGGCAGCATGATCGGCCGACCTGACGTAGGGTCACCGATGACGCGGCTTTCGAGCCCGAAAACATGCCGCACGGTCTCTTCGGTGAGGACTTGTTCCGGCGTGCCCGAAAGGTGAACGCGCCCACCGGCAATCGCGACGAGATGGTCGGCATAGCGGGCAGCAAGGTTGAGATCGTGCAGCACCATGACGACCGTCGTTCCACGATCGCGGTTGAGATCGGTCAGAAGATCGAGCACCTCGATCTGGTGGTTGATGTCGAGAAACGTCGTCGGCTCATCGAGGAGCAGGATGTCGGTCTGCTGGGCCAGCGCCATAGCGATCCAGACACGTTGCCGCTGCCCCCCGGAAAGCTCGTCGATCGGCCGTTCGGCAAGGTCGATTGTTCTTGTCGCCGCAAGCGCGCCGTCGACAGCCTCATCATCCTCCCTCGTCCAGCGGGAAAAGAGGCTCTGATGCGGATGCCGCCCCCTGCTGACAAGGTCGGCGACGCTGATGCCTTCCGGCGCGATCGGCGATTGCGGCAGCAAACCCAGCGTCCGGGCGAGCTCTCGCGACGGCGTCCGGTGGATGGACTTGCCGTCAAGCAGGACCTGCCCTTTGCTTGGCGCGACCAACCGCGAAAGCGCGCGAAGAAACGTGGACTTGCCACAGGCGTTGGCGCCAACGATCACCGTGACTTTGCCCGGGGGGATTGTGAGGTCCAGCCCATGCAGGATTTCGGTCTTGTCGTAGCCGGCCGTCAATCCGCTGGCGACGAGCAGATGATCGGTCATAACGACCCTCCGATCCGGTTGATGCGAACGATGAGGTAGATGAGGTAAGGCGCTCCAAGCGCCCCGGTGACGACGCCCACCGGATAACGGCCAGGCAGCAGATGCTGCCCGACGTAATCGGCGACAAGCACGAGAACGGCGCCTGTCAGCGCAGACGATATCAGCAGCGAACCGTCGTTTCGCACGATCCGGCCGGCAATCGGGCCCGACAGGAATGCCACGAACGCGATCGGGCCCGTCGCAGCGGTCGCCGACGCGATCAGCCCGACCGCTGCCACGATCACCACCATCCGGGTTTGCGCGACCCTCGTTCCAAGCGCCGCCGCCATATCGTCACCCAGCCGCAATGTTTCAAGGTCGCGACCGCGAGCGAGCAGCAGGCCGCCGAAAAACAAGAGCGCAAGCACGAGCGGCAGCGCCTGGCCAAGCTGAGCGCCGTTGACGCTGCCCGTCAGCCAACGCATCGCTTCCTGCAAGTTCCAGGCTGGTGCCGACTGCAGGATGTAGGCGATGACACTTTGCAGCATCGCGGAGATGCCGATGCCGACAAGGATCAATCGGGTGCCGGCGACGCCGTTGCGGAAGGAAAGGCCGTAGACGAGCAACGCAACCCCCAGGCCCGCAACAACGGCGATGACCGAAACCATCGGCCCGTTCATCGACAGGACGACAATGGCGAAAACGGCAGCCGCCCCTGCGCCGGAGCTGATCCCAATGATATCGGGGCTGGCGAGCGGATTGCGCAACATGACCTGGAACGCCACGCCGCCCAGTCCGAAGCACAAGCCTGCAAGAATCGACATGACCGCGCGCGGTAACCTCAGTTGTCCCACCGTGAAGGATACGCCAGGAACCGCCTCGCCCATCAACACCCGCAAGACATCGCCCGGGGGCGTGATGGATTGCCCAACCGACAAGGTGACGGCGAAGATCCCTGCGATCAGGCTCAGCAACACGGCAAGAATGAACGTGTGCCTGCGCGCGCGCCTGCGACGGTGTGCGATGACGGCACCAAGGGTTGTTGAGGGAGTTGTCACAGCTCCCTCACACGCTGGCGCCGGACGATCCAGATGAAGAAAGGCGCACCGATCAGTGCAGTGACGATGCCGACATCTATCTCCGCGGGGCGTGCAACGATGCGCCCGAGAACGTCCGCTGCAAGCAGCAGGCACGCACCTGCGAGCGTCGAAAAAGGCAGCAGCCATCGATGGTCGACGCCGATCAGCAGGCGGCAGGCATGCGGCACGACCAGGCCGAGAAAGCCGATCGGCCCACACACGGCGGTCGTTGCACCACACAGAAGGATGGCGCTAAGGGAGGCGATCGCGCGTGCGGTTGCAACGCTTTCACCAAGGCCGGTCGCGAGCTCGTCACCGAGCGCAAGAGAATTGAGTTTTCTTGCCGACAACAGTCCGATCACCAAACCTGCAAGCAGAAACGGCAAGACGGGAACGATGCGCTCGTACGTCGCGCCGCCAACGCCACCGATCTGCCAGGAATGGATCCCACCCGCGATATCGCCGCGCGGCAGCACGATCGCGATAACCAAGGACGCGAATGCAATCGATGTTGCCGCGCCTGCAAGCGCCATTTTGAGAGGGGTTGCACCACCTCGACCGAGCGAACCTATCGCGTAGACGAAGGTTGCTGCGCACCCGGCGCCGAGGATCGCCACCCAGATATAGGCATAGAGCGACGACATCCCGAACCAGGCGACGCCGACGACGACAGCAAGGGATGCGCCCATGTTGACGCCGAGAATTCCGGGGTCGGCGAGCGGATTGCGGGTCACGCCTTGCATGATTGCTCCAGCCAAGCCAAGGGCACCACCGGCAAGCGCCGCCAGCAAGGTCCGAGGTATGCGCAATGCCACGGATGCGCGGCCGATGTTGTCCTCGTCACCTGCCAGCGCCGCAGCAATATCGCTCCACTCGACATAGCGCGTGCCGACCGTAACAGAGGCGACAAGCAAGAGGATGAGAAGCGCGAAAAGCGCTGCCAGCCAAACACTTCGCATGCGGTGGGATCGGGAAACCGGCGACCAACGCCCGTCCGATGTCTTGAGGATCCCCGCGTTCATTTGGCCTTTTTGGCTGCCTCGCTCAGCAGCTTCACATAGTCCTTGAGGACCCAACCGATCGACAGAGGCGTGGGATTGGCAGCATTGCCGACCGCGTTGTTGCCGAGCATAACGATCGATTCTTGGGCAACGGCGGGCATGTGCAGCATCAGCGCGTTGGCTTTTAAAGCATCGAAAAGCACTCCGTCGCCGTAGGTGACGAGAATATCGACGTCATCGAAGGCATCGATCTCTTCGGCGCTGACCGAACCTGAGAACTTTCCAGGCTGCGATGCCTGCACCACGCTTTTCGGCGATGCAAGTCCAAGGTCTGCGAAGAACCTGACGCGGGTATCGTTGGTCGTGTAGAAATTGACGGTGCTGAGGTCCCAGGAGCTCAGATGCGTGATGAACATCGCAGATTTGCCCTTGAGTTCCGGATGTCCGGCAAGCGTTCGGGCGATGTCGGCTTCAATGCTGGTGATCAGCGCTTCCCCGTCAGCAGCCATCCCGAGCCCCGTGCTGTTTAACCGGATCGTTTCGCGCCAGTCGGTCGACCACGGAGCGTCCGGATAGGCGACGACAGGTGCGATCGCGCTCAAGGTGTCATAGTCCGCCTGGCTAAGGCCGGAATAGGCCGCCAGGATGACATCCGGCCGCGTAGCGGCGACCGCCTCGAAATCGATGCCATCGCCCTCGTCAAAAAGCACCGGCTTTTCGGCCTTGAGTTCGTCCAGCCGCGCGGTGACCCATGGCAGAACGCCATCACCGTCATCGTCACCGAAGTTGGCGCGCGCCATACCGACCGGAACGATGCCGAGGGCCAGCGGTACTTCGTGGTTCGCCCAGGCAACGGTTGCGACCCGATCCGGCTTCTTTTCCAGAACGGTCGTACCGAAGGCATGCTTGATCGTGATGGGGTAGGTCGCGCTTTCGGCAGCGAGCACGAGGTCGTGCCTACCGGTCCAGCAAAAGGCGATCATCGCCAACACGGCGAAACGAACTAGCTTCATCGCCCCACTCCATCTGATCTTAAAAGTTGACCCCAAGTCTCAGCTTAATTACCCGACGTCAACGACAAAGCGGCCGATCTCCAGAAAGTGGGCAGAGATTCCCGGAGGATCGTACAAAACCGGGGAAATATACAATACTGGACAAAAGCGCTCCAGTTAATAGCGGCAATGTGGGACAACGACTTCAAGACGGGGACGTCCGGCGCCGCTTCGATGCCGACCGGACGGGAAGACGCGATGCGGTTCGGCGACCTCCAACGGCATTCATGAGGCAAATCGCTTCAGCGTTTACGTCAACTGGAAAATGGACATGGATATTCAGATAAGCCGCAGCTCGAAGCGGGCGCCGATCCGTTACCGCAACGCGCTTCTCCTCGGTTGCACGACACTCTTTGCTTTGGCACCTGCCCTGTCGTTTGCACAGGAGGCAGACACGCAAGGCGGAGCAACGACGCTGGAGAAGATTGTTGCCGAAGGAACACGCGGCGGCAGCGTTCTGAACACCGATGACGATTCGAAATCGATCGTTGCCACGGAAACGACCGGCATCGGCAAGATGCCGACCGACATCCTTGTCGCGCCCGCTTCGGTTTCCGTCATTACGTCCAAGGAAATTGAAGAGCGCGGCGCCGACACGGTCGAGCAGGTCGTCCAGTACACAGCCGGTGTGGTGACCGACTTTTATGGTTCTGACGACCGGTTTGATTATTTCGACATTCGCGGTTTCACGCCGTACACCTATCGCGACGGCCTGGCCATCGGCAGGACTTTTGCCGGTGTTCGGGAAGAACCCTACGCGTTCGAGCGCATCGAGGTGTTGAAGGGTGCAAGTTCCTCGAGCTTTGGAGCGGCGGAGCCGGGCGGATCGGTCAACTATGTCACGAAGACGCCGAAAAACGATCGTTTCGGTGAGGTTTACGGCACGGGCGGATCGTTCGCGCACAAGGAACTGGGCTTCGATTTCGGCGACAACTTCACCGAGGATGACACCTTATCCTATCGATTGACCGGAAAATTCCAGCGCTCGGATGCCGAATACGACTATTCCCAGGATGACGAGAACTTCCTCATGGGCGGCCTGACATGGCGTCCCACCGACACGACAAGTCTGACATTTGTCTTCGATCATCTCGACAAGGATGGCGTGCCTGGCAGCGGCGGCCATCCGCTCGGTACCGATTTCGACAGGGACACGTTTTTCGGTGAGCCGGACTATTATTTCACCGAAACCAACCGCAACACCTATAGTGTCCTCTTCGACCACGATTTCGGCAATGGCCTCAGCTTCAGCTCCAATGCGCGCTACAGCAACCTGAAGGACGGGTTCGGCAGCGCCTATATTGGCAGTACACCGACCAACGGGTCGACCGTGGCCGGCCGCTATTTCTTTGGAAACGACAAATCGACCGAACAATTCGTCATCGACGCACACCTCATGTACGAGGCGGGTTTCGACAATGTCGAGAGTCGCACTTTGTTCGGCGCCGACTACAACAAATACTCGGCCGACAGCGCCAATTTCTATACGGCCGCACCGTCTATCGATTGGGAAAACCCTGTTTATTCGGGTGGTCCAGGCGCGATGTCCCCCTATGCCAAAACCAACAACGACCAGCAGACCAACGCCATCTATCTTCAGCAGGACCTGACCTTCTTTGACAAGCTGACGGTCAGCGTCGGTCTGCGCAACGATTGGCTGGATCTGAGCGAGACAAACCTTCTTGCAGGAACCACACGGAGTGGCAACCACAGCGAATTCACAACACGCGTTGGTGCGAGCTACAAGATCACCGAGGAACTGGCTCCCTATATCAGCTACGCCGAGTCGGCGGCACCGCCTGCTGTCGGCAGCGATCCGACGACGGGAAAGCAGTATGAGGTCGGCATCAAGTATCGCCCGGACGCATTTCCGGCGTTGTTCACCGCATCCGTCTACGACCTGACGAAGGGTAACATCACCGTCTTCGACCAGGTGACCTATCTGCCGCAAACGGTCGACAAGGTCCGACATCGCGGTTTCGAACTCGAAGCCAAGGCGGAGGTGACGGACAATATCAGCGTGATTGCCGCCTATAGCTACATCGATTCCAAGATTGAAGAACCTGGCGGTGTGAATGACGGCAACCGGCTGATGCGTGTTCCCAAGAACATCGCCTCGGTGTGGGGCACCTACACGCTGGAAGGCGAAGGCGCACGGGGCGACATGATGTTCGGGCTCGGAGCTCGCTACACGGACGCCTATTACACCAACATCACCAACACCACGTCTTCGGACAGCGCAGTCGTGTTCGACGCCGCCTTCACCTACAAGGTCCAGGAAAACACGACATTCCAGCTGAACGTCAACAATGTGTTCGACGAGAAACACGTGGCGAGCAAGGATACCGGCGCGGTGTACTACAATCCGGGTCGCAGCATTCTCGCGACGCTGCGCCAGACCTGGTAGGAACGCATCATCCCGCCCGCGATAAACCGGGCGGGATCCTCACGGTTGCCGGAGTTGCCGCATCCGCCGCCAAGCCGCCGGCGTTTCGCCAACGATCTGGCGGAAGACTTTCGTGAGGTGCGCCTGATCGGAAAAGCCGAGTTGGGCGGCGATGCTGGCAACGGGAAGATCACTTTCACCGAGCAACTGCTTCGAGAGCTCGACACGCTTCGAGAGCTGCCACTGCCAAGGCGTGGTGCCAGTCGTTTGCTTGAAGACATTGGCAAACCAGCTTTCCGATAGCCCAACGACGTCAGCCATGTCGGAGACAGACATGCGATAATCGCCAAGCGCGTCGGCATGCGAGATGAGCCGGTTCATCTGGGCCTGTGTTAGCCTGCCGTCGGCCCTTTCCTCACGATAGGCAGGAATATCCAGAAGCCCGGCGACGATGCTTCCTATCAGGCTCTCGGCATAGACTTCATGCTTGGAGGGGCTCCTGATCTCGTCGGCCAGCAGTTTCGCCAGCGCGTCGATTGCCGCCACGTTTTGAAGCTCGACCGGGCGGCGCAACGCCGACTGCGCGACCGAACTCCCGACCGACGGTGCCAGATAGCGTAACACCCGATCCTTATGGAGATGCAGATTGAGGTGGGAGAAGCTGTGTGCCCTTCGGCTCCCAGTCCACAAGGGAATACCGGCCGGAACATATACGGCGCGCGCCATGGGGCGCGAATTCCTTGTCAGATCGTTGTTGAGGTTCGAGATGCGGACATTCGGCGAGACGTCGTTGAAGAAGAACATGATGCGCGGATCGTCCGCGAGGTAGTAGCCGCTGGCACCGGCCTGGCTTTCCGCCTCCCAGAGAACGCTGACCATGCCATCATACTGACGCCATTGTACTGGTGCGGTGACCCGGATGCCGTCGGTTCTCCAGGACATTGAATGCCAGAAGCCCATTTTTCGATCAGCTCTTCCTCTTCAGGCGCCGGATGCCGTCACCGGCAGGGAATGCACTGACGCTGACGCCGTCACCACAGATCAGTAAGTTGACTCCAATTGTCATATTTTTCCGGATGTTTCAAGCCGGGCTTGCCGCGCGCATCTAGTGCCCGAACAGGATTTCCAGCCCGTCGGAAAAGGCACCGCGCCAGACAAGATAGTCGTGACCGCCTGCGTACTCCTTGAGCGTCACGTTGTAATTCTTGGCCGTAAGGACGTCGCGCAGATGCCGGTTGGTTTCGAGAATTCCGCCGACCGTATGCGAGCCTTTCGTCTCGAAAAGTCCTGCCGTGAGAAAGAAGCGGATTTCTCTCTGTGGTCCGGTCGCGACCTCCCAGGCCACGTGTTCGGCCTTGTCGGCGTCGGTACCGGGCGGGCTCCACCAGAAAGAACCCGACAGGCTCAGCACGTTGCCGAATGCCTCGGGATGGCGAAGGGCGACCGTTGCCGCGGCAAGGCCGCCATAGCTCGACCCGGCGAGAATGGTACGTCCCGGCGTTTGGATGATGTCGGTCCGGCGGACGACTTCCGGCAGCAATTCTTTCGCCATGAAATCGGCGAAGGCGGCATTACCGGCCAGTTCGCGACCGCGTGCCCGCCGGTCCGGGTTGGCGACGAAAACCGCGACAACAGGCGGAATACGCTTTTCGGCAATCATGTTGTCGAGGATCAGCGGCAGCGGAACTTTTGAGAGATACTCCCGAGCGTCGAAGACGAAGAGCAGGAGATTGTCCGCATTTCCTGGGTCGTAGGCGGGCGGCGTGTAGATCGTGATATCCCGTTCGTTGCCGAGCTTTTTCGCGGCAAGGCGAAAGTTGGACATCGCGCCCCTTTGATGACCGCGATCGACCACGAAGGGTTGTTCCGGGGCACCGGGCAATTCAAGGATCGAGTCCTGATTGAAGCGGTCGGGCGCCTCTGCAGGCCACAGTTTCCGGTTCAGCGGGTCGGCGGCGGCAGTTGCCAAAATCGCGACACGGCGATCGCGGTCGCTTCCGGGCAAATCCGGCACATCGAACGCCAGCTGGTAGGAAAGGCGCGTGTCGGCTGGCACGGAAAAGGTCTTGAACCAGACGTCCGTTTCGGCAAGCCGTTCCAGGTTCTCGTGGTCTCCGGATGGCGCTCCGAACATGCGAATGTTCTTCATCGCGCCTCGCCCGAGGAACGTCACGAGGGTTTGGCCGTCTGCCGCCTGCTCGACGAGGGGCGTACCGGTCGCTGATATCTCGTTCCAGAATGCTTCAGTCGTATCGCCCTGTTCGACCGCGGCCATCAGCTTGAGCATACGCGGGCTGACAGGCTGGCTTTTGGGGACCTTCTGCTCGCCGACTTCGACCCGATTGACGATCAACACCCGGGCTTCGGTCGCTGTTTCCGCCGTGATTTGCAGACGCTCGTCTTGTGAGCCGACGACGAACTGGAATTCGCTCTCGCCCTCGGCACGCTCAACAAGGCGACGAAGAGGGTTGCCGACGGCATCGACGAGTTCGACCCGAATACGGCCGCGGGTGACATTGAAAGTTCCTTTAATATAGTCGCCTTCGTTTGCATCAATGGCGAAAAGCCGGGTTTGTCCCGGCTCTTCGATGGCAATTATTTCAGCTTCTCCGCCCCTCAGGCGAGGTTCCGAAAACGCCTGCGTCGGAAAGTGCATCGCGACCATGACGAGCGTCAGAAAAATGCGTCTTACCATGAGACTTTCAGGCTCGCTGTGACAGACCGGCCGGTGCCGTAGAAGCACGCCCAGCGCGAAGCGCAGGAAGCGACATAATCCTTGTCGAAGAGGTTCATGGCGTTCACCTGCAGCTTGGTACCCTTGTAGTCGGGATTGATGGCGCCGAAATCGTAGCTGAGCGAGGCATCGAAAAGCACGACATCGGGCACCTGGTAGCTGTTGACGGCATCGCCCTGGCTTTCGCCGATATAGCGCACACCGGCACCAAGCCCGAGGCCTTCAGCGGCACCGTGCTGAACGTCATATTTCACCCAAAGCGACGCCTGGTCCTTTGGAACGCGCGCCGGCGCCTTGCCGATTTCGGCGCTTGCGGAGGATTCGGTAACCTCCTGGTCGATGTGGCTGTAGGCCGCGACAAGCGAAAGGCTCTCCGTCACCCGCGCATGGCCTTCGAGCTCGAAACCGCGTGAGCGGATCTCACCCGTCTGTCGTGCGTCATAGGGCGGGACGTCGGCATAGGTTATCGCGTTTTGCTGTGTCAGGTCGTAGTAGGAGGCGATCACCTGATAATCGGCATCCTCGGGCGCGTATTTCACGCCGATTTCGAACTGCTGTGCCGTCGTCGGATCGAACAGCGCGCCGGTCGCCGATGTCTGCAAGGTCGGCTCAAACGACGTGCTGTAGCTGACATAGGGTGCGATGCCGTTGTCGAAGTTGTATATCGCACCGGTGCGCCAGGTGAACCTCTCGTCGTCGTAGGCCGTCTCGCTCGAGGAAATATTGTTCGAGATGTCGGTCGACGCCCAGTCGTAGCGGCCGCCGAGAAGCAAGTTCAGCTTGCCGATTTCGACCTGCTCCTGCGCGTAGATGCCAAGCTGCCTGGCAGTCGTGTCGGTATCGGAGGTGGTGTTGAGCGCGATCGGCGGCAGGTTGCCGTACTCAGGGTTTGTCCAGTCGATGGAAGGAACGCCGCTGAAGTTGTAACCCCAGCGATAGTCCCGGTTGGCATGCTGGTAGTCGAGGCCGATGAGCGCCGTGTGCGATGCAGCACCCGTGTCGAATTCGGCCTGCAACTGGTTGTCGATGACGAACTGCCCGAGGTCTTCGATGCCGCCGCTTGCCATGCGTGTGATGGTCTTGCCGTCCGCTTGCAATGCGTTCCAGATCAGCGTGCGATAGTCCGTGTCGATCCGGGTGTAGCGGGCGTTCTGGCGGAAGGTGAAGGTGTCGTTCAATTCGTGCTCAAACTCGTAGCCGATCGAGGCCTGCCGACGCTTGGTGATGTCATAGTCCGGATCGCTGACCAGGAATTCCTTCGGGATGTGGCCGTAGGGCGTTGGATCGATCGTGCCCGCCTTTTCCATGAAATTGCGGTAGCCGGCCTTCGGATCGTTCTGGTGGATCGCGCTCACGGTGAGTGAGGTGCCGGCATCGGGCGCCCAGGTGAGCGACGGTGCGATCGCCACGCGCTCCTTCTCCAGGTAGTTCTCCTGGGTGTCGGCCTTCGAACCGGCACCGGTCAGTCGGTAGGAAAACGCCTCGTTACCGGGGACGGCGCCGCTGAAATCGAAACCGGTGAAAAGCTGTCCGTTCGTGCCAAAGCCAATCTCGACTTCTCTCAAGGGTTCGATCGTCGGCTTCTTGGAGACCAGGTTGATGATGCCGCCGGGGTTCGCCTGGCCGTAGAGCACCGACGACGGTCCGCGGATCACCTCGACCCGTTCAAGCAGATAGGGGTCGATTTGGCCAAGGGAGCCCGTGCCATAGGCAAGCCCATTGAGGTAACGCGGCACGTAGAAATAGCCGCGCAGGAAGGTTTCGTCATGCAGGTTGGAATCGCCGCGATATTCGGTGAAGACGCCTGCGCTGTAGCGCAACGCTTCGGCGACCGAACGCACCGCCTGGTCCTCCATCTGCTCACGCGGCACGACCGAAATGGACTGAGGCGTCTTGGCGATTGGAGTGTCCGTCTTCGTCCCCGCCCGGCTCTGCTTGGCGACGTAGCCATCGACCGGACCGTCCCCTTTTTCCCCGTGCGCCGTGATCTTTTCGAGCTGCGTCGCGCCTTCCGTCGAGGCGGCGTTTTGCGCCGTTGCCTCAGAGAGGGTCAAGGTGCTCGCTGTCGCAAGGAGCGCGACGAGAACCGCCCGATTGCCGGAAGTGTAGACGCGCGTCTTTGCCGCCCGTCCATGACTGGAAAGGATATGCTGCATTCAATCTGCCTCGACGTTTATGCGGCCCCCGCCGCAGGGTCGGATGCGACCCTTTTAAACTTGACTAATGTAGTCATATATATCTAAGTCTGGGGGACTGTCGACGGCGAGCAGCTTTTCCAAAACGGCAAAAAGTTTTGCGAAAAAGGCAGCGCGTTGACGGGTTCGCTTCTTCCACGGAAGGAAGACGGAAAGGGGTTCGGGGACACCATCATGAAGGAACGAAGGCTTGTCGCGGTCGATTATTTTCCGCGGCAGATCGATGTCGCCACGACGACAACCAGCGACCAGCCGGCAACCGCGCCGGTGCCTCACATTCGTGATCTTTCCCCACGGTTCCAGCTCTTCGTGTTCCTTTATGGCGAGCAGCAATTCTACATCGACGATATGCTTTTCGACATGAAAGCGGGCACCGGTCCCGCCTGCCAACCGATCGCACTGATCATGTGCCGCACGCGCCGCAGCGTGCTGACGCCAGTGCCGAAGGCCGGAAACCCACTGCGCAAGGTGATGATTTCGGCGCCTTTGCGATGGATGGAGGACCTGCGCATCGAGAAGGAGGCCCGTTCTCCCGAACTCAATTCGTTCGTCTCGGGCCACCTCAACCATTTCGTCTGGCGGCTGCAAAAGCACGCGATCCAGCTGGCCGAGGAGATCATCGAGCCGCCCTTCGCCATGACGCCTGAAATGCGCATCCTGTTTCAAAAGGCGCGGGCCATGGAACTCATGTGTCTGGCCTGCGGCGCGCTGGTGGAAGACGCCGGAAAACTGCCCTCAAAGCCCGCAATCAGCACGTTGCGCCAAAGCGAGCGCGTGCGCGACTACGTGCTCGAACACCTCTCGGAGCCGCTCAGCATCGATACGATCGCGCGTGAAACCGGTGCGAGCGTCAGTTCGGTGCAACGCCACTTCAAGGAACATTTCGGCATCACCGTGTTCGATTTCATCCGGCGTACCCGACTTGAACAGGCGCGCGACGCGCTGGAGCGGCAAGGCACGACGATCGCACAAGCAGCGTTCATTGCCGGCTATACGAGCACTGCCAATTTCACAACCGCCTTCAAGAAGACCTACGGCGTAACACCGCGTTACCGCCGCGCTTGAGCGCATCTACGGGCAGCTGCAACGGTCTCGCCGCGGTTTCCAAGACCCGCGCGATGCGACACCGCTAAGGAAGCCCAAAACCAGGGCGAAAACGTCTTGTCTTGCAAAGGTGAATGCGGCACTTAAGATAATAAGATTCAAAGGATTAGCGGGAGAGAACATATGGAAACGAGCGTCATCGACGCGATTGCCGAAAGGCAACGCCGTCAGCTCGCGATCCGTCTTTTAATCGTGTTCGCCCTGGCCGTTCTTTGCGTCGCAACGGCGATCGCGGACGTTCTGACTGGCCCGTTTCAGCTGGGCTTGGCCGACGTCTTCACAGCGGTGTTCGAACCATCCTCGCTCGACAAGCGGATCCTTGTGGTCGTCCAGGACGTAAGGTTGCCACAGGCGGCAACGGCCGCGCTCGTTGGCGCGGCACTCGCGGTCGGCGGCGTCGAAATGCAGACGGTGCTCGACAATCCTCTTGCCGACCCTTTCACCTTTGGTATCTCCGCGGCTGCCTCGTTCGGCGCCGCCGTGGCGATCGTGGCAGGCCTGACGATCCCGTTCGTTTCCATCGGATGGATCGTGCCGGCCAACGCCTTCGTTTTCGCGCTTGCATCGGTGCTGATCGTACAAGCGATCGCCCGCTTTCGCGGGCGGTCCACCGACACATTGGTCCTCGTCGGCATCGGCCTGATCTTCACGTTCAATGCGATGACCGGGATGCTGGAATATGTCGCAAGCGAACAGGCGCTGCAGCGGTTCGTATTCTGGAGCATGGGCAGCCTGACGGCGACGGACGGCACGCGGACAGTGCTGCTTGCGCTGCTTCTTTGCGTGACACTGCCCTTCTCGTTCATGGCGTCACGGGCACTGACTGCGCTCAGGTTCGGCGAAGATCGCGCCCAGAGCTTTGGTGTCAACGTGCAGCGACTTCGGTTCTGGGCACTGTTTCGTGCCAGCCTGCTTGCTGCGGCCACCGTATCGGTCGTCGGTTCGATAGGTTTTGTCGGGCTGGTTGGCCCCCATGTCGCCCGCCTGCTGATCGGCGAGGACCACCGCTACTTTCTACCCGGGGCAGCACTCGTCGGCGCGATCATCATGTCGGCTTCGGCGCTGCTCGCCAAATCGGTCGTTCCAGGTGTCGTGCTTCCGATCGGCATCGTCACCTCGCTCGTCGGCCTGCCGGTGTTCTTCACGCTGATCTTGAGGTCGAGCCGATGATCGACGCCGACCTCATGCTCGAAAACGTGACCGTTGGCTATCGGTCGCGCCAGATCATTCGCAAACAGACGTTTCTTCCCTTCAAGGCAGGGGCAATCTCCGCACTTGTCGGGCCGAATGGCGCCGGCAAATCGACGCTGCTTCGAGCGATCGCTGGCCTGGTGCCATCGACCGGTGAACTGCGCATCGGGCAGACGCTGCTTTCGTCGCTCGATTTCGAGGAACGGGCGAGGCTCGTCAACTACATGCCGCAAGCGCTGCCAGCGAATGTCGCGATGACCGCGATCGATTCCGTCACCGCGGCCTATGCGATTTCCCGTCGCTCCGCCGGGTCGCGAGAAGCGATCACGCACGCGGCCGAGGCGCTTGCGCGCGCGGGCATAGCGGATCTTGCCTTCGAACCGATTTCGAGACTATCGGGCGGTCAGCGCCAGATGGTTGCGTTCGCCCAGGCGATGGTGCGGGAGCCCAAGGCCTTCCTCTTTGATGAGCCGACCAGCGCACTCGACCTGCATCATCAGGTCGCGGTGATGCGGATCATGCGATCGCTCGCCGAGGCCGGCCACGCCGTCGTGGTCGTGCTGCACGATCTTGCGCTTGCGGCGCGCTGGTCCGACCATATGGCGGTGATCTGCGGCGGCTCGCTCGTCGCTGAGGGCAGGCCGGGCGACATTATCTCGCAACAGCTGCTTGCGGATGTCTACGGGGTCGATGCTTCGGTCGGGCTCTGGCATGGCGCCCTGCAGATCGCGGTAAAGGACCTGGCGCCGGCATCGATGAAACGGCACGGCTAATGCCGCACCCTCCTCAAGGCAATGACACCAGGACGGTACCGGGGAGCGGTAGTGCTGCGAAGCGGTCGTTGATTTCTGCCAGCGTCAGCTCCGGGTCGATCGTTAAGCGAAAGTCCGGATGGAACCAGACCGCCATCGCTTCGAGCGCAACGAGGCTGTAGGGCGTGGCCAGAAGCTGATGCCAGATGCCATGGTAGCGCCGGCCATTGTCGGCGACGCTGTCGAAACCTCGGCGTCTGGAAAGCGCACTCAGCGACGCCTGCGATGTACGAAGATCCACACCGGGCCCGATCGCCAGCCCGTCGCCGACGCCGACCGTCCCGCTTCCGGTGGCGACGATGACATCCGGACTGGTCTGTAGCAGGAAATCCAGGCTGACCTGGCCCGTTGCCCCGGGAACCAGCGAACGCGCAACATTGTCCCCGCCTGCGCGCTCGATGTAGTTCGCGCTGCTGCCAGGCGTCCAGCAGCAGTCGGCTGAATTGGCATGCGCTTCGACCAGAACCTTCGGACGGTCCCGCACACCCGATACCAGCGTTTCGAGACGCCGAACGCGTTCGTCGTAGAAAGCCAGAAACGCACCGGCGCCAGCCTGCCGTTCGAATAGCGTTCCAAGGATTGATATCGCCGCCTTGATATCGGTGCCCGCTGGCATCGCTTCCTCCGGCCCCGTGATGAAGACGACCGGAACGCCCGCCGCCTCGAGCTGCCTGACAGCGATATCGTCGGGCGAAAAACCACCGCTGAAAATCGCCACATCCGGATCGAGCGTCAACGCTCTCTCGACCTGGAAACCGCTCGCGTTCGGATCGCCAAGATCGGCGATGGCATCGATCTCCGGATGGTCTTGGCGGATCGCGTCTGCGAACCCCGCATCGAGACGGCGCCGGCCCCCCCAGCCGACAAGGCTTTCTAAAGGGCGTTCGTGCACGAGCGACAGAGACAGGAGATCGATGCTGTCCCCAAGGACGACCCGCACCGGATTACGGTCAAGGCGCACCTCGCGTTGATAGGCGTCCACAAGCATCCGTGCTTCAGCTTGCGCCGCCTTGGCAGGAAAGAAGAGGAGCGCGGTTAAGAAAAGGACAACCGTTCTCATTCGTCTATCGCCCATTCTGCGAACGCATAGAGCCGGGCGGCCTTGGCGAGTTCGGCATAACGACCAGCGACACCGCCGTGCCCGCCAATATCAAGCCGTGTTTCGATGAGGAAAGGTCCCCGAGCGGGCGCCGCATGACGAAGGCGCGCGATCCACTTGGCCGCTTCCCAATAGGGAACCCGCGCATCCCGCACGCTCGCGGTTGCAAGCACCGGCGGATAGGCCTTGCCGTCGACGAGCTCATAGGGGCTGTAGCGCGCAATCAGATCGTAGTCTTCGACGTTGTGTTTCGGATCTCCCCATTCCGCCCGCTCCGGTCTGGTCAAAGGCAGTGAATAGTCGAGCTGGCTGTTGAGCACATCGACGAACGGTACCTCTGAAATCACTGCGCCGAAGAGATCGGGGTTCTGCTCCAGGGTTGCCGCGACCAGAAGGCCGCCGGCCGATATCCCATGGGCGACGATGCGTCCGGGCGTAGCAATTCCCGCCTCGAGCAGCTTGCGGGCTGCGGCCGCGAAATCGTCGAAGGAGTTCTGCTTGAACGCCCCCCTTCCCTGTTCGTGCCACTGGTGTCCCTTCTCGCCACCTCCGCGTACATGGGCGATCGCATAGGTCCACCCGCGGTCGACAAGCGCGAGCTCACAAGGATCGAACCAGGGGCCAACCGAATGCCCGTAGGCGCCGTAGCCGTAGAGGAGGACCTTGCCGTCACGTGGCAGGTCAAGGCGACGCAACAGGCTGATGGGTACGAGAACACCATCGGGGGCTGCAGCCTCCAACTCCAGCGTCTCATAGAGTTTGTCGTCGAAGTTTGGCGCTTCGCGTTGCCACAGTGTCTCGGTTGCCCCAGTCTGCGGATCGTGGGCCATCAACGTCTGTGGCAGGACATGTGACCAGCACCGAAACGCGATTGTCGTCGCACCCGGCTCGACGTCATGCTCCAGGCTCACTGCCGCTCCCGCCGGTAACGAGACAACGGAGACGCCAATCCTGTCCTGCCCGATGACGAGCAGGCGATACTTCATCCCATGCTTTTCCAGAATGGCCAGGTTCGCGCCATAGGGCCTGAAATCTTCCACCGCGGTCGTCTGGCCGTCGCCAAGAAACTCACGCCAGCCGGCAGCACCTTCGCCCAACCTGCCCTGCATCAGCCGGAAATCGGAGCGCTCAAGGTTCGTTCGGACAAGCAGTGAACCAGCCCAATCCTCCACCTCGTAAAACACGCCCGCCCGGCGGGGCTCGACGCATGTGGGCGGAGCGGTCGGATCCGTGCCATCGACAAGCCAGACCTCGCTACAGGCATCGTTGAAGATGTTGATCGCGATGAAGGACCGCGAGGCTGTCCTCGTGACCCCGAGGAAGAAGGCGGCATCGCTTTCCGCATAGACGAGCCGCCGTTCGGTCCCGTCGAGAGCAGCCATCCACACCCGGTCCGGATGGCCATCATCGTTGCGCGTGACATAGAAGACCCAGTTCGCGCAGGGCGAAAGCACGAACCGGCCCGTGGTATTTGCGATCGGCGGCCGGCTTGCACCCGCGCCGATGCGCTCGATATGGATCGTGTAACGCTCGTCTCCGGATGTGTCTTCAGCCCAGGCATAATAAGCGCCGTCATCGCTCGGCTTCGCGCCGACGGACGCATAATAGGCGTGGCCTCTGGCGCGCAGCGGCTCGTCGAGCAGCAATTGCACGTCGTCACCGGAACGCCGGGTGTGCCGGGCGTGCTCGGCGCCCGGGTCGTACGCCTCCTCATAAAGCCAGCTTCCGCGCCGCTTGGCTGGAGCCGACATGTATGATGCCGTGCGCGCGACCATGGCGGCGAAAAGCTCCCGCTCGCTCGACGCTGCTTCGCCGAGAAGCTCACTTGCATAACGGTTTTCATCTGCAAGATGCGCGCGGATCTTTTCATCGAGGGCGCCGTTTCCGGCAACGACATCGCGCCAGTTGGTAGCGCGCAGCCATTGGTAGGGGTCTAAACGATGGCGGCCATGGGTCTCATGCCGCACGTCGTGGCGGGCAGCTGCGGGCGGCGCAATCGGACGGCGATGTTTCACCATGTGTAGCGCAATGTCCCGAACACGGTGCGCCGCTCGCCATACTGGCACCAACCCTCGTCGCACGATGCCACATAGTCCTCGTCGAAGAGGTTGTGCACATTGAGGGATGCCTTGAGGCCCACCAACTCCGGTTTCGTCTCGCCGAAATCGTAAGAAACGGCCGCATCGACAAGCGTGTAGGCCGGTACCTTCAGCGTGTTGGCGTTGTCGGCGAAGGTCGATCCGACGTAGCGAACGCCGGCGCCAACGGCCAGGCCCTCAAGTCGGCCGCCGAGGAACGTATGGTTCAGCCAAAGGGAGGCCGAGTGCTCGGGCACGGCGTTCGGTCGCTTGCCGAGGAAGCCGTCCTCGTCGCGGGTCTTCTCAACGTCCCAGTAGTTCGCCGCGGCGGCTATATCCCAGCCGTTGTCGAGGCTTGCCTGCGCCTCGATCTCAAGTCCGCGGCTTCGGATTTCGCCGGTCTGCGCCGAGCAGTCCGGGGTGCCGTCGCAAAGGTGCGTCGGATCGGGGTCGGTGGTCGTGACATTCTGCTTTGTCAATTGGAACGCCGAGATGGTGATCGATGCGTCGATCTCCGGGGGCTGATACTTCACGCCGACTTCATATTGCTGGCCCTCGGTCGGCTTGAACGGACGACCCTTCCAATCCTCGCCATAGGCTGGCTCGAACGACGTCGAATAGCTGACATAGGGCGCCAGACCATTGTCGAACACCTTGACCAGCCCTACGCGCCATGACGGCGCGTCGGCGTTGGTGACCGAGCGTTCGCCCTCGCCCGTATCAAGGTCCGTTCGAAGCGAATTCTCGCGTGCCCAGTCATAGCGCGCACCGATCATCAGGTGCCAATCCTGCCAGCTCATCTGGTCCTGGACGTAGACCCCCTTCTGGGCGTCCACGAGATCCGTGGCGATCGCGAGTGCCGGATCGGCGATCGGCTGAGAATTGTCCGGGTTCAGATAGTCGATCGGCGGCACGCCCGTATCGTAGCGGCTCCAGCTGCGGTCCGCCGACAGCCGCCGGTAGTCGAAGCCTAAGAGCAACGTGTGTTCGATCGGTCCGGTGTCGAGCGAGGCCTGCAGTTGGGTGTCGGTCGACAGGCCGGTCCAATCATGGAACATGATCATCGCCGCCCGGTCCAGGAGCGTGCTCTGAGGATCGCTGTAGTCGTTGAAGCCCCACACACTGATCTCGCGCGTGGTAGCGCTGAACTTCTGATAACGCACGTTCTGACGGATCTGGATACCGGAATCGAATTCGTGCTCGAATTCGTAGCCGACATGCGCCTGCTTTCTCGAGAATTCAGACCAGTCCTTGTCGCCGTCATAGAAACTCGACGGAACCTTCGGCTTACCCGGCAACAGGGTGCCGAGGGTCTCAAGCGTCACGAAATTGAACTGCGAGGGGTCGTTGTGATAGCTGCCGTGGAGCGTCAGCGAGGTGGCGTCGTCCGGTGTCCATTGGATCGAAGGCGCGATCGCAAGGCGTTCGTCCGTGCTGAAATCGATCCAGGTCTCCGCGTATCGGCCAAGCCCGGTCAGGCGATACTTGAGCGCTCCCTCGTCATCGAGCGGACCGCTGAAATCGAAGCCGGCCTGGATTTTTTTGTGCTGACCGAACTGCAACTCCACTTCCCGGAACGGTTCGTCCGTCGGCCGTTTCGACACCATGTTGATGAAGCCACCGGGGTTTGCCTGGCCGAACAGCACCGATGAGGGTCCCTTGAACGCCTCCACCCGCTCAAGAAGGTAGGGATCGACCTGTGTCGAGATGCGCCCGTCGCGGACGATCTTCAGGCCGTCGAGATAGTCCGCATAGCTTGCAAGGCTCGCAAAACCGCCGAAGCCGCGCACGAAGACGCTGTCGTAGCGCGTCTGTGCGCCGGCCGTGCCGGTCAGGACACCCGCGGAATACCGAAGCGCTTCCGAGACGGTTTGCGCACCCTGGGCGTTCATCTGATCCCGGCCGACGACAGAGACGGCCTGCGGCGTCTCGATCAACGGTGTATCGGTCTTGGTTGCCGTCGCACTTCGGTGCGCGACATAGCCTTTGAAAGGTCCTCCTGCCGTTTCGCCTGCGCCGGTTGCGATGATCGGCTGCAGGCGCGTCGCTCCGTCTGGCTCGATCGCCCCGGTTTGGATCCCACCGTCACCTGCAGGAACAATCCTGACGCTGTCGTTGCCGGTTCTGAGGAACCCGAGGTCGGTGCCTTGAAGCAGAAGTTGAAGGGCCGCATCGCCGGTCATCTCGCCACGAACGGCCTTCGAGGTCTTGCCCGACGCGTGTTCGGAACGGACAAGCACTTCAATGCCGGTCTGGCGCGAAAACGTGATGAGTGCAGACGCCAAAGCCTGCGAGGGGATGTCTGTCTGATGAAGGACAATCTCACTGCCGCTCGCCTGCTGCGAGGCGACCGGTGACGACATGAGGACAGTGCTTGCAAGCAGCACCGCCGCAATTCCCCTTAGATACATTTCGAACTCCAAATCGGCTTCCAGAGCGCTCGGCGAGCGGGCGCCGCTTGGGGCACCGAAGCTAAAGACGGAGCTGGGTGGGAAAACAATTAGTCGGCGCGACGAAAAAATTACTGGCGCGCAAGGACCGTCAGCACGCCTGGAATGGTGTAGACGCGCAGCCCGAGACCGTCTGCGATCTTTGCGATCACTTCGTCGGGATCGCGCGCATCGAAGACCGCGGTCAATCGTTCCTGCGCGAGATTGGCGCCGGCAATCTCTATCCGCCCGCGCTTGTAACGCTTCAGATCCTTGATGATTTCGGAGAGCTGCACATCGCGATAGACAAGTCGGTCGCGCCGCCAGGCCTGGATCGCTTCGATGTCGGCCGGCATTGGCGCGCTCAAGCCAGACGCTCCGTAGCGCACCATATCGCCTGTCCCGATCCTGACGGCGCCACCATCGGCGGTCACCTCGACCGAATTGTGGGCCACGGCAACGCTGACGTCCTCTTGGATATCGACGTTGAACTCCGTTCCCAGCACCCGGATCTCGCCTTCACCGGCGCGAACCTCAAAGGCGCGAGAGGCATCCTTCGCCACTGTGAAATAAGCCTCGCCGCCCAGCAACACGACCCGCCTCGACCGGTCGTCGAAGTCGAGGTCCATTGCGCTGTCTGGCCCGAGCTCGACAGCCGAGCCATCCGGAAGCGAAATGGTCGCGCGCGCGCCGATCCCCGTCCTGTAATCAGCGAACGGATGCTGCGGAAGCACCAGCCAGGCGACGGCGATCAAGAGTGGAACGGCGGCAGCGACCCTGCGGACAGACATACGCTTGCGACGCCCAAGCGCCACGCCGCCCCGCCCCCCGCCTGGCACGACAGTGTGCGGCGCAAGAAGATCGAGATCAGACCACAGACGTTCAGCATCACGATAGGCGCGCTCATGGGCTTCTGAACGATTTCGCCACTGCTCGAACGAGGAGCGAACCTCTTCGGTGATCTCGTCATCGCGCATGACGACGAACCATTCAAGCGCCTCTTCGTCGAGGCTTTCATCCCGTTCACCGGCCATGATCACACCTGATTTCAGGATCTGTGCAACCGGTGACGTCAGGGCAATGTCGACAGTTCGGTATTTCAGATTGTAGCTTCATCGCCAGCCCGCAAACGCGACCGCAAAAGTCCGAGCGCCTTTACCATATGCACCATGACCGTATTCTTCGCTATGCCGAGCCTCTCTGCGGTCTCCTGGTAGCTCAGACCCTCGAACTTGTGAAGGAAGAGAACTTCGCGGCTCCTTGGTGGCAGCATCTCGATCGCCCTGGACAACGCCTCAATCTGCTCGCGCATCACAAGCGTGGCGTCTGCCAGGGGTGCGGGATCGCGCAACTTTTCCTGCTCGAGCTCGTCGACGCCAATGGTCTCGCCCGCGCGTCGCTCGGCGCGGACGATGTCCACTGCGGCGTTGCTGACGCTGCGGCGCAGGTAGCTTCTGAGGTCTCGGATCCCCGCGAGTTTCGCGGCCAGAAGCCGCAGAAAGGCGTCCTGCACCGCGTCGGACGCCGTTTCCGCGCTCATGCCGCGACGTATCAGCATTCGCCGCATGCGCTGATGCTCATCGACATAGAGCGTCGCTAGTTCGGAAAGGTCGATCGTCATGTCCCACGAGGCTGCCGGCGATGGTCTGAGCTCGCCGCACAGGTCATTCAGCCTCAGCAGCGCGGACACGTTTTCGCCACACTATCCGCCCGCGTCAAGATAACCTTCGTAAAATAGTCAAGATTTATCGAGTGAGGATCGCTCGTGAGCATCAACGCTCGCGCATTGCCGTTATCAGCGTGTTGCAGGCTGAAGCTTGACGAAACGCTTGCGGAACCAGTCGCGCAGCATTTCCTTTTCATAAGGGTGGCTCTCCATCGCGGAACGGCCTGACGAGTTCCAGAGATAGTTCAGGTCACTGACCACCTCTTCGCCCTGCGCCAGAACCCTTCCCCCTTCCGTGAGCTTGTACCGCAGCTTGATCCTCGGCGGGGTCGAATCGCGAAGAATGCGCACGTCATCGAAATAGGGGCGCCACGGTTCGTACTGGCCAGCAAGTCTCACATCCAGAACGTCGATCTTCAGCGCCTGCCCCTTCTTCAAGTAGCGCGCCGCGAGTTTCTCGAAATAGCCGCGAAACTCGGAGATCAGGCGATTGCGCTCGCTCAAGCTGCGGAAATCGGGATCCCGGAACTTTTCGGGATGGACAAAGTCGACAGACACGGACGCATTCGCGGCGACGCCAAAAAGCATCGCGAAGATTACGGCAAAGGCAAAGCAGGTTGCACAGCGCATGGCAGCCTCCATCGATTATCGAAAATGTAGTCCGAAAGCCCGCCAACTCACGGACAAAGCGGGCGATGTGCGACGACCGCAAGCATCGTCGCACATCCGGCGCGCCCATGATAACCGGCCCGAAGCGTCAGCCTTTGATCTCAAGCACGACGAGGCGCGCTCCGCCTTTGTTGTTGTTGGTCGTGAGCGCAACATGCTTGCCGTCCGGCGCGACCGCGGCACCAAAGAACTGGGCCGACAGTTTCTGGTTCGGGAGTTCGATGATGCCGTCTTTCCCGATCGAAGTGTCGGGTTTGCCTGAGGCGTCAAGAACAACCACTGCGGGGATACCGCCGAAATACCCGACATGCATCGTGCGATCGCCCGGCAACGGGACGAGCATTCGCCCCCGATCCTCGACGGACGGCTTGCCTGCGCCCTCGCTCTGGATCGCCTGCAGGCCGCCGTTACCCCAATTGGTATCGAGCACCTTGCCGGACACCCGGAACGAAACGATATCGGGCCCCTCCGTCGTCTTGAAGCCAAGTTTCGAGGCAACACCTTCACCGGTCGCGCCGCCATAGCCGGTGGTGACATAGCTTCCGTCTGAGAGTTTCACCGCAGCGTAGCACTCGGCAAAACCGCCGTCGCCGACGAAGGGGTTGAACACCGCAACGCCCGGTGTCGGCTTCAGACCTACCGCATCGGCCGACGACTGCGGGCTGACGAAGCCGCCGAAGTCGGGATCGGGCGTGCCATCGGGCTTTAGTCGGATCAGGATGACGTGGTTTCTGAGCGTGTCACCCAGGTTGGTGTAGCCGGCACTGACAAGCGCACCATCGGGCTCAAGCGTGACCCGTCGTCCGCCTTCTGCAAAGGACTGGGCCGAATGATAGGTGAACGGTTTTCCGCCATTGAACGATGGATCGGGGCTGCCGTCCGCCGCAAGCAGCCGGACGATGTATCGATCCGCATCGGTTCGCCCCGATCCGTCCGGCGCCGAACCGTGACCCGCGACAACAAGCTTCTCGTCGCCGTTCGAATTGTCGACCTTGAGATCCCAAGCGGTATCCGCGGGCGGCGACTCGACACCCGGAAAGCTGTCGTTCTTGGCGTTTGGCCAGCCGAACACGACCTCTACGGCGCCGGTGTCGCCGCCCCATCCGGCTTTGGATGCGCCCTTGGAATCGAAACGAACGAGATAGACCGAGCTGCCCTTGCCGTCCTCGGACGCATTGACTGCTGCCACGACGTCGCCATTGGCGAGCGGTGCGACGGCGAGCGATTGTTCGACCTTTCCGGACGCAATATCGATTTCGGCGAAACCATCCTCTCCGAAGCTTAGGTCAGGCGCGCCATCGGCGTTGAACCGCCCGACGACAACGGCCGTTTCCTTCTCGACGTCGCCGCGATGTCCGGAGACGTAGATTTTGCCGTCGGCGCCATAGGCAAGCCCGCGGAAATCGTTCGCCTTGTCGGTCGTGAAATCAACAAGCGGCGTGCTCTCCTGGGCCAAGGCCGTTCCGGTCATAGCGATAGCGCTGAGCGCTATGAGACTGCGAGCAAACATCGATCTCCTCCTGTTGATTGTACGCTGATGATTTCCGTGTTTCGGGAAGCCGATGGCGAAACCGCCAGGAGCTACATTCCAGGGATGACGACGAGCACGCCGAGCCGGTTCGCGGCCTGGCGAAGATCGGCGGCAAGATCGGTCAGGGAACGCGCAGCCGCTTCGGCCGTCGCCCGCTCGGCACTCCTCGGCGCGGGCGTCAAGAATCGCTGATAGGGCGCGTCCATAGCTGCCAATGCGGTCTCTGCCCGCTCGAAGCCGTCGGTGAGTTTCTTTGCTAACGCCGCATCGGTTGCGTCGACGAGACGGTCCAGCCCGCTTTCGAAATAGACAAGCCTCGCCCCTTCAAAGGAGGTGCGGTTGTCGAGCTCCGACGTCCCGCTGAACGGCGACGGTTGGAAATTGCGGTTTGCCGGAAACAACCCGGCGCCGATGCGGCGAAGCGGCAGTTCGTAGCCGACTAGCACCGCCATGCCGTTGAACGCACGCCCCATAGCGTTGCGCTTGTCCATGGAGTTGAGCGACGCGCGATAATTGTTGTTGCCCGGCGACCACGCCGCCGCGAGAAGGCCGAGATCATTGCTGAGAAGCCTGGCGACCGATGCCGCATATTCGCCGCGGCGAGAGCCGAGCGGGCCTTCGAAATCGGCAGCGGCGGCCTCGCCGTCAGCCCCCCAGAGCAGGAACTCGAGGACGTGCAGACCGGTGGTGATCTTGACCGGTGCTTCCGCCTTGTTGAGCCGAGCGAGCGAGCGGAAATCCAGGGCCTGAGAAGGCTCGGCAATGAGACCTTCGATGACGGCGGGGTCCACCGGCCAGCCGTTCAGCCGCGGCAGCGGGCCCTCGGGTCCGTCGACGGGTCCGCCGTAAAAGAGGAAAGCCTCGCTAAGCAGATAGTCCGCGCGTGCTGCGAGCCAGGCGGCTTTCGCCTCCTTGAGCGTCGCGACCGACGGCGAATGTCGCAGGGTATCGATCGCCGTCTTCAGGTTCGATGCTGCATCCCGTGCTGCCATATAGGTTCTGGAGACCAGATCGGCATAGGCCGATATTTGGCGTGAGGCGTCATAGCCGAAGGCATTGGGGTCATTGTTCGCAAGCCGAAACTCGGTGATCGTGCCGAGCACGGATCCACCGCCCTCGCCCGGCCCGCCTTCGCCGGATGCTTCTGCCTGGGCGACGAGAACCGCCGCCGGCGAAGCCGTCCGAACGTCCGCGCGCGCCGGAGCGATATCCGTTTCGGTTGTTTGACGGGCATTCGCCATGTCATGAAGACCCGTGCCGCCGACGAGCAGGGTCGTGCTCAATCCGATCCAAATGCGAGTCCGTCGCTGCACGAGACCCTCGACGTCGTTTGGTTCATGACTTGCCGAAATATTATCAACGGGTAAAATAACTGAGAAAACGAGTCAACATTTATCGGCGCCCCGAGAGCGGTTGGAGCTTCCTGTATGATCCTGTGCATCGGCGACGTTCTGGACAGCGCGGCGCTGGTTGAATTGCGCGACACCATTGCAAGCGGGGTGTTTGTCGATGGCGTGCTGACCTCGGGCTGGGCGTCGAGGCTTGTCAAGAACAACGAACAGCTGGGCGCAGGACCTGCCCTCGAGGCCGCTCAAAAGATCGTGATCTCGATCCTTTCAGTCAACCCGGTGTTCTCGGCCGGCGTCCAGCCGCGCCGTTTTGCGCCGCCGCTTTTTGCCCGATACATACCCGGCATGCAGTTCGGGACCCATATGGATAACGCCGTGATTGGCCCCGACCATTTGCGTACGGACGTTTCGGTGACGCTCTTTCTCTCCGATCCTGACGACTATGACGGCGGTGAACTGGTGATGGAAAGCAACTCCGGGGAGGCCGCCTACAAGTTGCCGGCCGGCTCCGCGATAGCCTACCCGACAACAATGCTGCACCGGGTCGAGCCTGTAACGCGCGGCGTGCGCGAGGTTGCGGTGACATGGGTCCAAAGCCTCGTCCGCCGCGCCGATCAACGTGAGATCCTCTTTGATCTCGATCGGGTCGGACACGCCATCTTCGAAAGAGAAGGCAAATCCGAAGCATTCGATCTCATCAACAAGTCGACCGCAAATCTGCGACGCATGTGGGTGGATTCGTGATCGAGAACGTCGACGGGAGATGGCGATAATATTCTCGGCGCGCGGATCCTCGATGTACATCGAGCTTTTGAAGCGTCGCGATCGCCCGCTCCTGCTTTACGCGCAGCCGCCTTCCGGCGCTTGCGGAAGCGCGCTCAGCGTCGGTATCCTCACAGTCGGGTCGCGTGTCCTCAAGAGCCTGCAACACCTTGGCGCGAAACTAGGCATCGTGGACCAAAAGGATTCGCACGGCATCCGAAACCGTTAGACCCATGTTCTGCAGCACTGCAGTAGCACGGTCGCGAATGTCGGGATCAATTCGCGTTTGAATGAGTGCATTCGAAACCATCGCTAATCTCCTTCACTGAATTCAATGCAATGCGATTGCATGACAGAATCCAGTCAGGATCAGGACGTTGCAGACGATACATTAAGCGATCCTAACCTGCACCTTGTCGAGCGAGTGGAACGCATAGCGGACCACCGTGTACAGGGTGGGGAATGACCAACGACTCGACCCCGAACACCGTCCTGATCAAATCGGGCCGCAGCAGTTCCGCCGGCCGCCCAGCGGCATGAATGCTCCCATCGACAACGGAGACGATGTGGTCGGCATAGAGCGCCGCGTGGTTGAGATCATGGACCACCATGACGATCGTTCGCCCTTGATCCCTGTTCAGCGACCTTAGAACCTCGAGCACCTCCAACTGGTGCGCCATATCGAGATAAGTCGTCGGCTCATCAAGGAGCAGAATTGGCGTTTCCTGGACGAGCGCCATCGTGATCCATGCCCGCTGGCGTTGACCACCGGAGAGCCGGGGCAGATTGGTGTTAGCCAACGGCAGAAGATCGGTGACAGCCAGTGCCCATTCGATAATCTCCTCGTCGTGCCCCGAGAGCCGGGAGAGAAGATGGCGGTGCGGGTGGCGGCCGAAGCGGCAGAGCTGGCGTACGGTGAGGCCATCGGGAGAAACCGGGTTTTGCGGCAGGAGCGCCAGCGTTCTTGCAATCGTTCGGTTGGACAAGGCCGCAATCGACTGACCGTCGAGATAGACGGTCCCGGCCGAAGGACGGATCGCGCGGGCGAGTGTGCGCAAGAGCGTCGACTTGCCACTGCCGTTTGCGCCGATCAGTGCCGTGATCCGGCCGTCCGGGATGGTGACGTCGACGTCCTTAAGGACCGTCGTCTGGCCGTAGCCGACCGTGAGGTTCCTGCCGTAGAGCCGGGCTGGATGGTGTTCAATCATGTCGGCTCTTTTCCTTAGACAGCAGGAAGACCAGGTAGGGACCACCGATAACGGCTGCGACGATGCCGGCGGGGATTTCGTTCGGAAGCGCAACAACGCGCCCGGCAAGATCGGCGATCGACAGTGCGAGCGCGCCGAGAAGAGCGCTTACGGGAACCAGGTGCCGGCTGCGCGGCCCAACCAATAGGCGGGCAGCATGCGGCGCGAGCAGCCCGAGGAAACCCATGCTGCCGACGGCTGCGACCGCGCCGCCAGTCAGAAGAACCGAGACGACGATCAAGCCACCGCGAAGCCAGGGCGGCGCAAGTCCGATACTCGTCAATGTGTCGTCGCCGAAGCCACCGGCATCCAGCCTTCCGGCCGCAATCACGACCACTGGCAGGCAGAGAAGAAGCCAGAGTGAAAGTGCGGCGACATCGGCGCCGGTGCTGCCATAAACGCTGCCAGCCAGCCAGACCATGGATTGGTCGGCCCGGCTGGGGAAGAGAACCATGGCATACTGGATCAGCGCCTGCGCGAACATGCCGAGAGCAACGCCCGTGAGCGCAAGCGCCGTCGTGCTGCCACCGAACCGTCGACCGATTGCAAGCAGGGCCGCAGCCCCGATAAGGGCACCCGCCATCACACCAAGCGGTATCGCCCAGGCAGACCAGGCCGGAGGCGCCAACAGCCCTGCGGAAAAGGCGCCGAGCCCCGCCCATTTCGTGATACCGACGACGTCGGGAGAGGCGAGCGGATTGCGCAGCGCCCCCTGGAGAAAGACCCCGGCGAGACCGAAGGCGGCTCCTGCAAGGATGCTGATTGCAACGCGCGGTAGCCGGTACTCCGTGACGATGAAGGCATTCTTGCCGCCACCGAAGGCTTCCAGCACCTGGCTGAAGCTCAAGTTGACCGCACCGATCATGATGCCGAAAAGCGAGACCAGACCGAGCAAAAGCAGCATGGCCCCGCCGACCACGAAAGCACGCCGGTCCTCATGGTGTTCGTGCGTATCCTTCATCTGGCTCTCCGGCCATAAAGGATTGCGAGAAAGGCTGGAGCCCCGATGAGCGCGGTCACCACGCCGACAGGCATTTCAGCCGGAAAGACAACGATGCGCCCGACGAGATCGGCCGTACCGAGCAGGAGCGGTCCGACGATTGCGGAAAGCACGAGGACAACCGCCATATCCCCGCCCGCAAGCCGGCGAACGACATGCGGAACGAGCAACCCGATGAAACCGATCGGCCCGCATACCGCTACGGCCGATCCTGCGAGCACGACGACCAGCATAGCCGCGACGCCGCCGGTGTATCGGGCATTCTGCCCGAGCGAGAGGCCGGTCGTCTGATCGAGCGCGAGAACGCCGAAGTGACGGGCACCGGCAAGCGCGAGCCCGCCGCCGATCAGACTGAAGGGCAGGATCAGCCAGACCTTCGGCCATTGCGCTGCACTGAGAGAACCTGCGAGCCAGTAGACGATGTCCTGTGCGGCATTGTTGGCGATCAGGATCGCCTGCACGAGTGCCGACAGCACAAGCTGAATGGAGACGCCGGCAAGCGCGAGCTTCAATTCGTTCATCACGCGCGATACGGACAACGCCCACATAGCGAGCCCAACCCCGGCGGCACCGGCAAAGGCGGGCCCGACGGTGCCTGAACCTTTGAGCGAAGGAAAGGCGATGAGACAGGCGACGATGGCGAGCGAGGCGCCGGCGTTGATGCCAAAGGTTTGCGGCGAGGCAAGCGGGTTGCGTGTCAGCGTCTGGATCAGGACCCCGGCAATTGCGAGGTTTGCGCCAACAAGCATTGCCAGAACGGCCCGCGGCAGGCGGACATCCCAGACAAGCGCGGCTTCGGGCGAAGCATCCGGAAAAAACAGCAGCCACAGGGCGTGGCGGATCGAAAGGCCGGATGCGCCGAACGATACGGCGGCGATCAGCACGCCAACCAGGAGCAGAAGACAAAGCGCCGCAATCAGAACGGGATGGCGCGCACGATCCGTCATTCCTTCTCCATCATTGCCGGGCGGCGCTCATTTGGCATCATAGACTTTGGCGAGAACTTCACCGGCGATCATCTCCGCAGTTTTGAGGCCACGGAACCGGGAAAACTGATTGCGACCAACCTCGAAGACCATCTTGTTCCTGACGGCCGGGATGGCATTCCAGACGGCGTTGTCCTGCCATTGGTCGAGGACGGTACCGCCCGGATCGGTGGCGACCAGCAGAATATCGGGAGCGACCGAGACGAGCCGCTCCAGGCCGGCGCCACTTTCAACGGCATCGCTCGATTCGATCGCGGGCGTCAGTCCCATGGCCTTGAACACCGAACCGGTGAAGGAGGCGGAGGTATGCAGGCTCATGGAGTCCGGCGTGGCGACAGCAAGCAAGATCCGCCGCTTTTCGCCCTTCGGGATATGCGCAACGAGGGCGGCGATCCGCGCCTCATGCTCTGCGAGCGCCTGTTCGCCTCGGGCCTTGTCGCCAAGCGCATCGGCGATGGTGACGACCGAAGTCTTGATGGTCTCGTAGTCCCCTTCCCAACTGTTGAGCACGATGGTTGGGGCGATGGAGCCAAGCTGCTGATAAATGGCCGAATGCCTGATTTCGTCAGCGATGATCAGATCCGGCGCCAGATTGCTGATCAGTTCGAGATTGGGTTCGAGGCGGGTGCCGACGGAAGCATAGTCGATTGTCTTGCCGAGCAGTTGCTCGATGCGTTTCGTCTGATTGTCGTCGGCGATGCCGGCCGGCACAACGCCGAGCGCGTCGAGCGCCTGGACGAAGGAGAATTCCAAAGCGACGACCTTTGTCGGCTTGCCGCTCAGTTCCGTCGTGCCAAGCCGATGCTCGATGGTGCGCGGTCCGTCCTCGGCCTTGGCAAAGGGGGCCCCGGCTAAGGCCGCAGTCACGATGGCGAAGCTGAAGGCGCGGCGGGTCAGGCTGCTCATTGGCTTATCCGATTCCTGGTAGTCTTGCTGCTCCGGACTGGCGCAGCGCTGTTGATCAGAACGCGACCGACGCATTGACGAAGAAGGTCCGCGGCTGCCCGACGAACTTGCCACCATTGTTGTCTGTTGAGCGTGTAAAGTATTCCTTGTCGAGAAGGTTTTTGACGCCGAACGCAAGTTTCGGGGCATTTTCCTGGTCTTCCGGCTGATAGGCCAACCGAAGGTTCACCGTTCCATATCCCGGGATGTCGCCGAGACGCCCGGTCGCATCCTCGTCTTCCACGTAGGGCGCACCCTCGGCGGCATTGCCGGGCGAGCGCTGCTTCGATTGGGCCGACAGATCGGCGTTGAACACCCAGTCCTCGTAGCGGTAGCTTGCGCCGACCGTGCCGAAATGGCGAGAATAGAAAGGCAGGTCCCGACCGGCGAAGGGGCCAGCTTCGTAGGTGGCCTCGGTATAGGTGTAGTTCGCATAGAGCGACAGGCCGTCGAGCGTGTTGCTGAGGCTGCCCAGATCATAGCGGGCCGCCGCTTCGACGCCCTGGTGCTTGGTGGCGCCGAGATCGGTCCACAGCCCCTCGCCGACGATGTTGCGGCTCAGATAGAGTTCCTGGTCGAAATCGATGAAGAAGGCGGTCAACTCGCCACTCAGGGCATCGCCTTCGTAGTGGGTGCCGATTTCGTAGGTCTTTGCCTTT
>NZ_DASYGZ010000130.1:0-36610 GCF_035999135.1 Ensifer sp.
GCAGAATGGTGGAGGGAGTTGGATTTGAACCAACGTAGGCTGAGCCAACGGATTTACAGTCCGTCCCCTTTAACCACTCGGGCATCCCTCCATTATTCTGTCGGGATCTTTCGACCAAGCATTTGAGATCGTGAGACAACCAGCGACTTGTCGTTGCCGCTCTCGATCTGTGGCCGGGTATATGACTGCCTCGTTTCATCCTGTCAACACGGGTCGGTGCAAAAAATCCGATTTTCTCCACAGGCGCAAAATTGGCCCCTGCGCGGAAAACCATTTCGCCGGACAGGCAACCCCTCTATAAGACGCCAATGAGCAAAGATCGTACGGGCGACAAGAGCGCCAAGGACACCCATTACGCAAACCTCAGGCGCGCGCACCGCGACGCCAAGCGCGAGCGTGGCGAAATTCCAACCCCGAAAGAGGACAGGCGCCGCAAGGCCCCGGCCGACTGGAAGGCGCCGCAGCTCGCCCCGGAACAGGTGCTGCTTTACGGCCTGCACACGGTCCGTGCGGCCCTGAGCAACCCGGCACGCCAGATCATTCGCCTGAGCGTGACCCAGAACGCCGCTGCGAGGCTTGAACTCGGCGAGCTTTCGGACCTGCCCTTCCCCGTCGAAACCGTTTCGCCGCAGGATCTCGACAAGATCCTCGGACCGGACGCGATCCACCAGGGCGTCATGCTCGAGACGCGCGCCCTGCCGACCCGCCGGCTCGATGCGCTGCGCGACTGCCCGCTCATTCTCGTGCTCGATCAGGTGACCGATCCGCACAATGTCGGCGCCATCATGCGCTCGGCGGTCGCGTTTGACGCCGGCGCGCTGATCACCACCATGCGCCACAGCCCGACCGAATCGGGTGTGCTTGCCAAGTCGGCATCCGGCGCACTGGAAATGATCCCCTATATCCAGATCAGCAACCTCGCCGACACCATCGAGGAACTGCATCGTCTCGGCTTCCAGACGATCGGGCTCGATTCGGAAGGGCCCGAGCCGCTGGAGGGCACCTTCTCGTCCGAGAAGATCGCGCTTGTTCTCGGTTCCGAAGGCAAGGGTTTGCGGCAGAAGACCCGCTCGATCGTCACGGCCCTGGCCCGGCTCGACATGCCCGGCGCCATCAAGTCGCTGAACGTATCGAACGCGGCCGCGATCGCCATGTACGCGGCGCGCCAGCACCTGAAGCGCTAGGCACGTCGGCCGGGGGATTTGTTGCAGGGGCTGCGGCCCTTGCGCGCCCGTGGGCCGCGCGTGATCGCCGCGTAGACAGCGCGCAGGCGGCCAGGTCCCTGCCTCTCGTCCGGAACTAGCGGATGGCCGTCACTGCCTCGGACCACTGCGCCGTCGGGCAGCCGTCGCGCAGCTTCTTCCAGGTGGTCACGTTGAGGTTCATTTCGCAGCGCGCCATATAGGCGCTGCCGTCTACCCGCAGGCAGGCGACCTGCCCAAGCTCATATTTCGAGCCATCACGGTTGCGGCAGGTGCAGTCATGATCGGGAGGTCCGGCGCGCGCGACGCTGACGGCAAGCAGTGTCGCCACCGCAGCGGTCATGCCCAACAGGATCGTCCGCCCTTTTGTCATGGCGCAATTATAGATCAGATTTCGATCGCCGAAAACGGACAATGCCGGCTGCATGGGCAACCGGCACCGTCCGCACGCGGGGCCAACGCCCCATCATCGGACCGCTTTCACGGCCCGGTGATTATGATGATTAGCTCGCCAGGCGAAGAACGCCGCCTTCCGAGATGGTCTTTTCGGCTTCGGCGATCGCGAACTGCTTGCTGTCGGCGCTGAGGTTCAGGCCTTCGGCGCGAACGAACTCGACATCGGTAACGCCAAGGAAGCCGAACACCGTCTTCAGGTAGGATTCCTGGTGATCCATGACGGCCGCCGGGCCAGCGGAATAGTGGCCGCCGCGGGTCGAGGCGACGATGACCTTCTTGCCCTTGGCAAGGCCTTCGGGACCGTTCTCGGTGTAGCGAAAGGTCTTGCCGGAGACGGCGATGCGGTCGATCCACGCCTTCAGCTGGCTCGGGATGCCAAAATTGTACATCGGCGCGCCGATGATGACGGTGTCGGCGGCGAGGAACTCTTCGAGCATGTCGCGGCCAAGCTTGACGTCGGCTGCAAGCGCGGCGTCGACGCCTTCCAGATCGGCGGGCGCCATGATCTGTGCGCCGGTCAGGTGCGGCAGCGAGCTTGCGGCGAGGTCACGATAGGTCACCTTGGCATCCGGGCGATCGGCCTTGACCTGGGCAGAAAGCGCCGCCGTCAGGCGGCGGGAAACCGAGTGATCACCAAGGATACCGGAATCGATATGAAGAACGTTCATGGGAACACCTTTGTGTTTGCGTTGCGGTGATCCACATATGATGGGAAAACAATCACCCGATAAGTCGGCGTCTATTTGACATACCGTTTCCAGACGGAAACAATCGGGCAAGCAATCCGGACTTCGGAGACCCAGACAATGCAGGACCTGAACGACCTCGCGCTCTTTGCCGCCGTGGTGCGCAGCAACGGCTTCAGCGCCGCGGCGCGCGATCTCAACATACCCAAATCCAAGCTCAGCAAACATGTGGCACGCCTTGAGGAACAGCTTGGCGTGCGCCTGCTCGAGCGCTCGACCCGCAAGCTGCGCGTCACCGACATCGGCCGGGTGTTCTACGAGCATTGCCAGGGCCTGCTTGAAGGCGTTGCCGCTGCCGAGGCAGAGATCGCTGCGGTGCGCGCCGAGCCAACAGGGACTGTGCGCCTCGCCTGCCCGCTCGGCTTTACCCCGATGCTCGCCGATATCCTGCCGGCCTTTCATCGGCGCTATCCCGGCGTAAGGCTCCTGATTACCGCGACCAACCGGCGGATCGACCTGATCGAGGAGCGCGTCGACGTGGCGCTGCGTGCCCGCGGCCAGCTCGATACCGACAACCAGCTGATCATCCGAAAATTCGGCGAGGTGCGCGAGCGGCTGGCCGCGAGCCCGACCTTCCTCGCCCGCTCCGGCGAGATCACCATCGACAATCTCGGTCAGCAGGCGACGCTGTCGATGAACGAGCAACACCCGACCGATGTCTGGCGACTGGTCTCGGCGGACGGAAACACGACGGAGATCACGCACCGTCCGATCATCGGCTGCAGCGATTTCCTGATTCTCGAACGTTCGGCGATCGAAGGCATGGGCGTGGCACTGTTGCCCGACCACATCTGCGAACGCGCCTTCCGCGCCGGCGTGCTTGTTCCCGTGCTTCCGGAATGGACCTCGAACGACGTCGTCGTGCACCTGGTATTCCCGTCCCGCCAGGGCATGCTGCCGGCAACCCGGGCGCTGATCGACTATCTCGCCGAAAACTTGCTCAACGCCCTGCAGAAATGCCGGGAGGTCCCGGTGCGCATGGGACCGTCGTTCGAGATCTGATGCCGTCGCACTGCGGCTCGGCGCGTTTATCGACGGCAAGACGCTTCGCCGTCGGCAAGCTCGTTGAAAGCCTTGGCCGCGGCATCATAGCGATAGGCTAGCATCTGCGTTGTGCAGGCATCTTCGTATCGGGCGCAGGCTTGCATCGAAACGCAGAGATGGCCCTGAATACCCCAGACCTTTGCCGGTGGCCTGTCGTAAATGCCGTCGTAGATCGCCTGTGTCCGATCCGCGCCATCGCGCCATCGCACAACGATCTCCGAGCGAAAGTGATCATACCCGACGCTGCTGTAGCCAACGGAAAAGTGGACGGGCCCCACGCCGGGGACGTCGGTCGCGCCTGAATGCACCTCATCCCAATCGGGCGGCGCCTGTGAACCGGCTGAACCGGCCGCGAGCGCGGCAAGGCCGAAGAGAGCAACGGCCGCCCGGCTGATCGGTGGCAACGGCATGCGCCTGCTCAAGCTGCTGAGACCTGCCGCGAAGGGGAAGCGTTTGATGACCATCACCTTTCTTCGGAAACCGGAAACAGAATATGCGCTCGACGCCCGCCGACCTTGCACCACATTCGGAGTTTGCCGGAACCAGGAGTTGTCTATATTCCAGCAACATGAGAACACTTGGAACCCTGCTTGCCTCTGCCATCCTGGCATTTGTTGTCAGCCTGCTCGTCGCGGGACTGTTTCTGCCGATCTATGGCATTTTCCAGGGTGGATCTTACAACTGCCTGAAGGACGGCATCGCGGAATGCACGTCCATGATTCCACTCAGCGCGCTGATCTACGGGCCGCTGTTTTCAATTGGCGGCGTCTTGATCGGCACGCCCGTCTTCATGGTGATCCTGGCCGGGCGCGATTGATCGTCCAACGCCCGAGCATGGCGTCGCGACCACATCATCGACGTAGCCTTTTGAGAATTCTGCAATCAAGAGATTGATGAGTGCTGGTGCCCCCAGAGAGACTCGAACTCCCGACCCTCTGATTACAAATCAGATGCTCTACCAACTGAGCTATAAGGGCACGCACTGCGATGGGAGTTACCATAATCTCGTGCGGTGTAAAGCAAAATTGCGAATTCTCCCAATTTTTCAGATGCGTTCGGTTTCGGGCCATGCCAGAAACGAAAAGAGAGATCGCCGTAAGCGGCGCGCAACGCATCGAACGGACTAGAGTTTAATGGCCCGAACGTTCAATTCCTTCGCTTTCCTCGCCTCGCCCGCAGAGGAGGCTCAAAAAGCGGCGGCCGATCTCAAGGCGATCTATGGCGACAATGATCCGGCAAAGGCCGACGTCATTGTCGCGCTCGGGGGCGACGGCTTCATGCTGCAGACGCTGCACCAGACCATGAACAGCGGCAAGCTGGTCTACGGGATGAACCGCGGCTCGGTCGGCTTCCTGATGAACCGCTACAGCACCGAGAACCTGACGGACCGCATATGCCAGGCGGTCGAGAATGCATTCCGTCCGCTGGAGATGCAGACGACCGATGTCTATGGCGAGAGCTTCACAGCACTTGCCATCAACGAGGTCTACCTCTTTCGCCAATCCTACCAGGCAGCGAAGCTGCGCGTCCTGATCGACGGCAAGACAAGGCTTGAGGAACTGACGTGCGATGGTCTGCTGGTCGCGACGCCGGCCGGCTCCACCGCCTACAATCTCTCGGCTCACGGACCGATCCTGCCGCTCGAGGCGCCACTTCTGGCGTTGACCCCGGTCAGCGCCTTTCGACCGCGCCGCTGGCGTGGCGCGCTTCTGCCGAACCGTGTCACGGTCGAGATCGAGATCCTCGAAGCCGACAAGCGACCGGTCAACGCGGTCGCCGACCACCAGGAAGTCAAGTCGGTGGTCAGGGTTCGCATCGCCGAATCGGAAAACATGACGGCGCGCATTCTTTCGGACCCGGATCATTCCTGGTCCGATCGCATCCTGGCCGAGCAATTTTCCAACTGAGCGCACGCTGCCCGTGCGAGCTGTGTTATCATCCGCGGCGATTGCGATCCTGACGATCGAGAGCCGCCACGATGTCGAGCCGCCGGCTGAAAGGACAGGAATGCCGATGTTCAAACCCGCCCTTCTCGCGCTTGCCATCTTGGCCGGCAGCGCCAGCGCCAAGGCGGAAGATGCGGGCGTCGTGCCGCCGCAAGCAACCTTCGTCACCAGCACCGGCTATTGGGAGGAAAGCGGAGAGCCGCTTTCCGTGCTCGATCCGAATACGTCCGCTCCGGCGGGGCAACAGGGCGCCGCACGGCGCGGCTACTACAAGCTGATCGCGCTTCGCCAGACCGACGGAACGGCGCAGGTCCATCTGCAGCAGATCGAGTCGACAGCATCAGGCCCAGTCGTGGTGTCCTCAGCCGAACTCGAGGAATTCTCGGCCCTCAAGGGCTATGTCACCGATATTCGCCCGGAAACGTCGACCGGCGTCACCGCGCAGCCCGGCATGTTTGCGACCGTCTACCTGAAGACCGATCCGGCCGAGCGCGAGCCGGAAACCTGGACCGTGCTCATCGACGATCTCGGCGACATCAAGATCGAACGGGCCTCGAACTAAGCGCAACTCGTCGAAAATCCGAATGCGTTTGCGTCCGGAATTCAGGCATCCACCGAAAAGCAAAGGCCGGGTGCGAGCACCCGGCCTTTTTCATTTTGCATCGCGGGCCGCTGGCCGCCTCAGTTCAGATCGTCGACGACCGCATCGGCGCCACCGCTGACGCGGTGGGCAAGAGCGGCCTCCATGAACTCGTTGAGTTCGCCGTCGAGAACGTCGCCCGGTGCCGTGCTTTCGACGCCGGTGCGCATGTCCTTGACCAGCTGATAGGGCTGAAGGACATAGGAGCGGATCTGGTGGCCCCAGCCGATATCCGTCTTCGATGCGGCTTCGGCATTGGCGGCCTCTTCCCGCTTCTTCAGTTCCGCTTCGTAGAGACGCGCACGCAGCATGTCCCACGCCTTCGCCCGGTTCTTGTGCTGCGACCGTTCCTGCTGGCACTGCACGACGATGCCCGACGGGATGTGCGTGATGCGCACGGCCGAGTCGGTGGTGTTGACGTGCTGGCCGCCGGCGCCCGACGAACGGTAGGTGTCGATACGGCAATCGCTCTCGTTGATGTCGATCTGGATCGAATCATCGACGACCGGGTAGACCCAGATCGAGGAGAACGAGGTGTGGCGGCGGGCGTTGCTGTCATAGGGCGAGATGCGGACCAGGCGGTGCACGCCCGATTCGGTCTTCAGCCAGCCATAGGCATTGTGGCCCTTGACGAGCAGCGTCGCGGACTTGATGCCGGCCTCTTCGCCGTCCTGGATTTCCAGAAGCTCGACCTTGTATCCCTGACGCTCGGACCAGCGGGTGTACATGCGCAGAAGCATGTTGGCCCAGTCCTGGCTTTCGGTACCGCCGGCACCCGAATGCACTTCGAGATAGGTGTCGTTCTGGTCGGCCTCGCCCGAAAGCATGGCTTCGACCTGCTTCTTGGCCGCTTCGTTCCTGAGGTCGCGCAGCGCCTGCTCGGCGTCGGCGATGATGTCGGCGTCGCCCTCTTCCTCACCGAGTTCGATGAGTTCGATGTTGTCGTTGAGCTGCTGCTCGAAACGGCGCAGGCCATTGATGCCGTCATCAAGCTGCTGGCGCTCGCGCATCAGCTTCTGCGCTTCCGAAGCATCGTTCCAAAGCGTCGGGTCTTCCGCCTTGTTGTTCAACCAGTCCAGTCGTCTTACCGCCTGATCCCAGTCAAAGATGCCTCCTCAGCAGGCTTATGGCCTGCTTGATTTCGTCGACAATGTTCTCGATTTCGCTGCGCATGATCCTGCTTCTTGTGATCCTGAAAATGGAGTGAGCGTCAAATAACGATGCCCGCCGCTGATGTAAAGGCGGCGGGCATTGAGAGAGAGGCCAAGGCTTAGAACAGGCCGTTGGAACCGGATGTGACGGCCTGATTTGCCTGCGGCGAATTCTTGAGAATCTCTTCCGGCGGCACATACTGGTCGAGCCCGCCGATGACCGAGAAGCTGTCGGCCGGGCCGGTGCCGGGCTTGAACGCCTCGATGATCGTGTCCGGTTCACCCTCCTGGGCGGCCATGCCGGTCTTGCGATTGACGGCGACCATGCTCATGCCCTCGGGCACGACGAACTTGCTCGGGCGCGTGCCCTTGACCGCTTCGGTCATGAAGTCGTTGAAGATCGGCACGGCAAGGCTGCCACCGGTCGCACCGCGCCCGAGCGGCGCCGGATTGTCGAAGCCGAGATAGAGGCCGGCAACGAGGTCCGGCGTGTAGCCGACGAACCAGGCGTCCTTTTCGTCGTTGGTGGTGCCGGTCTTGCCGGCGACCGGGCGGTCGAGCTTGATCTTGCCGGCGGCGGTGCCGCGCAGGACCACACCTTCCATCATCGACGTGATCTGGTAGGAGGTCATCGGGTCGAGCACCTGCTCGCGGTTGTCGGTCAGAACAGGCTCGTCCTGGTCCTGCCAGTCACCGGCATTGCAATTGTCGCAGGTGCGGTCCTCGTGGCGGAAGATCGTCTTGCCGTAGCGATCCTGGATGCGGTCGATCAGCGACGGCTTGATCTGCTTGCCGCCGTTGGCGAGCACCGAATAGGCCGACACCATGCGTAGCACCGTCGTTTCGCCCGAACCGAGCGACATCGCCAGCAGCGGCGGCATCTTGTCGTAGATGCCGAAGCGCTCGGCATATTCGGCGACAAGGTTCATGCCCATGTCGTTGGCGAGGCGGACCGTCATCAGGTTACGCGACTTTTCGATGCCGAGGCGGAGCGTCGACGGGCCGGCCGAACCGCCGCCGTAGTTCTCCGGGCGCCAGACCTGGCCGCCGGCGACGATCTCGATCGGGGCGTCGAGAATGACCGATGCCGGGGTGTAGCCGTTGTCGAGCGCCGCGGCGTAGACGAAGGGCTTGAACGAGGAGCCCGGCTGACGCATCGCCTGCGTCGCGCGGTTGAATTCCGACTGGCCGTAGGAGAAGCCGCCGACCATCGCCAGCACGCGGCCGGTCTGCGGGTCCATGGCGACAAGGCCGCCTTGCACCTTCGGCGGCTGGCGCAGGCGATATTCGCCCTTCTCCGCGAGCGGCTCGACATAGACGACGTCGCCAGCGCCGAAGACGCCTTCGGGAGACTTCGCCGTCTTGCGATCGCCATTGGCGGAGCGGTAGGCCCACTGCATGTTCTTGGCCGAAATATGCCCGGTGACACGCTCGGCCACGATCTTGCCCGAGGCCTCCTTGTCCGGCTGGATGCCGATTTCGGCGCCCTGCCCGTCGACCGAGAGAACGACGGCGAGCTTCCATTCGGGGACATCGCTAAAGGCAACAACGGCACCCAGGGGTTCACCCCAGTCGCCACCGATCTCGATCGACTTGACCGGACCGTGGAAGCCGCGACGTTCGTCATAGGTCAACAGGCCGGCCTGAAGGGCCTTGCGCGCCGCGGTCTGCAGACGCGGGTCAAGCGACGTTCGGACCGACAGGCCGCCTTCATAAAGCGCGTTGTCGCCGTACTTCTGGATGATCTGCCGACGGACTTCCTCGGCGAAGAAGTCGGATGCAAAGAGATGTGCGCCGCCGCGGCGCGGATTGACGCCGAGCGGCTGCTTCTTGGCCTCTTCGCCGTCAGCCTTGGTGACGTAGCCGTTTTCCACCATGCGGTCGATCACCCAGTCGCGACGCTCGAGCGCTGCTGCGGTCCTCCGGAACGGATGGTAGTTGGCCGGGCCTTTCGGCAGCGCTGCAAGGTAGGCGGTCTCGGCAATGGTCAACTCGGTCACCGACTTGTCGAAATAGGTCAGTGCCGCGCCGGCGATGCCGTAGGAGTTCAGGCCGAAGAAGATCTCGTTGAGATAGAGTTCGAGAATGCGGTCCTTGCTGTAGGCCTGCTCGATGCGGAAGGACAGGATCGCTTCCTTGACCTTGCGGTCGATCGTCTGGTCGGACGTCAGCAGGAAGTTCTTGGCGACCTGTTGCGTGATCGTCGAGGCGCCGACCGGACGGCGGCCGGAGCCGAAATTCTGCAGGTTGACGGCGATGGCGCGCGCAAGGCCCGTGATGTCGACACCCGGGTGCTGGTAGAAGTTCTTGTCTTCCGCCGAGATGAAGGCCGCCTTGACGCGATCCGGGATGGCCTGGATCGGCAGATAGAGGCGGCGCTCGCGGGCGTATTCGGCCATCAGCGCGCCGTTGCCGGCGTGAAAACGCGTGGTCACCGGCGGCGAATACTTCGCCAGCACCTCATAGTCCGGCAGATCCTTGCTGACCATGCCCAGATAGAGGGCCGCGGCCGCAGCCACGCCGAGCAGCAAGAACGCACCAATCCCGAAGAAATATCCAATCAGCCTGATCATCAGTCAGATACCGGTACCTTAATTATCGTCCAATCGCCGGACTGTTCAGCCGACAGCACATGCTCTGTCCAACCGCCTCGCACAGGCCCGACCAAACTCTTCCGTTAGAAATCGCCAGTCACTGCGGCTATCGCCAGGCCCGGCTCCTCATATGGCGAGGAACCTCTGGCTTCAACTCTGTTTCCCAACAAAACCGGGCGCAATTCCGGATACGGTCCGGATTGTGCGTAAAATAGGGCTCTATACCGATTATTGCGTGCGCATCCCACTGAAAAGCATAGCGCTGTTACCGGGGCGACACAAATCACTTCGTCCCCGGACCTGCCTCGAAACGTCAACCGCCGCTGGCGACCGCCTGCTCGCGATAGCGCTGAACGGCCACCGCGAGGCGCTCGGACACCCTCTTGCGCCACTCCGGATCGAGCAACAGTTTCTCGTCCTCCTTGTTCGACAGGAAGCCCAATTCAAGAAGGATCGACGGCACGTCCGGCGCCTGCAGCACGCGGAATCCGGCGAAGCGGTGCGGATTATTGATCAGGTTGATCTGCCCCTCGAACGACGAGACGACGGCACGCGCCATGTTGACCGAGAAGGCCTGCGTCTCGCGACGTGTCAGGTCGATCAGGATATCCGCGACCTCGGCCGGCTCGCTCTGCAGCGGCACGCCGGCGATCTCGTCGGAGAGGTTTTCACGGGTGGCGAGGCTTGCAGCCAGATGGTCGGACGCCTTGTCGGATATGGTGTAGACCGTCGCGCCGCGGATGTCCTTCTGCTTCAACGCGTCCGCATGCAGCGAAATAAACAGGTTGGCGCCCTTGTTGCGGGCGATCTGCACGCGCTGTGGCAGCGATAGAAAGACATCCTTGTCACGCGTCAGGAATGCCTCGATGCCTGGCCCACGATTGAGCGCCTCGACGAGATCCTTTGCGAAAGCCAGCGTGACATGCTTTTCCTCGGTCTTCGTCTCGCCCGCAAGCGCGCCGGTGTCGATGCCGCCGTGCCCGGCGTCGATCGCGATGATGAACGGGCCGCCCTCTTTCGTCGGAGCGACGGCAACCGGCCTGTCTGACTTGGCAGCCGCGACCGAACCGGTCCACTGCTGTTCGCCAAGCAGCGTGTCGAAGCGCGCCTGGTCGACCCGTTCGGCATCCAGAACGAGGCGGTAGCCCTTGCCCCCCTCCTCCGCGATCACTTCGGCCTTCGTCACCGCAACCGGCCCCGTGGCCGAGAGCACGATGCGCGAACTGCCGGCGCCCATGCCGCCGTAACGGATGGCGTCAAACAGACCGCGCGGCTCGAGGCTGTCAGACTTCAATCCGAACGCCGTTTCCGGCAGGTCGACGACGACGCGTACAGGGTCGGAGACGTAATGAAGGGAAAAATCGGGCTTGCGGTCAAACTCGACAACAACGCGGGTGCGCGCGTCGTCGCCTGCAATCCGCGCACCAAATGCAAGCAACGGTGCAGGCTCCGCAGCTTGGGCGGCAGGAACAGCCATCAACAGGCCGCACGCGAGCAGCGACGCACCGAGCAGGCGCCCGTTCAGGCACAACAACGACAAGAGCAATCCACGCATACCAACCGCCGAAGGCTTCACCTTTGGCTCTCCACCGCTTTCCCAGGAAACCAACAGTGGCCGACGCGCGACCACGCACACAGGATTGATCAATGAACCCTTATAGTTAACCAAAGCTTGACAACGATCATTTCCCACAGGGCGTCACCGCGATCAATTCCCCGATCGCCGACCTACTGCACGTGGGCAAGCGAATCGATCATTATTGTGGCGGCACGGGCTTTTCCCTTGCCAATGTGACATAGAAAACATACAAGCGTCACAAGGAGAAAGTGTTGACGGGATAGAACAGTCGACCGGGCAGCCGGAGCTTCTCCAAAGCTTGGCGCCAGGGTGTGGTCGAACCGGATTGACCGGTTAAACGCATCGCACGTCCGCGGTCGCAGGATGTTCATCCGCCGTCGCTGCATTTCCTCCCCGTACACTGGATCGCAAATTTCCGGCGGTGGCCGGAGCTCTTGATGGTGATTTTTCACCGACGCCCGCAAGCGGGCGCATTCATCGGGTCTTCATGAGACCTTGGACATTGGCATTCTTGTTTGGTCATTGATGTTGACTCAGCAGTATCGGTCAGAAGTAACGCGGCCCCGGGACACACATGTTCCCGCTGTCGTCTGGCTGCTGCACCATCAGCTGCGCCAAACGGGAACTTTCATATCCGGCGCACCTTCCGACGTGTTTGGCAGTCTTCCCAAGGAAGCAGATCTGTCTCCCGTTCCGCTGGTGGGCCGAGGAGCACAGCTTAGATGGCAGAGAAAATGCTTATCGATGCGTCTCACTCCGAGGAGACGCGCGTCGTTGTCGTACGCGGAAACCGCATAGAAGAGTTCGACTTCGAGTCGGAACATAAGAAGCAGATCCGCGGCAATATCTATCTGGCGAAGGTCACCCGGGTGGAGCCGTCGCTCCAGGCCGCCTTCGTCGACTACGGCGGTAACCGCCACGGGTTTCTGGCTTTCGCGGAAATCCATCCCGATTATTACCAGATCCCGCTTGCCGACCGTCAGGCCCTGTTGAAGGCCGAAGCGGAAGAGGCGCGCCGCGACGACGACATCGAGCATGTCGAAACCGCTCCGGCGCCGCAGAGCGAACTTTCCGTCCCCGTCGATCTTGAGATCGCTGCCGAAGTCGACGTGCAGGTGGCCGAAGCCGCAACGGCTGAACCGGTCGCCGAAGCGGAAGCCGCGGTCGAAAAGCCCAAGGCAAAGCCGAAGCGCACCCGCAAGACGAAGGCCAAGGCTGCGGAAGAAGCGGCTACCGCCTCCGCCGACGGCGACGAGAGCAACAGCGGCGAAATGGCCGCCATGGTCGATACCGACGCGATTTCCGAAGACGTCGACAGCCGCCGTCGCCATGACGACGATGATGACGACGACGATGGCCACGACGGCGAGAAGGAAGTCATCGAATCGGTCGGCGCCGAAGACGCCATGGAAGAGGTTCCGGATCGCCAGATCCGCAAGCCGCGCAAGCAGTACCGCATCCAGGAAGTCATCAAGCGCCGCCAGATCCTGCTCGTGCAGGTTGCCAAGGAAGAGCGCGGCAACAAGGGCGCAGCCCTGACGACCTATCTGTCGCTTGCCGGCCGTTACTCGGTGCTGATGCCGAACACGGCGCGTGGCGGCGGCATTTCCCGCAAAATCACCAACCTGCAGGACCGCAAGCGCCTGAAGGAAATCGCCCGCGGCCTCGAAGTGCCGCAGGGCATGGGCGTCATCCTGCGCACCGCCGGTGCCAACCGCACCAAGGTCGAGATCAAGCGCGATTTCGAATACCTGATGCGCCTTTGGGAAAACGTCCGCACGCTGACGCTGAACTCCACCGCCCCCTGCCTCGTCTACGAGGAAGGCAGCCTGATCAAGCGCTCGATCCGCGATCTCTACAACAAGGACATCGGCGAGATCATCGTTTCCGGCGAGGAAGGCTACAAGGAAGCCAAGGGCTTCATGAAGATGCTGATGCCGAGCCACGCCAAGGTGGTTCAGCCCTACCGCGACGTGCATCCGATCTTCTCGCGCTCCGGCATCGAAGCGCAGCTCGACCGCATGCTGCAGCCGCAGGTGACGCTGAAGTCCGGCGGCTACATCATCATCAACCAGACTGAAGCGCTGGTCTCGATCGACGTCAACTCCGGTCGCTCGACCCGTGAGCACTCGATTGAGGACACTGCGCTCCAGACGAACCTGGAAGCCGCTGAAGAAGTGGCACGCCAGTTGCGCCTGCGCGACCTTGCCGGCCTTGTCGTCATCGACTTCATCGACATGGAAGAAAAGCGCAACAATCGCTCGGTCGAAAAGCGCCTGAAGGATTGCCTGAAAAACGATCGCGCCCGCATCCAGGTGGGACGCATCTCGCATTTCGGCCTGCTCGAGATGTCGCGTCAGCGCATCCGCGCCTCGGTGCTCGAATCGACGATGCAGACCTGCCCGCACTGCAATGGCACGGGTCACGTTCGCTCGCAGTCCTCCGTCGCCCTGCATGTGTTGCGCGGCATCGAGGAGCACCTGCTGAAGAACACCACGCACGACATCACCGTGCGTACCATTCCGGACATCGCGCTCTACCTGCTCAACCAGAAGCGCGGCACGATCATGGATTACGAAGGCCGCTTCGGCGTTTCGATCATCATCGAGGCTGACGCCCATGTCGGCGCGCAGCACTTCGCGATCGATCGTGGCGAGCCGGTCGAAAACCCGGTCAAGATCGAGCAGCTGCTGCACTTCGAGCCGGAAGAGGAAGAAGACGACGTCGTGATCGAAGAGGATCTCGACGAAGATGAAGCCGAAGAGATCGTCGCGGAACAGCGCCAGGAACAGCCGAAGGCTGCGGCCCAGTCCGACGATCAGAATGGCCGCAAGCGCAAGCGTCGCCGCCGCCGTCGCGGCAAGGGCGGACAGCAGGCCGAGGGCAGCGCTCTTCAGGTCTCCGAATCGGCTGGTGAAGCTGAAGACGGCTCCGATGAGGACGACGCGGACGACGAAGGCGTCGACGCAGACGCCACCGCGGCCGATGGTGACCAGAAGCGCAAACGGCGCCGGCGCGGCAAGCGTGGCGGTCGTCGCAACCGTCCAGAGGGCGAAGGCGAAGGCGAAGGCCAGCTCGAAGCGGGTTCGGATGCTGATGGCGAAGCCGCCGAGGAAGCACCGAGCGTAGACGCTCCGGCTCCTGTCGCCGAGGCTGAGGTGGTGGTCGCGGTCGAGGAAACCTTCGTCGCCGTCGAAGAAGACGCAAAGCCTGCCAAGCCGAAGCGGACCCGCAAGAAGGCGGTCAAGGCGGAAGAGCCGGCCGCAACCGTCGACGAAGTCGCGCAGGCGGCCATCGAAGACCAGCCTGCCGAGCCCGACGTCGCCGTTGAAGCCGTGGAAGAGGCTGCGGCCGATCTCGCCGAGACCAAGCCGGTGCGTGCGAACCGCGACCTGTCGAAGATCGCTTCGGAACCGGTGGTGACGTCGAGCGCGCCGAAGCCCGAGGGTGAAGAAGAAGAGCCGAACAAGCCCAAGAAGGGCGGCTGGTGGCAGCGCCGCGGCTTCTTCTAAGAAGCCCGCACTGCACGACACGCTCAAAAATGAAGGCCCGGATCGCTCCGGGCCTTTTCATTTGAATGATGGTCGGTGGATCCTGACCCCTGCCCCGGCTATCCGGGGTCACTTCAGCCAGTGCGCGATCCGGTCCATCGCCTCGAGCATGTCGGCCTCAGCACCCGCATAGGAAAAGCGCATCGTGCGATGGCCTTCCAGGGGGTCGAAATCGAAGCCCGGCGTTGCGGCGACATTGATCTCGGCCAGCATCCGCCTGGCGAACGCCATGCTGTCATTGGTAAAGCGGCTGACATCCGCATAGGCGTAGAAGGCCCCATCCATCGGCGAGGCGATCGAGAAACCGATCTCCGGCAAGCGCTTCAGCAGCATTTCGCGATTGGCCGCATAGGCGGACTTGTAGCGGTCCAGTTCCTCGTGCGCGTCAAGTGCTGCCTCCGCAGCGATCTGCGACAGTTCCGGCGGCGAAATATAGAGGCTCTGGGCGATGCGCTCGAAACCACGCACCTTGTCGGCCGGAAGCACCATCCAGCCGATGCGCCATCCGGTCATGCAATAGTATTTCGAGAAGGAGTTGATGACGACAACCTCGTCGGTGACTTCAAGGGCGCTTGCCTCTTCGCCGGCAAAGGTCAAACCGTGATAGATCTCGTCGGAGATGAAGGCGATATTTTCCGAGCGGCAATAATCGGCGAGCGCCTTGAGACCAGCCCTGCCCGTCACTGTGCCCGTCGGGTTTGCCGGGCTTGCCAGGAGCACGCCCTTCAACGGCCGTCCAACCTTTGCCGCCGCCCGTGCCAGGCTTTCGGGCGTGAGCGTAAAGCCTGTCTCGGCATTCGCCTCGACTTCGACCACCGTCAGTCCGAGAGCTGCAAGAATATTGCGGTAGGCCGGGTAGCCGGGCCGCGCAATGGCGACACAATCACCGGGATCAAACAGGGCCAGAAATGCGAGATTGAAGCCGGCAGACGAGCCGGTGGTGACCGCGACCCGCTGCGGATCAAGGCGAATGCCGTGGCGCTTCTCGTAATGGCGGGCGATGGCCGTGCGCAGCGACAGGGTGCCGAGCGCGTCGGTATAGCCGAGCCGCCCGTGATCGAGCGCCTTGCGCGCCGCCTCCAGCGCTGCCTTGGGCGCCGGATGGGCCGGTTGGCCGACGGCCATCGAGATCACCGGATGCCCGGCATCGCGGCGACGGGTTGCTTCCGCCAGAACATCCATCGCGTGGAAAGGTTCGACGTCGCTTCGTTTTGACAAGTCTACCAACGGGAAATCCTCGATATGCGGCTGTTCTCTAGCCCTTTGCCCGATGAAAATGACCTTCACAAGTCCGCGAGTGCCGTATTTCCGCCGATTTTGCCGTTTCGTTTCCGCGACACGCACCCTATGCTGCCGGCCTATTGAGGATAGGGAATGCTGTTGTCCTTCCGAACGGTCGGTCGACCCGGCAAGCCGCTATGGACAACACAGAGAATACGCAAGGACAACGAGGTAGAAATGAGTTTCAGAACCAAGATGATCGCCGCCGGGACGCTCGCTGCGCTCGTGGCCGGCGTCAGCCTGCCGCAGAGCGCGCTGGCGCTTGACGCCAAGCAGAAGGAAGAAATCGGCGCCTTCATCAAGGAGTATCTGATCGCCAATCCGGAGATCATGCTCGAAGTCCAAGACGCGCTGACGACGAAGCAGCGCGCCAAGCAGCAGGAAGCGGCCGAGGGTGCGATTGCCGAGAACAAGAAGGCGATCTTCAATTCCGACTACGACATGGTACTTGGCAATCCCAAGGGCGATGTCACCGTGGTCGAGTTCTATGATTACAATTGCGGCTACTGCAAGCGCGCGCTTTCGGACATGGACGACATCCTCGCCAAGGACAAGAATGTCCGATTCGTCTTGAAGGAACTGCCGATCCTCGGTCCGGATTCGCTTGCCGCCCACAAGGTGAGTGCCGCATTCCGCCTCGTCGCTCCGGAGAAATATGGCGACTTCCACCGGGCGCTGCTCGGCGGCGAAGATCGTGCCACGGAAGAGACTGCGCTTGCCGTCGCGGCAAAGCTCGGCGTTTCGGAGAAGGACCTGCGCGCCAAGATGGAAAAGGAGCCGCATGACGCGGCCGTGCGCGAGGCCTATGGCCTTGCCAACGATCTCGGCATTACCGGCACGCCCTCCTATGTCATCGGCAACGAAGCCGTCTTCGGGGCCGTTGGCGCCGAGGAGATCGAAAGCAGGGTCGCCAATATGCGCGAATGCGGCAAGACTGCCTGCTGACCAATCCTTCCGATGACTGTGGACAAATCCCGCGGGGGGCCAAAGGGCTTTTCCTCGCGGGACCATCGGTCTATAGGTAACCCTCCATGTCAGGACCGGAATCCCTTATGCCATCGACAATTTTCGTGCTGAACGGCCCCAACCTGAATGCGCTGGGCAAGCGCGAACCGGGTATTTATGGCGGCCAGACACTCGCCGATATCGAGGCCATGTGCAAAGCGGAAGGCAAGACACTCGGCTTCGAGGTCGAGTTCCGTCAATCCAACCATGAAGGCACGCTGGTCGACTGGCTGCATGAGGCCGGCAACGATGCCGCAGGCGTCGCAATCAACCCGGCCGCCTACGGGCACACCTCGATCGCGCTGCATGACGCCATCCGCGCCATTGGCATACCCGTGGTCGAGCTCCACCTTTCGAACATCCATGCTCGCGAGGAATTTCGCCACAAGTCGATGATTGCGCCGGCTGTCAAAGGCGTCATCTGCGGTTTCGGCGCGCAGAGTTACATTCTTGCGCTGCATGCGCTAAAGAACCTGACAAATCCGTCGAAATAAGAAGAACATCAAGAGGCTCATATTCCATGGCTGACAAGAAACCAGGTATCGACCAGGCGCTGATCCGCGACCTCGCCAACATTCTCAAGGACACCGATCTGACCGAGATCGAGGTCGAGCAGGACGACCTGCGCATCCGCGTATCGCGCAACGGCACACCCGTTGCCATGCCGATGGCCATGCCGCAGATGCCGGCCTACCAGGTCCCGATGGCACCTGCCGCTGTCGCTCCGGCGAACGCCGTTGCTGCTCCGGCAGCAGAGAACCCGCGCGCGTCGAAGAACGCCGTAACCGCACCGATGGTCGGCACTGCCTACCTGTCTCCTGCCCCGGGTGCGCGCGCCTTCGTTGAAGTCGGCGCCACCGTCAAGGAAGGTCAGACGATCCTGATCATCGAAGCCATGAAGACGATGAACCAGATCCCGGCTCCGCGCTCGGGCAAGGTCACCGAAATCTTCGTTCAGGACGCAGCTCCCGTCGAATATGGCGAACCGCTGATCGTAATCGAATAAGGCGGCGCGGCGATGATCTCGAAAATTCTCATTGCCAATCGCGGCGAAATCGCACTTCGCGTGCTCAGGGCCTGCAAAGAGCTCGGCATCGCAACGGTCGCTGTTCACTCCACGGCCGACGCCGACGCCATGCATGTGCGGCTTGCCGACGAGAGCGTCTGCATTGGTCCGCCACCCTCGCGCGATAGCTATCTGAACATTCACCAGATCGTCGCCGCCTGCGAAATCACCGGTGCCGACGCCGTGCATCCGGGCTACGGCTTCCTGTCGGAAAACGCAAAGTTCGCCGAAATCCTTGAGGCGCACGACATCACCTTCATCGGCCCGACGGCGGAACACATCCGCATCATGGGCGACAAGATCACCGCCAAGAAGACGGCGCAGGAGCTTGGCATCCCGGTCGTTCCGGGTTCCGATGGCGAAGTGAAGCCGGAAAACGCGCTCGAAGTCGCCCGAAAGATCGGCTTCCCCGTGCTGATCAAGGCGACCGCCGGCGGCGGCGGCCGCGGCATGAAGGTCGCTCGCTCCGAGGCTGACCTCGAAGAAGCCGTATCGACAGCCCGTGCCGAAGCGCTTGCAGCCTTCGGCAACGACGCCGTCTATATGGAAAAGTACCTCGGCAAGCCGCGCCACATCGAAATCCAGATCGTCGGCGATGGCGCCGGCAATGCGGTCCACCTCGGTGAACGCGACTGCTCGCTGCAGCGCCGCCACCAGAAGGTCTGGGAAGAGGCGAACTCTCCGGCTCTCAACGTCGACCAGCGCATGAAGATCGGCCAGATCTGCGCCGACGCGATGAAGAAGCTGAAGTATCGCGGCGCCGGCACGGTCGAATTCCTCTATGAAAACGGCGAGTTCTATTTCATCGAAATGAACACGCGCCTGCAGGTGGAGCATCCGATCACCGAAGCGATCACCGGCATCGACCTCGTGCACGAGCAGATTCGCGTCGCGTCCGGCGGCGGGCTCTCGGTCAAGCAGGAAGACATCGTGTTTTCCGGCCACGCCATCGAATGCCGCATCAATGCCGAGGATCCGCGCACCTTCGTCCCCTCGCCGGGCACGATCACGCATTTCCATGCGCCGGGCGGTCTTGGCGTTCGCGTCGATTCGGGCGCCTACCAGGGCTACAGAATCCCGCCATACTACGACAGCCTGATCGGCAAGCTGATCGTGCACGGCCGCACCCGCGTCGAATGCATGATGCGCCTGCGGCGCGTGCTCGACGAATTCGTCATTGACGGCATCAAGACGACGCTTCCCTTGTTCCAGGACCTGATCAACAATCAGGACATCGCCAACGGCGACTATGACATCCATTGGCTGGAGAAGCATCTGGCCGCGACGTCCGAGTAAGGACCAGACATTGAAAGGGACGCGCAGCAAGCAGCCCGACATTACCCCGGACATGCTGCTGCGCGCCTATTCGATCGGCCTCTTCCCGATGGCCGATTCGGCCGACGACCCCGAGATCTTCTGGGTCGAGCCGGAAATTCGCGGCGTCATTCCGCTCACTGGCTTCCACGTCTCGCGCAGCCTTGCCAAGACGATCCGCCAGAAACCCTTCGACATTCGCTTCAACACCGCCTTCGAGGCGGTCATGGACGGTTGCGCTGCCCCTGCCCCGGACCGGCCGACGACGTGGATCAACGCCAAGATCCGCACCCTCTACGCAACGCTGCACACGATGGGCTATGCGCACAGCGTCGAGGCATGGGAAGGCGGCCGATTGGTGGGTGGGCTTTACGGCGTCTCTCTGGGATCCGCCTTCTTCGGCGAGAGCATGTTCTCGCGCCGCACCGACGCCTCCAAGATCTGCCTCGTGCATCTGGTCGAGCGGTTGCAAGCACGTGGCTTCGAATTGCTCGACACCCAGTTCACCACCGAGCACCTGAAGTCATTCGGGGCCGTCGACGTACCGAAGGCGGACTACGAAGTGATGCTGGCGAATGCGATGGCATCGCCCGACCTGACGTTCTGAGCCATTTCACCTGAGTGATGCGCGCTTGCGCGATGGTCGGCGTTAAAGCAATTCGAGGAAGAGTGGCCAACTGCTTTCCGCGCGGAATTGCGTGAAAACAGAGAGTCGATCATGTCACTGTTTCGCTGGGACGATGGTGTGATCTAGCGCTTCTGCGCCGTGTCCGGCGGCGGCAGTTCGGACGTCGCCTTGCACGATTGCAGCCAGACGTCATAAACCGGGTGCTCCACCGCATTCAGGCCCGGGCTGTCGGCAAACATCCAGCCGGTGAAGATGCGGCGGATCTTGCGGTCGAGGGTGATTTCCTCGACCTCGACGAAGGTCGTGATCTTCTGCGCCTCGGTGTCGTCACGGCTGTAGCAGACGCGCGGCGTTACCTGCAGAGCGCCAAATTGGACCGTTTCGCCGATGTAGACGTCGAAGGTGGTGATGCGGCCGGTAATCTTGTCGATGCCGGAAAAGACCGCGACGGCGTTGGAGATGCGCGCGGCGTCCGCGACGCCAGCAGATGCGAGCAACGGCAATGCGGCAACAAGGCAAAGGCCCGCCCGCTTCGCCGCTTGGCCGATCGCTTGGCGCAAATCACAACCTGCCATAATCGCCTGTCTCCCGCGTGCTCTCGTCATCATCGATGGTTTCAGGCGCTAACCATCAATTGTGGCCGCGCCATGATCGAGGAACCCATTCCGCGGTCCGTCGTCCTTGCTGAAGAGAGATTTCTCAGGAGCCCGGCGTCCAGGCGTCATAGTCGCCGGTTACGCGCGGACGCTTGCCTGTGCCCGCGATCGAGCCCTGCGGGCGATAGGCATTGGCCGTGCCGGTCGGATTGGCGCGGTGCGGCTTCTGCCATTCGCGCGGCGCGTACTGTTCGTCCGCGGGGGATACGTCGGTACGGTGATGCATCCAGCCGTGCCAGCCGGCCGGAATGGCCGATGCTTCGGCATAACCGTTGTAGATCACCCAGCGACGCGTACGACCCTCTGAGTCCTTGCCACCCTGGTAGTAGACGTTGCCGAGCTCGTCCTGACCGACGCGCTGACCGTGGCGCCAGGTGTGAAAGCGCGTTCCGATCGTCTGTTCGTTCCACCAGGTGAAAATCTGCAGCAGGAGCTTCATGATGCCGTCCTTGACCGGCCGATGGGAGGCGGCCAGATACCAAAACAATGTTCCCGCTTATGCCCCGGCGCTCATGGCTTGTCCAGTGATTCCGAGGCAAGGCCCTTCATTTCAACGGCATGAGGAAGCCGAAATGACTGCGCGCGAAACCGAGCCTTTCGTAGAAACGGTGGGCATCGGTGCGCAGCGCATTCGAGGTCAGCCGCACCTTGGCTGCTCCCTGCTCCCTCGCCTCGGCAATGGCATGGCGCATCATGCGCTCGCCGATCCTGCGGCCGCGCATGTCCTCGCGCGTCTGGACCGCCTCGACAATCAGGCTGGAGCTGCCGCGTCCGGACAGCGACGTGTGCAGCGCCGTCTGAAACGTGCCGACAACCTCGTCGCCAAGAACGGCCACATAGAGCGTCTGAAGTGACGAGGCGGCGATTTTTTCGAAGGCGGCCACGTAGTCCGCAAAGGCGGCAGGATCGGTCGTGTCGCCATGTCCGCCGAGACCGTCGCCTGCAAAGAGCGCAACGATCGCGGCCAGATCTTCGCGCTCGGCCTCACGGATCAGGAGTTCGGTCGTCGCGTCCATGGTTCCTCCGCTGAAAATCGTTCGTCGGCAGCGGACCAAACACCCGAAGGTAACGGCTTGATGACAGCACCCTGGTCCTCCGGGTTTTCCACAGATTGAGGGAACGACCTTGCGGAAAGCGGTTAGGCTGGAAGCAGTTTCTCAAGGATGATGGCCGGCAGTCCGGATTGCTCGTCGCCACAATGGGCGGTTTCACCCGCCTCGGCAAAGCCGTGGCTCCGGTAGAATGCCAAGGCGTGAAGGTTCTGCGGCTCGACCTCGACGCGCATGCGCGCGGCGTCCGGGAAACAGGTCTCGAGTTCAGCGAAAATGTCGCGGCCGATCCCCTGCCGCTGGAATTTCGGCAGGACGTAGAGCTTGTGAAGCACCGCAGTCTTGGGCAGCGCATCGGACATGGCGGCAAAGCCCATGCCGCCAAGCTGGCGCCCGTCGTCGGCGACCAGAAATTCCGCGTTCTTGCGCCCAAGTCGGGCTTTCAGCGCCGGCAGCGAGTGCCAGCGCTCTATCAGTTCATTGACCTTGTCGACACCGTAGAAGGTGTCATAGGTCGCGTGCCACGTCTCGACGAGCAGGGCGCGGACGTTGTCCAGATCACGCTCGCTCGCCGTGCGCACGAAGAACATCGATTACTCCTCGATGCCGAGCTTGGCCTTGACCAGCGCCTGGACGGCCTGCGGGTTGGCCTTGCCACCGGTCGACTTCATCACCTGGCCGACGAACCAGCCGGCGAGCGAGGGCTTGGCCTGCACCTTGGCGACCTGGTCCGGATTGGCGGCGATGATCTCGTCGACGGCCTTTTCAATGGCACCGGTGTCGGTCACCTGCTTCATGCCGCGCGCTTCGACGATCTCGGCCGGGTCGCCGCCCTCGTTCCAGACGATTTCGAAGAGATCCTTGGCGATCTTGCCCGAGATGGTCTCGGCCTTGATCAGATCGATGATGCCGCCGAGCTGGGCCGGCGAAACCGGAGTCTCTTCAATGGCTTTGCCGGCTTTGTTCAAGGCGCCGAGAAGGTCGTTGATGACCCAGTTGGCGGCGATCTTGCCGTCGCGTCCTTCGGCCACTGCCTCGAAATAGTCGGCAATCGACTTTTCAGAGACGAGCACCGAAGCGTCATAGACCGACAGGCCCATGGCGCTGACAAAGCGGTCCTTCTTGTCGTCCGGCAGTTCCGGCAGGTCGGCCTTCAGCGCATCGACGAACGCCTGGTCGAATTCAAGCGGCAGCAGATCCGGATCCGGGAAGTAGCGGTAATCGTGCGCATCTTCCTTCGAGCGCATCGAACGGGTCTCGCCCTTGTTCGGGTCGAACAGGCGGGTCTCCTGGTCGATCACGCCACCGTCTTCGATGATGCCGATCTGGCGGCGCGCCTCGTACTCGATCGCCTGGCCGATGAAGCGGATGGAGTTGACGTTCTTGATTTCGCAGCGCGTGCCGAAGCCTTCGCCCGGACGACGGACGGAGACGTTGACGTCGGCGCGCATCGAACCTTCGTCCATGTTGCCGTCGCAGGTCCCGAGATAGCGCACGATCGAACGCAGCTTCGTCATGTAGGCCTTGGCCTCGTCCGACGAGCGCATGTCGGGCTTGGAGACAATCTCCATCAGCGCCACGCCCGAGCGGTTGAGATCGACATAGGACATCGACGGATGCTGGTCATGCATCGACTTGCCGGCGTCCTGCTCAAGATGCAGGCGCTCGATGCCGATCTCGACGTCCTCGAACTGGCCCTGGCGGTCCGGACCGACCGAGATGACGATCTTGCCCTCACCGACGATCGGATCCTTGAACTGCGAGATCTGGTAGCCCTGCGGCAGATCCGGATAGAAGTAGTTCTTGCGGTCGAAGATCGAGCGGTTGTTGATCACGGCCTTGAGGCCGAGGCCGGTGCGCACCGCCTGGCGGACGCATTCCTCGTTGATGACGGGCAGCATGCCGGGCATGGCGGCGTCCACGAGAGACACGTTCGCATTCGGCGCATTGCCGAACTCCGTCGAGGCGCCCGAGAACAGCTTCGAATTGGACAGCACCTGGGCATGGACTTCCATGCCGATGATGACTTCCCAGTCGCCGGTGGCGCCGGGGATGAAGCGTTTGGGATCGGGAGTGCGGACGTCGACAATGCTCATATCATGCTCTTCTTTGAAGCCTGAATTCTTGGTTTCTCGGTAGAACAATTGGTCGGTCGGTGCAAGTTGTTCGGCGGGATCATGGGCGCCATCTGCAATCTCATGCAGGCAGCGCGCATCTCTTAACCGCCATTTAGCGCCGGTCGGCGAGAATTCGGCCATGTCCATCGTCGCCGCAGTCATCTCGTTCGCAATTGTCATCAACGTCGCCGCCTTCGGGCTCTTCTGGCACGACAAACGGGCGGCGCGCTCCGGCCGGCGGCGCATCAGCGAACGGACGCTGCTCACGGTCGCCCTCCTCGGCGGGAGCCCGGGCGCAATGACGGCGCGCCATATCTTCCGGCATAAGACCCGCAAGGAACCGTTTCGAACACGCCTCGCGGTGATCATCGTTTTCCAGGTGGCTCTGGCAGCCATCGGCACCCTGGTGTTGCAATGACACCTTGACGCGCGGGCGGCGGTCTTTTAGGAAACAACCGTTATTTTGGAGTTTTGATGTTCTTTTCTTCGCCTGAGTCCCGGTGAAGCCCGTCCGCGTAATCCCTTTTGATTGCGCGCACGGGCCGGAAACGTCACCCCGCTTTTCCAGAGATTTGCGGAACGTTTTCCTGCGTTCTTCCGAACGCTATTCCGGAACATTCAGACAATGGACATCTCGCGCGCAGAACAGCGCATACTTCATCATTTGGCCCAGGGCGGCCGTATCGAAATCATCCGCGAAGACAAGGCGATCACCGAGATCCGGTGCTTTACCCGTGACGGCTGGGTCTATCCCGGCTTCGATCTCGAGCTTTTCCGCAAGCTGAAACGCAAGAAGGCGATCTCGTCTTCGGGCGGAAAGCCCTATCGGATCACGGAACGCGGCTTGCTGCTGGTTCGTTCGGAACTCAACAACCGCTAGAGCGATCGGCGCACCGCAATACCGGGCATGCTTCATGCCCGGTATCTATCTCTCACCTTACGTGAACAACATTCTGAATTCAGGCTGACCTAACGTCATCCGTGGGCTGCAGACAGAGCACAGCGATCGCGGCCAGCGTCCTTTGCCTGATAGAGGGCGCGGTCCGCCGCCAGCAGCAACCGGTCGAGCACCGCTTCGCCGGAGGAGACCTCGGCTGCTCCGATGCTGATCGTCACGGAGAGTTTGCCGCCCTGCTCCAGGTCGAGTTCCAGCGCACGCACCGCCTCAAGCAGCCGCTCGGCGACCTTGAGTGCGTCTGCATGGGACTGGCGGACGAGCACGACGGCGAACTCCTCGCCACCAAGCCGGCCAAAAAGATCATCGCCGCGCAGTGCCGTTCGAACGACACGCGCGACCGCCGTCAGCACGCGATCCCCCACGGCGTGGCCGTGGGTGTCGTTGATCGCCTTGAAGCGATCGATATCGAGCATCATCACGACCGTTCCGCTTCTGCGCGCCGCGGGTGCTGCCACCAACGCGGCGGCGCGGGACATGAATGCCGAGCGTGCCAGGCATTGCGTCAGGAAATCGTAGTCGACCGCGTGGGACAAACGCCCGATCAAGGCGCGCCGCGCGGCGTCGACGCTGGCAACCGTCAGGGGACAGAGAGCGAGCAGCGTTGTTCCCAGCCGAGTCGACGTCAGCGTCACCTCGGCAAGGCTGCTGGCACCAAGATGCAGGGCTCCGGATGCGACGGCGATCTGGGTCAGCACACCGACGATCGCCGTCAGCACTGTCACGCAGAACAATCCATAGGTCAGGGAGCACCACAGAAGCGCCGGCACCGGAAAGGCGAGAGCGCCCGGCCCGCCGATCGCCAGTGCAGCGGCGCAGGAAGCAACCAGTGCAACCAGCGGCCAGGGACTGCCGGCTCTTGTCGAGGCCACGATCGATACGGCGCGGGTGCCCGAACCGTCGCTGGAGATCGGCGCTGCCAGGAAGACAGGCAGGATGACGACGTAGTTGACGAGTTCAGTCGTCAGCCAGGCAACGAAGGCATCAGGCAGAGGCGCTGCGAATGCCGCATGCACGGCGACGGCGCCCACGATCGCGGCACCGATTGCCGCCAGGGAGGCGTTGGCAAAAACATGGAGCACCGAGAGCGGTCGGCGCAAATGCCGGTGTTCGCTCGAGAGCCTTGCGAAAAGTGCGTAGCCGATGACCACACCGACCATGTTTGCGGCATTCAGCGAAATTGCCTGCGTGAGGTCCGCTCCCGTGACGAGGTCGGCGAGCACATAGGCCAATGCCGCGGTAAGCCAGCCGGCCGGGGATGCAAGCGACGGATTCCGAACGAGAAGTCCGAGAAGGATGGCATTGGCCGGCCAGATCGAGGCGAGCATGCCGACCGGGCGACTGAGGATGCCGAGCACGCAAGCGACAAAAACGATCAGGCCGAGGCCGGCAATCCAAAAAGAGTGATGGAAGGGTCTCAGAACCAACGGTCGCGCGACCGTCCTCTCCAGCATCTGTAACAAGCGTTCCCCCGCGGTGCCCCCGCACATTCATAACCCATAATATTTCACGGGCCTAATGAATGAGATGTGAATGCGCCAGCGCCATTTCCGGATGACAGCCCTGCTTTAAAGCAGGATCAGCGCTCTGCGTGCGTTTGGAGGGATTTGCTGAGGCCGATAAACTCGACGTTGCTGTCGAGTTGCGGCGCGTAGGCCGTCGAAAGCCAGCTTACCCCGTAGCAGCGCTTGCGGAAGAAGCGCACGGCCGGATCGTTGCGGGCGTGGGTCTTGGTGGTCACGGTGTCGAAGCCGTCCCCTCCGATGCGGCCCTCGATCTCGGCGAGCAGAAGCGCGCCGAAACCTCTGCCCTGCGCAGGGGGCTCGACCCACAGGTCCGAAATCGCGTTGTCGAAGTTTTCGCGCGCCGCCCAGCCGCGGATGTCGCCATCGGCTTCGATGAGCAGGACGGAAAGCCAGTGATCCGAAAGGAAGCGGGAAAACGAAGCCTCCGCGACCCGTCGCATCCTCTCGCCATCGGCAAGGCCGGCGATCGCCGATTGCCACGCGCCAAGTCCGATCGCCGTCAGGCGGTTGACGTCACCGGCGCGGGCGTGGCGGATAACCGGCATGGCGCGGGCTCCTTGCGCGACGACAGTGAATGGCAACGTTCAAAACGAAGAATGGCGGCGCCTTGTCGGCACCGCCACCTGAAATCTTACCACCACCTGGCGGGGGTAAAGCGACCGGCCGCCTGTTCGATCACATGGGCGGTCTTGAACAGCGTCTCCTCCTCGAAGGGCTTGCCGATTAGCTGCAGGCCGAGCGGCAGGCCCTTGTGGTCGAGGCCGCCAGGCACCGCGATTCCCGGAAGACCGGCCATGTTCACGGTCACCGTGAAGATGTCGTTCAGGTACATCTTGACCGGATCGGCGGCGAGATCCTCGTCGGCGATACCGAAGGCCGACGACGGCGTCGCCGGCGTCAGGATCGCGTCGACGCCGGCGTGGAACGCCAGTTCGAAGTCACGCTTGATCAGGGTGCGAACCTTCTGCGCCTGCAGGTAATAGGCGTCGTAGTAGCCGGCCGACAGCACGTAGGTGCCAATCATGATGCGGCGCTTGACCTCGTGGCCGAACCCGGCCGCACGGGTCTTTTCGTACATGTCGACGATGTCCTTGCCGTCGACGCGCAGGCCGTAGCGCACGCCGTCGTAGCGGGCGAGGTTCGAGGAGGCCTCGGCCGGAGCGACGATGTAGTAGGCCGGCAGCGCGTATTTCGTGTGCGGCAGGGTGATATCGACGATCTCGGCGCCGGCCTCCTTCAGCCAGGCAATGCCCTGCTGCCAAAGCGCTTCGATCTCCTCCGGCATGCCGTCGACGCGGTATTCGCGCGGGATGCCGATCTTCATGCCCTTGATCGACTTGCCGATCGAGGCTTCGTAATCCGGAACCGGCAGGTCGACGGAGGTCGTGTCCTTGGCGTCGACGCTTGCCATCGACTTCAGGAGGATCGCGGCGTCGCGCACGTCACGGGCGATCGGGCCGGCCTGGTCGAGCGACGAGGCGAAAGCGACGGTGCCCCAGCGCGAGCAGCGGCCGTAGGTCGGCTTGATGCCGACGGTGCCGGTGAAGGCGGCAGGCTGGCGGATGGAACCGCCGGTATCGGTGGCGGTCGCGCCGGCGCAGAGATGCGCGGCAACGGCTGCGGCGGAACCACCGGACGAACCACCCGGCACGAGATCCAGATTGGAGCCCTTGGCACGCCAGGGGTTCTTGACCGCGCCGTAGTAGGACGTCTCGTTCGACGAGCCCATGGCGAATTCGTCCATGTTCAGCTTGCCGAGCATGACGGCGCCGTCGTTCCACAGGTTCTGGGTGACGGTCGATTCGTAGCGCGGCGCGAAGCCGTCGAGGATGTGGCTGCAGGCCTGGGTGTGCACGCCTTCGGTGGCGAAGAGGTCCTTGATGCCGAGCGGAATGCCTTCGAGTGCACCGGCCTTGCCGGCGGCAATGCGCGCATCCGAGGCCTTGGCCATTTCGCGCGCCTTGTCCGGCGTGACGGTGATATAGGCGTTGATCGCCTCATTGGCGGCATCGATCGCGCCGATGTAGGCGTCGGTCAGTTCGACGGCGGTGATTTCCTTGGCGCCAAGCTTGGTGCGGGCTTCGGCAATCGTCAGGCTGGTCAGGTCGGTCATGGTGAAATCGGGCTTTCGCAATCGGGAACGTCGGGGCGGCTGGCGGGCTGTTACTCGACCACCTTCGGAACGAGGAAGAAATTGCGGTCCGAATTCGGCGCATTGGCGACGATGTCGTCCGCCTTGTTGCCGTCCGAAACATTGTCCGTGCGCTTCTTCATCTCCATCGGCGTGACCGAGGTCATCGGCTCGACGCCATCGACATTGACTTCGGAGAGCTGCTCGACAAAACCGAGGATGCCATTGAGCTCGCCCATCATCCGTTCGGCTTCTTCTTCGCTGACGGCGATACGGGCAAGGCGCGCGACGCGCTTCACGGTGGCAAGGTCTACGGACATGATCGTCTCCGGTAACTGGAACTTCCCCCGCTATAATGGCGCAGCGCGAGCCACGCAACGGGGGAAATGCCGGAGTGCCGGGCCTGTCGTCAAAAGGCCCTCGGCACCATCAGACCTCGACGATGCCGCCGACCTGAGGCGCGGCGACCTTCGTCGACGCGCTTTCCATGCCGGCAACGAACGTCGCAGGCGTCTGGTCGATGATCGGGAACGACCCGTAGTGGCAGGGGATCGCGGTTGCGAACTTGAAGAAGCGCTGGCAGGCGAGTGCCGCGACGGCACCACCCATGGTGAAACGGTCGCCGATCGGCACGATGCCGATTTCCGGCTGATGCAGTTCGTCGATCAGCGCCATGTCGGAAAAAATGTCCGTGTCGCCCATGTGATAGAGCGTCGGCTCATCCTCGAAATGCAGCACCAGGCCGTTGGCATTGCCGAGCGAATGGGAGACGCCGTCCTCGGTCAGCTGCGCCGAGGAATGCAGCGCGTTGACGAAGGTCGTGGAAAAGCCGCCGAGATGGATGGTGCCGCCGGTGTTGCCCATTTCGAGCGCCTTGACGCCATGGTGCCCAAGCCAGGCGCAGAGATCAGCATTGGCAACGACGGTCGCTCCCGTCTCCTTGGCGATCGCGATCGTGTCGCCGACGTGGTCGCCATGGCCGTGGGTCAGCAGAATGTGGGTCAGGCCCGCGGTCGCATCACGGCGCTCCTCGTCACGGAAGGAAGGATTGCCGGTGAAGAAGGGGTCGATCAGGATTTTCGACTTGGCCGTCTCGATGTGAAAGGCGGCGTGGCCGAGCCATTTGATCTTCATGACGTTCTCCCTGATGATTTACGTGTCGCAACAGCATATGGAACAGACAGTCCCCAGCGCAAAGATCGAATCGACATTCCCATGGCAATTCTCACCATCGAAGACCTGGCGTCCCAGCTTCAGCCCAACCAGCCGGTCGCCGGTCTGGACCTCGGCACGAAAACGATCGGCCTCTCGGTCTCCGATCTCGGCCGTCGCATCGCGACGCCACGCGAGGTGATCCGCCGGGTCAAGTTCGGCGTGGACGCCGAAGCGCTGCTGTTGGCAGCAGCGAAAGAAAAGGTCGCGGCCTTCGTCATCGGCCTGCCCGTCAACATGGACGGCAGCGAAGGACCGCGCTGTCAGGCAACGCGCGCCTTTGTTCGCAACATGGAGCAAAAGACACCCCTGCCCTTCGTCTTCTGGGACGAAAGGCTCTCGACCGTGGCGGCCGAGCGGGTGCTGATCGAGATGGATGTTTCGCGAAAGAAGCGGGCCCAACGCATCGATTCGGCCGCGGCCTCCTTCATTCTTCAGGGCGCGCTCGACAGGCTGGCGTCGCTTGCAAGAGGCGGCCTCTCGGACTGAGCGACTGGCGCGCCGAACCGGCGCCGGTACCAGGCCGCGATCTGGCGGCGCTTGCGGAAACCGACGATGGCGAAAACGATCAGACTGTCGACGACGATCGCGCGGGCGACGAGCGGCGGGATCGTTTCCGGTGGGATGCCGAGCACGTTGCCATAGACCTGGAAAACCAGGTCATGGGTCTGCCGCGTCAGCATGAAAAAACCGAAACTCATGTCGTAATAGGAAAGACTGTACCAGCTGGTCAGCAGCAGCACCGGTCCACCCCACAGGATCAGAAACCACTTCATGCGGCTCCCCTTTCCAACATATGCCGGGAGACCAGCGGATAAATCGCACGGTCCGCGAGAACGACGGCCATGAGGACCGCCGCAGGAACTGCGATATCGAGCGCCAGTCCGGCAAAAAACATCATCATGATGATCAAAAGACCAGTTCTCACCGAACCGCTCCGTTCCGGAATCCATTAGATTACCGGTGCAGTGTCCCTCCTTGCCGGGGCCCGCGCAACGTAAACCAATTGTTAAGGTTAATTTTCACAGGCTGCCGGCTCACGCGCCCCACAGGCATTGGGGTCCCCCGATCTTCCGCCTTCGCGCTGCAACACCATTCCGGTCCGACCGGATTTGCGGTAGCGATAGACATCCCGCATGCAGGCCCTCTCCCATGACCGTCGTCTTCGAAAGCATCCTTCCCGTCTTCCTCCTTGTGCTTCTCGGCGCCTGGCTCAAGCGCTCGACGCTCGTCGACCAGAACCTCTGGCTCGGGCTCGAGCAGTTCGGCTACTTCATCCTGTTCCCTGCCCTTTTGTTCTCGACCCTGGCCGAAGCCGACTTTGCCGGATTGCAGGCGGACGCCACCGCCGTCGCTACGATCGGCAGCGTCAGCCTGATGTCCCTCTTCGTGCTCCTGCTTTGGCCTGCGCTTAAAAACCGCAACATCTCCGCAGCGTCCTTCACGTCGACGTTCCAGACCGCAACAAGGTGGAACGGCTTCATGGCGCTTGCGATCGCCCACAAGCTCTACGGGCAGCTCGGCCTGACCCTGACCGCACTGTTGATGACGCTGCTGATCATCCCGACCAATCTCTACAATATTGCCGTGCTCGTCTGGTTCACCGGCGGAAGCCGTGACTTTCGCCGCTTCTTCATGAAGATCGCCACCAACCCGATCATCGTGTCTTCGGTGCTCGGAATTTTCGTCAACCTGATCGGACTGAAGATCTACAGCCCGCTGATGGCCACCATCGAGATGCTGGCGAGCGCGTCACTCAGCCTCGGCCTGGTGATGGTCGGCGCGGGCTTGCGTGCGTCGGACGCGCTGAGGCCGAGCGCCGTCGCGCTGCTTGCCGTTTTCCTCAAGCTGATCGTCATGCCGGTCTTCATGGTGAGCGCGAGCTATATGCTCGGCATTCGCGGCGACGCGCTTCTCGTCATTGCCCTTGGCGCGGCGGTACCGACGGCGATGAACGGCTATCTGCTCGCCAAACAGATGGGTGGCGATGCCGAGCTTTACGCGGCCGTGGCCACCGTCCAGACCGTGGTTTCGTTCTTCACGATCCCGCTCGTCCTTCTTCTCACGGCCTACGTCGCAAGCAATTGACGACCACGTCGCACGACCCGACGACTACGTCGCGGGGGACCTGACGACTATGTCGCAGGGGGATAGAGGAGGTCGAGGATGTAGGCGGAATCGAAGCGTGAATCGAGCATGCCGTAGGTCGAGCGCCAGCCGGCAGCCAGGCGTGATTCCAGGAACGCATCGGCGATGCGCCCGGCGCCGAGGCGATAAAGTTCGGCGGCGGCAGCGGCGAGCGCCAGTTGCTCGACCAGCATGCGGGCCGCACCCTCATCCCGCTCGCACAGCGACATCGCCGCGCGAAGCACGTCGATCGTCTTGCGACCGGAGGGTCCGAGGTCGCGGGCGAGAACGACGAAGAGCTGCTCGAACAGATCCTTGCCCTTGGCGAGCACCCGCAGCACGTCGAGCGCCATGACGTTGCCGGACCCTTCCCAGATGGCATTGACAGGCGCTTCGCGGTAGTGGCGGGCGAGCGCCCGCTCCTCGACGTAGCCATTGCCGCCAAGGCACTCCATCGCCTCATAGATCAGTGCAGGCGCGATTTTGCAGGCCCAGTATTTGGCAACGGGCGTCATGATGCGCGCGTAGGCCGCGTCTTCCGGGCTGTTGCGGGCCCTGTCGAACGCTTCGGCCAGCCGGAACGAAAGGGCGCTTGCCGCCGCGACATCGAGCGCCATGTCGGCGAGCACGCGCGTCATCATCGGTTGGCTGGCGAGCGGCTTGCCGAACACCTTGCGGCCACGGGTGTGGTGCACGGCTTCGGCAAGCGAAGCCCGCATCATGCCGGCCGACGCGAGCGCACAGTCGAGCCGGGTCAGTGTCACCATGTCGAGGATCGTGCGGATCCCGCCGTCGGGCGCGCCGAGGATAAAACCGAACGTATCGGAGAACTCGACCTCGGAGGACGCGTTGGAGCGATTGCCGAGCTTGTCCTTCAGGCGCTGGAAGCGCAGTCCGTTGGCGCTGCCGTCCTCGAGCAGTCGTGGCACGAGGAAGCAGCCAAGGCCCTCGCGGGTCTGCGCCAGCATGACGAAGGCGTCGCTCATCGGCGCCGACATGAACCACTTGTGACCATTCAGCCGGTAGATGCCCTCGCCCACCCGTTCAGCTGTCGAGGTATTGGCGCGCACGTCGGTGCCGCCCTGCTTCTCCGTCATGCCCATGCCGACGGTGACCGCAGACTTCTGCATCCAGGGACGATTGGTGGAATCGTACTTGCGCGACAGGATCTTCGGCGCCCACTCCTTCTGCACCGCCGGCGACGCGGTGATCGCCGCAAGCGATGCACTGGTCATCGTCAACGGGCAGAGATGGCCGCATTCGAGCTGCGCCGTCAGATAGAACCGGATGGCGCGGACCTTGTGTGACTGGTTGCGCTCCTCGGCCAGGTTCTCCCAGGCGGACGAATGCAGGCCCGATCCCATGGAGCGACGCATCAGTGCGTGCCAGGCCGGATGGAACTCGACCACATCCAGGCGCTCGCCGCGGGGTCCATGCGTCTTCAGCTTCGGCGGACCTTCGTTCGCCATGCGCGCCAATTCCTGCGCCTCGGGCGAGGTGACGTACCGGCCGAGCACGTCGAACTCGTCGCGCAACGTCTTGCTCATGCTCGACGTGATATCCACGACGAGCGGGTCGGAACGATAGGCGTTGACACCGGACCAGGGCTTGGGCTGGTTCAGCTCGGCGAGTTTCTGTTCAGTCCGGTTCATCTGATTCATGGGCCGGTTCTAGCGCAAGTTTCCCGGCCACGGAACGGGGCGCGAAAAAGATAGGATGGCTGTCGCAAGTTTTCTGCGGACGGTGACGCCCAAGCCTTGCCGTGCCGGGGGCCAGGTCTTATAGAGCGACGAATTTTAAAGAGCGCAAGGGCGGCCCATGATCACTTTCCCGCATCGCCACCTGCTCGGCATCAAGGGGCTCACGGAGCAGGATATCACCTACCTGCTCGATCGCGCCGACGAAGCCGTCCAAATCTCCCGTCAGAGAGAAAAGAAGACGTCTACGCTTCGGGGGCTGACGCAGATCAACCTCTTCTTCGAGGCCTCGACCCGGACCCAGTCCTCCTTCGAGCTCGCCGGCAAGCGGCTTGGCGCCGACGTGATGAACATGTCGGTCGGCAACTCCTCGGTAAAGAAGGGCGAGACGCTGATCGACACGGCGATGACCCTCAACGCCATGCACCCGGATGTGCTTGTGGTGCGCCACTCGTCGGCCGGCGCCGCGGCGCTTCTCGCGCAGAAGGTCTCCTGCTCCGTCGTCAACGCCGGCGACGGTCAGCACGAGCACCCGACGCAGGCGCTGCTCGATGCGCTCACCATCCGCCGCGCCAAGGGCAAGCTGTCGCGCATCATCGTGGCGATCTGCGGCGACGTGCTGCATTCGCGCGTGGCGCGCTCCAACATCCTGCTGCTCAACCAGATGGGTGCGCGCGTCCGCGTCGTCGCACCGGCGACGCTGCTTCCGTCCGGGATCGCCGACATGGGCGTAGAGGTCTATCACTCGATGGCTGAGGGCCTGAAGGATGCGGATGTCGTGATGATGCTGCGCCTGCAGCGCGAGCGCATGGCCGGTTCCTTCGTGCCGTCGGTTCGCGAATACTTCCACTATTTCGGGCTCGATGCGGAGAAGCTGAAGGCGGCCAAGGAGGATGCGCTCGTCATGCACCCCGGGCCGATGAACCGCGGCGTCGAGATCGCCTCGGAAATCGCCGACGGTCCACAGAGCGTGATCGAACAGCAGGTCGAGATGGGCGTTGCCGTGCGCATGGCAGTCATGGAAACGCTGCTTCTCTCGCAGAACCAGGGGCCGCGCCTATGACCAGACCACTCGTTCTGAAGAACCTTCGTATCATCGACCCCTCGCGCAATCTCGATGAAGTCGGCACCATCATCGTCGGCAACGACGGCCGGATACTCGCAGCCGGCGCCGACGCCCAGAACCAGGGCGTTCCGGATGGCGCTTTCGTCAAGGACTGCGCTGGCCTCACCGCCGTTCCCGGCCTTGTCGACGCCCGCGTCTTCGTCGGCGAACCGGGCAGCGAGCACCGCGAAACTTTCGAGTCCGCCTCTCGGGCGGCCGCTTCCGGCGGCGTCACCACCTTCATCGCCATGCCCGACACCGACCCTGTTATCGACGACATCGCGCTCGTCGAATACGTAAAGAAGACGGCGCACGACAAGGCGCTGGTCAACGTGCATCCGGCCGCAGCACTCACCAAGGACCTTGCCGGCGAAGAAATGACCGAGTTCGGCCTCCTGCGCGAAGCCGGTGCCGTCTGCTTCACCAACGGCCGCCGCCCGATCCACGACACGCTGGTGCTGCGCCGCGCCATGACCTATGCCCGCGAATTCGGCGCGGTCATCGCGCTCGAGACGCGCGACAAGTATCTCGGCGCCAATGGCGTGATGCATGAAGGCCTGCTCGCCAGCTGGCTCGGCCTTTCCGGGATCCCGCGCGAGGCGGAGATCATCCCGCTCGAGCGCGACCTGCGCATCGCCGGGCTGACGCGGGCCGCCTACCATGCGTCGCAGATTTCCGTCCCCGAATCGGCCGAGGCCATGCGCACCGCGCGCGCCCGCGGCGCCAACGTGACCTGCGGCATCTCGATCAACAATCTGGCGCTCAACGAAAACGACATCGGCGAATATCGGAGCTTCTTCAAGCTTTCACCACCCTTGCGCGGCGAGGACGACCGGGTCGCGATGGCCGAGGCGCTTGCCGACGGCACGATCGACATCATCGTCTCCTCGCACGATCCGCAGGACGTCGATACCAAGCGCCTGCCGTTCGCCGACGCGGCCGATGGCGCCATCGGCCTGGAAACCCTGGCGGCAGCCGCACTCCGCCTGCATCACAGCGGCCAGGTGCCCCTGATGCGGCTGATCGACGCCATGTCGACACGTCCGGCTGCGATCTTCGGCCTTGACGCCGGCACGCTGAAGCCGGGCGCCAAGGCCGATATCGCGGTCATCGATCTCGACGAGCCCTGGGTGCTCCACAAGGAAGCAATCGTCTCGCGCTCCAAGAACACGGCATTCGAAAATGCGCGCTTTACCGGACGGGTTGTGCAGACCTATGTTGCCGGCAAGCTTGTGCATTCTGCGTAAGCGGCCGAAGGTCGAGCGGGAGGGGAACCGGTGGATCTATTGTCGTGGCAGCTCGGGCTGCCCTTGACGCTTCTGAGCCTGGGCTTCGGCTATCTGCTGGGTTCGATCCCGTTCGGGCTGATCCTGACCCGCATGGCGGGGCTCGGCGACGTGCGCAAGATAGGCTCGGGCAATATCGGCGCGACCAATGTGCTGCGCACCGGCAACAAGAAGCTGGCGGCAGCGACCCTGTTGCTCGACGCGCTCAAGGGCACGGCGGCAGCCGCGATTGCATCCTACTGGGGCGTGGAAGCGGGGATTGCCGCAGGCTTTGCCGCCTTCATCGGCCACCTCTATCCGGTCTGGCTCGGCTTCAAGGGCGGCAAGGGTGTTGCCACCTATATCGGCGTGCTGCTCGGCCTCGTGCCCTGGATGGTTCTCGTCTTCGCCGCGATCTGGCTCGCCATGGCGAAAATCAGCCGTTACTCGTCGCTCTCGGCCCTGGTTGCAACGGCGGTCATTCCGGTTGTACTCTACTTTGCAGGACACGAGAAAGTCGCTCTGCTGTTTGCGCTCATGACCCTGATCACCTGGGTGAAGCATCGC
>NZ_DASYGZ010000188.1:0-25889 GCF_035999135.1 Ensifer sp.
CAAACCTTCATTTCACGTTGACTGTGCTCTTCCCCTTCGAAAGGTCTGGCGAGCACGTGAGCCGATCCATTTGCCGGGAGTGGCTTTACGCAATTCCGTAACCGTTTTGCAAGCAAAATGGCACTCCAGCCCCCTTCATCCCTGCAGAATCCGGACTTTGGGCACGATTGCTGATCTGGTGCGGGTAGAGAGACTTGAACTCCCACGCCTTGCGGCACCAGAACCTAAATCTGGCGTGTCTACCAATTTCACCATACCCGCGTTCAGACAATCGCACCGCCTGTTCGTATTCCCGCAAGACCAACCAACGGAAACCGCGGATAGAATGGGCATGCTGAAAGTTCAGGACTTTCCCGAGCGCGGCGTCTCTATATCACTCGTTTTGACGGGATCAAAGGGAAAATGCGGAATTCCACGGCGGATCACAGAACACCCGACACTCTCAATAGAGTGGCTCTTCATAGACCGGGCTCCCATTGACCGCGATCTCGCGGATCTGGGCCTTGCCGCCGGCATCGACGCGCACGTCGACGGAGAGCGCCTCGGCGTTGCGCGCCTCTTCAAGCGTCCGCCCCTCGCCTTCCGGCACATAGAAGCGTTCGATGCCATACTCGACATTGACCGGCGCCGGCGGAGTTGAAGGGTAATAGACAAATGGCAGCGAACGAAGAACGACGGTGTCGCCCGCCGCTGCCAGCGGCTGAAAGGCGGCTTGCGTCACCGTCCAGAAACCGTCGAGCTGCTGTTCCAGCCGGACGTAGATCTGAGCCTCCTTCTCTTCCGCCGGAAAGCCGCCCGTAAACAGTTCCGGCTCTATCCTCGATATGTCGTAGCTGAGGATCACATAGTCGCCCCGCAGCAGATCACGCGGATCGACCGGCACGGTTTTCAGCAACACCTCGCGGCCGCTCCGCAAAATCGAGGCCCTGCTCTCGATCATGTAGCCGAGTGCCGCCGTCTGGGCGCCCGCAACGAGGAGCGCCGCCAGAAGCGGGTTGAGCCAGCGGCTCTTTTGCGTTTCGCCACTCATTGCGAAGCCTCCGTGCGGCGTGCGCGTGCCATGTGCCCCTCGATACGGATCACCAGCCAGGCGATGCCGGCGACCACCAGCCCCGAAATCAGGAAGAAGCCCGATGTGCCGAGCATCGACCCGAGGGTTTCGAAGGCGAGATAGAGAAGCTCGCCTGCGAAGGCGACATAGCCGAGGTAGCGCACCGCACCGTTCTGCGCGCCTGCGACCGCTATGCCCAGAAGGGCAACCAGCAGCGTGCATGCGCCTGTCACGATCTCCGTCGTCAGCCCGACCGCTTCGTACTGCAGGGCGGCAAAACCCAGAAGGGCGAGCGCGAAGGAATAGAATGCCGGCGCCGAGCCGGCTTCCATAGCCAATGGTCGCAGCGGCGAGCCCGGCATGGCGGCCGCCAGAAAGGCTGCAAGGCCCGATGCCGCAAGCCCGCCCGCAAAGGCCAGCGACGGGCTGTCGACGTAAAGCCACGAGAGCCAGGCAAGTACGAGCAGGTAGGCGAGATGCCGCGCCCTGCCCGCATCGGTGAAGCGAACCAGGAGAACGACGAGGATCGCCAGCGCCGGCACCGACCACAATCGCCAGTCAGAAGCCAGATTGAAGTTGCTTTCGGTCAGCACCGTTCCGAAATAGAACCACGCAAGTCCACCGGCGGCGGCCGTCATCGTCGCCGAACGAAAGGCGACGGCCGATAGCGCGGCGCCGGCAAACCAAAGCAGCGCCGCATCAGCCGCATCGCCGGACAGGTGGTACATCTGCCCGATCAGGGCGATGCCGCCACCGAACGACGCCGAGCCAATGACAAGCGCACTTGCGGCAAGCCCGCTGCGGCCGGCGCGTGCCAGCCACGCGGCTGCGAAATGCAATCCCCAGACCAGTGCAATGATGCCGACCACCCGCGCCAGCCGCGGCAGCGCTTCCCAATTGGCCGCGACGAGCAGCAATATGGAAGCCGACAGCAACAAGGCCGCCAGAACGAGCAGGACCCGGCCGGCGCGAAATGTCGATTCCCGGCCATCGTATTCCGCCAGCATGGCGCGCGCCGCACTTTCCGGCAGCAATCCCTTGTCGATCCAACCCTTGAAGTCTCGCTCGAGACGCGCCCGGTACATCCTGCCCCCAAGTCTTGAGAATCCTGTGCTTGAAATGACCAAGCCTTGCCCCCACCTAATCATGTATCGGCGCGGAAAGACAATCGCCCTATCGCGGCTTCTGGTCGTGCCGATGGGACTGGCAAGCGGCTTGCGCGACGTGCATATCTTCCATGCGGATATTGCACTGCACAAATCGATTTAAAGGCCCTATATTCAGATCATCAAAGGCGAACACGGCGGCAAGCCGGGCGATCGCCAGCGGAACTGGCCAACCGCCCCAGGAAACTGGGAAGGCCCGGGCGAAAGCCTGAGAGAATTCGGATGGGCGCACTCCTCCTCCCAGCGCTCCTCCGATCAGATTGGCAACACTCCTCCTCCCAGTTGCCAATCACCCTAAACGACGCCCGCTGGACCTCCTCCCCCAGCGGGCGTTGTTCTTTTCAGCCCTCCCTTCGCTACATTTCCGAGACGCGGCACGGCGCTGCACAATATTCATGCAATCTGCAGCGATCGACACCTGGAGCCATGCACTTTGCGCATGGGTGCCATTCGGGATCCGCGCTACCCTTCAATCGGCCTGCATACTATATTCAATTCATCGATCGGGGCGGCGCACTCCTCCTCCCAGCGCCCCTCGATTTGGATCGGCGACACTCCTCCTCCCGGTTGCCGATCAGGATAAAACAACGCTCGCTGGATCTCCTCCCCCAGCGGGCGTTGTTTGTTTTTCCGACCCACCTTTTCCCGAATGCACTCTTGGCTGCCAGACGCACAAATGCCGCGCCAGCACTGTTTCGCGGCGGACATCGAGCCTTCAAGGGGCGGACATCGAGCCTTCAAGGCTTGCAAACCCTGCATGGGTGCGATGCAGCATTGTCTCTGTAACTTCTGCTCAAAACGATTATATTCCAGACCATCAGATGACGGCCAGCAAGAGAGATGAGCGCTGGCACACGACCCTAGAAAGGATAGGATCATGAACCTCGCACGTTCTTTCAACAATTGGCGCAAGTATCGTCAGACCTGCAACGAACTCGGCCGCATGAGCGACCGTGAGCTGAGCGACCTCGGCATCGGTCGCAGCGACATTCCCTACGTCGCACGTCAGGCGATCAAGTAATTCAGGCATTGCCTCCGGGCATAGCCGACCTCCAGTAAAACGCCCTCCGGCACACGCCGGGGGGCGTTTTCGTTTGTCGTATCTCACTGCATAGGCTGTCGACACAGATGACGTTTCGCAAGTGCGAGATAGTGCGATGGTCCCGCCTGGTAGCCGGGCACCCCGGCAAGCCATCCCTCCCACCGACCGGGTCCGTACCGGCCGACTGGTGAGCCGCGCAGAAACCTATGTTTCGCAACAGGTTAAGCCGCAGCACGCGGCACTTTAATCAATTGTTAATCGATGCCGCCTTTTGCGGCTGGGCGTAAGGATTGCCCATTCAAACGGCGATGCACTGCACAAATGCATAGCAGCTGCATTTTCTTTGCACTCCACCTTCTTGTTAGACAAGCGTATAAGAACCTCAACGACGCAGACAGATGGCTGTCGCGACAACCTGATTTGAGGAAAAGACCATGAACCCGATTCGCATCGCAAAAAGCTGGATCAACTACCGCCGCACCGTCAGCGAGCTCGGCAACCTGTCGAACCACGCTCTCAACGACATCGGCATCACCCGCTACGACATCCGCAACATTGCGGCACGTTCCTTCCGCTAATCGGATCGAACCACCAGACTTCCAAGACGGCGCCATCAAGGCGCCGTTTTCGTTTATAGGCGTTGGAACCGGGGGCCGAGCCGTGATAGGAAGCCCGCCATGAGCAAAGACACCTCTTCCCACTCCCCCATTCACGTCATTGGCGGCGGCCTTGCCGGATCGGAAGCCGCCTGGCAGATCGCCGAGGCCGGCGTGCCGGTCATCCTGCACGAGATGCGTGGCGTGCGCGGCACGGACGCGCACAAGACCGACGGCCTTGCCGAACTCGTCTGTTCCAACTCCTTCCGCTCGGACGACGCCACCAGCAACGCGGTCGGCGTGCTGCACGCCGAAATGCGTCTTGCCGGCTCGCTGATCATGAAATCGGCCGATGCCAACCAGGTTCCGGCCGGCGGCGCGCTCGCCGTCGATCGCGACGGTTTTTCGGAGGCCGTCAGCGCCCAGATCGCCGCGCACCCGCTGATCACGGTGGTGCGCGAAGAAATCACCGGCCTGCCGCCTGAGGAGTGGGACCTGGCGGTCATTGCGACCGGACCGCTGACCGCGCCCGGCCTTGCCGAGGCCATTCGCTCGGAAACCGGCGCCGACGCGCTCGCCTTCTTCGACGCCATCGCGCCGATCGTCTACACCGAGACGATCGACATGGATGTCTGCTGGTTCCAGTCCCGCTACGACAAGGTCGGCCCCGGCGGAACGGGCAAGGACTACATCAACTGCCCGATGACCGAGGAGCAGTACAACGCCTTCGTCGATGCTCTCGTCGCCGGCGACAAGACCGGCTTCAAGGAATGGGAAGGAACACCCTACTTCGACGGCTGCCTGCCGATCGAGGTGATGGCCGAGCGTGGTCGCGAGACGTTGCGCCACGGCCCGATGAAGCCGATGGGTCTCACCAATGCCCATAACCCCACCGTCAAGCCCTACGCGGTCGTGCAGTTGCGCCAGGACAACGCGCTCGGCACGCTCTACAACATGGTCGGCTTCCAGACGAAGCTGAAGTACGGCGCGCAGGCCGAAGTGTTCCGCATGATCCCGGGCCTGGAGAATGCCGAGTTCGCGCGCCTCGGCGGTCTGCACCGCAACACCTACATCAACTCGCCGACGCTGCTTGACGGAACGCTGACACTGAAGTCGCGCCCGGGCCTGCGCTTTGCCGGCCAGATCACCGGCTGCGAAGGCTATGTCGAGAGCGCCAGCATCGGCCTTCTCGCCGGCCGTTTTGCCGCCGCCGAGCGCAAGGGCGAGACGCTGGCCGCACCGCCGGCAACGACGGCCTTCGGTGCGCTGCTCAACCACATCACCGGCGGTCACATCGTTTCCGACGACGAGCCGGGCAAGCGGTCGTTTCAGCCGATGAACGTCAATTTCGGCCTGTTCCCGCCGCTCGAGCCGGGCGCGATCACCAAGCCCGAGGGCGCCAAGCGCTTCCGCGGCAAGGAGAAGGCGGTGGCCAAGAAGCAGGCGACGGCAGCGCGCGCGCTTGCCGATTGCGCCGCGTGGCTCGGCAACAGCTGAAGACAAGCGCCTGACCGACAGCAAAAAGGCCCGCCCGCGCAAACGCGGGGCGGGCCTTTTTCGTTCGATCCGAGGCTTGCTCTTACTCGCTCGCCTGGGCCGGTTGCGACGGTTCTGCAGCCGGCGGCAGGAATTCCGATTTCGGATTGAAGCTGCCAAGCAGCCAGAGCGATACTTCAGCGGCTTCTCCAGCACTTTGAAACTCGAAGTCGTTGTCGAGGTAAGCGAAATCGGGGAAGTGCACGATCAGGCCGCGACCGCTTTCGGAACTGTTGACCCGGACCTTGCCCGGCTGGATCACGTGGCAGACATAGTGGGTGCCGTGCGACTGGATGAAGCCGGCCTTGCCGTCATGCAGCCTGAGGAAGATCGCCTTGCGGTCAGCCGTGGAATGCAGCGCGCGGATCGCCTCGTCCGGAAATGCACGTCCGAATTCGACCATCGCCGAACCCGCATCGGGATTGTCCCAGTCCCGCTCGGCACGCGCGTTCATCCACATGTAGAATGCACCGACCGCAACAACGACGGCGATGAGCAGTAACCAAAGCATCCGCGGGCGCTCCCTTTGCTCGGCACGACACCGATAGGGCGCTTCTATACGCCGCGAGGCTTGTGCCAATGTGTCGTCGTCACAAGGGCGTCGTCACAGGCGCGCCCCAGGAGCCGGCGAGATGGCCGGCAGGATCGGCCCGTTAGAAGCGCCTGCTTCGTGCAGCGCGCCACATCCACCATTGGCGGCGCCATTGCGCGGGCCGGATCGGCTTTTGCAGCAGCCCGGCGCCCACCGCCTCGGCGCGATCGAAGATCGGCTCGGCAAGTGCCAGCGGCACGAAGGCCGGGAAATTCGATTGCGAGATCGTCGACGCGTGCGCACGGGCCTTGGCGAGGTGGTCCCGGCCAAATCCGGCAAAGGCGCGGATGGCCCGGCTGATCGCATCGCTGTTTTCGCCGGCAATCAGCGTTTCCCGGTCAAGCCCGGTCGCGCTCAGCAACTCCGCCGGCAGGTAGACCTGGCCCCGGCTCAGATGCAGCGGCAGCAGCATCAAGAGGCCAGCGATCGTCTGCGCAACGCCGCCATGACCGGCCGCCTCCGCAGATGTCGCCGCGGTGTTCGGGTCGAGCACCAGGCAGGAGAGCTGGATCAGCGCCGACGCGGTCTCGCCGGCATAACCTTCGAGCGCCGAACGATCCTCCATCGGGTCGTCGTAAAGATCGAAGATGCGGGCGTCGATCATGTTTTCGAACACAGAACGCGGCAGCCGATGCTCGCCAATGCACTGAAGCAGGGCTTCCGCGAGCGGATGCCCCTCGCCGGTTGCGCCATCGTTACCGATGAGGTCACGCCACCACTGCATGCGGATCTCGCCGGGAAGCGGCTCGCGCACGAGGTCGCGGATGCGGGCGATCTCCGAGTTGAACGCGTAGAGGGCTGCAAGCGACTGTTGCTTGTCGACGGGTGCCAGCAGGCAGGCGAGGTAGCGGTCGCGATCCGTTTGCCTGAGGTCGGCCAGGATCTGGGCGGTCTTGTCTTGCACGTCGTCTTCCCCGGAGCCGATCAGACCGCGATCAGCGCGACGGCAACGGCACGCGATTCGGCCAGCATCACATTGTAGGTCCGGACCGCGGCCCCGGTGCTCATGGGGTCCGAGGAGACGTTGGCAGCGCGCAGCGCCGCCTTCAAGTCGGCCGGCAGCGGGCGGATATCGAGACCGGTGCCGACGAGCAGCACCTCGATGTCCTTCGCCTCTTCGATCACCCTTTGAAACTTGCCGACCTCGAGGGCGTCGCCTTCGGCAACGTCCCAGGCATAGACCCCTGACGGCAGCATCAGGATCGAGCCGCGGTGCGACATATCGGCGAAGCGAAAACCGCCGTTGCCATAGGCATCGATGGGGGCACGGCCTGGAAAATGGGCCTCGCGCATTTCAATTCCCTTGGGCATTTCAAGCAGTCCCTTTTGCGGCGCCGGCGGCATCCGGATCGGCGCCGGACATATCCTCGCCACCCGGTATATGGTCGGTCCGTTTCCTGAAGAGGATGAGGATCGGTCCGGCGATATAAATGGACGAAATCGTTCCGACGATGACGCCGAACAGCATGGTGATGCTGAACGAGCGAATGAGGCCGCCACCGAACAGATAGAGTGCTGCCAGCGCCAGAATGGTCGTCAGCGCGGTCAGGATCGTGCGCGACAGCGTCTGGTTGATCGAGGTATCGATCAGCACCGACAGCGGCATGCGCCTGTAGCGACCGAGGTTTTCGCGGATCCGGTCATAGATGACGACTGTGTCGTTGAGCGAGTAACCGACGATCGTTAGAACCGCGGCGATGCTGCCGAGGTTGAACTCTATGCCTGTCAGCACGAGGAAGCCGACCGTCAACAGGACGTCGTGCAACGTGGCGATGATCGCGCCGACGGCAAAGCGCCACTCGAACCGCAGCCACACATAGAGCAGGATGGCGACGAAAGAGAACGCAAGGCCCAGCGTGCCGGCGCGCGTCAGCTCGCCGGAGACGACCGGGCCGACCACTTCAACGCGGCGGAACTCGTATTCGTCGGCGAGTTCCGAGCGGATGACGTCGGCCGCGGTCTGCTCGGCATTGTCCCCGGCTTCCTGCGACGGCACGCGAACCAGCACGTCTTCGCCCGACCCCAGCTGCTGGACCTGGACTTCGCCAAAATTCAGCTCGTCGAGACGGGTGCGAAGATCGGCCGTATCGACAGGCCCGGATTTCGAATGCAGCTCGATGATCGATCCACCCTTGAAATCCACGCCGAAATTGAGGCCGATGCCAGCGAGCAGCAGCACCGAGGCAAGCGACAGGGCCGCCATGAGGATGAAGACCGGGTTGCGGATTCGCATGAACCTCACGTCGAGGTCGCTGAAACGCCCGGTCCGAATTCCTTTCGGCAGACGTTCGGACTTCCAGTGCCGGAGCCAGCGCTTCACGATCAGGCGCGTGACCGTATAGGCGGTAAAGAGCGTCGTGACGCTACCGATCGCAAGGGTGATCGCAAAGCCGCGCACCGGTCCCGAACCGAGATAGAACAGGATGGCGCTGGCGATCAGCATGGTCAGATTGGCGTCGAAAATGCTGCTGAAGACGCGCGAAAAGGCGTTGTTGATCGTGCGGCGCAAGGGTTCGGCGCCGCGCACCTCCTCGCGAAGGCGTTCGTAGATCAGCACGTTCGAGTCGACGGCGACGCCGATCGTCAGGATGATGCCGGCGATCCCCGGTAGCGTCAGCGTGGCGCCCGAAGCCGAGAGCGCCGCGATGATCAGGATGATGTTGAGCGCGAGCGCGATGACTGCAAAGACGCCGAAGACGCCATAAAAGAAGATCATCGAGGCGGCGACGGCGACGGCCGCGACAAGACCGGCCTTGAGGCCGTCGGCGATCGCATCGTCGCCGACGCCTGGTCCAACCGTCCGTTCTTCAACGAAAGTGAGCGGCGTCGGAAGGGGGCCCGTGCGAATGAGAGCCGCCAGGTCCCCGGCGCCTTCGACCGGAAGGTCCGCAGCGATGCGCGCGGTATCGCCGGTAACGGCCTCGGAAAGCTTGAGCGCCAGGACGACCTGACCGTCCAGAACGATGGCGACATCCTTGTCGGCTTGCTGCGCCAAAGCGGCTGCCACGCGCTGTTGCCCGGTGGCGTCGATCTTCAGCGCCACAGAGGCGGTCTCTCCGGAGGGGTCCGCCTCGCTTTGTGCGGACAGAAAGTTCGCCGCCGCCAGCACAGGCTCTTTTTCGACAAGATAGGGGATCGGCGGATCGTCAAAGGAATAGAGCACTTCGGTGCCGGCCGGAGGTTGCCCATCGACGGCGCGCTGCACCGGTAGAGATGTATCGACCAGGCGGTAGGTCAGGTTTGCCCGTTGGCTGAGCAGATCCTTCAAGCGCTGCGGATCGCCAAGCCCCGGGATCTGCACGATCAACCGGTCGTCGCCGCGACGCTGGATCAGCGGCTCGACGGCACCCACTTCGGCCACACGCCGGCCCACCACGTCGACCGATTGCGCAAGGGCCAGCGACAGGCGGTAATCGATGCCCTCGTCCGTCAGGCGCAGCCGGACGAGTTCATCCTGTTCGGCGCTGTCGAAAACGACCTCTGAAACCGGCTCGGAAGCAAAGCCTGCGACTTCGACCGGCTCCGTCAGCGGCCGCAGCCGCTCGCGCGCGGCTGCGAGCTGAGAGCGATCCCGTACCCGGAACGTGATCGCCTGTCCTTCGCCTGCGAGGCCAATATAGGCGATATCGGCATCGCGCAGGGATTTGCCGACTTCATTGGCCACCGCTTCGAGGCGCTGCGCGGCGATATCGCTGCGCGCGGCGCGCAGCATGAAGTGCGAGCCCCCCTGCAGATCGAGACCAAGCGCCACCTGGCGATGCGGCAGGAAAGAGGGCAATTCGCCCGCCCCCTCCCGGGTCAGCATATTCGGCATCGCAAATGCGATGCCGACAAGCGCCACCAACCAGACCAGGATGCGTTTCAACGGCGGTAATCTGCGCATGCCTCAAACGCTCCTGTTGCTCGGCCGGTGGTGGCGCCCCGTGTCCCTTATTCCTTGACGGGTTCGCCCTTGACGCGAACTTCCGAAACGCCGCCGCGCACAACCCGGATCTTCACACCTTCGGCGATCTCGACCTCAAGTTCGCTGTCGTCGACGACCTTCGTGACCTTGCCGACGATGCCGCCACCGGTGACAACCTGATCACCACGGCGGATGTTCTTCAAGAGCTCCTCGCGGCGCTTCATCTGAGCGCGCTGCGGACGGATGATCAGGAAATACATAACAACAAAAATCAGCAGGAAAGGCAGGATGGACATCAGAATGTCCGCGCCACCGGCGGAAGGGGCGCCGGCTGTCTGCGCAAAAGCTTCGGTAATGAACATCGATCACTCCTTGAGTTCAAATATCGGCGGTTCCTCCGCACCAAATCGGCCGGAATATAGGGGCGCCCGGCCGCTCTGCAAAGCCGCGGGCACCCGTACCCGTTCCTGTGCCTCTGACACAAATTGCACAATAGGAGAACCCCCCGCGCGAGCCTCGGTGGCCTTTTCCAGCGCAAACCTGCGTGCTACCGGGATTATGGCGGGGCACGGCCGCCAAGCGGATACGGTAAACACCAGGGCGGGCGCGCAACGAATCAGACCCGCACCGCCAAACCTCTGATTAAGTAGTGGAGAGAGACAGATGCCAGAAGCCAAGATCGACGTTCTCATCAAGGAAATGCAGAAGCTTTCCGCGGCGATCGAACGCATGGCTGGCCCTCCGCCGGCCGCCAACGACTGGAGTGCTGCCGAGTGCTTCGTCTGGGCTCCGGCCAACCATCACCTGCAGCCGGTCGCACGGCCGAACCGTATCGAACTCTCGCTGATCACCGGCGTCGACCACGTCCGCGACATTCTCCTCGACAACACCCTGCGCTTCGCCGAAGGCTTCCCGGCCAACAACGTTCTTCTTTGGGGCGCGCGCGGCATGGGCAAGTCCTCGCTGGTCAAATCCGTGCACGCACAGGTCGCACACGACACGGGCGTGGCGGTCAAGCTGGTCGAAGTGCACCGTGAGGACATCGCCACCCTGCCCGCCCTGATGGACATCCTGAAGACCGCGCCCGTGCCGATCATCGTCTTTTGCGACGACCTCTCCTTCGACCACGACGATACGTCCTACAAATCGCTGAAGGCGGTGCTTGACGGCGGCGTCGAGGGACGCCCGACAAACGTCCTGCTCTATGCCACCTCGAACCGGCGTCACCTGCTGCCACGGCACATGATGGAAAACGAGCAATCGACAGCGATCAATCCGTCCGAGGCGGTTGAGGAGAAGGTCTCGCTGTCCGATCGTTTCGGGCTGTGGCTCGGCTTCCACAAGTGCAGCCAGGACGACTATCTCGCCATGATCGACGGCTATGCGCGGCACTATGGCTTCAAGGTCGACGCCGAGACGTTGCACGCCGAGGCGCTCGAATGGGCAACCACCCGCGGCGCAAGATCCGGCCGCGTCGCCTGGCAGTTCATCCAGGACCTCGCCGGCCGCCTGCGCCATCGGCTCGACGCCTAGGCGTCCTCGTCCATTACCACCGTGATCAAGCAACAGCCCCCGATGGTCCGGACCATCGGGGGCTGTTTTGATGTTTATCCAGGGCGGTTGCCTCGACTATTCGAGGAACGTCGCCGGATTGACGGCGGTGGCGTTCTTGCGCACCTCGAAGTGAACCTGCGGCTGGCTGGCGCGACCGGTCATGCCGGACGCAGCGAGCGTCTGGCCGCGCTGGACCTTCTGACCGCGCTGGACCTTGAGTTCGGATGCATTGCCGTAGACGGTGACCGTGCCATCGTCGTGGCGGACCAGAACAGCGTTGCCGAGTTCCTTCAGGCTGCTGCCCGAGTAGATGACGACACCGTTTTCGGCAGCCTTGATCGGCGTGCCCTCGGGAACCGAGATGTTGATGCCGTCGTTGCGGTTGCCGTCGACGTTGGCGCCGTAGCCGGCGACAACGGCACCGCGCACCGGCCAGCGATACTTACTGATGCCCGTCGACTTCGGCGAGTCTTCATCGACATCCGGCGTCTTGCTGGCGACTTCGGTCACGCTCTGCTTGGCAACCGGCGCCTGGTACTCGGCCGGCTTGTTCTTGTCGAGCGACGCTACCTCTTCGGCTTTCTTCACCGGTACCGAGGCGGTCTTGACCGGGTCCGGAGCAGCACCCGTGGCGCCCGGCAGCGTCAGCGTCTGGCCGACGCGGATCGATTCCGCCGTCAGGCCATTGGCCTGCTTCAGCGCGGCCACCGACACGCCGGTCGCCTTGGCGATCCTGTTCAACGAGTCGCCGGGCTTCACGGTATACGAACCGCCGCCGGCGCCTTCGCCATTCGTCGCCGGCTTGCCGGCAACCATATCGGTCTTGCCCTCACCCTTGGCGCGGGACTGCGTCGAGCCCGGAAGGATCGCGACGTCACGCTGATCGGTCGGCAACGGCGAAGGCTGACGCTTGTTGCCGTCGAGGTCGGCGATCGAATTGGTGGCTGCGGCCTTGGCAGCACTGCTCGGGCTTCCGAAAGTCGGGATGACCAGGCGCTGGCCGGTCTCGACCTGCGAGGCCGACTGCAGACCGTTGGCCTTCAGGATCTCCTTCTCGGGAACACCAAAGCGCGTGGCAAGCACCGCAACCGTATCACCGGGGCGAACCATGATGGTCGGCGCGTTCTGCGTCGTCCAGCCGCTCTTGCTTGCCGTTTCCTTGAGCGTTGCGGGCTGCGCCTGCTGTGTCGCAAGTGCGGCCTGCTGGCGGGTGGCCGGGAATGGCTGGGCCTGGGGCTGCTGGCGCGCTGCCGCACTCGGATCGGCCAGCGTCGTGCGCTGCACGGAGATCGGTGTGGAGGCAACACGGGCATTGGACACCGGCGTCGACGCGGTGTTTACCGGATCATAGGCCCCCTGACCGCTTGCGGCCGGGTAAGGCTGACCGAGGGCGCCGTTGCGCGTATCGGCTGGCGCCGCCATCTGGCCAACGGAGACGTCGCCGCGCGGGACCGGCGTCGCATCTCTAGGAATTGAGTTTGTGGTGATGTTGTCGGACCGGGAAAACAAGCCGTCAAACCGGCTGGCGTCCGAACTGCAGCCTGTCGCGACGCCTGCCAGCAGGACCGCCACGCACAGGCGGATCGTCGATTTTCCAACCCCGGGAGATACAAACTTACGCATGACGCTTACCCACTCCGAACGCAACTCGATGTGGGATGATTAAAGCGTATTAGAGTTACCGCTCGGTTAAGGTCGGCACCACCAAAGTACGAATTTGACCAAATGCTAACCATAGCCCGCGGACGGCGGTCTTGAGCCGCATGGGCCGTCTGCGACCCTCGGCACGCCTTCATCTATTGACCTGGCGCATGATCCATTCGCAAAGCCGCTGCGCTCTTTCGCGCGACGGGGCGCTATATCAGTTCGGAATAGAGCCGCTCGATCTCGGACACCGACCGCCGTTCGGTCGGGTCGTCCTCATAGCTGATGCTGGTTACGTCCCAGGCAAAGATCTGTCGGCCCGCCGGATCAACGCGGGTTTCGGATTGGGCGGTCTTGTCTTCCTCGAGCAGTACGCTCACGAGGGTCTGGAATGCAGCGTCTGCGTCCGCACCGCTCGCCTGCTCGTATTCGAGCGAACGCAGGCCTGCGACAGCCGCCTCGCGTGTCCCGAAATAGCGCAGGCTGTCCCGGTCTTCGGCACGTAAACCGTCGTAATAGTCGATGAAGTTCTTGTAGTAGGCCTGATGGTCGCCGCTTTCCAGGTACTTGCCAAACGCCTGGTATTCGCGCAACGCCAGTTGCGGGGAAAGACGGTTGTTCCATTCGTCGCGGGTGAGCGGCGGTTGCCCTTCGGAAGCCTTGCGCGTCTGGCTGAGGTAAAGCAAGGCATCGGCCGAAAGTGCGATGCGCGGCGTCGGATCGAAGAACGTCGCTGCAAGCGCCTGCACGGCCTGCTCGTCCTTGCCCGCTACGTTTGCCTGGGCAGCGCCGCGTCCTGCAAGATTGTTCAGCCCGTCGCCCGATGCGGCAGTCGTCAGCCTGTTTGCGATCTGCATGTTGCCGTCTCCGTCTTCCTCACGGCGCCCTGCCCTGCAACGCCGCGACAAAACGACGACTCGCAGGCGGAACCTGATCCGTACAAGGCAGGCGTATGGCGCGAAGCTTGCGCGAGGCTGGAGGCGATTAAGGAAACGTTAATACGAAGAGCCGCGAAGGCGTGCGTTTTCCGAGGTTCGGACGCTACAGGAACGATGCCAATTGCGGCACGATCGCAAGATATGGCGCATCGAACAGGTCTTCACGGTCGAAGCGGCTGCCCGTCCGGCTGACGCGCACGACCCGGCAAAGGGTTTCACTCATCATGATCGGCACAAGCAATGTGCCGCCAGAAACAAGGTGATCGGAAAACATGCGCGGCAGACTGTTGAAGGCGGCCGTGATGAGGATGCGATCAAACGTGCCCTCGCCCGGTACGCCGGCACTGCCATCGGCATGGCGGACGACGACGTTGCGTACACCCGATTTCTCCAGGCTCTTCTGCGCCGTTGTCACCAGGGTCTGGTAGCGGTCGATCGTCAGCACGCGCTCGGCCACGCGCCCCATCACAGCCGCGGTGAAGCCGCTGCCCGTCCCGACTTCAAGGACGCGCTGGCCGGCCTTAAGGTTGAGGCTGTGCAGAAGGCGGACGGCAAAATCGTAGCCTTCCATGAACGAGCCGCAATCGAGCGGGATCGTCCTTTGTGAATAGGCGTCGGCCTGGTACTGCGGCGGCGTGAAATGGCTGCGCGACGTCTGTTCAACCGCTTTCAGCAGTTCATGGTTGACGATGCCCTCGGCGCGCAGCCTCAGCACCATCTTGGCAAAGCCTTCCTGTTCGGTGACACGCGCGCTCACTCACAGGGCCCCTTCGCTGAGCGCCCGCGCCAACCGGTCCTGGACACTGTAATCCGTCAGGTCGAGCTTCAAGGGTGTCACGGATATACGGTTCTCGCGCAGCGCGTGGATGTCCGTCCCGGAGCGGAAGTCGCCGTGACGCTCGCCGAAACGAAGCCAGAAGTAGGGAAAGCCACGCCCGTCCGTGCGTTCGTCGATCGACAGGCCAAAGTCGAGCTTGCCCTGCGACGTCACCTCGGTGCCATCGACGGCGTCCGCCGAACAGTTGGGGAAATTGACGTTCAGCAAGGTTCCGTCGGGCAGGTCCACCGTCATCAGCTTGCGGATCAGCGCCGGCGCATGTGTCTCCACCACATCCCAGGGCACAGTCCTGCCCTCCTGATGATGGTACGCCTGGCTGAGCGCGATGGAACGGATCCCCTGAAGGGTGCCTTCGATGGCGCCGGCAACGGTGCCGGAATAGGTCACGTCATCGGCCATGTTGGCGCCGATGTTGACGCCCGAAAGCACGAGATCCGGCTTGCGGTCCAGCACCTTGCGCACTGCCATGATGACGCAGTCGGTTGGCGTCCCCCTGAGCGCGAAGCGCTTCTCTGCGACCTGGCGCAGGCGTAGCGGCTCCGACAACGTCAGCGAATGCGCCAGACCGCTCTGGTCGGCCTCCGGTGCGACCACCCAGACATCGTCCGAAAGGGTGCGTGCGACACGTTCAAGCACCGACAGGCCTTCCGCATGAATGCCGTCGTCGTTTGTCAGCAGGATCCGCATGATGCTGTCCTTCCCCGACGTCCGCTCAGGACGCCTTTTCGATGCGCGTCTGGCCACCCATGTAGGGCACGAGCACATCAGGCACAGACACCGAGCCGTCGTCGTTGAGATAGTTCTCGATGACAGCGATCAGCGCGCGACCGACGGCAACACCGGAGCCGTTCAGAGTGTGAACGAAACGGGTACCCTTGTCTTCCCTGGTGCGATAACGCGCGTTCATCCGGCGCGCCTGGAAATCGCCGCAAACGGAGCAGGACGAGATTTCCCGGAAAGTATCCTGCCCCGGCAGCCAGACCTCGAGGTCGTAGGTCTTGCGGGCACCGAAACCCATGTCGCCGGTGCACAGCGTCATCAAGCGGTAATGCAGCCCAAGGCGCTTCAGCACCTGTTCGGCGCAGGCCGTCATGCGCTCATGCTCGTCGATCGAGCTTTCGGCGTCGGTGATCGACACCAGTTCCACCTTGTTGAACTGGTGCTGGCGCAGCATGCCGCGCGTATCGCGACCGGCAGAGCCCGCTTCCGAACGGAAAGACGGCGTCAGCGCGGTGAAGCGCAAGGGCAGCTTTTCCCCCTCGAGGATCTGCTCGCGCACGATGTTGGTGAGCGGCACTTCGGCCGTCGGGATCAGCCAGCGTCCGTCCGTGGTGCGGAACAGGTCCTCGGAAAACTTCGGCAACTGTCCGGTGCCGTACATCGCATCGTCGCGCACCAGAAGCGGCGGCTGCACCTCGGTGTATCCATGCTCCTGCGTGTGGAGATCGAGCATGAATTGGCCAAGCGCGCGCTCAAGCCGTGCCAATTGCCCCTTGAGGATGGTGAAACGCGAACCGGAGATGCGGGCAGCACCTTCGAAATCCATCAGCCCCAGCGCTTCGCCAATTTCGAAGTGCTCGCGCGCCGGATGGTTCCAGCCGGGCTTTGCCCCGACGATACGCGTGACGACATTGCCGGTCTCGTCTTCGCCGACCGGTACATCCTCGAGCGGCACGTTCGGGATCCGCGACAAGGCGTCGTTGAGCTCCGCCTCAAGCGTACGGCTCTCGTCTTCGAGCGCCGGCATGGCGTTCTTGAGGTCGGCCACCTCGGCTTTCAGCTTTTCCGCAAGCTCGCCGTTCTTCTGCGCCATCGCCGCACCGATATCCTTGGAGGCGGCATTGCGGCGCGACTGCATGTCCTGCAACGACTGGAGAACCGCGCGGCGGCGCTCGTCGAGCGCGATCAGCGATGCCGACAAAGGCTCCGCGCCCCGCTTCGCCAGGGCGGCGTCCAGCATCTCGGCATTCTCACGGATCCATTTGATATCAAGCATTGTCGTTCCACGCGTTGGTCAAATCACGGCGCGAAATCTCGAATGCTCAGCCCTTGGCGGGGCCGACCTCTCCGGAAGATCCTTCCTGCGACTCCGCAGCCTCGCCCTTGAGCGCATCCGCTGCTCGCTGTCTCTCGATGAGTCGCGCCGTATAGATCGAAATTTCGTAGAGAAGGATGGCGGGCAGTGCAAGGCCGATCTGGGAAACCGGGTCGGGCGGCGTCAGAACGGCGGCAACCACGAAGGCGATCACGATCGCGTATTTGCGTTTCTCGGCGAGCCCTTGAGAGGTGACGAAACCGACGCGCGCAAGCAGCGTCGTGATGACGGGAAGCTGGAAGACGAGGCCGAAGGCGAAGACCAGCGACATGATCAGGCTCAGATACTCCGAGACCTTCGGCAAGAGCTGGATCGCGACCTGCCCTTCGCCGCCGCCCTGCTCCATCGCCAGGAAGAACCACATCACCATCGGCGTGAAGAAGAAATAGACAAGAGCTCCGCCGAGCAGGAACAGCAGCGGCGAGGCGATCAGGAACGGCAGGAATGCCGCGCGCTCATTCTTGTAGAGGCCGGGTGCCACGAACTTGTAGATCTGTGCCGCAATTACGGGAAAGGCGATGACCAGGGCGCCGAACATCGCCACCTTGATCTGAGTGAAGAAGAACTCCTGCGGCGCGGTATAGATCAGCTCGACATTGCGGTGGTTCAGCCCGGCCCAGCCCACCGCCCATTTGAACGGCAGCACAAGCAGGTTGAACAGCCCCTTGGCAAAGTAGAAGCAGACGAGGAAGGCCACGAAGAACGCACCGACGGCCCAGATCAGGCGCCTGCGCAATTCGATGAGATGTTCGATCAGCGGCTGCGGCCGATCCTCGATATCGCCGCTCATGCTTCACCTTTCTTGCGCGTGGTCGCGCGAGGCTTGGACGCCTTTGGGGCCGGTTCGGCGGCCGGCGTCACTTTGTTCTTTTCCGCGGCCGGCTTTGCCGGCGCCTTTGCGGAAGTCTTCGACGTCACCGGCTTGGGAGCCGCAGAGGTGACAGCCGTCGATTTCCGCGCGGTCGATTTCTTGGCTGCGGGTGCTGTCTCGACCTTGGCCTTTGGCGCGCGCTTCGGCTTTTCGGCCGGCTGGGCTGCCACCTCCGCACGCTCGACCTGCCTGTTGGCCGACGCAAGTGCTGCGGCTGCAACCGGATCGGACGGCTTTGTCTCAGCGGTCGCGGCTGCAACCGGTTCCACCGCGGATACCGGCTCCACGCTGGCCGCTGCCGCCGGCTGCCCCGGCGTCGCTGCTTTCTGCAGGTCGGATTTGATGTCGTTGCCGATCTGGCGCAGCGGGTTCATCGCATCCCGGAGCGCATTGGCCGGGTTGAGACTTTGCGCATCACTGATCGTCTTGCGCACTTCGTCGAGATCCGCTTCCCGCAGGGCCTCGTCGAATTGCTGCCGGAACTCGGAAGCCATGCCCCGCATCTTCGCGGTCATGCGACCAAAAGCCCGCAGCATCGGCGGAAGATCTTTCGGCCCGACAACGACAATGAGAACGATTGCGATGACGACGAGCTCGGTCCAGCCGATATCAAGCATGCGAAATGTCCTGCAAAGCCGCGTGAAGGCCTATCCGTCGTCGAGAACGGACGGGCCCCAACGGCGCTAGAGCGTTAGCGAACTTCGTCCGACTTGTGGTCAACGGTCTTGCCGTCGAGCGTCTTGTCGGCAGCTGCCGCTTCCTCGTCGCTCATGCCCTTCTTGAAGTTCTTGATGCCCTTGGCAACGTCGCCCATCAGTTCGGGGATCTTGCCGCGACCGAACAAGAGCAGCACCACGACCAGAACGATCAGCCAGTGCCAAATGCTAAAGGAACCCATGCTGTTACTCCTCTGAGCCTTCCCCGATTTAGGCTCTTTCACATGTCAATTTTCAGGCGCGTCTCAGGCACGCGTTTTCGTCGCGACAGAACCTAAGATGCGGAACCGTTTTTTTCAAACAGTAATATATCCCGCTCGTTAACTGAAAGCATTACATCACGCAATCCTTGCGGCAATTGGTCTGCCCGGATACGGGCGCGAACCACCTCTTCGCAACGCGGGACGGCGAGTTCCAACAGTTCGACGACCCCGATGAAGCGGCGGGAGATGATGCGCGCGGGAACATCGCCCTTCTGTTCGCCGACGCGCACGCCGGAAAGGCGGACCGCGACCGAGAGGCGCTGCCCTTCCCCATGGGTGCCCGCGCTCACGCTTCCGACCGGCGTTTCGACGCGACCGTTTCGCACCTGCGCCTCGAAGACATTGATCTCGGAAAAGAAACCGGCTGCAAAGAGATCGTTCGGTTGACGGTAAAGCTCATCGGCGGTGCCGACCTGAACCAGCCGTCCATCTTTCAAAAGAGCGATGCGGTCAGCCATGCGCATGGCTTCCTCCGCATCATGGGTGACGACGATCGCGGTCGCGCGCGTTTCGCGCAGAATAGCAAGCGTATCGGCGCGGATCGAATCCTTGAGGCGGGAATCGAGCCCCGAGAACGGCTCATCCATCAAAAGCACTGCCGGACGCGGCGCGAGCGCGCGCGCCAGCGCCACGCGTTGCTGCTCACCGCCGGAGAGCACATGCGGATAAAGATCGGCGTAATGCGACAGGCCGACACGTTCGAGGGCTGCGTCCGCCTGGACAAGGGCTTCCTTCTTGGGGAGCGCCGTCAGGCCGAAACGCACGTTGTCGCGGATGGTCATGTGCGGAAACAGCGCGAAATCCTGAAACATCAGGCCAACGCCGCGCTTTTCCGGTGGAAGGAAGACCGATGGGCCAGATATCTCCTGGCCGTTGAGCATCAGGCGCCCGGCGCTCTGTCGCTCGATGCCGGCGGCAATGCGCAACAGGGTCGTCTTGCCGGAACCGGACGGTCCGAGCAGGCACAGGACCTCCCCGGCCTTTGCCGCCAGACTGACGCCCTTGATCGTTTCCTTGGCGTGGTAGCTGTGATGGATATCGTCGAAGGTCAGGCTCGCCGCAAAGGATACGCCCGCCGTCCGTCGCGTTGTCATGACGGGAGCGTCCTGCGGATCTGAAACCATGCGCTTGCATTCCTTGACACCAGTGGCGCCGGCCACAAGGCCCGGCGCGCCACGGAAAGCCGATATCCCTAATCAGGTTTTCTAATCGGCCTCTTCGCCCTTCGGTGTCAAGAGCCCCAGTTCCTCCAGGTCCAGCTGGGTAATGGGATCCTCGTTCTCGGCAAGCTCGTCATCGCCCATCGGAACCGGGATATTGAGGTTCGACGGCACACGGCCCGACAGCAGGCCTGCACCTTTGAGCTCTTCGATGCCTGGCAGGTCGCGCAGTTCCTCAAGTCCGAAGTGATCGAGAAAGTCGCGCGTCGTGCCGAACGTCACCGGCCGCCCGGGTGTGCGCCGGCGCCCGCGAAACCGGACCCACCCTGCTTCCATCAAGACGTCAAGCGTGCCCTTCGAGGTCTGAACGCCCCTGATATCCTCGATCTCGGCGCGGGTGACAGGCTGGTGATAGGCGATGATCGCAAGCACCTCCAGCGCGGCGCGGGAGAGCTTGCGCACCTCCTGTTCCTCGGTCTGCACGACAAAGGAGAGATCTGCCGCGGTGCGGAAGGCCCAATGATCGGCCACCTGGACGAGATTGACGCCGCGGGGGGCGTAGAGCGCCTTCAGCCGCAACATGATCCTGTGGACATCGGCGCCGCGCGGCAGCCGGCTTGCGACATAGGCTTCGGAGACCGGTTGCGCCGACGCAAAGATCAGGGCTTCGGCGATCCGCTCAGCTTCCTGCTCGAGGCGGGAATCCGGCAGCGCCTCTTCGATGTCGTCGTCTTCGTCCGGTACGCCCGGCAGGTACTTCTGGGCTTCAGCCACGGGCTGCCTCCATGTCGGCAAGCGTTTGCGCATCGATCGGGTTCGGTCCGCGCCGCAGGTAGATCGGCGCGAAGGCCTCTTCCTGGCGGATTTCCAGCCGGCCCTCGCGGACCATCTCGAGCGATGCGGCAAACGAGCTGGCGATGGCGGTCGCCCGTTCCTTGGGGGTCGTCATATAGCGGACGAGAAAATGATCCAGCGCCGTCCAGTCATCGAGATCGCCGATCATGCGCGCGAGAATCAGCCGCGCATCCGACAGCGACCAGACGTGGCGCTTCTCGATCGTCACCTGCGTAACCGCCTGGCGCTGGCGCAGGTTCGCATAGGCGCTCAGAAGATCATAAAGCGAGGCGTCGAAGCCGGAATTCTTCTCGGCGACGATATGCTCCGGCGCGCCGCGAACGAAAACGTCCCGACCGAGCCTGTTGCGGTTGATGAGCCGCGTCGCCGCCTCTCGCATCGCTTCCAGCCGTTTCAGCCGGAAGGCCAGCGCCGATGCCATCTCCTCACCGGAAGGCCCTTCGTCCTTGGCCTGCTGCGGGATCAACAACCGCGACTTCAGGTAGGCAAGCCAGGCCGCCATCACGAGATAGTCGGCGGCGAGTTCTATGCGGATGCTGCGGGCGCGCTCGATGAAGGCGATATATTGTTCCGCGAGCGCGAGAACGGAAATCCGCGAAAGATCGACACGCTGGCTGCGGGCCAGATGCAGGAGCAGATCGAGCGGCCCCTCGAAGCCGGCAATATCGACCACAAGGGCTTCCTCGTGCAGCCCGCGCTCGCTCGTCTCGTCCTGCCACAGCGGCTCCATCGGCGCCTTGGACGCAGGCTTGCCCTGTCTTTCGCCCGCATTGCTCACTGACAGTCCGATCCCTTCCCGGCGGCCGCTGCCCCGCCCTAAACCGTTGCGAACAGGCCGTTGAACTCGGCCCTGAGGGCGACTTCATCTGCATCGTCAGCAGCGCGGAAAGCGGCCTCGGCTGCCTTTGCCCGACGCAGGCTCTCGCCGGCGAGAACCGGAACGACGTCTGCGACAGCCTTCATTTCCTCCATTATGCCATGACAATGCAAGACCAGATCAAGTCCAGCGGCAATGATGTTGCGCGCACGGGTGCTCATGTCGCCGGCAAGCGCGTTCATCGAAACGTCGTCCGACATCAACAGGCCGTCGAAACCGATATGGCCGCGAATGATGTCGCGCACGACCTTCGGCGACGTCGTGGCCGGATTGTCCGGATCGATCGTGGTGAAGACCATGTGCGCCGACATCGCCATCACCTGGTCCTTCATCGCAACGAAGGGCAGGAAATCGCTTGCCGCAAGTTCGTCGAAGGAAGCACTGACGACAGGCAGGTTGTGGTGCGAATCGACGAAGGTCCGGCCATGGCCCGGCATGTGCTTCATGACCGGCAGCATGCCGCCCGCCTTCAGCCCCTCGCCCATCGCGCGGCCGATCGCGGTTACAGTTTCGGGGTCATGACCGTAGGCGCGGTTGCCAATGACGTCATGGCTGCCGGGAACCGGCACGTCGAGCACAGGCAGGCAATCGACGGTGATGCCGAAGCGCATCAGGTCGAACGCGTGCAGGCGCCCCATCATCCAGGCCGCACGCAGCCCCAGATCCGCATTGCGGCGGTAGATCTCGCCGATCGCGGCCCCGTTCGGGTACTGCTGAACCAGTGGCGGCTTGATGCGCTGCACGCGGCCGCCTTCCTGATCGATGAGCACGGGCGCCTTTGGATTACCGATGCTGTCGCGAAGCGCTGCGACCAGATCCGAGATCTGTTCTTCCTCGCCGATGTTGCGACCGAACAGGATGAAGCCCCAGGGGCGCTCTGCGGCAAAGAAGGCGCGCTCCTCGCTCGTCAGCGAAAGCCCCTTGCAGCCCGAGATAAATGCTTTTGATTCGCTCATGAAGACAGCATAGAGCCGCCGTCGCCGGGCGCGAAGCGACAATGACGAAGCCGCAGCACTCATGCACAAGCTGCTTTGAGCCATGACCGCCTGAAACGCAAAGGGCGCGGCCTTGTCAGCCGCGCCCTTCGTCACTGCAATCTCAAGCGAGACTTATTTGGTAACCAGGCAGCTTCCGCCGGCGCCCTTGTACTTCGAGCAGAGGGCGTTGGCTTCTTCCTTCGAGCCGGCCGGGATGCGGACGCGGTAGTAGGTCCCCTTGCCGGCGATCTCCGCCTTGCGAATATCGACGCCGCGGCCACCGATGACGTTCCCAAACTTGTTGGAAAGGCTGTTGTAGGACTTCTGCGCCTCGGCTTCAGACGGCAGCGACGCGACCTGGATGAAGTAGCTGCCTGATGGGACCGACGCGGTCGCAACCTGCTGAGCGGCCTGCGTTTCCGGAGCGACGGCCGCCTGTTCGACTGCCGGGCTCGCCGTGTTGGCTGCCTGGGCTACGGGGCGCGATTGTGGCGTCGGCGCCTTTTCGCCACCTGCTGCGGCCGTCGTCGTGACGCTGCGAACAGGAACCTGTTCGATGTTGGCGTTGCCCGTTGCCGCGAGGGCAACCTGATCGACATTGCCCGAGGCCTGGCCGGCAGCGTCGAGGGTTGCGCCACCCTGCGCCGCGGCGGATGCAACGGCGTTCGAAGGCGTTTCCGGCAGCGGCTGCGCTGTTCCGGCGACATCGGTCGCGGGTGCTGCGACCGGCTCTTCACGGGCAACAAGGGTGCCGTCCGGCTTGACGATCATGGTGCGCACCTTGCGCGGTGCGACAGCCGGCGTCTTGTCTTCTTCCTGGGCGGCGGTCTCTGCATTGCCGCCATCGGGCAACAGACGGTCTCCATCGTCGTCATTGGGCAGGCCCGGAAGGGCTTCGGTGTCGTCGCTGCCTTCGAGCGGCAGGGATTCCGGCGTCAAGGTCTTCTGGACCACATCCATCGGCTCTTCGGTCGAGGACACGAGGGCTTCCTGCTGCGGAGCGCCCGACTGGGCGCCGGCCACGCGGTCGTACACGGCCTTGTCCTGATTTGGCACGGTCTTGCCGCCCTTCTCCTCAGGCACGACCTTGACCGGCGACTTGTCGGCCAGGATGATCTTCGGGCCTTCGGCGGACGTTGCCGCGCCGCTACCACCCATCCAGGCGTAGACCCCAGCACCGCCGAGGATGATCACACCGGCCACGCTCGCTGCCAGAAGCATTATGCGCTGGGAGCGACGACCGGTGCCGTATTCGCGGTACTCGCCGGCATCGTCCTGAGCCTGGGCAGCCGAGAGGCGTTCCGCATCGCGCGTCACGGTCTTGCGTTCGACCATGGAGCGGCGGAAGTCTTCCTCCATCGCCTTTTCGAATTCATCGAAATCGTCGAGCGCGCCGGCGCCAACAGCCGCCGGTGCAGGACGGGCGGCTTCGACCTTTTCCGTCGCGACCGCGCGGGCAGCCTTGGCCACGGGGGCCGGAGCCGGCGTCCCGAAGAGCTGGGCCATTTCGGCGTCGATATCGAGATCGTAGTCCGCGGGATAGGCGGCGGGCTTTTCGGTCTCGATCACCGGCAGTTGCGGCACGTCCATCTCGGCGATCGGAGCAACGCCGTTCTCGGCCTCCGAAATCATCGAAGGATCGAACGGCAGTGTGCTTTCGACCGGCGTCTCCTGCAGTTCCACCGGAGCAGATGCCACGAAGGTTTCCTCGTAGCGCTCCCGTTGCTGGACCTGCGAATGCTGGACCTGCGGAGGAGCAATATGCTGCTGCGGCACGATCGTCGGCTCGACAACAGGCTGCGCCGGCGCCTGCTCGGCAACGGCGGGTGCCGCTTCAATGGTGCTCAGGTCCGAAAGATCGAGATCGAGAGACACATCGGAGAGCTCCATCTCGAAGTTCTCGATGTCAAAGCTCGGCTCGTGTTCAGGCTCCAATGCCGGCCGGGCCATATCGGTCAACGGCGCAGCAACCGGGGGCTCTGCAACTGCGGTCGCAGCGATGGCGACCGGAGCCGCAACCGGTGCGACCGACGACACGATCGGCCCGGCAAAGGCGCGCTGCTGGCTGGCGCCGGTCGCAGATGCGACAGGCGTCGCCCGGCTGAACGTCGGGGTAAAGGGATAGGGGCTCTTCTTGACCGGCGCGGCGGCGACGGCGGCCGGCGCAGCGACGACAGGCTCTGCACTCGTGTGAAGGGCCGGATGGGATTGAACGGCAGCAGCAAGGGCTGCGGTTGCCGGCGGAACCGGGAAGCGCTCGACGTCCGCCAGAAGGTCATCCGCGGCAAGCTCGATTTCTGCGGTCTGCGGCGCAACGCTCGCGCCTGCGTCGGAAACCGCGTGCCCACGCCCAGCGTCTGCCGGCTCGTTGTCGATACGATCATCGGCAACGAAATCGAAATCCGGAAGGTCGAAGCTCGGCTCGTCATAGGCAGCGACGGGTTCCGCCGCCCGGACCGGCTCGCTCCACGACGCCGAAATGTCATCGACCGGCGCCTGCCAGGCATCGACGGACGGTTCGGCAGCAGCAACCGGCGTATCGGCAGCGACGTCGACAAGGAGGTCCGCTTCGCCAAGAGACAATTCGAGCTCGCGCTCCAGGTCAAAGCTCGGCTCGTCCATCGCCGGTTCAGCGCTCGGCGCCGTCTCGACATAATGGGTCTCCAGGAACGACTGGACTTCGGCAAAGGCGTCAGCCGCCGGAAGCTCGGGCGTCACCGCGACCGGAGCCGGCTGGAGGAAGATGGGCTCTTCCTGCTCCGGCTCGGGCGCAACTTCGGCCACCGGCTCGAAAGTCGGCTCTACAGCCGGTTCGAAACGCGGCTCGTCTACCGGCTGGTCGATCTGCTCTTCGAGAGCCTGCTGTGGCTCATCCACGCGCTGCGACAGCGGCTCGGACCCGGTACGTGGCGCGTCATAGCTGTCGAATGCGCGCAGAAGCTCGTCTTCGAGATCGAAGGCAGGGTCTTGACGCACCGCCTCCTGATGTCGCTGCAATTCCTGCAACTGCTGAACGGCCGGCCGCGCATCGTAACCGACGATCCGGGCGAGTTCGGCCAACGGATCATCGTCGGCCAATACATCGAATTCAGCCGGCCCGCTTCGTGCGAATTGTTTGTCTGCCATGCTCTCCACTCACAATTGCCTGTAACGCTGTGCCAGTGCATTGTGGGAAAATGGTGACAGTACTTATCGCATTTCCTCCGGTGCGGAG
>NZ_DASYGZ010000191.1:0-19968 GCF_035999135.1 Ensifer sp.
CTGGTTACAGGTTGTCCGTGGAGACCGGTCTCGGCCGCTTCATTGGCAGGCTTGACCCCGAAGGCATCGAACACAAAGCCGTATCGCGAGCGCACGCCGAACGCACTGAAGGCGCCATTGTTGTGCATCACGATCAGCGCCCTCTTGTCACTTGTCCGCGTGACACTTTGCAGGTCGGCAAGCTTCCCGTCGAGATCGGCAATTTTCTCGCGCGCGACCCCTTGCTTTCCGAAGATATGGGCAAGCGTCATCAGATGGTCTTTCACGACCTCGATGTGGCCGGCGCCGCTATCCCGGTAGTCGACGTCGAAGTGGATGACCGGCGCAAAACGGCTCAGCTCGCGGTAGTGCTCTGCCTGCAGCGAGGTGATGAGAACAAGATCCGGATGGAGGGCGTAGACGCGCTCGATATTGGGCTTGACGATGAAACCCAGATCCACGACGTCAGGATCGTCCCGATATTTCGACAGAAAATGCGGGACGAAGTCTTTGGCAGTCCCAGCCACGGGCACGCCCAGTTGATCAAGGAAGTATAGTTGACTGGCGCCTGAGGTCGTCATCTGTCGACTACGCCTGCCAGCACACTGACGCAGTCACCGGCCTTGACGAGCCCGGGGAAGTGGCGGGCGGTGAGAATGCCGTCCATCCTTGCGTGCACATCCAGCGGTCGTACGCCGGTGCGACCGACGGGATAGATGCGGGCGACAACGTCCCCGTTCTTCACGGTATCGCCAAGATCGAAGAGCGGTTCGATCAGCCCGGCGTCCTCGGCGAAGGAGAAGCAGTTTCCATCCGGCATGTCGAGCCAGGTGGTTCGCGCACCTTCGACGGCACCTTTCAGGATGCCGGCCGCCTTCAGCGCGTTCGACACGCCGCGCTTGGCGATGGCAGCGCTTTTCGCCGTCGCAGTACCGCCGCCCCCAAGTTCGGTGGTGATGAAGATCTTGCCCATTTCTTCGGCGGCGCTGTCGTACATCCCAACCGCATCTATTTCGAGCATCTTCATCGACCATGGGGCGCCAAATGCGTTGACGAGGTCGAAAGCTCTGGCCTCCTGCACCTTGTCGGGCAGAATGTGTGCCGCGCAGAAGGGCAGAAAGTCGAGCGTCTTTCCGCCCGAATGAAAGTCGAGCACGATATCGGCGAGCGGCAGAAGGCTGCGCTGGAAATAATCGGCGATCTTCTGGGTAACAGTTCCATCTGGCGCGCCCGGAAAACTGCGGTTCATGTTGCCCTTGTCGATCGGCGAGGTGCGCGTGCCGGCAAGGAAGGCCGGATAGTTCATCGCCGGCACGATGATGACGCGGCCCGAAACGTCCTCGACCTTCAGGGTGCGAGCGAGATCGAAGAGCGCGATCGGCCCCTCATATTCGTCCCCATGGTTGCCGCCGGTGAGAAGGGCCGTCGGGCCCTCCCCGTTCTTCAACACCGTCACCGGGATCATGACCGAGCCCCAGGCGGAATCGTCCCGGCTGTAAGGAAGGTGCAGGAAACCGTGCTGAATGCCATCCGCCGAAAAATCGACCGTGGGACTGATCGGCGAAGGACGAAGGTCGAGTTCCCGCATGGTTCAATCCTTCACGAGAAGCTTGCGCGGCACGTTGGCGAGGCACTCGACGCCGGTTTCGGTGATCAAGATGCTTTCCGTCGTCTCGAAACCCATATCCTCCAGCCAGAGCCCTGTCATGAAGTGGAAGGTCATGCCGGGTTTGAGTTCGCTGCGGTCGCCGGGACGCAGGCTCATCGTGCGCTCGCCCCAGTCCGGCGGATAGGAAACGCCGATGCCGTAGCCCGTACGATTGTCCTTCACGATGCCGTATGTCTTGAGAACGGCGAAGAAGGCGTTGGCGATGTCCTCGCAGGTATTGCCGGGCCGAGCTTTTTCGAGGCCCGCCTCCATGCCTTCCAGCGTCGCCTTCTCGGCATCGAGAAAGGCCTGCGTCGGTTTTCCGAGAAAGACGGTGCGAGAGAGCGGCACATGATAGCGGTGATAGCAGCCGGCAATCTCGAAGAACGTGCCCTCGCCGGGTTTCATCGGCCGATCGTCCCAGGTCAAGTGCGGCGCAGACGCCTCCACGCCGGATGGCAACAGCGGCACGATCGCCGGATAATCGCCACCAATGCCGTCAACGCCGCGGGTGCCTGCATCGTAGATCTCCGCAACAAGATCGCATTTGCGCATGCCGACCTCGATCTTGTCGAAGATGCGCTCATGCATCTTCTCGACGATCCTTGCGGCATTGCGCATGTAGCCGATTTCCGCCTCGCTCTTGACCGCCCGCTGCCAGTTGACGAGGGCGGTCGCATCTAGGAAGCGGGCATTCGGCAGGTGTTTCACAAGCGAGGCGAAGGCCGCGGCGGAAAACCAGTAATTGTCCATCTCCACACCGATCGTCAGCTTGTCGAGGCCGCGTTCGGCGAGTTTAGCCGAGAGGTAATCCATCGGGTGGCGCTCGGTGGACTGCACGTAGTGGTCCGGATATCCGATAATGTTCTCGTGCCTGAGATAGGCGGTGAATTTGGCGCCGTTCGCATCCTGCCCGCGCCCGTACCAGACGGGTTCGCCCGACGGCGGCACAACGACGCATTGGTGCACGTAGAAGGACCAGCCGTCGTAGCCGGTCAGCCAGTTCATATTCGACGGATCGCTGACGATCAGAACGTCGATACCCCTGGCTTCCATGGCATTGCGCGTTTTTTGAAGACGCGTTTCGTACTCCGGAAGTGAGAACTTCAGGTTCGCTTGTTTCATCGGTTTTTCCTCTGTACCCGGCGAAAAGCCGGTCTCAACTCTCGAAGATCGTGCCGGCGCCCGTTGCTGAAGCGCGGGCGGCAGCAAGCGTTGCGATGGCCGTGTCCTGAATGCCCGTGCCGGTCAGATCCGCCACGGTTATCTCTTCGGGGCCGCTTCGGCCCGGTTTTTGCCCGGCAATGATCTCGCCAAGTTCGGGGAAGATCGTGCCCTCCGTCACGAGGCCCGCCTCGATGGCATGGCGCAGTTCGCCGAGCCTGCGCGTCTGCCTCAGACTGTCGGCGACATAGAGGCTGGCCGCCGCAATCACGCCGGGCTCTATCTCGTTCTTGTGCTCGGCATCCGATCCCATGGCCGTGACATGCTGGCCGGCCCTAAGCCATTCGGCGCGAAGGACCGGTCTCTCGGAGGGAGTGGTGGTAACGATGATATCGGCGCCGTCGACTGCCGCCCGGCCATCGGCTTCAACGCGAACCGGAAAGCCGAGCCTTGCTGTCAGTTCCACCGCGACGGCCTCCGCCTTTGCGGCGTCCCTTGCCCAGATGCGCGCCTCGCGGATCGGTCGCACGAGGCAAAGGGCTTCCAGCTGCAACTGTGCCTGCATGCCGGCGCCGAAGATGGCGGCAACCGCGGCATCCGGGCGCGAGAGATGTTGGGCCGCAACGGCGCCGGCCGCCGCGGTGCGCACATCCGTCAAATAGCCGTTGTCGAGCAGGATCGCCTGGACAAGGCCGGTTTTCGCGGAAAGCAGCACCATCAGGCCGTTGGTGCTTGGCAGGCCGATCTTCGGATTGTCGAAGAAGCCGGAGCTGATCTTGATGGCGAAACCATCAAGACCCGGCACATAGGCCGTCTTCACGTCGACCTCGCCGCGCGCTTCGGGAATGTCGAGCCTGAGGATCGGCGGCATCGCCACCGCCTTGGTGGCGAGCGCGTGGAAAGCCTGTTCGACGCAGGCAATGGCGTCGAGATCGAGCGGCACGATGCGCCTCAGTTCCGCCTCGGTGATGATCTTCATCGTCGTCATGGCGCTGCCTCGCCGAGCGGATCTACCCCGCCGTTGATAACCCTCCGGTGCAGGTCCATGTCGACGTTGCGACCGGAAAGGACCATCGCCACGGGCCCCATCAACCGACCAAAGCGGCCGGATAGCAGGGCCGCGATGCCGACGGCCCCTGCCCCTTCGACCACCTCGCGCTCCGTCGCATAGGCGTACCGCATGCCGGCAGCGATCTCGGCTTCGGAAAGCAGGACCACGTCATCGAGCAGCGCCCGGCACATTTCGAAGGTCACGGCATTGCCGAGACCGATGCCGCCGCCGAGGGAATCGGCAAGGCTCGCCATCTCCTCCACTTGCACCGGCCGCCCTGCGTCAAGGCTCGCCTTCATCGCCGCGCCACGTTCCATCGTGAGGCCGATCACGCGGGTCGTCGGTGAGCGACCTTTCACGGCAGCAGCGACACCGGCCGCAAGCCCGCCGCCGGAAAGCGGCACAAGAACCGTCGCCACATCCGGCATTGCCTCGACGATCTCCAGGCCGAGTGTGCCCTGTCCTGCGACGACCGCCTGGCTGTCGAAGGGTGGCACCATCACCAGGCCGTCTTCACGCACCAGCCGATCCACCTCGATCTGCGCTTCATCCTGGGACTTGCCGACGATACGGACACTCGCGCCAAGCCGGCGGATTTCCGACACCTTGTTGTCGGGCACGAGCCGCGACATGCAGATCGTCGCGATCGAGCCTTCGGCCCTTGCGGCATGAGCAAGCGCCCGGCCGTGGTTGCCGGTCGAAGCGGCGACGATGCCTCTTGCCCGCTCCTCGGGCGTCAGCGATAGCACGGCATTCGTGGCGCCCCGCAGCTTGAAGCTCCCGGTCGTCTGGTGGTGTTCGAGCTTGAGGCCGACGGGCACGCCGCAGCGTTCGAAGAGCGTAGATGAGAGGACCAAGGGCGTGTGCAGTATCCGGCCCTCGATGCGTCGGGCCGACTGTTCGATATCCGCCAATGTCACGGCAAGCTTCGACATCGGCTATTCGTTCCAATAGGCGAGTGTCATGAGCCGGCCGAGCTCCGGCCTCGCCGTCTCGTCGCCGCAAAGGCGCAGGCAGGCCCAGGCGGTGGCGAGATTGCTGGTGACGACCGGTTTGCCGATGCCGGCCTCGATCTTTGCCGCAACGCCGGCTGCCCGCAGCGCCGTGCACGATATGAAAAGCGCGTCGCTGTCCGGCGCCGCCGCTTGCTTCGCAAAGGCGACAATCTCGTCCGGAGAAATGCGCGCCATCTCCCGGTCGTCGTCTAAACCAAGGCAGGTGAAACCGGCGATCTCGAAGCCGAGCGACATGAAGTAGTCAGCCATCGGCTTGCTGGTCTCGATCGTGTAGGGCGTCAGCACCGAAATCCGCTTCGCACCGAACGCATTGAGGCCGGAGGCAGCTGCCGCAGTCGGCGTGACGACGGAAGCACTTGGCTTGGCCGCATGGACCGCCGCCTTGACTTGCGCGTCGCCGATGACGACGGACGCGGAGGTGCAGGAATACATGACGACGTCGAGAGGTTCGTCCGGCAGGATCAGCGCGGCCGCTGATGCCAGCGAGGGCTGCATTGCACGGAGGTTATCCGGTGTCACTGGATTGGCATAGGGAATGCGGGTTGCGTAAACACCGATCCGCTCGTTCGCCACCATGCGCTGGAAGTCCACTTCCGTCGTGTGGTCGGTCGCAAGGATGATGAGGCCGACGCGTTTGTCCAGCGGACGCTCATCCAGCATCGGCGTGCGTGACGTCAGTGTAAGATCGAACGACTGCATCAGCGCTCCTCCACTCGGGCGTACCGTTCTTCGAGCCAGCGCAGGAAGACAACGGAGATCAGGCTCATGATGAGGAAGAAGACCCCGACCAGCGTCATCGGCTCGATGTAGCGATAGCTGCTGTTGGCCACGCTTTTCGCCTGGTTCATCAGCTCGAGCACCGTGATGGCGGAGAGCAACGGCGTCTCCTTGAACATGGCGATCAGGTAATTGGCGAGCGCCGGGATCATCGGCGGAATTGCTTGCGGCAGGATGACATGGATCCAGGTCTGGCGTCCCGTTAGGTTCGTCGCCTTCGCCGCCTCCCATTGACCGCGCGGCACGTTTTCGATTCCGGCGCGGTAGACCTCCGCCGCATAGGTCCCATAGTGGAGCCCAAGGCCGATGGTGCCGGCGAGCATTGCCGGCAGGCGAATGCCAATGTCCGGCAGCACGTAGAAGATGAAGTAAAGCTGGACCAGAAGTGGCGTGCCTCGAATGAACTCGACAACGAAGGCCGTTGCCTTCGCGAGCGGTTTCGGCGCGGTCATGCGCACAATGGCAAAGACAAGGCCGATGACGGCGGCGAGTGCCGCGCCGAACACGGTCGCCAAGATGGTAATCTTCAACCCTTCGAGGAGGGTCGGCATGATTTCCCAGACGAAATTCCAGTCCCATTCCATCGTCAGGTCCTCACGCCATCAAGGCCACGGGTCACCCGGCGTTCCAGCCAGCGCATACCGCTTGAGATGGCGAGCGCCATCAGGAAGTAGAGCACGAGGATCGTTGCGAAAGGAACGAGCGTACTACCCGTCTGGGCGCGAACCACCTGCGCCTGGAACGTCATGTCGGTGAGCGAGATCAGCGATACGACGGCCGTGCCCTTCAACAGCTCGATCGCGTTGTTGCAGAAGGTCGGCAACATCAGCGGCAGGGCCTGGGGCAGGATGACATGCCGCATCGCTTGATGGCGCGAAAGATTGAGTGCGATGCAGGCCTCGCGCTGCTCGCGGCCGATCGCCTTGACCGCGCCACGCACGACCTCCGCCCCGTAGGCTCCGACATTCAGCCCCAGCGCCAGCACGCCAGCCTGAAGCGGCGATAGCGTGACACCGGCAAACGGCAGCACGAAATAGACCCAGAACAGCTGGACGAAGATCGAGGTGCCGCGAAAGAATTCGATATAGGTGGTGGCAAGCGCTCTTACCGCCAGGAAGCGGCTGACGCGCCCGAGACCCGCGACAAATGCCATGACGAGAGCGAGCAACGAGCCTAGCACTGTCAGCTCGAGTGTCACGAGCGCGCCTTCAAGGATCAGCCGTATGTAACCGGACCAGTCGGTCATCGTTCTTCCATATGCGAGGGAGCGGGCTGCCTCCCCTCGGTTCGGGAAGAGGCCTTATTGCTGTGGCGCCTACTTGGCGGCACAGAGCTTTTCGCGGGTCGTCGACATCGCGGCTGCGGCTGAGAAACCATAGGGCTCTATGATCTTGGCAAATTCACCCGACTGCTTGAGCTTTGCCAGCTCCACGTCGAAAGCGTCGCGCAAGGCCTCCTCCCCCTTCTTGAAAGCCGCGCCGTCGCAATAGACCGGAGCGCCTTCAACCGGCGCCACGACTTCGACGCTGGGGTCGTTCGCCTTGGCGACAAGAGCGTTGATCGACAGCACCGGCAGCGAATAGACGTCGATGCGGCCATCCTGCAGCATCTTCAGGCCGCTCTGGCCGTCCGGGACGACGATGACGCGATCGCGCGGCACGCCGGCTTCAAGCGCAAGCTTTTCTTCAGTCCCGCCGCCCGGCGCACCGATCTTGGCATCCGGATTATCAGCGATATCTTTGTAGCTCTTGAGGCCGAGCGGGTTGCCTTTCTTCAGCGCGAAGGCTTCCGCGTCACAAAGGATCGGTTCGGAATACGCAACCGCACCGCAACGCTCCGGCTTCATGAAAAGACCGGCGGTGATGACATCGTGCCGGCCCGCCTGAAGTCCCGGGATCATCGCGCCATATTCCGAAATCGATGCAACGATGTCTTCGACGCCGAGGCGCTTGAACACCTCGCGCGCCACATCCGGCGCTGCACCGGAAACCTTGCCGTCGGCGGCCACTGCCGTAAAGGGCGGCTCGTTGGCGATGGCGACACGCGCGAAACCCTGTTCCTTCAGCTCCTCAAGTTTGCCGTCGGCCCAAGCCGGCGCTGCGGCAATGATTGCCGTCAGGGCGCCTGCGCCGGCGGTCATGGTCAAAAAGGTTCTCATGCTCATAGTTGCGAACTCCTCTGGCTGTCCCTGGTTTTTGTTCGGCGCTTGTTCCCGGGCGGCAAGGCCACTCAGACGCGGTGCCCTGCCGCGATGATCTTGCGCAGGAAGGTTTGCGTGCGTTCCTGCTTTGGATTGCGGAATATCTCGTCCGGCCGGCCTTCCTCGACGATCTTGCCGCGATCGAAAAAGAGGATGCGGTCGGCAAAATCGTGAGCGAAGCCCATCTCATGCGTGACCAGCAGCATGGTCATGTCGGTTTCAACCGCGAGCTTGCGCATGACGTTCAGCACCTCTTCGACCAGTTCCGGGTCGAGTGCCGAGGTCACCTCGTCGAACAGCATGATCTTTGGCGACAGAGCCAGCGCCCGGGCAATGGCGACCCGCTGCTTCTGTCCGCCGGAGAGTTGTGCGGGCATGCTCTTTGCCTTGTCGGCCATGCCCACCATGTCGAGAAGCTCCATCGCACGCTTCTCGGCTGCTGCCCTTGCCACATCCTTCGTTAGCATCGGTGCAAGCGTGACGTTGTCGAGCACGCACTTGTGCGGGAAGAGGTTGAAATGCTGAAAGACCATGCCGATCTTCTCGCGCATCTTGTGCAGATGGCGATCGTCGGCAGGCGCGAGGCTGCCGTTCTTCGGCATGTGATAGAGTTGGTCACCGTCGACCTCGATATGGCCGCCGCTGATCGCCTCCAATGTCATCAGGATGCGCAGGATCGTCGTCTTGCCCGAGCCGGAGGGGCCGATGAGCGCCAGCTTTTCGCCCGGCAGCACGTCCATCGACAGACCGTCAAGTACGGTCAGAGGACCGTAGCGTTTGGTGATGTTATCGATGCGAATGATCGGCGCTGCCATGCATGTCTCTCCCTATTGAGACAAGTGATGGCGCAACGATGCGCGGCTAACTAAATCATGTCAATCCGAATAATAATATCAGTACAATTATTGCTGCAGTGCCCAATTGGAGAGCAATTCTCTCAAATTGCGAGCAGCAGCGCTTCCGGATTTCCGCTGGCGAGCGACGCGAGAATAGCGAGGCCGGTGCGCAGCTCCTGTTCGCTCGTCGAGCCGAGCGAAATGCGCACCGCCGGATGCCAGCCGTGGTCTGCCGTGCGGAAAGAGGATCCAGGCGCGATCGCCACGCCGCGCAGCCGCGCTTGGGAGACGAAGCCCTCCTCCGTGTGCCCCTCCGGCAATGGCAGCCAGACATGCAGGCTCTGCGGATGCGCATGATACGGCAGACCCGCAAACGCCTCTTGTGCGATCGCATGGCGGACAGCGAGCGCGCGGCGCTGCCAGTTGACCAGTTCCATTGCCGTGCCGTCGCTGACCCAACGCGTCGCGATCTCGGCGATCGCGGGCGTCGCCATCCAGTTGGAGACCAGATGGCGATTGGCGACGGCTGCGACGTAGCGATCTGGCGCGGCCAGATAGCCGATGCGCAGGCCCGGCACCGTGATCTTTGTGAAGCTCGTCACGTAGAGCGTGCGCTCCGGCGCATAGGCCGTGATCGGCGGCGCACGATCCTCGACCAACGGCCCCAGGATGTCGTTTTCGATGATCGCGATGTCGTGGCGGCGTGCAACTTCGGCAAGCGCGTGCCGACGCTCAGGCCCCATCAGTGCCGCAGTCGGATTGATTACCGAAGGCTGGAGGAACACGGCGCGGATGACGTCGGTACGGCACGCTTCATCAAGCGCCTCGGGGATCATCCCTTCGCGGTCGATCGGCAAGCCTTCAAGATGAAGGCCGAGATAGGTGGAGAGCGGCACCAACGTGTGGTGGCTGATCGCCTCCGTCGCGATCGTGGAACCAGGCGGAGCGACGCTCATCAGCGCCACGGTCATGCCCGACGTCGCACCGTTCGTCAGGCTGATATTGAGTGGAGACACATCGAGACCGCACCGCGACAGCCATTCGGCCGCGACGTTGCGGTGGCGCGGGAAAACCATGTTCGGCCGGAAGGAAAGCGCCGAGCTCGATGGCAGGTTTTCCGCCAGCCACCCGAAAGCTTCGCGCATGCGCTCCAGGTGAAGCTGTTCGCAGACGGGCTTCAGGATCGAGAGATCGACCAGTTCGCCGAGACGTTCGGGCAAATAGGGCGGCTCAGGCTCCTTCGGCCGTGTCTGCACGAAGGAACCGCGCCCGATCTCGCCGGAAATCAACCCACGCCGGATCAGTTCGTCATAGGCGCGGCTGACGGTCTGCACGGAGAGCTTGAGGTCGTCTGCTAGCTTGCGATGGGGCAAAAGACGGGTCCCGTTCGGCAGATGACCTTCCTGTATGGCGCGCGCGATCTGCTCAGCCAGCGAAAGATAGGCCGGTCGGCGCAACTGGGAAATGTCGGGTCGCCAATTTGTCATGATTTCGACAGTGCTCAAAATCAGTTCAATTGACAACGCCAAAATGGTTTCCCATTGTCTTTTCCTCCACTTTGACGCGATCCTCGCCCGGAGGGCGGACCTCATGAAACTCGACGCCATCGACCTGCGCATCCTGGAAGCGATCCAGGAGAACGGGCGCATCACCAAACTGGCGCTGGCAGAAAAGGCGGGCCTTTCGCCGACCCCCTGTTGGCTGCGCCTGCGGAAGTTGGAGAAGGCAGGCATCGTGACGGGCTATCACGCGCGGATTGCCGTGCGGCGCTTGGCGCCTGTCGCCAGCGTGATGATGGAGGTGACGCTCGCCAATCATCGCCAGGCGGATTTCGAACGCTTCGAGCGCGCCGTTGCGGCAACGCCTGAAATCGTCGCGTGCTGGTCGGTCGGCGGCGGTGTCGATTACATCTTGAAGATCATGGCTCCCGATATCGATGCCTATCAGCGCCTCGTCGACAGTCTTCTTGACCGTGAACTCGGCATCGATCGCTACTTCACCTACATCGTCACCAAGACGGTGAAGGAGGAGATCGTTCTGCCACTCGAGACACTGCTCCCCACCTTTGAATAGACAGATTGTCTACGGCCAGCCCTGACTTTGGCCAGAGTCTCTGAAGCCGACCCCGGCAATAGACAATCTGTCGCCCGCTCTCTGGCAGACTTCTTCGAGACAACAAGAGGAGGCCGCCATGACCGCCGTATTCGCCCGCACGACCTTTCACGACGCGCTTGCCCGCCTTGCCGATCCGCACCTGCTGAGGGAACTCGCCTATGTCGGCGGGCGCTGGGTGTCCGGCCACGACGGCGCGGGGTTCAAAGTGACGGATCCCGCCTCGTCGGCGACACTTGCCTGGGTCGCAGCGCTTGATGCCGAGCAGACGGGAGAGGCGATCTCGGCTGCGAGCAACGCACTGGCTGCCTGGCGGAGCATGCTGCCGCAGCAGCGTGCCGCGATCCTGCGCAGGTGGCATGATCTGATGCTGGAGGCGCGCGAGGACCTTGCGCTCTTGATGACGCTGGAACAGGGCAAGCCGCTTGCCGAATCCCGCGGCGAAATCGACTACGCGGCATCCTTCTTCGAGTGGTACGCGGAAGAAGGAAAGCGGCTGAACGCCGAGAGTGTCACCAGCCATCTGCCGGACGCCGAGATGATCGTGCGGCGCGAGGCACTTGGGGTCGTCGGCATCGTGACCCCATGGAATTTCCCCTCGGCCATGATCACACGCAAGGCCGCGGCCGCACTTGCCGCAGGCTGCACCGTCGTTGCACATCCCTCCAGCGAAACACCGCTTTCAGCGCTCGCGCTTGCCGAACTCGGCGAACGCGCCGGCATTCCGGCCGGTGTCTTCAATATCGTGACCGGAGATGCTGGCGTGATCGTCGGGCGCATGAATGAAGATCCGCGCGTCCGCGCCATGAGCTTCACCGGATCGACGGGTATAGGCAAGCTGATCGCCGGCCAGTGCGCACAGACAATGAAGCGGCTGGTCATGGAACTCGGCGGCCATGCGCCCCTGATCGTCTTTGCCGATGCCGACATCGAAACGGCCGCAGACATCGCGATGGCAGCGAAATTCGCTACATCCGGCCAGGATTGCCTTGCCGCCAACCGTATCTATGTCGAGCGTTCCGTACTCGCCGAATTCACGGTCGCCCTCAAGGCACGCATCGAGGCGCTGAACGTCGCCTCAGGCCTCGAACCGGGCGCCGAGATCGGTCCACTGATGCACGAGCGCGCGATCGCCAAAGTGGAAGAGCAGGTCGCCGATGCGCTGAAGCGCGGCGCAAAGCTCCTGACCGGCGGCAGCCGCCACAGGGCGGGTACTCTGTTCTTCGAGCCGACGCTTCTGACCGACGTCGCCGACGACGCGCTCATCATGCATGAAGAGACCTTCGGTCCGGTTGCCGCGCTCACCGCCTTCGACGGTGAGGCCGAAGTGATCGTCCGGGCGAACGATACCGAATACGGCCTTGTTGCCTATGTCGTGACCGAAAACGGCGCACGCCAGATGCGCCTCGCCCGTGCACTCGAGTACGGAATGGTCGCGATCAATCGCGTGAAGATCACCGGCGGGCCGATCCCGTTCGGCGGCTGGAAGCAGTCGGGCCTTGGCCGCGAAGGCTCACGCCACGGCATCGAGGCCTTCACCGAGCTCAAATATGTCTGCATCGACACGGCCGCCTGAGCCCGAGCGCCACCCCCATACATGAAAAGGAAAAGATCATGCTCGATAGACGCAACGAATTGACTGCCTGGGACCGTGACCAATTTTTCCACCCGTCGACGCATATGGGCATGCATGCCCGCGGCGAGACGCCGACCCGCGTCATCGGCGGCGGCGAAGGGGTTTACATTACCGATACGGGCGGCAGGACGAGCCTCGACGCCTTTGCCGGCCTCTATTGCGTCAATGTCGGCTACGGCCGTCAGGAAATCGCCGATGCGATTGCCGAGCAAGCCAAATCGCTCGCTTACTACCACGCCTATGTCGGACACGGCACGGAAGCGTCGATCACGCTCTCCAAGATGATCATCGACCGCGCGCCCGAGGGCATGAGCCGCGTCTATTTCGGCCTCTCAGGCTCGGATGCCAACGAGACCAATATCAAGCTGATCTGGTACTACAACAACATCCTTGGCAGGCCTGAGAAGAAGAAGATCATCTCGCGCTGGCGTGGCTATCACGGCTCGGGCGTGATGACGGGCTCCTTGACCGGCCTGCATCTGTTCCACACTGCATTCGACTTGCCGCGCGCGCCGATCCTGCACACCGAAGCGCCCTACTTCTTCCGTCGTCCCGATCGTTCGATGGACGAAGAGCAGTTCTCGCAAGACTGCGCCGAGAAGCTCGAGGAGATGATCCTCGCCGAAGGCCCAGAAACGATCGCCGCCTTCATCGGCGAGCCGATCCTCGGCACGGGTGGCATCGTGCCGCCGCCGAAGGGCTACTGGCAGAAGATCCAGGAGGTCCTCGAAAAATACGACATCCTGCTTGTCGCAGACGAGGTCGTGACCGGGTTCGGTCGCCTCGGCACGATGTTCGGCTCCGACCACTACGGCATGAAGCCTGACCTCATTACCATCGCCAAGGGGCTCACGTCGGCCTACGCACCACTCTCCGGCTCGATCGTCTCGGACAAGGTCTGGCAGGTTCTCGTCCAGGGTTCCGACGAACTGGGTGCTATCGGCCACGGATGGACCTATTCGGCCCATCCGATCTGTGCGGCGGCCGGCGTTGCCAATCTCCAATTGATCGACGAGTTGGGCCTCGTTGAAAACGCCGGCAACACCGGTGGCTACTTCCGCTCCGAACTGGCAAAGGCGGTTGCCGGCCACAAGCATGTGGGCGAGGTTCGCGGCGACGGCCTGATGGCCGCAATCGAGTTCGTCGAAGACAAGGACGACCGGGCGTTTTTCGACCCGGCCAAGAAGGTCGGACCGCAGATCGCAGCCGCCCTTCTCGAAGGCGGCGTCATCGGGCGCGCCATGCCGCAAGGAGACATCCTTGGCTTCGCTCCACCTCTCTGCCTCACGAGGCAGGAAGCCGACATCGTCGTCAAAGCAGCCGCAGACGCAATCAGCTCTGTCCTCGGCTAAGCTTGGGAACTCAGGTGACGGCAATCCGTCACTGCCTTCTCGGAACTCTTCTTGCCTGCCCGGCCGCACCAGCGACCGGGCGATGTCGGTGATGTCGTCGCAGGACGCGGTCGGGTCTTGCCTGATCCAGGCAATCGACGCCGCGCCCACTGACCTCAGCTCGAAGTTGGTTCCAGCTCAACGGAATTCGCGCCTTCGCTCGATCGGGCATTCAGCAATGTGAACCCGCAAAAAGTGCTTGCGGGCTCCCGTAATGTTCAACAATCCGTTTGCTGACAAGGGCATCTACTGCTGCGCTGGAGCCGTCTTTTGAAGTTCTGCCTGAACCTTCTTGGCGATCGTCGGGTTCGTTTGGGCCTCCGTGAGGATCGCCGAGTACTCTTCGATCGAGATGGACGGAGAGGACTTGACGGCCTCGACCATTTTCTTGCTCCCTTCGGTCTCCAGCTGCTTCTTGGCTGCGACATCCGGTGTTGCTTCTATCTTGGCTGAATATTCCTGCCTGACCTTGTCGACCTGAAGATAGGCAACCGCAAAGGCTTCGATCTTCTGTTCGCTGATGCCTGTCTCCGTCCCCTTGTTTTCGGCCTGCCCCGGCGTCGGCTTTGTCTGTTGCGCCTGAGCAGTTTCAAGGGCAGATGCCGGACTGAAGATCATGAAACTGAAGACTGCAGCCGTGATCGATGCAATGGGCGTGTAGCGAGTGATCATATTCATTCCTTTTGATGTGCATGACGTGATCGGCAGCGAACTGCCTTTCAATCGCCCCTCACGCCGGCCGGATACCGAACGCATCGCTGACGATGAGACGCTGGGAAGGGCTCCGTGCGGCGGCAGCGGGGCAATTTGCTGACCATTGAACGGCAGCTTTATGGCTCACGAGGAGAGCCTGTTTATGAAAGGAGCTCGAAACCAGCTTGAGCGCCAGGATTGGAAGCCGCCGCGCAATCCGCATTCGAGCTCCACTGGTCCATTTTTCATCGCCCTCTCGCCGCCTTCTTAGACACGGACCACAACTGAATTTGGAGTGATATGGACGCTGAAGTGAAGCGCGGCTTTGGCCCGAGCTGCCACTGACCCTTCTTGCGCGGATCGACGAAGGCGGGCTGAAGTAGTCCGACACTTCCCATCCCATCTTGACTTTCGCGCTCTCGCCCATGTCCGGCTTCGAGTTGGTAATGGCAGCACTCCATCGGAAGCGTTGGGCGGGCGTCCCCATGCGGCCAAAAGGTCAGCTATGAGCTTGGCCAGGACCGCAAGACCGGAAAATCGAAGGCCGAAAACGTCAGGTCAGTTTGAACGTCTCAAACGATGCCGCGCAATGCCGATCAACGGCAACCCTCACCTGCCCGGGCGCACCCAGTGACCGGGCAATACCGATGATGTCATCCCCGCGACGCGGTCGGGTCCCCTTGTTTCATGCGATACAAAGCGATCTTGTGGTAAGCGCGCGCTGTCGAGATCGGAGGGCCCTTTAGCCGGATGTGGTGTCCAACCAGATCGTTACAGGACCGTCGTTGGCCAACTCTACCCGCATGTCCGCGCCGAAGACGCCATTGGCAACGGCAACGCCAGAGGCCGAGATGTTGGCGGAGAAATCCTCATATAGGCGTCTGCCCTCCTCCGGTGGTGCAGCCGTCGAAAAGCCCGGTCGATTTCCTTTCGTCTCGGCGGCCAATGTGAACTGGCTAACGATAAGAGCTGAGCCGCCAATATCCAGGAGCGAACGGTTCATGCGATCCGCATCGTCTTTAAAGACGCGCAAGTTGACGACCTTGCGCGCCAGCCATTCGCTTTCCTTCTCAGTGTCCCCCTTCATGGCACACACAAAGACCACCAAGCCATTGCCGACCTCCCCCGTCACCACATCGTTGACGGTGACGCGGGCAGATGAAACGCGCTGGATAAGTGCTCTCATGGCAACAATTCTCCCGATTGCTTCCCGCTCTTATCGGCTGCGAGGCGGTCGCGAGCAAGCTCCGCTTAAAACCGTTCACCGCCGGCCAGGAGATTGGCGTTGAAAGCGGAGATGAAGTCATGAAGGGAAACCATGTGCGACGCGTCTTTGCCCCGAGAGTACCGGTCCGCTCGATACATTATGCGATCTCGGACGCACAGAACGGGAACACCTAGCGCAAGAAGGCCGCCTTGCATCATTCAGACTCGTTAAGATCGCGGACAGCGTTTGGACGTTCGACCTAGAGTGCATCTAACCTGCTAGCGATGCTCTCACTTGAGCGAACCCTTGAATTCGATTGTGGTGAAGGCAAGCTGCGACGGGCCGATGTTCGTCAGATCGTGCACCATCACCTCGTCGGCGGCAAAGGCAAAGACCTTGCAGTCTCCAGCCTTGTAGTCGGTGATGACGCTGTTGCCGTCCGAATACATCGAGCGGGACCGTCCTGGCGTCAGTGCGATCCAGCAATAGTCCAGTTTATGTCGATGAAAGCCGAGGCGTTCGCCCGGTGCGAGGTTGATGTGCCAGACACGCACGAGGTCCGTCTCAGACACGACGGTTTGCCCCACACGTTCGTCCGCATTCGCGATCTCATCGAGAAAAGCCTTCGAGATTGAAACCCTGCTCTGCGCCATCGGTACCATGTTGGTCCTCCGTCATGTGGTGGGTATGACGCCACCGTCGATATTGATCACATCGCCGCTGATGAACTCGGAAAGGTCAGAGGCCAGGTAGATAACCGCCGTGGCGACATCCCGGGCCGTGCCAAGCCGCCCCGCGGGCAGCCTGGATTCTGCGAGAAACGCCTCCACCGCACCGTCGATCGTCGTGCCGTAACGCTCGGCGAGCGCGTGGAGGAATCCGCCCGGACGGTCCCACAGCTCGGTGCGTATGTGGGCAGGCGCGACCACGTTCGAACGGATGCCCTTGGGCGTGAATTCCCGGGCAAGCGCCTTGGACAACAGCGCAATCGCAGCCTTCGACGTGCTGTAGTCCGGCAGCAGCGGGTGCGGCATGCGACCGGCTTCCGAGCCGCAGTGGATCAGCACGCCCTTCTTCTGTCCGAGCATCGTCGGCAGCACGGCCCGCGCCATACGGACATAGCCCATGAGATTGACATTGAGCGTCTGCGCCCAATCCTCGTCCGAAACGTCGAGAAAGCCGCCTCGCGTCGGACAGATGCCGGCATTGTTGAAAAGCACGTCGATGCGGCCGAAGGTTTTGAGTGCGGTCTCCGCGGCCGCTTCCCCTGCCCCCTTGTCCCCAAGATCGACCTCGCATGTCCGCCAGCGGTCATGCGCAGCAAGATCTTTCACCGGCGCCATGTCACGGCTGACGCCCAGCACGCGGGCACCTTCCGCCAGAAACGCCTTGGCCGTTTCCAGCCCGATGCCGGAGCTTGCGCCGGTGACGATGACGACCTTGTCTTTCAGGTTCAGGTTCATGACTGCAGTCTCCTCCACATGCTTCCCGATTGCCGCAACAAGGATGCCACGGCAATCGAGGAGCGCGTCAAGGTTTCTTCTGCATCCTCCTCGACCGGTTGGTCACAGGAGCTTCAGCTTCGTCGTGCGGGAGACCACCGACACGGCGATGACGATGATGATGCCTTTGACGATGCTCTGCACGTAGGTGTCCATGCCCACCAGGTTGAGACCATTGTTCATGATGCCGATCAGCAGCGCTCCGAAGAACGTGCCCATGACGGTCGCGGTGCCCGGGCGACGCATCGTCATGCCGATGAACACCGCGGCCAGACCATCGAGAAGATAGGTTTCACCGCCGTTCGGCTGTCCCGAACCGAGCCGAGCCGAAAGGATGACCCCGGAGATCGCGGCAAACAGCGAGCTCAGCGCCAGCCCATAGACCCGATAGGAGCGCACCTTGATGCCCGAGAGCTCGGCGGCACGGGCATTTCCGCCCACGGCATAGAGGTAGCGACCGAAGGTCGTGCGCTCCATCACGAACCACGACCCGCCAACGATGACCAGCATGATCAGCGCCGGATAGGGCAGGATGCCCGCGACCTTGCCCTGGCCGACCGCCAGATAATCGGCGGGAATGCCACCGTAGATCGCTCGGCCGCCTGAGATCATGAAGTTGATGCCCCACAGAATGGAGCCGGCCGCGAGTGTCGCGATCAGCGACGGGACACCGACGCCGACGACGAGCGCCGAGTTGATGAGGCCGACGGCAAGGCCGGCGACGAGCGCGCCGACGATCGACACGGGGATCGGCACACCGGCCACCATCAGGAGGGGAGCCAAAAGGCCAGCGAGACCGACGACATAGCCGACGGAAAGATCCATCTCCTTGGCGGCGAACCCGAAGGTCAGGCCGACGGCGACAATGGTCAACATCGAGATCTGCTGGAGGATGTTGACGAGGTTGGTACCGGTGAAGAACCGGTCCGTGCCGATTGCGAAGGCCAGGAAAAGGATGACCAGAACGGCAAGCGTGCTGTACTTCTGGACGAGTGTGCCAATGCGAATCGGGCGGGGCGCTGTTTCCTGAGCAATAGTCGTTGTCATGGTCATGGGGTTACTCCCGCAATAGCATTGATGAAGACGGCCTCGCTGAAATCGCGACGGGCGATCTGGTCGGCGTCCCGGCCATTCCTGAACGCCACGACCCGGTCGGCCACATGGGCGATTTCAAGGAGATCGCTCGACGCGACAATGACAGCCGCGCCCCGTTCGGCGAGCGAGACGATGAGGTCGTGGATCTCGCGCTTCGCGCCGACATCCACGCCTTCGGTCGGTTCGAGAAAGACGAAGAGCTTGTACTTACCCTCGGACGCGAATTGCCATTTGGCGACGGAGACCTTCTGCTTGTTGCCGCCGCTAAGTTCGACGATCTTGGTCTCCGCACTCGACGTCTTGATGTTCAGCCGCTTGATCAGGCGGTGCGTCTCGGCGCGCTCGCGTCCGTTCTGCACAATACCGAATGGCTTGAGGCTCGTCTCCTGAATGCCGGCCATCGACATGTTCTCGCGCACGGTCCAATCGCCAATCATGGCATTGATCATCCGGTGATCCGGGATCAGCGCTGCACCACAGCGTTTCATGTCCCGCACGCTGGCCCGCCCGACGTCCTTGCTCTTGAACTGGTATCGACCGGCCGTCGCAAGGCGCGGCTCGAACAGCGACTGGGCGAATTCGAAATGCCCCGAACCTGTCAATCCGATGAGACCGATGATCTCGCCGCTGCGAACCTCAAGGCCGTCCATATGGAAACGCTCGCCCTGCCAGCCCTTGATATCGACGACGATGTCCGCGTCATCAGCGACTGCGCGCTCCGTCAATGCACCGTCGAGCAGACGATGCTGATTGCCGGCCTGTCCGCGGTTGAGCATGAGGTCGATAAGCTGCCGTTCGGTGACCTCATGGCCGGCATTGGAAAGATGGCTCACCTTGCGGCCGTCCTGCAGCACGGTGATCTCGTCGCAGAGATCGACCACCTCCTGCAGGAAGTGACTGATGAGGACGACCGCCATGCCGGCATCGGACAGTTGCCGGATCAGCGTCCAGAGGCTCTGTTTCTCCTTGGCCGGCAGCGTTGCCGTCGGTTCGTCAAGGATCAGAACCTTCGGCCGCGAGTGCAGGGCGCGCAGGATTTCGATGACCTTCTGGTCCGCATAGGGAAGCTCGTCGACCTTGCGGTTGAGCGCGATTGCCGTTTCCGGAAACCACTGTTTGGCGAGCTCCTCCGCCTGCCGCTGGACCTCGCGCCGGTTGATGAAGAACCGGCTTTTGACCGGCTCGAAGCCGAGACAGATGTTCTCCGCCCCGGTCAGATTCGGCACCAGGCTACCTTCCTGCGAGACGAGCGAAACGCCGTTTGAAACGGCCGCCGCCGGATTTTCGAAAGCAACCGGCCGGGTCGCCATGGTGAGCGTGCCGGCCGTTGGTTGGACGGCACCGCTCAAGATACTGACGAGCGTCGTCTTGCCGGCGCCGTTCTCGCCGACGATGCCGTGCACGCGTCCCTCGACGATCTCGATGGATACGCCGTCGAGGGCGAGCGTGCCTGGCCATTGCTTGGTGATGTTCTCAAGAACAATCGACATGTTGGACCTCCGAAATGGACGGGCGGCAGTACCGCCCGCCCGACCGGTTCACTTGCAGTTGTCCTTGGTGAAGAGCGTGGCACCGTAGTAGACGATGTCCTTGCCGTTGGTGACTTCCTTCGGATGGTCACCGTCGAGCATCACCCGCTTGGCATAGGTCGCAAGGTTCAC
>NZ_DASYGZ010000192.1:0-51638 GCF_035999135.1 Ensifer sp.
GACTGCCATCTCTTCCTTGACAAGGGAATCGAGGATGAGGAGGCGCTTAGGATTTGCCATGGCCGAGAGGAAACCGGCTGCTACCTCGGCTTCATCGTGTTTTTCAGGCGAAAGTGGCTGCATTGCGTGCTCCATGCGAAAATTACATCACACGTAGTTATGGTTGACGAAGCAAGATAATTAGTCGTGATGCATAAAAGGGCAACTACCTACTGCAAGAAATGGGGGTATCTCTCCAGCGATTAACCGTTAAGTTCACGCAAAATTGCCCGTAAACTGGAACTATCTTCGATAGGTGCCGGGAATTCCAAGCGTTTCAGGCGATCGCCATCGGCAAGATCGAGGCCGGCAGCGTCGATGCCGACGATCTTCCAGTTGCCCTCCGGCGCATTCAGGAGCTTGACCGCATAGCGCTGGACTGCCTCGGAATGATCCATGTTCATGTGTTCGATCGCACTTGCCTCGGTGGCGGCCAGCGAAGCGATCGCGGGCGTGTCGATCAGGAGATCGGCAGCCGTCAGAACATAGGCGCGGCCGAAGCCGCCATTGAGGCTCGCGCGTACGGGCGTCAGCCGGAAAAAGCCGAAATCGGGGAAATCGACGTAAAGTTTCGACTTGGGGTGGCGGCGAACGAATCGCTCGCGGATACGGATATGCGCTTCGCTGTCGCGGGCGACCTGTTCGGCGGTGCATTGCACGGTAAGGCGCGGATGGGCCAGCGGATCGCCCTTGCCGGGCTCGCCAGTCAGCAGCGAAGCGCGGTTATCGGCAACGAGCGCCTGGGTGTGGGTCGACAGTTTCGAAATCAGAATGACAGGCACGCCGTCGACATCCATGCCGACGAGCACGCGGCTGACGAAGGGAAAGCCGCCGCTGTCCGGTTCGATCGCCCCGAGCGAGGCGCTGCGGGCGCCGCGCAAGAGCGTGCGGGCGAGCGTGCGGGCCTCGTCGTCGGTGTCGCGCAATACGTTCGGCTTGTCGCTCATGTCCTTGAAACCTTTCCTGCCATGCTATCACCACTCCGAAACGAAAAAAGCCCGGAGCGTTCCTCCGGGCTTTTATTGGCTTGTTGAGCGGTTTCGTCAACTTTTGTTGCGGTGGCGGGTCAGTCCTTGCACGATATCCTGCGCGTCGATCGTGCCGACGACCGAACCATTGTCGACGACGCCGATGCTGCCCGGCTGGCGCGACATGGCGTCGAGAATGTCGACGAGCGGTGTCGTCGGCTTTGCCGTTGCGGTCACGCCGGCAACGGTGACGCCGCGCTGAACGCCGGTCTGCATCACGTCTTTCGCCGTCAGCATGGTGATCGGGTTCATGTGCTGGACGAAGTCGGCGACATACTGGTTGGCCGGATTCTTGACGATATCCTGCGGCGTACCGCACTGGATGATGCGCCCGCCCTCCATGATGGCGATGCGGTTGCCGATGCGGAAGGCCTCGTCGAGATCGTGGCTGACGAAGATGATCGTCTTCTTCAACCGCCGCTGGAACTCGAGCAGTTCGTCCTGAAGACGGGTGCGGATCAGCGGATCGAGCGCCGAGAACGGCTCGTCCATCAGCAGGATCGGCGCACCGGTCGCAAAGGCGCGGGCAAGGCCGACGCGCTGCTGCATGCCGCCCGACAGCTCGTTGACCTTGCGGCCCGCCCATTTCGACAGGTTCACGAGTTCGAGCTGCTCGCCGACCCGCGCCTTGCGCTCGGCGTCCGGCATGCCGGCAAGCTCGAGCCCGAAGCCGACGTTGTCGGCGACGGTGCGCCACGGCAGAAGCGCGAACTGCTGGAACACCATCGATACCGTATGCATGCGGAAGTCGCGCAGCGACTTGGCATTGGTGCGGTAGGGATTGAGCGCGCCGTTTGCGGTCTTGACCTCGACGTCGCCGCGCACGACGGGTGCAAGACCGTTGACGGCGCGAAGCAGGGTAGATTTGCCGGAGCCCGAGAGGCCCATCAGCACAAGGATTTCGCCCTCGGTGATTTCGAGCGAGGCGCCGGCGACGCCGAGCACCAGGCCGGTTTCGGCGCCGATCTCGTCGCGGGTCTTGCCCTGGTCGACCATCTGCAGCGCGACCTGCGGATTGTTGCCGAAGATGATGTCGACGTTCTTGAATACGACGGCGTTGGTCATGCGCCTTCTCCTTCGTCGGACGAGCGGAAAAGGCGGTCGAGGATAATCGCCAGGATGACGATGCACAGGCCCGCTTCGAAGCCCTTGGCGACGTTGACGGAGTTCAGCGCGCGCAGCACCGGAACGCCGAGGCCGTTGGCGCCGACCAGCGCTGCGATCACCACCATCGACAAGGACAGCATGATCGTCTGGGTGAGGCCGGCCATGATCTGTGGCATGGCGAAGGGAAGCTCGACCTTGCGCAGCACCTGGCCGGGCGTGGCGCCGAAGGCCTGGGCGGCCTCGACCAGCGATGGCGGCGTCGAGATGATGCCAAGACGGGTGAGCCGGATCGGCGCGGGAATGGCGAAGATCACGGTTGCGATCAGGCCCGGAACCATGCCGAGGCCGAAGAGGATCAGCGCCGGGATCAGGTAGACGAAAGTCGGGATCGTCTGCATCAGGTCGAGGATCGGCCGCATGATGGCGTAGACCCAGGCTCGACGTGCGGCGGCAATGCCGAGCGGCACGCCAACGGCCATGCTAACGAAGCTGGCAGCGAGCACCAGCGCCAGCGTTTCCGTCGTTTCCTTCCAGTAGCCCTGGTTGATGATCAGAAGCAGACCGAGGCCGGTGAAAAGCGTGACGCCGAGCGAGCGGCGGAACCACCAGGCGGCCGCCGTGATCACGGCGACGACGATCAGCGGGTGAGGGGTCTGCAGGATCCACAGGAGGACGGCCACGACGCCGGAGAGGAAGCGGGCGAGCTGGTCGAAGAACAGCTCGAAATTCGTCGTCAGCCAGTCGACGAACGCCTTGGCCCAGCCCCCGATAGGGATGCGGTTCTCGGTCAGATATTCCACGAAGGTAATCCGTCTCGTCAGGTCAAAAAGGAGCGCATGACGCGGTGAAAAAAGGCGGGGTCATTCCCCGCCTTGATGCCGATCAGAGGCCGAGCGCGGCCTTGACCGCGGCCGGGCCATCGCCGCCATCCTTGGCGGTGACACCGGCAAGCCACGGATCGACAGCCGTCGGGTTGGCCTTCAGCCATTCCGTCGCGGCGGCATCCGGTTCCTTGCCGTCGTTCAGGATCTTGCCCATGATCTCGTTTTCCATCTGCAGCGAAAACTTCAGATTGGTGAGCAGCTTGCCGACGTTCGGGCACTCGGTGGTGTAGCCGGCGCGCACGTTGGTGAAGACTTCCGCGCCGCCGAAGTTGGCGCCGAAGATGTCGTCGCCACCCGACAGATAGGTGAGCTTGAAGTTGGCGTTCATCGGATGCGGTTCCCAGCCGAGGAAGACGACCGGCGTACCATCCTTTTCGGCGCGGGCGACCTGCGCCAGCATGCCCTGTTCGGAGGATTCGACCACTTCGAAGCCCTTGAGGCCGAAAGTGTCCTTGTCGACCATGTCGATGATCAGGCGATTGCCGTCATTGCCGGGCTCGATGCCGTAGATCTTGTTTTGAAGCTCGTCCTTCTTGGTGGCGATGTCCTTGAAGTCCTTGATGCCAAGTTCAGCGCCCTTGGCATTGGTGGCGAGCGTATACTTGGCGCCGACCAGATTGGGGCCGAACGATTCGACCGACTTGTCGTCGAGGTAGGGGCGCACGTCGTTTTCCTGGGTCGGCATCCAGTTGCCGAGGAAGACGTCGATGTCCTTGTTCTTGAGCGAGGTGTAGGTCACCGGAACCGAGAGGACCTTGATGTCCGTCTCGTAGCCGAGGCCCTTCAGCACCGTCGAGATCGTCGCCGTGGTTGCAGTGATGTCCGTCCATCCGACGTCGGAGAAGCGGACGGTGCCACAGCTTTCCGGCTCGGCAGCTGCAGCCTGCCCGGCCGACATCGCAAGCACCGAAACCGCGCCTGCCAACATCAGTTTGAGAGAGAGTCCTTTTTTCATCGTTGTCGTTCCCCTGCCTCTATTATTGTTTTAGCCAAACACCATTGGATAGCGAATTCAAGCGCTTTGATGTCGAAGGAAGTGTATTGCGTCAATACGCTGACGGGGTGCACGATGCGACGCTGAATGTCGCATTGTCCACGAAATGGTCTAGTCCGGCGAAAATCTGTGGGCGCCGCAAACGCGCTCTGGCCTTCCGGCGCAAGGCTCGTCATTACCCGGAAAGGCAAATGCGGACGTGGTAAAGATGGCCAAACTCTATTTCAGCTATGCGACGATGAACGCGGGCAAGAGCACGATGCTGCTGCAGGCCTCCTACAACTACGAGGAGCGCGGCATGCGCGTGGTGATGCTGATCGCCGCCCATGACGACCGGGGCGGGGTTGGCCGCATCTCGTCACGCATCGGCCTTGCGGCAGACGCCATACCGTTTCATGGCGACGACGATCTCTACACGCTGGTCGAAACCCTCCATTCCGACGGCGCAGGCGCGATCGCCTGTGTTTTCGTCGACGAGGCGCAGTTCCTCAACGAGGCACAGGTCTGGCAGCTTGCCCGCGTCGCCGACCGCATCGGCATTCCGGTGATGGCCTACGGCCTGCGCACGGATTTCCAGGGCAAGCTTTTCCCGGGTTCGATGGCGCTGCTGGCCATTGCCGACGAACTGCGCGAAGTGCGCACGATCTGCGACTGTGGCCGCAAGGCGACGATGGTGGTCCGGCTCGACGGCAGGGGCAATGTCGTGCGCGAAGGGGCCCAGGTCGAGGTCGGCGGCAACGAGAAATATGTTTCCTATTGCCGGCGCCATTGGGAAGACAAGATGCGCTGCGAGTGAGTGCGCCTGCGACCGACTGACCGCTTGCGAGCAGGCTGGTCGCGATGCCAATCTGGTTCGATCCAGTCACGAAGAGGTCCTCGATGCGGCGCCTGCTTTCCAGTCTTCTTCTCTCGCTTTGTCTTGGTGCGCCGGCAGCCCATGCCGGTGGCGACGCGACGGCCGGCGCTCAGGTGTTCCGTAAATGCGCCGCCTGTCATACGGCGAGCGAACCGGTCAACAGGGTCGGGCCGAGCCTCCTGGGGGTCGTCGGCCGTCCGGCCGCGTCCGTCGCCGACTACAGCTATTCCGATGCGATGAAGGCCTTCGGCGCTGCCGGCCACGTCTGGGACGAGGCGACGCTCGCTGAATATCTCTTGAGCCCCAAGGCCATGGTCGGTGCGACCAAGATGACCTTTGCCGGATTGAAGAAGCCCCAGGATATCGCCGACGTGATCGCCTACCTGAAGGCGCCGCCGACGGCCAAGTAGGGTCGGCGCAATTCCGGACTGAATGCGGTTTCGCGCGTTGGTCGCAATTGCGCCCGCCAATCCGCGTCGGGGAAGGGTAGCTCGTCAAAAAGCTGCCGGGAAAGGCTTGTTCTCTTTCGATAAACACCCTTTATATAACTGCAATCGAAGGCTGAATAATTCGGCCGTGCTGGCAGATCCTGCCGCGGTGGATCGAGGGGATGAGATGGCGACTCTTCAGAATTTTGATGCTGAGATCGAGAAGACCAGAAGCGTTGTCGAGCAGATGCGCGGCAAGCTCGAACAGTCAGGCGTCGTGCTGGAGCAGTTCGCAAAGTCCGAGACCAAGCTCGGCGACGTCAATTTCGACATCGAGAACGCCCGGATCCAGGACGTTCTCAATCAGCAGAAGGTGATGGAGGCCAACATCGCCGACCTGATCATCGGGCTCGAGGATGCGACCAATGTCTTCGGCTCCGAGTTCGAGAGCATGAAGAACTATACCGGCTACGAGAAGTTCATCGGCATGTTCTCCAAGCAGAAGATGCAGCGCATGCGCACCGACCGCGTGCGCAACATGTCGCTGGCCGGCAACCTGCAGGAACTGTTGTCGAAGTCCGACATGATCGTCGGCATCCTCAAGGAACAGAAGGCGATCCTCGACCAGCGCTACAAGACCTCGGAGCAGAGCCTGATCCAGGTGATCGAGCGCCGCAAGGGTACGATGGCGAACCTCGAAACGGTGCAGAAGCGGATCGAAGAGCTGAACCCGCTGTTGCTCGACATCGAAAACCGCATCGCCGCCTCGACCGAGCAGAAGGTGCGCACGGAGCTCGAAGGCGGGCGCTCGGCGCTTGCAACGGAGTACAACGAGAAGCAGGCGAAAGAGCAGGAGTTGCTGGCCGAGAGCCAGACGCTCGAGCGCTACACCTCGATGTTCCAGACCTTCGTCGATTCGCTCAACAACCAGATCGCCGCGCAGAACACGCTGATCAACAAGCTGACGATCGATACCGAGCAGCGCATCGTGCTCTACAAGGCACTGGAGGACTCGCTGAAGACGGCTGCCCAGCAGGACGTCGCCCATAAGATCAACACGCTCGGCAGCCAGGTCGACACGGCAGCCGAGGAGACCATGGCCGGCATCGGTGCCGCCGCCCAGCGCCATATCGGCGATCTCCTCGAAATGCATGAAAAGAACATGCTTTCGACCCAGGATATCCAGCGCCGCAAGAAGCTCGCAGACGATGCCTTTGCCCGCCGCTTCCAGTCGGTGATGGATAAACACAACACTGCCAACTACGTGAAGCAGTGATCGGCCGGCGCATGGTCCGATCCGAGTCTGCCTTTCGGCGCGCGCCACGGGGATTTGCATGAAGGTCGCAGCTTCATCCGCTGTCGCACAGTATTTCGCGTCGATCCACGCCGCACTCGCCGGGCTCGAACTGTTTCTCGGTGACCGCAATTCACCGCTCTATCGCAACACCGTCGTCGGCGAAGTGATCGTTCCCTATCTCGGTCGGCTTAAAGCGTCGATCGACTGCTGGGAAAACCGGATCGGGTTCGTCGACCAGTTCCGGATTTCCAGGGCGGAGAGCGGCTTTCCCGTGTTCCAGAACGTGCTGGAACTGGAGAACGATCGCCAGACGGCGGACAAACGGCTGGCCGACATTCCCTCGGCCGATGCCTTGCGGGATGAAATGGTCGATTTCATCCTGAGGCAGAAGGCGTTTCCCGAGGCGTTGCAGGCGCGCATGGCCGAAAGGCTCTATCTGGAGCAGATCGGCAAGGGCGAGATCTTCTCGCCGTTCATCCTGCCCGAGACGATCCGCGTCGCCGTCAATTCCAAGACGATGCGGCCCTATTACGTGGTCAGCTGGGGTGCCTTTGACGGCACCAGCACGCTTCCCATGGTCTACATGGCGACGATCGAGGATTCGTCCGAAAAGATCGTCGAGATGCTGGTGACCGAGGACGGCAAGCTCAACCCGCAGGTCGAGATTCCCTTGCCTGTGGGCGGCCTGCTCAATCCCGAGCTTGCCAGTCGCTTCGACGACTTTGCCGCCAAGAACAGCAGCTATTCGCTGACGCCGGTGACGATCGCCGGCAATCTCGACAAGGATTTCGAGGAGCTGCACCCGAAGCAGTTGCGCCGCATCGTGCTCGGCCCCTTCTATTCGGCCGGGATTACCGAGAACAATGCGCGCATCAACGACATCCTCTCCAAGGTGCGCAAGACCGAGAACGCCTGGCTGTTGACCTGGACGGTGCAGGAGGTGTTTTCCAAGGCGGAGCGGCCGGCCAAGCGCGGCTTCTGGTCGACGACGCCGGCGCAGGAAGAGTTCCACATCGACACTGCCAATCTGGAGGCAACGCGCATGGGTGTCTCCTCCTACGAGAAGCATGCGCTGGTGCCGCACGACGCCTATCAGGCGCTCTATGCCGCCGGCGAAGCGGAACAGGTGTTCGGCGACTACAAGGTCCATGTCATTTCGGGCAATCAGGTCGTGAGCGAGGTTTGACGATGACACTCAACACAGGCCTGACGACGCTGCACGAGGACGAGATCGCCAAACATCAGGCGGTTGCGCAGGGCTTCGTGACCAAGCTCATCATCCTGGAGCGGGACGAGGCCACCGCCGGCGCGCCGATCGCCGGCACCGGCCGCCGCTTCGTCTCCACCGTCTCGACCGGCGGGCAGCGCCGCACGCGCGAAGTCGAACTCGTCAGGACGATCCAGGCCGTACGCCAGGGCGATCCGATGCTCTCGCCGGCCCAGCACGCGGTGCTCTATCGCACCCGCCGCGGCATCCAGGTCGCGCTTGCCGTTTCGGACGTCTTTGCCCGCCAGACGAACCTTGAGCAGCTGCAGGCGAAGAACACGACGTCGCCGCTTGCCGGCGACGAGGCGACCCAGTTCAAGGCGCTGCTTTCGGCGTCGGCCTACGTCGCCGCGTTCACGCTTGCTGCCTATCTCGGCGCGACGCTTGCAGGCGAAGGCGAGCCGGTCGACGATGCGGTCGAGCCCGACTTCCTGTTCGACACGCCGCAGGATGCGCTGAAGAGCCTGGTCGCCGCGCTCGACCGCAGCCTTTCAGGCGCGCCTGACGATCTGGGGCTGACCGCCCGGGCGCGGGCGTTTTCGCGCGTGGCGATCGAAGGGCTGATCGCCCGCAAGGGCCGCTTCACCGGGCTGCAGAGTCTCGAAAACATCCATATCCGTCTCGACCAGGACGATTTTACCCTCAACGGTTTCGACGTGGCGCCGGGCCAGAAGCGCAAGCCTCTGGTGATGACCTTCAAGAAGCCCGAGGAAATCATCGGCAACCATATCGCCAAGTATCAGGCGCTGAAGCTTGCCAAGATGCTGATGGCCTATGACTTCGACCGGCAGATGAACCCCTTCGTCGAGCTCGGCGGTTTCCTGTTTACCTTCATCGGCGACGGCATGCCGGGCACCGGCAAGACGATCCTGATCCAGATGCTGGCCGGCATGCTCAACGATTATTGCGAGATCGCCGGCTACGCCTTCCACTACGAGAATTTCGGCGTCGACCAGATCTCCTCCTACCAGGGCAAGTCCGGCCAGAACTGCAAGGAGTTCGTCAACAACGTCATCAATCCGCGGGCGATCGGCTTCGGCACGATCGACGATGTCGACCAGGTGGCCGCCAAGCGCTCCGACGACCGCGCGTCGGCCGGCCAGCACGAGGTGACGGCGGTGCTGATGGAAAGCTTCGCCGGCGCTTCGACGGTGGTACGCGGCAATTGCACCTTCGGCATGTTCTCCAACTACCCTGAAAATGTCGACGATGCGCTGCGCCAGCGCGCCGGCGCCCGCTGGCTGGTCGACGGGCCACAGACGGAAGACGACTACATCGACATCTTCGCGCTGCTCGTCGGCAAGAACCACAAGATCCCGCTCGGCGAGCATCAGCTGTTCGAGGGCCAGGAGATCAAGCGCGCGGTCGCCCAATCCTATGCCGAGCATGCGCGGCCGAAGGAAGAGGGTCTCGTTGCCGTCTGGGAACGCTATGAGAAGGAAAAGGGCGCGATCGCCTCGCTCGCCGATGTCGGCGCCTATCTGCACATGATCAAGGAGGCGGAACCGCGCTTTACCGGCCGGGCGATCAAGAACATCACCGACGCGATCAAGCTGCGTGCCATGGATGTCGAGCTGCCGGATGACTGGTTCAAGGATGCCGGCTCGTTCATGCACAAGGGCTACGACGAGAAGAAAGCAATGATCGAGGCACTGCGCGGCCCGATCACCATCGACATGGTGCTGCAGGAGATCAACCGCTACGCCGACAGCGAGTTCCGCTACACCGACAAGTCGGACGACGCCGCTGTCACCGACATCATCCGCCGCGAACGCCAGCGCGAAAAGGCGATCCGCGAGATCGAGGCGATGAAACGCGACGGCCGGTGGCAGGGGTGATGGAAAGAACTGACCGATGAAACGCTTGCTTGAAGCGGAACTGATCTATGGGCGGCTGCTCGAAATTTCCGAGCCGCATCTGATCGCGCGCTACAACAAGGCGCTCGAAGGCTTCGGGCTCAGGCCGACGGCGCTGACCCAGTTCAGCATCGACATGACCGGATTTTCGCCCGAGATCGCTGAAGAGCTCGGAGACCGGGACTATCTCGACCCGAACCGGGTCAACCGTCGCTTCATCATCATGACGCCGGACCAGGCGGAACTGCCCTGCGTGCACACGAGCTTTTCCAACACCGCGGCGCTGATGCACGAGTTCTTCAACGCCAACAGCCGTGCGATCAACGCGGTGACGATCAAGGATGCGCTCTACGGCGAGATCGAGGATTCGGTTGCCGTGGTCGACGACATCGACGATTTGCTGTCAATCAACGAAGTGCGCTTCCGGGTCCTGTCGGCCGAAGACATGCTCGGCAAGGCGGCCGAACTGCGCGGCCTGATCGACCGGTTGAAGAAGGTGCCGACCGCCTGGGCCGATGATGGGATGCTCAACCGCATGGTCGAGCTCGCCAAGCTGACCGGCGACATCCGCCAGAACGCGCTGGTGCCGGATCAGCTCGTCTTTCGCCACGAGGCCTTTTGGGCCAATCACTTCGGCGGCGTCTACGTCTTCCTCGACGGCAAGACGACGACGGTCATCTGCGACCCGTCCGTTCCCGGGTTCCGCCGTTCGCGCCCCTGGCAGGTGAGCTACATCGCCATCAACGACCATTCACGCATCTACGACTTTCTTGCGTCGACCAAGCGGCTGCAATTGCCGCAGGCCTCCTGGGTCGAGGAGTCGGGGCTTTATCAGCACCGTGCCGACATGATGGTGCGCGGCCTGATCCACGAGACCGACCCTCAGGCCGACCTCGCCAAGGCCGACCGGATCTGGCTGCAGACCTGGATGCACCGCAATGCGGCTGCCGTCGCCAAGGACGGGGCTTATCCGTTCCTGCAGGAGATGATCCGCACGATTGCCGCGACCGGCACGATCAAGATGCAGGACGTGGCGCCCGCCAACCGCTTCATGCTGGTGCGCGCGGCACCCGCGCATCCCGACCAATGGCTGGTCAACAGGCTGATATCGCAGCTTGTTCCCCGCGATTTCGTCTCGCGCTTCGTCTTCGACAAGCAGGGATTTTATGACGCATACGAGCGCTACAGCGAAAGCTACAAGGAATATGTTGTGGCGACGCTGACCGGCACATATCTGAAAGACAAGGCGGCCTTCCGCCACAAGCTCTATGGGCTCAGAGAGGAATAGGACATGTTCGACCCGATCGTTGCGTTTTTCCAACGCGTCTTTACCGCGATCGGCCGGGGCATCGGGCTCGTCGTCGCCTGGCTGCTCTGGCCCTTCGTCGCGGCGGGCAACTGGTACCGGCAGCGCAGCTGGATCATCAAGGGACCGATCGGCATCATTCTGCTCGGCCTGATCCTGTTTTACGGCTACTTCATCTGGCAGACCCAGGCCTGGACGAACTTCAACGAAGACTATGTCGATCGCTACAAGCTGGCCGAGCGCAAGGTGCCTGCCGGCTCGCCGATGAACGCGCCCGGTGCAACGTCGACAGGTCAGTCGACGACGGGCGGCACGGCCAACAACCTCGCGGGCGTGGCGACGCAGCCGATGGAATCGACGCCGGAGGCGCTGGCGGCCGTTCAGCTGCCAGCCGGCACGGTCTGCCAGACCTCGGCGATCGTCGACGTCACCGCCGATCTCATCGATTTCAACGTCAACGAGAACGCCTGGATCTCGTCGATGCTGCTCTACAAGCTGGGCTTCTTCGGCCTCGACTGGGATGACACGCCCTGGCTCGACAACAAGGCGTCGTTCCAGCGCGGGGTCAACCAGGCGATCCGCCGCACCTCGGTGGAGCTCGTCGATTCGCTCGGCCGCATGCGCGGTACCTCGGGCATCAACAACGCGCTCCAGAGCGCGCGCGGCAACATGCAGTTCGACGAGGAGACCTGGTATTTCGGCATCAATCCGTTCGGCCCGAAGACGCCGACACCGAGCTTTTATCGGGCGGCGATGAAGGACCTGAGGTCCTTCAACACCACGCTCAGCAAGTGCGAGGCGATCTTCGACGGCCGCTCGGACAACCTGGTCGAGTTCCTCGACCGTGTCGCCAACGACCTCGGCAATACCTCGGCGATCCTGCGCGAGCGCTCCGAAAACCACAATGGCGGCTGGTTCGACACGCGCGCCGACGACCGATTCTGGTTCGCCTATGGCCAGCTCTATGGCTATTACGGCATCCTGTCGGCGGCCGGCGCAGACTTCGACAATGTCGTTGCCCAGCGCGGTCTGCTGCCGATCTGGACGGAAACGATCAAGCAGCTGCGCGCAGCGCTGCGCATCCAGCCGTGGATCATTTCCAATGGCGAGGAGGCCGGCTGGATCATGCCGACGCATCTCGCAACCATGGGCTTCTATACGCTGCGGGTGCGCTCCAACATTGTGGAAATGCGCGACATTCTCGCCCGTTAAGGCAGACGACGAGGTGCCGGCCGCCAATGCGCGGCCGCCGCCGATCTTGAGTTAGCGGGATGTGGCGGAAGCCGCAGACACGTCTTCTCCTCCCGCTTCGGCATTGCGAACCGCGCCTTGGAAGGCGTGGACGAAAACGAGACCCTGGGGAGGGGACATGTCATGACGGAGGTCAAGTCCGATATCGAGATTGCGCGTGCCGCGAAGAAGAAGCCGATCCTTGAGATCGGCGCGGCACTCGGCATACCGGCAGACGATCTGCTGCCCTACGGCCACGACAAGGCAAAGATCGGCGCCGATTTCATCGCAAGGCAGCGCGAGAAGAAGAATGGCCGGCTGATCCTGGTGACCGCGATCAATCCGACACCGGCAGGCGAAGGCAAGACGACGACCACGGTCGGTCTCGGCGACGGTCTCAACCGCATCGGCAAGAAGGCGATCGTCTGCATCCGCGAGGCGTCGCTCGGACCCTGCTTCGGCGTCAAGGGTGGCGCTGCGGGCGGCGGCTACGCGCAGGTCGTGCCGATGGAAGACATGAACCTTCACTTCACCGGCGATTTCCATGCGATCACCTCGGCGCATAATCTGCTGGCGGCGCTGATCGACAACCACATCTACTGGGGCAACGAGCAGAACATCGACATTCGGCGCATCGCCTGGCGACGGGTGATGGACATGAACGACCGGGCGCTGCGCAGCATCGTCGGTTCGCTCGGCGGCGTCGCCAACGGCTATCCGCGCGAGACCGGTTTCGACATCACGGTTGCCTCCGAAGTGATGGCGATCCTCTGCCTTTCGATGGATCTGAAGGATCTCGAACAGCGGCTCGGCAACATCATCATCGGCTATCGCCGCGACAAGAGCCCGGTCTTTGCCCGCGACATCAAGGCGGATGGCGCAATGACGGTACTGCTCAAGGACGCGATGCAGCCGAACCTCGTCCAGACGCTCGAAAACAATCCGGCTTTCGTCCATGGCGGCCCCTTCGCCAACATCGCCCATGGCTGCAATTCGGTGGTCGCAACGACGACGGCGCTGAAGCTTGCCGACTATGTGGTGACCGAGGCCGGCTTCGGTGCCGATCTCGGCGCGGAAAAGTTCTTCGACATCAAGTGCCGCAAGGCCGGCCTGAAGCCCGATGCCGCAGTGCTCGTCGCGACCGTCCGGGCGATCAAGATGAACGGCGGCGTCAAGAAGGACGACCTTGGCCGCGAGAACCTGGAGGCGCTGCGCAAGGGCTGCGCCAACCTTGGAAGGCATGTGCAGAACGTCAAGAAGTTCGGCGTTCCCGTCATCGTCGCGATCAACCATTTCACCTCGGACACCGAGGCCGAAGTGCAGGCGATCAAGGACTATGTGGCCACACTTGGTGCTGAAGCCGTGCTCTGCCGCCATTGGGCCGAGGGCTCGGCCGGTATCGAGGAACTGGCGCTGAAGGTGTCAGCCCTTGCGGAAGGCGGGCATTCGCAGTTCTCGCCGCTTTACCCCGACGACATGTCGCTGTTTCACAAGATCGAGACGATCGCCAAGGACATCTACCATGCAAGCGAGGTGATCGCCGACAAGTCGGTGCGTGACCAGTTGCGCAGCTGGGAAGAGCAGGGCTACGGCCGCCTGCCGATCTGCATGGCGAAGACCCAGTATTCCTTCTCGACCGACCCGAACCTGCGCGGCGCGCCGAGTGGCCACACGGTGCCGATCCGCGAGGTTAGGCTGGCGGCTGGCGCCGGCTTCATCGTCGTCATCACCGGCGAGATCATGACCATGCCCGGGCTGCCGAAAGTACCGTCGTCGGAAAAGATCTTCCTGAACGAGCAGGGCTATATCGAAGGGTTGTTCTAGAGTGTTCCGCTACCCCCGTCCTCAAAACGAAAAGCGCGCCATTCGCGGCGCGCTTTTGTCGTTGTCGGACCGTGCCGGCGCGATCAGGCGAAGCTGAGGAAATCGGCCTTTCCGACCGGGACGCCCTTGTGACGCAGGATGTCGTAGGCGGTCGTCAGGTGGAAGTAGAAATTCGGCAGCACGAACTTCTGCAGGTACTCCTCGCCGGTGAACGTCACCTTCAGGTTCGGGAAGTTGAGGACGACTTCGCGGCTGCCGCTGTCTTCGAGGTCGGTAGAGCCGATCGTTTCGAGGAACGCGACGGTGTTGGCGATGCGCTGGCGCAGTTCGTCCAGGGTCTTTTCCTCATCCGGGAAGCGGGGCACCTCAATCGACGTCAGGCGACCGACCAGGCCCTTGCTGGTATCGCTGACGCGCTGTACCTGGCCGGCAAGCGTCAGCATATCCGGCGCCAGCCGAGCGTTGACGAGGTCGTCGGCGGGGATGCCGTTTTCGCGCGCGAAAGCCTCGGCCTTGTCGAGCAGTCTGGTGAGGACGCCGAGGCCGCGAACAAACGCGGGAATGGAGAGCTGGTACATCGTCAAAGCCATGATCGTATCCTTTTGGGCCGGCGACAGTTCAGGCAAAAGCTGGAAACGCTCGTGCCCGGAAATGCGTGATTTCAAAGCGTTGCACCATCCTACCACTTGAATGAAACAATGGAGCGATCCGCATTTGAAACGGGTGGTTTTTTCTCGGGCTGATATTTGGGAGCCGCATGGCGTTCAGGCAAGGCGGGCAGTCGGGTATCTTTGCGCCGGCAAGGGCGAATAACGGATGACGGATGGCTCTCGTTTTCGCTCTGGCGAGCACGCGGCGTCTCAGGCATTCATAATGTGCACAGAAATGCCCAGGACACCGCGATGACGCCACTGGAACTAGAGACCTATCTCCACGCCCACATTCCGCTTTCAGCCGCCATGCAGGTTCACGTCGATGAGGTGAACCTCGAACATGTGCAGCTCAGCGCGCCGCTCGCGCCCAACATCAATCATCGCGAAACGGTCTTCGGCGGCAGCGCGTCCGCGCTCACGATCCTTTCCGCCTGGTCGCTGTTGCATGTGCGGTTGCGGGCCGCCAGTATCGCGGCGCGCCTGGTGATCCAGAGCAACCGGATGGACTATCTGAAGCCGGTCGCCGGCGCCTTTGTAGCGCGGTCCTCTCTGGCGGATGCCGAGCGGTGGCCGGGCTTTCTGCAGATGCTGGAAAGGCGGGGCAGGGCGCGCGCCGTCGTCGTTGCCGATCTGCTTGACGGCAGTGACACTGCCGGCCGCTTCGAGGGCGTGTTCGTAGCCCTCGGTCACGACAGACACTGAACCCGGTCTGGGCTAGCGGCAATAGCGGTAGTCGTTGCGACGTTCGATCACGTCGAGATGCAGGTGGTTTTCGTGAGCGGCGTCGCTGCCGGGGTCGAGCACGGTCTTGAAGTAGAGGCAGGCCGACGCGGTGACCGCGCGCTGAAAGGCGCCGCCCATCGTGCCGTCCTCGTCGCGCGGCTGGATCGTGATCGTCGTGCCGTTGCTTAACGTGAAGGACGCGATGTCGACGGCGTTACCGTGTGCGTGTTCCGAGATCTTGCCGGTGCTTGCGTTGTTGCGTAGGCGGCAGACATAGGTCGAGGCCTGGTTCAACGCCTTGATCTTCACGGTCTTGTCGAAGGCGACTTCGGCTGCGGGCTGGGCCGTTTCCTTCGTCCAGCGCGCCAGCGCCAGAGCCGTCTCGCATCGCATCAGTCCCTTCGGGGCGAGTGCGACGTCGGTCAGGATGTTGGTGACCTCGAGTGGCCTGTCGATGCCGCAGCCCTTGCCGTCGTCAACGCGCTTTGCCTCGCTAAAGGTTGCGCCAAGGGTCCTGAGGTCGGAGAGGCATTTTGCGTATTCGGCGGGTTTCTCGTTTTCCACAGGCGGATAGACGACGGGCTTGCTCTCCTCGCCGGCCTTTTCGTCCGCCTTCTTGTCTGTTTCGGCCGGCTTATCCTGGGCCTTGCCGTCCTTCTCCGCTGGCTCCCCGGCATTGTCCGGTTTCGGCTGCGGCACCGGTTTTTCGTCGCCTTGCTTGGTGTCGACAGAACCTTCCTGGTTGTTCTTCTGGTCACCCTCCGCCGGTTTCTCGTCGGGTGTCGGGACCGCTTCTTCCAACTGAGGGTCGGCCGGCGGCTTCTTGAGCGGCACGGGGCCGGATTTGGGAAGGCCTGCGCCCGCGAGGATCACGACCGACAGGAAAATCAGGGGGAGGTAGCGCTGCATCCGCTTCCTTTCTCGTTGCGAACGAGGCGGGGTTCGAGCGGGAGGAACGCACGGGAGCGGATCTGGTTTCATCCGGCCGCACGCAAAAGCGTTGCAGTTCGGCAACGCTTCGAATTGGTGCGCCCCCACAAATTGTGGGGAGGATGTTTGTTAGTTGACAATCATACTCATGTTTTTTATCCGGCATAAATGAGGCGACGTCATGTCGCAACGCTCTCGAACCTACCGCCCAGCCAGCCCCTTGAGTTCGCCGCTCAACAGCAAGCCCGGCCTCCGAAAATCAAAGGATTGGTCTATGCTCACCCGGCATCGTCGCCTGGCTCTCTTGGCCTGCACGACAACTCTTGCACTTTCCGCCGCAACGCTCGCATTCGCGCAGAGTGCGACAACCCAGACGAAGCCGGAAGAGAAAAAGGCCGAGGAGACCAAGGCAGGCGAGACCTACCTCTCTCCGATCGTGGCGAAGGGCTCGCGCACGAGCGATCCTTATGCCAAGGCCGGCCCGGTCAGCGTCGTCACATCGGACCAGATCGATCTGCAGTCCGGTCAGGAAACCGACGACCTGCTTCGCGGCGTTCCGGGAACGTCGACGGCGAACAATCCCCAGAACCCGGGCGTTGCCGTCAACATCCGTGGCTTTGAAGGGTCCGGCCGCGTCAACATGATGATCGACGGCGTTCGCCAGAACTTCCGCTTCACCGGTCACGAAGCCCAGGGCTTTGCCTATTTCGATCCGGCGTTCCTGTCCGAGATCGACGTGACCCGCGGCGCCGTCACCGGCGTCGGCGGTGGCGCGCTCGCCGGCTCGGTCAACTTCAAGACCTATGACGTCGAAGACCTGATCCAGGACGGCAAGAACTATGGCGGTATCGCTTCGGCGACCTACGGCACGAACGGCGCAGGATGGTCGGAATCGCTGATCGGCGCCTATCGTTTCAACGACGTCTTCTCGGTGCTTGGCGGTATCAGCAAGGCCGATCCCGGCAACTACGACAACGGTAATGGCGTCGAGGTTCCCTTCACCGAGGAAGACCTTCTTTCGGGTCTGTTGAAGTTTGAAGTGACGCCGGACAAGGACCACTCGTTCAAGCTCACCGGCATCACCTACGACAACGACTTCTTCGCAAACTCCTACTTCCAGAACGTGAAGAACCAGACGGTTTCGGCGAGCTACGCCTATACGCCGGACAACGAACTCATCGACTTCCGCGCCAATGCCTATTGGAACCGGCTGAAGATGAAGTACGACACCGACATTCGCGGCGGCGGCACGGCGGCCGGTCGTCAGATCACCGACACCGGCAAGGGCTTTGACATCTCGAACACCTCGCTGTTCGACCTTGGCGACGTTGCCGTGAAGGCGAATTACGGCGTCGAGTACTTCCGCGACGACTACGACGTCATCAACAGCACGGCCCGTCCGGGCGCCGGCGTCAACGGCAGCGGCACCAATGCCACCACCGGCGTCTTCAGCAACACGACCTTCACCTATGGCATGCTGGATCTGACGGCTGGCCTCCGGTGGGATCACTTCAGCCTCGATGGCTCCGGCGCTGTGGTTGCCGGCAACCCGATCGGTCTTCCGGCTGGCCCTTATACGGTCGACAAGTCCGACGGCCGCCTCAACCCGAGCGTCACGGTCGCGCTCAACCCGACGGAATGGTTCCAGCCTTACGTAACCTATGCGGAAACGTCGCGTTCGCCGACGGTCAACGAGACCTTTGCCGGAGGCACGCATCCGGGTCCTTCGGGCCAGTCGTTCTTCCCCAATCCGTTCCTCGAGCCGGAAACCTCCAAGGGCTGGGAAATCGGTGCGAACTTCGCCTTCGACGGCCTGCTTGACCCCAGCGACAACCTGCGGGTGAAGGCCAACTACTTCCATAACCGCATCGACAACTACATCACCGCCGCCCTGCTCAACGGCGGTCGCCAGATCTTCTTCGTCAACAATCCGGGCACCTCGACTGTCCAGGGCTTCGAACTTCAGGCGGCCTACGATGCCGGCTACGTCTTCGGTGACCTTGCCTACACTTACACCGACAGCAAGCTGCCGAGCCAGGTCAACGGTTTCGGCGTCCAGAGCTACCTGCCTGAGAACATCATCAGCGCAACGCTCGGCGCACGCTTCCTTGAAGACCAGCGCCTTGCAGTCGGCACCCGCATCTATGCGGTTTCGAACGCCTTTGTCGGCGAAATCAATCGTACGCCGCCGAACGTCCCGGGCTACGGCCTCGTCGACCTCTTCGCCAACTACAAGTTCGAAAACGGCTTTGAAGTCACGGCCCAGGTCACCAACCTGTTCGACAAGACCTACACGCCGTCTTCGAGCACCATTGCCGGCAGCACGATCGACACCGGCCGCGGCCGAACCTTCCTGGTCACGGCGAAGGCCAAGTTCTGATCGGTTTCAATCCAGCTCCAGTCGGAAAGGCGGCCCTTCGTGGCCGCCTTTTCTTTTGCCGTCGCGCGGTCGTTTTTCCCGCTTGCGCAAGTCCGAAACCCAAGCTAACACTTTGGCCCATGGAAAATGCACGCAACATTTCGATCTGGTGGTGGGCTCGCTGAAGCGGCCTTGACCAGTCATGCGTGATTGAGAGATGAAGCCGCCCGGAGATTTCGAGGCGGCTTTTTTGATGTTTTGGCCGCTCAAGGACCGGGCTTTTACGGAGCGAGGCGAATGGCAACGGTAATTCTCGAGGACGGCTCGGAGAGCTACACCACAAAAGGCGGCATCGTGGTAACGCGCAGGCGGCGCGAAGCCTCCTATCAGGACGCGATCGCCAGCTATGTCGACAGGCTCGACGAGCGCCGCGGCGCGGTGTTTTCCTCCAACTACGAATATCCAGGCCGCTACACCCGCTGGGACACGGCCGTCGTCGATCCGCCGCTCGGGATCTCGTCCTTCGGTCGCTCGCTCTGGATCGAAGCCTATAACGGCCGCGGCGAAGTGCTGCTTGCGATCATCGCCGAGCATTTGAAGACGGTAGCGGATATCACGCTTGGCGCCTCGACAAGCCGCCGCCTCGACCTGACGATCAACCAGCCCGACCGTGTCTTCACCGAGGAAGAACGCTCGAAGATGCCGACGGTCTTCAGCGTCCTGCGCGCTGTCACCAACCTCTTCCATTCGGCCGAGGATGCGAGCCTCGGGCTCTATGGCGCCTTCGGTTACGATCTTGCCTTCCAGTTCGACGCGATCGAGCTGAAGCTCAAGCGCCCGGACGACCAGCGCGACATGGTGCTGTTCCTGCCCGACGAAATCCTCGTCGTCGACCACTATGCCGCCAAGGCCTGGATCGACCGCTACGACTTTGCCAAGGACGGCGCCTCGACCGAAGGCAAGGCGGAGGATATCGCGTCCGAGCCGTTCCAGACCGTCGACAGCATTCCGCCGCATGGCGACCATCGTCCCGGCGAATATGCCGAGCTCGTCGTCAAGGCGAAGGAAAGCTTCCGCCGCGGCGACCTCTTCGAAGTGGTGCCAGGCCAGAAATTCTTCGAGCGCTGCGACAGCAAGCCGTCGGAGATCTCCAACCGGCTGAAGGCGATCAATCCGTCGCCCTATTCGTTCTTCATCAACCTCGGAAACCAGGAATACCTGGTCGGCGCCTCGCCGGAAATGTTCGTGCGCGTGTCCGGCCGCCGCATCGAGACCTGCCCGATCTCGGGCACGATCAAGCGCGGCGACGATCCGATCGCCGACAGCGAGCAGATCCTCAAACTGCTCAACTCCAAGAAGGACGAGTCCGAGCTGACCATGTGCTCGGACGTCGACCGCAACGACAAGAGCCGCGTCTGCGTGCCGGGCTCGGTCAAGGTCATCGGCCGCCGGCAGATCGAGATGTATTCGCGCCTGATCCACACGGTCGACCATATCGAAGGGCGCCTGCGCGACGACATGGACGCCTTCGACGGGTTCCTCAGCCACGCCTGGGCAGTCACCGTCACCGGCGCGCCAAAGCTCTGGGCCATGCGCTTTATCGAGAGCCATGAGAAGAGCCCGCGCGCATGGTATGGTGGCGCGATCGGCATGGTCGGCTTCAACGGCGACATGAACACGGGCCTGACGCTGCGCACCATCCGCATCAAGGACGGGATCGCCGAGGTCAGGGCGGGGGCGACGCTGCTCTACGATTCAAACCCGGAAGAAGAAGAAGCCGAAACCGAACTGAAGGCCTCCGCCATGATCGCAGCCATTCGCGACGCGAAATCCGCCAATGCCGGCAAGGCCGGCCGCGACGTGGCCGCCGTCGGTGCCGGCGTCAACATCCTGCTCGTCGATCACGAGGACAGCTTCGTCCATACGCTCGCCAACTATTTCCGCCAGACGGGGGCGACGGTGACGACCGTGCGCACGCCGGTCGCCGAGGAGATCTTCGATCGGGTGAAGCCGGATCTGGTCGTGCTTTCGCCCGGTCCCGGCAATCCGAAAGACTTCGATTGCAAGGCGACAATCAAGAAGGCGCGGGCGCGCGACCTGCCGATCTTCGGCGTCTGCCTCGGGCTTCAGGCGCTCGCCGAAGCCTATGGCGGCGACCTTCGCCAGCTGGCGATCCCGATGCACGGCAAACCGTCGCGCATCCGGGTGCTCGAGCCCGGTATCGTTTTCTCCGGTCTCGGCAAGGAAGTGACGGTCGGGCGCTACCACTCGATCTTTGCCGATCCGTCGAGCCTGCCGCCGGAATTCATGATCACGGCCGAAAGCGAAGACGGTACGATCATGGGCATCGAGCACACGAAGGAGCCGGTGGCTGCCGTGCAGTTCCACCCGGAATCGATCATGACGCTCGGTGGCGACGCCGGCATGCGAATGATCGAGAACGTCGTGGCGCATCTGGCCAAGCGCGCCAAGATCAAGGCCGCCTGATTGGACCGGCAATCCCGCATTGCGGGGCGCCGAAGACATGCATGACGACAAGGTGCCGCTTCCATCGTGGAGGCGGCACTTTTCGTTTCTATTGTGCCGCGTGACCAGCCGGAACGATCTCGCAACGGTCGGCGAAAAGCCGCGCGCTGAGGAAATCGACGAAGACGCGCACCTTGGGCGACAGATGCCGGTTCGACGGCCACAGCAGGTGGAACTGCCCGGGCGCGTCGAGATGGGCATCGAGCACGGTGCGAAGCCTTCCGTCGCTAAGATGGCGGCGCGCGAGGAAATCGGGCAGGCAGCCGATGCCGAGGCCTGAAAGCACGGCGCCGCTGAGCGCTTCCATGTTGTTGCAGGTGAGCACCGTCCTGAGGCGTGGCTCCCCCCCCTCGGGCGGCAGAGTGATCGGCCATTCCTGTAGCTTGCGGCTGTTGGGAAAGCGGAAACGCACCGCCTGGTGACCGTCGAGATCGCGGGGGCATTCGGGCGTGCCATGCTCTTCAAGGTAGGATGGACAAGCGCAAAGCAGCAGCTGGAACGGTCTCAGCGCCCGGGTCATCAACCGTGAATCCGGCAGCACGCCGCTGCGGATCGCGACGTCCACTTCCTCGTCGATCAGGTCGACGATGCGGTCGTTGAAGTCGAGGTCGAGTTCGATTTCGGGATAGCGCCGCACGAATTCCGGCAGTACCGGCAGGAGCAGGTGGTAGCTGACGATAGGCACGCTAACGCGCAGCCGGCCGCGCGGCATGGACACGGCGTCCGCCAGCGAAGCCTCCGCGTCGTCGAGATCGTCGAGGATGCGGCGGCAGCGCTCGTGAAAGAGGCGACCCTCTTCCGTCAACCGGATGCTGCGGGTGGAGCGTTGCAGCAGGCGGACCCCGAGCTGTTTCTCAAGAGCGGTCACGGCCTTGCCGACCGCCGAAGCCGAAAGCCCGAGGACACGCCCGGCCGCGACGAAGCTGCCGAGATCGGCGGTGCGCACGAAGGCGGTCAATCCGCTCAGGCGATCCATCGTCACTCCATTCGAGCGTTTATTTCCGGTAAATGCGGAAACATGCGTCTATTTTCATATCATTGTGTCGAAAATATCCTGCATTCGTCAATCGATACCCGGTCTTTGCCGAGACGTGGGCGCAGACCTCCCGGGCCTGCGTGGGTATCTCCTTTGCTCGAACGAACGGATGCGAAGCATGAGAGAAGAGATCAAGGACGGGCGCGAGCGTTGGTTCGTGCTCATCGCGGTTTGTCTGGCGGCGGCCGCGATGCCGCTCACCTTCACCGGCCCGGCCGTGGCGCTGCCGGCGATCAGCCGCAGCCTCGGCGCCGATCCGATGGCCCTCAACTGGGTGACCAATGCCTTCATGCTGACCTTCGGCAGCTCGCTGATGGCGGCCGGCGCGCTTGCCGACAGCTATGGTCGCAAGCGCATCTTCCTCGGCGGCCTCACGGCCTTCCTGCTGTTTTCGGCAGGCCTTGCCTTTGCCGGCGAGATCGTCTGGTTCGACGTTCTGCGCGCCCTTCAGGGCATCGGGGCGGCGGCCGCCTTTTCCGGCGGCATGGCCTCGCTGGCGCAGGAATTCGAAGAGAACGAGCGGCTGCGCGCCTTCAGCCTCGTCGGCACCAGTTTTGGCGTCGGCCTTGCCTTCGGACCGATTGCCTCGGGCCTGATGGTCGAGGCCTTCGGCTGGCCGGCGATCTTTGTGCTTGTCGTCGCCCTGGCAGCGCTGTCTCTCCTGCTTGGAGCCATTTTCCTCAGCGAGACACGTGATCCGGATGCGGCCGGTCTCGACTGGAAGGGGGCGGCAAGTTTCACCGCAGCGCTGACGTCGCTGACGTCAGGCATCCTGCGAGCGCCCGAAAGCGGCTGGAGCGATCCGTTGACGATCGCCATGTTCGTCGCCTCCGCATTGTTCCTCCTGGCGTTCTGGCGGATCGAGCGCGTCGTTGCGCGGCCGATGCTGGACCTGACGCTTTTTCGTTATCCGCGTTTCGTCGGCGTGCAGCTGCTGGCGGCGGCACCTGCCTATGGCTTCGTCGTGCTGCTGATCCTGCTACCCGTGCGCTTCATCGGCATCGAAGGCATGGGTGCTGTCGACGGCGGGCGCATGATGATCGCCATGTCTGCGCCGCTCCTGGTCCTGCCGATCGCGGCGGGTCTGTTGACCCGATGGTTTTCGCCGGCGGCGATCTGTGGGGCGGGATTGCTGCTTTCTGCTGCCGGTCTCTTCTGGCTGAGCCGATTTCCGGTTGGATCTGAACCGTTGGCACTGATTGCGCCGTTGCTGCTGATCGGCCTCGGCATCAGCCTGCCCTGGGGTCTGATGGACGGCCTTGCCGTCAGCGTCGTGCCCAGGGAGCGCGCCGGCATGGCGACCGGGATCTTCAGCACCACGCGTGTGGCAGGGGAGGGCGTAGCCCTGGCGATCGTGACGGCGGTGCTGTCGGCGCTCACCGCCTCAAACCTTGGCGCATATGGCGATTTGAATACTGGAGCGATGGCGCAACGCATCGTGACCGGCAATCTTAAGGGCGCCGTACTTCAATCGCCCGAGATCTCGCCGGCCGTGTTGCTGCAAGCCTATGGCGATGCATTCAGCGTGTTGCTCCTTATCTTGAGCGGCATCACGGTTGCGACCGCGACCGTCGTGTTCGTCTTCATCGGCCGGGGCGACAAGGCTGCCGATGACGCGGAAAGCGAAGCCGGCGTTCAGCCTTTCGAGGCGATTGTCTGCGCAGAAAGTGGAACCGGCCGATCCAGTCTTTGACAAGCGCCGCTTAATCCAGCATATGCTTGCTCATCAACCGCCTGCGCGAAATTCGCGCGGGCGGTTTTGCGTTTCAATGGGCTTGCGTTTGCAACTCGTTTGCATCTGCATAGGGAATGATCAAAATGTCTGGATCCGACAACAGAACCGTCCTGCGACTTGCCTTCTGGGGCATCCCGCTCTCCCTGGCCGTGCTGGGGCTGAAGCTTCTCGCCTGGTGGTTTACCGGGTCGGTCGCGCTTCTGTCCGATGGCCTCGAATCCACGGTCAACGTGATTGCGGCCGTCATCGCCTATCTGATGATCGGCTATGCCTCGAAGCCCGCGGATGCCGGCCATCCCTTCGGCCACCACAAGGCGGAGTATTTTTCTGCCGTCATCGAGGGCGTACTGATCGTCGTCGCAGCCCTGCTGATCGTCTGGGAAGCGGTGCCGGCGATGATGGCGCCCGCGGTGATCGAAGCGCCGGCGCTCGGCCTTGCGATCAACTTCGCAGCCGGTGTCGTCAACGCCATCTGGGCCTATGTGCTGATCACTGCCGGACGCAAGCACCGCTCGCCGGCGTTGAGCGCCGACGGTCACCACATCCTGTCTGACGTCGTTACCTCGATCGGCGTTCTGGTCGGCCTCGTTCTCGCGATCGCCACCGGCTACGCGATCCTCGACCCGCTGCTCGCCGTCATCGTTGCGTGCAACATCCTTTACCAGGGCTGGATGGTGATCTCGCGCTCGATCGACGGGCTGATGGACCGCGCCGTGCCGGCGGAAGAGGAAGAGGCGATCAAGCAGGCGATCGCCGCGAATGCCGCGGGTTCGCTCGGCGTGCATGACCTGAAAACCCGCCAGGCCGGTCCGGCCATCTTCGTCGACTTCCACATGGTGGTGCCGGAGGCGATGCCGGTTGGCGAGGCACACGACATCTGCGACCGGATCGAGGATGCCATCCGGGTGGTGCATCCGGGTGCAAAAATTGCGATCCATGTGGAGCCCGAAGGTGAGAAGGCGCACGGCGTGCGCGTCAAGACCACGGTCGGGCGCCAATGATGAAAGTCGGCGGCGCTTCAACCGTGACAAGGTTTCCTTCTTGAGGCGGTTCTGATTTAAGGGCCGAAACTGAGCGTGGCCGGCGCATGAGCCATGGCGAGCGGCCACACGCAGATGGACCGACGGAGTATACGAAATGAGCAAGACAGACGTATCCGGCCTTTCGCAGTTGGGCGCGAAGGTCGACCTGCCGCAAAATCCGGAAGACGCAGTGCTGGAGCGGGTGCCGAGCGGCAACCGGGACAAGGACTATCTTGTCCGCTTCACAGCACCGGAGTTCACCTCGCTCTGCCCGATGACCGGGCAGCCGGACTTCGCCCATATCGTCATCGACTATGTGCCGGACGAATGGCTGGTGGAATCCAAGTCGCTGAAGCTCTTTCTCCACTCTTTCCGCAACCACGGTGCCTTTCACGAGGATTGCACGATCGAGATCGCCCAGAGGCTGGTGTCGCTGCTTTCGCCGCGCTGGCTGCGCATCGGCGCCTACTGGTATCCGCGCGGCGGCATTCCGATCGACGTGTTCTGGCAGACCGGCAAGCCGCCGGAGAGCCTGTGGCTGCCCGACCAGGGCGTGCCGACCTATCGTGGTCGTGGCTAAGGAAAGAGCTTCCTCTAAGCCGTGAGTGACGGGCGCTTCAGCCACGCTTCGACGATGCGCGCGGCGACGTCGGCGGTTGGGTCGCGCGTGTCCACTTCGAGGTCGTAGGCGCAGTAGTCATGTGTCTTCAGGTGAAAGCGGGCTTCGCCGATGGTGCGATCGCCGCGCTCGCGCTCGCGCCGTTCGAGGTCTTCGATCGGCGCATGCACGCCGATCCAGAAGATATCGAGATGGGCGGTGCGGTTCCTGAGGTCCTCTGCCCAGCTCTTCTCCTCGACGATGTGCTCGACGATCAGGTCGTTGCCGGCCTCGGCAAAAGCCGCGATCGAGCGGTGAAATCCGTCGAAGAACCTTGAGCGCTCGCCGCGCATGGCAGGGTGCATGCCGCGCTTGAGAACCCGGAAACCTGCGTCCGCAAGCTGGTCTGACGCATAGTAGCAGAAAGGCTCCGGGAGGGTCTCCCGGAGCGCTTTTGCCAGTGTGGATTTTCCCGCACTCGACGTGCCATTGAGAAGGATGATCCGTCCGTGCTGCACGCTTCGCGATCTCAACCGAAGATCAGCGCGGCGCCGGCAAGCGCCGTTGCGCCGCCGAGGATGCGGGCAAGCAGGCCGCCACCCGAGAGGCGCTGAAGCGCGATGCCGAGGCCGATGCCGGCCGCGTGAAGGGCCGCGGTGGCGAGGATGAAGCCGACCGAGAACGAAAGCGCCCCGGCGCTGCCGAGTTCGCCGCCGTGGGCGTGGCCATGGAAGAGAGCGAAGATGCCGACGATGGCCGCGGACGCCGCCGTGTCGAGACGCACCGCCATGGCGACCAGCAGGCCGAGCGCGACGACGGAGGCAAGGATCGCCGGCTCGACGAAGGGCAGGCCGACGCCGGCGACCGCGAGCGCGAAGCCCACCGCCATCATCGAGACGAAGGCCGTCGGGACGATCCAGAGTGCCCGGCCGCCGATCTGGGCGGCCCAGAGGCCGACGGCGACCATGACGAGGATATGGTCGAGCCCGAAGAGCGGGTGCGAGAAGCCGGCGGCGAACGAGCCGTGTTCTTCCGGGTTGAGATGGGCAAAGGCGGGTGCGGCGGAAGCGACGAGCGCTGCGGCGGCGATCAGGATGCGTCTGTTCATGCGTGTCCCCATGGATCGGCGGGGCCTTGGGAGGATGACCCCACTCTCGAGTGTTTGACGCCTTGATCTTATTGGCCTTTGTCCACCTGTCTATACGGCATTTGGCGGTAGGTGTTTTTACCATAAGCGCACTGTGTCTTGCCGCTTTGTCGCCGCTTCCGTTTGTTGCATTGTCTTCGCGGTCGAGTCGCATTATCTGACATTGACTGAAGACTTCATGAGACGCCGGAGAAACACGGATGTACGACAACGACGACGAGGACGACAAGAAGACCGAATTGCCGCTCGGCAAGGAAACGGAGGCGAACCTTTTCAAGTCGCGTTCGATTTTCATCTACGGTTCGATCACGCAGGAGCTGGCGCAGAAGGTTTGCTCGCAGCTCGTGGCGCTGGCATCGGCCAGCGATGAAGATATCCGTATCTTCGTCAGCTCGCCCGGCGGTCACGTCGAATCCGGCGACAGCATTCACGACATGATCAAGTTCGTGAAGCCGAAGGTCTGGACGATCGGCACCGGCTGGGTCGCGTCCGCCGGCGCGCTGATCTATGTCGGCGTTCCCAAGGAACGTCGTCTTTGCCTGCCGAACACCCGCTTCCTGCTGCACCAACCGTCGGGCGGCACCCGCGGCATGGCTTCGGACATCGAGATCCAAGCGCGCGAAATCATCAAGATGAACGAACGCCTGAACAAGATCTTTGCCGACGCGACCGGCCAGCCGGTCGAAAAGATCGCCAAGGACACGGATCGCGACTACTGGCTGTCGGCGGAAGAAGCCAAGAGCTACGGTCTCGTATCGCGCATCATCACGTCGGTTTCGGATATCTGAGTTCGCTCGAACCGAACGAAGCGACGGGGCATCGGCACATCGCCGGTGCCCTTTTTCGTTTGCGCGCCGCTGCTCTCCCGGCCGGGCATATCTCGCATGCGGCGGCTTGCCGCGCTCCGGCAAGCCGTGTATAGGCTTTGACCATGACCAAGGCTGACGCATATCGGATCGCCTCGATCCTCGCCGGACACGATGACAATCGTGCGCCGTCGCGCGCCTTCGCATCGCTTCTTCTTCTCGGCCTTACTCGCGGTTGCCGGGTTCGCTGAGGAGCGCCCGGCGGCCGAAAAGCCACGCCGGCGGATGCTCCTCGACCCCATCAAGAGTTCAAGAATAAAGGCGCGTTCCATCAGGCATTAGCCATCGCATTCCGATCCTCGATCGGTTATGGCAAGGCGGCCAGGACGCTCAGTGATGAAGAGAAGCTGCAATGATCCAGAAATCGCATCCCGTTAAGATTGGCATGCCCGACGCGGCCGTGAAGTACCAGGCCTATCCGCAGATCGCGCTCACCGAACGCACCTGGCCGTCGAAGACGATCACCAAGGCGCCGATCTGGTGCTCGGTCGACCTGCGCGACGGCAACCAGTCGCTGATCGACCCGATGGGCCACGATCGCAAGGCGCGCATGTTCCAGCTGCTGCTCGACATGGGCTTCAAGGAAATCGAGATCGGCTTCCCCTCGGCCTCGCAGACCGACTTCGATTTTGCCCGCTGGTGCATCGAGGAAGGCAATGTCGCGAGGGACGTATCCCTGCAGGTGCTGGTGCAGTGCCGGCCGGAACTGATCACCCGCACGTTCGAGGCGCTCGAAGGCGCGCACCAGCCGATCGTGCACTTCTACAATTCCACCAGTGAATTGCAGCGCCGCGTGGTGTTTTCCAAGGATGTCGCCGGCATCAAGCAGATCGCCACCGACGCCGCCAAGATGATCACCGACATGGCCGCCAAGGCCGGCGGGGGATATCGCTTCGAGTACTCGCCGGAAAGCTTCACCGGCACCGAGCTCGAGGTGGCGCTGGAGATCTGCAACGCGGTCACCGAGATCGTCAAGCCGACGGCTGACAACAAGCTGATCCTCAATCTGCCCTCGACCGTGGAGATGGCGACGCCGAACATCTATGCCGACCAGATCGAATGGATGTGCCGCAACCTCGACAACCGCGAGAACCTGATCATCTCGCTGCACCCGCACAACGACCGCGGCACCGGCATCGCCGCCACCGAACTCGGCCTGATGGCGGGCGCCGACCGCGTCGAAGGCACGCTGTTCGGCAACGGCGAGCGCACCGGCAATGTCGACGTCGTGACCCTGGCGCTGAACATGTTCACGCAAGGCGTCGACCCGCAGCTCGACTGCTCCGACATCGAGCGGATCAAGGAAGTCTACGAGTATTCCAACCAGATGGTGATCCCCGAGCGCCATCCTTATGTCGGCGAATTGGTCTACACGGCGTTTTCCGGCTCGCACCAGGATGCGATCAACAAGGGCATGAAGGCGATCAAGGTCGCCAACAAGCCGCTCTGGGAAGTGCCGTACCTGCCGATAGACCCGCGCGACGTCGGCCGCTCCTACGAGGCGATCATCCGCATCAACTCGCAATCGGGCAAGGGCGGCATCGCCTATATCCTGCAGGAAGACTACGGCATCAACCTGCCGCGCAACCTCCAGGTCGAGTTCCGCGAGGACATCCAGCGCATCACCGACGAAGAGGGCAAGGAGCTTCCCTCCAAGCGCATCTACGAGCGCTTCATCGAGCGCTACGTCGAGCAGCCGGGCGCGCGCATCAAGTTCGTCGATCACCACACCTATCCGGTGGGCGAGCACAAGGGCGTGCGCGTCGTGGCCGCCGAGATCACCGACAATGGCGAGCTCAAGCGCATCGAAGGCAAGGGCACCGGCCCGATCGATGGCTTCATCAATGCGCTGTCGATCTATCTGGGCGTCGATCTCTCGGTCGCCGACTATTCCGAGCATTCGCTGCAGCACGGCTCGAACGCGGCGGCGATCGCCTATGTCGAGATGGAGCATCCGGGCGGCAAGCTGTTCGGCGCCGGCATCAACACCAACATCGTCGCAGCGTCGCTCGAAGCCATCGTTTCGGCCGCCAACCGCGTGCTCGAGATCAAGAGCTAATCGCTTCACGCCGCAAACATAGATAAGCCGCACCGGGGCAGCCCGGTGCGGCTTTTTTCATGATCTGCCGTCTTCACCTTCAGATCGTCGCGGCGACGCTCTCGGCGATATCCTGCATGCCGACATGGGCGGATGGTCCGACGAGCACGAAGGACGCCCCGCCGCGCTGCCAGGTGACCATTCCGAGATCATCGCGGATGCTCTCTTCGAACTGGTCGGATTGCGGGCCGGAGGTATTTTTCAGGAAACAGATGGCAAAGATCTCGCCCTCGGCGCTGCGGTAGACGAGTTGCGCCACCGGCTTGCCGTTGGCGACCAGCAGGCGCGCACCCTCGAAGGCGAGGCCCTTGCCGCCGAGTTGCGGGATCTTGAACGGAACGCCGACGCTTGCGGCAAGCCAGGTTTCGATCTTCGGCGCCTCGGATGCGGGAACCTCGACCAGGTGGTCCTTCTGGCGCGAATAGATGCGGTGATAATCGGCGATATCGTCGAGCCACCCGCGCGCCGAGGCGACATTGGTCGGCTCGGCGGCGTTGTTGGCGGCGCCGATGACGTAGCCGGCGGCACCTCCAAGCAGCATCAGCGCCACCGATGCGGCAGCCACGCGCGGCCAGATACGCACGTTCCTGACCGTGGCGGCGACCGTTGCCACCCGTTCGGTCTTCGGGCTTGCGCCCGGTCCCTGCTTGATCTGGCGCACCAGCGCCAGCGGCACCGGATCGTGCAGGAAATCCTCGAAGGCCGTATCGCCGAAGCCGCTGCCGGCCTTCAGCCGTTCCAGAAGCGCCTTGGCATCATCGTCACGGGCCAGAAGCGCCTCAAGTTCGGTTCGTTCGCTTTCGCCGATCTCGCCGTCGATATAGGCAGACAGACGAATTTCGAGTGCTTGACCTTTTGTCTGTTGCAACGGTCAGGCCCTCCTTTCGGTATTCTCGGAGATCATCGCCGCGAGCCTCAGGCGCGCGGTCGACAGTCTGCTCATGACGGTGCCGATCGGGATGCCCAGGATATCGGCGGTCTCTCGGTAACTGTGGCCCTCGACGTTGACCAGCAGAAACACGCTCGCGAGCCCCTCGGGCATCGACAGGATCATCTTTTGCAACTGGCTGACGTAGATGGCCTTCTCGGCGGATGGTTCGATGCTGAGTTCGTCCTGGTCGTGCGCGTCAACCGTGCCACCGCCGGTGCGTACCTTGCGTTTGCGAATTTCGTCGACCCAGAGGTTGCGCGTCATGGCATAGACCCAGCTTTCCAGCCGGCCCTCGCCATTCCAGAGGTGGCTGCGCGTGATCGCACGCTCGCAGGCTTCCTGGACGAGGTCGTCGGCATCATGGGCATTGCGGGTCAGCGTCATTGCGAAACGGCGCAGCTTGGGCAGAAGGCTGACCAAGTCGCGTCTGAAGTCCTTCGTTTCTGCCGCTGGACGCATTGCTCTTCCAAATGAAACGTGCCGGATCGCGCATTTATTCGCCGTGCGGGGCACGGGACGAATGATATGAAACATTTGCTCCTTAGTCTGCAAGGGAAGTGCCGGAACGGAAAGCAAAATCTGCTGCTTCATCGCGTCTTTTCCCAAATGGCGTCTGCCGCGGCCGCGCCCGTTAACTATGCGCTTCGTTACCGTTAACTGCGATGTTGCGTCGGCATCGCGTCAAAGTTCGGCCCGAATCTCGCCTGACCTCGTTGCACAACTGCAGGTCGCTACCGGGGATCCGTCGATGAACAATCAAGATCGTAATGGCAGAATGAACGTATCCCGCCTCAGAGGCGATGGGCTCGAAAGGACCCGTGTCCGTCCTGTCGCCGCGGTGATCCGGATGGGCGCGATGGTTCCCTTGCTCGCGGGGCTTGCGGCATGCCAGAGCGCGGACCTCAGCGAGACCGGGTCACTGTCATCCTACAAGGACTTCGTTGCGAGCGACGGCCTCGTCACCAAGACGAAGTACCGGGTCGACGCCGCCTCGCTGAAAACCGTCAAGACGGTGCACGTCATTCCGACGACCTTCGCATCCAATGCCGGTCTCGACAAGCTCGGAGAGCCGCAGAAGAAGCTGGTGGCGACGGCGATTGATCGCCAGCTGTGCGAGGCGTTGAGCGCCAACTACGACATCGTGCCGGTGTCGAAACCGGCCGACATGGCGGTGCGCTCGGTTGTCAGCAAGGTCAAGGCTACGAACGCCGTGGTTGCGGGCGTGTCGACCGTCACCTCTGCCGTTGCACCCGTTCCTGTGCCGCGCATCCCGATCGGCCTCGGCAGTCTTGCGATGGAGGCGGAGGCCTTCGATCCGAAGGGCAAGCAGATCGCCGGTCTGACCTGGGCGAGGGGGGCCAACATCATCACCAACGGCTCGCGTGCATCGACGGCAGCCGACGCCTTCGAACTCTCCGGGGATTTCGCGGAGGATTTCAGCGCGCTGCTCGAAAAATCCGGTGACCCGATGACATCCGGTTTCGAACTGCCGTCGATGAAGAACGTCTCGAACAGCGTCGCCTATGCGGTGACGGGCAAGCCGACGGATCCGGATTGCGCCGTGTTCGGCAAGGGCTCCGGTCTCGGCGGCATCGCCGGCGGCGCACTTGGCCTGCCGCCCGAATGGTCGGAAAAAAAGAACGAGACCAAGCCCATTGCCAGCGGCACTGAGAAAGGCACCGGAAAGAAAAGCTAGCTTTCCGAGTTTGCGCCCTCATAGTTGAGCCTGTCAGAAAAGGGCGGCGCAAGCAGCGCCGTCCGTCTGGGCATCTGCAAGGTCAATACTGGCGAACGCCGCCCAGCGACTGCAACAGGGCGCGATAGGCCCAGGTGTTCTCGCCGCCGCGATCGCGGATCTCGACGAGCTGCACGCGCGCTTCATCGACGTGGCCCTGCTCGATCAGAGCCTGGCCCATGTAGGAGCGGGCGAGAATGTAGTTCTCGTCGGCCTGGAGCGCGCGCTTGTAGTACTGCATGCCGAGTTCCATGCGGCCGGCCTTGCGGTTGGCGTAGCCGAGATAGTTGAGCACGCGGGCGCTCTTCTGGTCCTTGACGGCGCCGAGCACCTTGATCGAATTTTCGTACTGGCCGGCATAGGCCAGTTCGCGAGCCGCCTGGAACAGGATGTCGTCGCTCAGATCGCTCTTCTTGGCGTTGACGCAGGCGCTCTTCTTGGCGTCCCAGACCTTGCCGTTGGTGCATTCGCTCGTCGTCTTGGTCTTCTTCGGAGGTTCGCTCGTGTCCTCGCCGGCCGCCATGACGGCCTGCGCCATGAAGGTGGTGGCGCCTGCGACGAGCAGTGCGCTGAGAATGTACTTGCCGTTCATCATGCCATCTCCCATTGCGCGCACGCGAAGGTCCGTGCGGTGTCTCAGATCATCGCCTGCCTTGCCCTCATCGGACGGCAGACTGCTGCCCGTCAAAACCTCATGCGAGGGTGGCGTACAACCGGCGCGACCGGCAGGACGCGGACGCACCGGTATATGACGCATGAGTGCGCGGGTTTATTCGTCGGGCGATGAAATTTCGACGGTTGCCTAGAAACGCGTGGTTTCGGCAAGCGAAACGGTGGTGGCGTCGCCGTTCAGCTGATAGCGCTCGCGGGTCAGGTGCCAGTTGCCGGGCTCGCCGGCAACTGTGAAGAGATTGTAGGCAGCAGGCGGCTTGTGTCCGCCCGGCCCTTGCGAGGCGGACGCGATGCCGACGACCGGAACGGGCGCCTCGTGGCCCTTCAGCCAATAGACGGTGTTGAGATGGGTGTGGCCGTGGATGACCAGTTCGGCGCCGCCCGACGAGATGGTGGCGGCGAAACGCCGGATGCCGATCATGCGCTTGTGCATCGAGGTGGCGCCGCGGATCGGCGGATGGTGGATCATCACGACGCGGAAAAGGCCGGCCTCGCCCGCCTGGCGCAAGAGGTTGACGGTCGCGCGCGCCTGCCGCTGGCCGAAATAGCCGCTTGCTGCAAAGGGGGGCGTGGCGACAGCGGTCGAGCAGCCGATCAAGGCAACCGGGCCGCGCACCCGCATATAGGGAAAGCAATGGTGCCGGTCATGCCAGCCTGCGGGCGCGTGGTCGCCGCGCATGTAGGGATACCAGGCCCGGGTGGTCTTCTCGTAGGCGCCCGGCACATAGGCGTCGTGATTGCCGGGTACGACGGAGATGTTTTCGGGCTTGCCGGCATCCTCGAGCCACTCGGTCACCGCCGTGATCTCGCGCGAGGAAGCGAGGTTGACGAGGTCGCCGGTGATCGCCAGGTGATCCGGGTCCTTTTTCTCGATATCCGCAAGCAGGGTGTCGAGTGTACCGGTGAAGAGATGCCGGCTACGGTTGCGATGCCAGTTGACGAAACCGGTGATGCGCTTCGACGCGAGTTCCCGCAAGGACAGTTCGGGCAGGGGCCCGAGATGGACATCGGAGATATGGGCAAATTTGAACATCGACCCCGTCTAGCGCATATTCCGGCCTAGGGGAATCAGGTTGCCCGATGAATCGCGTGCACCGGGTAACATGAGAGGAATGAGACGCTTGACCGACGATAGACCGCCGGAGATGCGGCGCTGGTATCTCCGATTGCTGATGCGTCTTGCGCATGGATATTACGCGCTCTCGCGCGGCATGACGATGGGGGTCCGGGCGGCCTGCTTCGATGCGGACGGCCGGGTGTTCCTGGTGCGCCATTCCTATCTGCCCGGCTGGCATTTGCCGGGCGGCGGGCTCGACCGCGGCGAAGCTTCGCTTGACGGTTTGCTCCGAGAAATGCGCGAGGAGGGCAACCTGGAAGCGACTGCACCGCCCGTGCTCATCCAGGTCTATTACAACAAGCGCACGAGCCGCCGCGATCACGTGGTCTTCTACCGTTGTGACGGGGTGAAGCAGACGGTGGCGAAAGCGCCCGATCTGGAAATAGCCGAAAGCGGCTTCTTCGCACTCGACGCGCTACCGGAAGGCACCACGCCCGCCACGCGCCGGCGGCTCACGGAGCTTGCCGGCGACATGGCTTTCGACCGCTACTGGTAGGTGCAGCCAGTCCTTGATGCTTCAGAGCGTCAGGCCGCGACCTGCAGCGCCTCGCGGCCGTGCGGCGCCGTGAGATCGAGCACCGGGCCGACCGGGACCACGCCTGTCGGGTTGATGGTCGTGTGGCTGCGGTAGTAGTGCTCCTTGATGTGGCGCATGTCGACCGTCTCGGCCACGCCCGGCACCTGATAAAGCTCGCGCAGATAGCCCTGAAGGTTCGGGTAGTCGGCGATCCGGCGGATGTTGCACTTGAAGTGGCCGACATAAACAGGATCGAAACGCACGAGCGTCGTAAACAGCCGCCAGTCGGCCTCGGTCAGGTGGTTGCCGGCGAGATAGCGGTTCGACGACAGGCGCTCTTCGAGCGTGTCGAGCCGGGCAAAGAGGGCGGTGACACTTTCCTCATAGGCGACCTGCGTGGTGGCGAAGCCCGCCTTGTAAACACCGTTGTTGACGTCGTTATAGACATCGGCGTTCAGCGCATCGATCTCGGCGCGAAGCGCCTGCGGATAGAAGTCGAGCGTCGAGCCGGTGAGGCGGTCGAAAGCCGAATTGAACATCCGGATGATTTCGGAGGATTCATTGGAAACGATCGTGTTCTGCTTCTTGTCCCACAGCACGGGCACCGTTACCCGGCCGGAGTAATTGGCGTCGGCGCGGGTGTAGACTTGCCAGAGCGCCTTTGCACCGAACAGATGATCCTTTGTGCCGATGCCGTCGTCCTTGAATTCCCAGCCTTGGGCGAGCATCAGCGGATCGACGACGGAGACGGAAATGAGGTCTTCCAGCTTCTTCAGCTTGCGAAAGATCAGGGTGCGATGCGCCCAGGGGCAGGCAAGCGAGACATAGAGGTGGTAGCGCCCGGCTTCAGCCTTGAAGCCGGCGTCGCCGCTCGGGCCGGCCGAGCCGTCCGCCGTCACCCAGTTGCGGAACTGCGAGGCGCTGCGCTTGAAGTGGCCGTTCGTCGCCACAGTGTCGTACCAGACGTCCTGCCAGACGCCGTCCACCAATCTGCCCATCGGACGATCTCCTTTGTGATCCTTGCCCTCATAGATAGCGTTTCCGCCCGCGTCCGATAGAGGGCGAATTCGGAACAGTGCGTTTTACGCTTTGACAGAGGGCAATTTTCTGCTATCGGCGATCTCACGACCTTTTTTCGTGCTGGAAGAAATCACACTGATGATGCTCTCGGGAAACCTGCGACGACGCTGATGCTGCCAACGCCCTCATCGGGCGAAGCCATCCCTATGTCTGTCTGCATGCCTGGTTCCCGATCCCATGAAAAAGCACGATCTCGTCTACCTGACTGAAGACGCGTCCCACGACGCCGCCATCGAAATCATCAACGAAGAAGCCTTTGGCCCCGGCCGGTTCGCCCGGGCGGCCGCGCGTATCCGCGAGCAGGGTACGCACGACCGGTCGCTCTCCTTCATCTGCGCCGACCATGGCGAGACCATCGCTTCGGTGCGGATGACACCGGTCTTTGCCGGTTCGGTGAAGGGCCATCTGCTCGGCCCGCTCGCCGTCCGGCCGTCGCACAAGAACATGGGTATCGGCCGGGAACTGGTGCGCATCGCCGTCGAGGCGGCGCGGCGCAACGGTTCCGAGGCGGTGATCCTCGTGGGCGACCCACCCTATTACCAGCCGCTCGGCTTCGAGAAGGTTCGCTACGCCGCACTCGAATTCCCGGGCCCGGTCGATCCGGCGCGGGTGCTGGTGGTGCCGATGGTGGCCGGCGTGCATGCCGGGCTTTCGGGCGTGATCGGCTGGCGGAACGACGCGGTGGAAGCTACGATCCCGCTCGACCTGCCGCTTGCCGTCTGACACCAAGCTCTAACACGGCCCCGGCGTCGCCGATCGACCGGTCGCCTATGGAAGCGACTTTCTAAGGAAAACACGGCTGCGGCCCGGCGGAAAATCCGGCAGCTCGCCGAAGGCTTCATAGCCCTGGCGTTCATAGGCGCGCCGGGCCTGCGGGTTGAAGGTGTCGATCCAGGCGCCGTGGCAGCCGCGGTTGCGTGCTTCCGCTTCGGCGGCCTGAAGCAATTGCCCGGCAAGCCCCTGGCCGCGGAGCTCTTCGGGTAGCCAGAGCCATTGCACGAACAGCCAGCCCCAGGCGGTGTAGCCGCTCAAGCCGCCGCGCTTGCCCGCGGCTTGCGGGCCGCCGACGAGAACGGCGAGCGGTCGTCGCTCGGAAGGTCCGACATCGGCGGCATTGAAGGCAGTGAGGCCGTTGCCGATCGCTTCGAGCGCCTCGGGCGACGGGGCATCGGTCACCACGAACAGTGCGGTCCCGTCCGTCACGGGCGACGCATGCTGAAGACGTCGAGGCGATCCTCGCCCACATCCATCTCGTCCAGCCGCCAGCCGAGCCGCTCATAGAAGGCGCGCTTGCCGGGAAGCGCACACAGGTGCACGGCGTCCGCTCCGCCGTCGAGCGCAGCGTGGGCAGCCTTCAGGACGATCTTGCCGCCGATGCCGCCGCCGCGAAAGGGCGGATCGACCCAGACGGCCGCGACCCAGGGCGTAAGCGCCGGCCGCTCTTCAAGGTCCGAGGCGATCACCGAGGCGGTGCCGATGAAGCGGTCGCCGTCATGGGCCACCAGGCACAACGGCTCTGCGTCTTCGGCAAGGCTGTCTTCGAGCAGGCCGGTAATGTGGCTGAGCGGAAACCCGTGCGGCTCCCACCACGCCCGCCAGATGCGGTCCGCGACGTCGTCGAAGAAATGCCGTGCGTCGCGAAGATCGCTGACGGTCACAGTCTGATCGCTCATCGTCCCTCGCGATACCAGGTGGCGGAAATCAGGAAGAGCAGGGCCGCCAGGCCGAGCAGGCCCGAAAAGAGCGGCAACGAATTGATGCCCTTCAGCACGGTCTCATCGGTCATGCGGATCGACAGCCGCTGGTCGTCGGCCGCGCGGATCGAGCCCCGGACCGGCAACACGGTCGGCAGGTCGAGCGGGCCTTCCGCGCTTGCAAGCCGCCGCACCAGCCCCTTGGTCTTTTCCGCCCAGGGCCGCAAGGTGTTCTCTGTCGAAATCGCCGCCTTGAATTCCGGCGCATTGGGATCGCCGACATGGGCGAGCGCCGTCAATTCGCCGTTCGCCATCTCGAACAGCCCCGTTTCCGTGGTGGCGAGCTCGGCCGAATAGAGGCCCGGTTGCTTTTCGGTGAGCGTTACCTGCTGCCTCTGGCCTGAGGGAGAAACGAGAGACACGGGGCCGGGATCGCCATCGATCGTCTGGCGGGTAATCTCCAGCGTACGGCCGCGGGCACGCGCGGTCAGCGCCTCCTCTTCCAGCGAGGGTTCCTGCATCAGCCAATGGGCGGTGCGACGATAGAGCGAGACATGCGGCCCGCCGCCTTCAAAGCCCCGGGCCCAAAGCCAGCCCTGATCGGACAAGAGCATGGCGACACGGCCCTTGCCGACGCGGTTGAGCACGAGCAGCGGCTTGCCGTCCGCCGCCTGCATCACGGTGTGGCCCTGCGGCCGATCGACGTCGACGGTGCGGAACCAGCGGCCCCAGTGCGGCGGTTCGCTGTCGGAGCCTTCAAGCCCGCGGGTCACCGGATGCTTCTTGCCCTCGTCCGAAAGGCGCGGGAAAAACGCCTTCTCGTTCATCACGCCGGTCGGCGCCGCCGGCAACACCGCCGACAGCGGCGTGGCGGCGATGGAATCGTCGCCGGCGTGTTCAGGACCGGCCGCGATCAGCAGCGCCCCGCCGTTTTCGACATATTGGGCGATGTTGTCGTAGTAGAGGATCGGCAGCAGGCCGCGGTGCTGGTAGCGGTCGAGAATGATCAGATCGAACTCGTTGATCTTGTCGACGAACAGTTCGCGGGTCGGGAAGGCGATCAGCGACAGCTCGTTGATCGGGGTGCCGTCCTGCTTTTCCTGCGGGCGCAAAATGGTGAAATGCACGAGATCGACGGCCGCGTCGGATTTCAAGAGATTGCGCCAGGCGCGTTCGCCTGCGTGCGGCTCGCCGGAAACCAGTAGCACGCGCAGGTTTTCGCGAATGCCATCGAGCACGTGCACCGCGCGGTTGTTGGCGGTGGTCACTTCACCGGGAACCGCGTCGACGGCGAACTCCAGAACGTTGTTGCCGCCACGCGGAACATTGAAACTGAAGGGGACGTCGGTGCCGGGCTCGGCCCGTTCGCGGGCGATCTCGTTGCCGTTGAGGCGGATCGTCACTTCCGCCGTGCCGCCCGGGGCGGCGCCGTCGTCGATGACCCGGAACGAGAGCTTCTGATCCTCGCCGACAATGCCGAAGCGCGGCGGATTGATGAGCTCGACCCTGCGGTCGAACTCATTGGGCTTGCCGGTGATCAGTCCGTGGATAGGTGCGTCGAAGCCAAGCTGCCGGCCGATCTCGGGCACATCGTGGATCTGGCCGTCGGTGATGAAGATGGCGCCGCCGACGCGTGCCGGCGGGACATCGGACAGGGACGAGGAAAGAGCCGAAAACAGGTCGGTCGACGGCGACACGCTGGCCGGGTCGGTCTTGGCCTCGACGATGCGCGGTTCGATGAGCGGTATGGCGGCCAGTCGGGCCCTCAGGTCCTCGACGGCACGGTCGGTCTGGGCGGTGCGATCGCCGTTCTGCTGGCTCTGGCTGCGGTCGACGACGATGGCGACGATGGTTGAAAGCGGGTCGCGCAGCTCCACGAAAATCGAGGGATTGGCGATCGCCAGTCCGAGGGCCGCAAGGGCCGCCAGGCGCAGCCAGGCGCCACGCACCTTCGCCCAGAGGCCATAGGCGATGAACAGCGCCGCAATCGCCAGCAGCGGCACGAAAACGATCCAGGGGATCAGCGGGGCAAAGCCATAGGTCATCGATCGGCCCTCACTGTCCAAGCCTCTGGAGAAGGTCGGGCACGTGAACCTGGTCGGCCTTGTAGTTGCCGGTCAGCATGTACATCATGATGTTGACGCCCGCGCGGTAGGCATATTCGCGTTGCATCTCGTCCGGCGGCACGGTCGGCAAGAGCGGCGCGCCGTTGACATCCACCGCCCAGGCGCCGGCAAAGTCGTTGCCGGTGATCATGATCGGCGTGACGCCGTCGCCGCCACGCACCGGGCGATTGCCGTCATCCTCGTCGCCGTTCGGCGCGGCCTCGACCCACAGCTGGCTCTCGGCATAGCGTCCGGGGAAGTTCGAAAGCAGGTAGAAGGCTTTCGTCAGCACATGATCGGAGGGCACGGGTTCGAGTGGCGGAATGTCGAGTCCGCTCAGCATGGATTGCAGGCGTTGGACATTCGGGCTGTCACCGGCCGCAGACGGGTTGAGCGAGGAGAACTGGTCGCGGGTGTCGAAGAGCACCGTTCCGCCGTTGCGCATATAGGCATCGATCCGGCTCATCACCCTCGAGCTCGGCATCGGCGCAGTCGCGGATACCGGCCAGTAGATGATCGGGTAAAACGCCAGCTCGTCCTGCTCGAGGTCGACGCCGACGGGCACGCCCGGCTCGAGCGCTGTTCGATAGGTGAGATAGTTGCTGAGCCCGATGAGCCCCTGTTCTGAAAGCCGGTCGACTTCGGCCTCGCCGGTGATGACATAGGCGAGGTGGGTGGTGTCGAGCCGCTCAAGCGTCTGCTCGTCGCTCGGCTGGCTGTCCTGGGCGTGTGCGCTCGTCGGCGTCAGGACCGCCGGGCCAAGCGTGGCAAGGCCAAGGGCCGAGAGCATCATGACGGCGGCGGCGCCAGCGGCACCGCGGCGGCGCAAGCCGGCCAGGCCGCCGACCATGTAGAGCACGATCATCGTGTCGATCAGGAAAAGCATAAGCGCAAGCCCGAAGAGATAGGGCCGGATCGAAAACGGTCGCGCCCCTTCCAGCCCTTCAGCCCGCTCGCCGACGAGGCTGCCGGCGGCAATCGCAACGATCTTGCCACCTTCGGGGATGAGGTTGTTGGCGACGTATCCTTCCTCCGAGCCGTAAAGGCCGGGCGGTGTGTCGGCCGAAACGGTCGGAGCTACGCCCGGTGCGATCTCGAGCGGACGGGCGCTGCCGGTCCCGCTTGTCAGCTCGCCCCGGGCATTGATCAGGCGGTAGGGCGGCAGCGACTGCGCCTTGTTTGCCTGATCACCGGTGACGCCGCCGGCGCGCGAAAGCTGGATCGACCGGCGCAACATGTCGACGAAGGAACCGGAAATCGGCAGGTTCGACCAGTTCGGGTCGGCGCTCACATGGAAAAGCACGATGCGCCCGCGTCCGCGTTCGGCGGTGGTTACCAGTGGAGTGCCATCGGCGAGGTTGGCCCAGGTCCGTTCCACGAGATCAGGCGTTGGCTGGGCCAGCACCTGGCGTTTCACCAGCACGTCGCGCGGTCGTTCCAGGCCGGCAAAGGGGCTTGCGGCGGGATAGTCGGCAAGCGGCTGCGGCTCGGACCAGGAGAGGGCGCCATCGAGGCTGCGTTCGCCCTGGCGCAGGACGACCGGCACCAGCGGGTCGTCGGCCGGGGCGCCTGCCAGGCGCGGACCGGCGAAGCGGATCAGCATGCCGCCATTCTCCAGCCAGCGGCTGACGAGCGGATAGCTTTCATCCGGCAGCCGACCAACATCGGCCATGACGAGGATCGACGGGTTTTGCGCGAGAAGCTCGGCGATCGCCTTGCCGATCGCTTCCTCGCGCGGCTCGATCAGGTCCGCATGCGGCTCCAGCGCCCGCTTGATGTAGTAGAGCGGCGAAAGCAGGGGCTGGGCCTGATGCACCTCGCCGCTCAGAAGGGCGACACGACGGCGGCGATTGCCGTCGTCGAGCAAATGAATGCTGCCGGCCGTCGCCTGGCCCTCGATCGTCAGGCGGGCGAAATCGTTGCGCAATTCGAACGGAGCCTTGAGCAGCGCGTCCGCCGACGTCGCGCCCGTGGCGAAGCGCAGTTCGCCTTCGGCAATCGCGGTGCCGCGGGCGTCGCGCGCCAGCACGTAATAGGCGCGCGGTTCGCCAAGCGGCAGCCGCGACGCGGTGACCCGCATGCCGTCGTTCTCGTTGGCGGCTGCGGTCAGCGCGATGGCGCTTTCGCCGCTGCCTTCGATCCGGCGGACATTGGCCGCCCCCAGATCCTGGATCAGCCGCATCGTGTCGCCGTCGCCAGCCTCGATCCCGTCGCTGAGGAAGGCAAGGGTGCCGGGCGGCGTGCCTGCAAGGGCCGTCTTCATGGCGGCAAGCGCCGGGCCGCGCTCGGCCGGCAGCGGTTGCGGCTGCGCCGCGCCCAGCCGATCACGCGCGGCGGTGGCGGAAGCGGGCGTCGCGTCGTGCTGACGGTCCGTGGTGAAGACGATCGAAACCGGCAGGTTCTTCGCCTCGGCATCGTCGATCAGCGCATTGGCGGTTTCGACCCGTCTGTCCCAGTCGGCGACCGCAGCCCAGCTGTTGTCGATGACGAGCGCCAGCGGGCCTGTGGCGGAAAGCGTGTTCTGCCGCGGGTTCATCACGGGATCGGCGATCGCCAGGATGATGGCGGCGGCCATCAGCATGCGCAGCAGCGTCAGCCACCAGGGGCTTTGCGCCGGTGTCTCCTCCCGCTTCATGACCGAGGCGAGGATGCGCAGCGGCGGGAACACTTCGGCCGCCGGCCTCGGCGGCGTCATGCGCAAGAGCCACCAGATCACCGGCAGGGCGACGAGGGCTGCAAGGATGGCCGGATTGCCGAAAAGGAAGGGCAGGCCGCTCATAGCTGCCCCCCGTGCGTCGCGCGTCCGGGCATGCCGGAGAGATAGGTGTGCACCGCGACCAGCGCCTCGGAGGCGGGCCTGTCGGTCCTGTGCGGGGTAAAGGTCCAGCCGAGATGGCGCAGCGTCACGCCGAGCGTGTCGCGGCGGCTGACATAGGCGCGCTGGTAATCTTCCCTGAGGATCTCGGCCCGACCGGCAGTGAGCTTCTCGCCGGTCTCCGGATCGGTGAACTCGGTGCGGCCGCTATAGGGAAACACCTCTTCGGCCGGGTCGGCCACTTCGACCACATGGCCGCGAAGGCCGCGCCGTGCGAGCGGCCCGAGCCGATCCATGATCTTGTCCGCCGGGTCGAGAAAATCGCCGATCAGCACGAGGTCGCTTGCACTGCGGACCATTCCGGTCTCGGGCAGGCCTTCTGAAAGCGGGCTCAGCATGATCGCGGTCGCCAGCCTTTCGGCGGCGTTGCGGGCCGAGATCGGCTCCATCACGCCGGGGCAGCCGATGCGCTCGCCGGAGCGTGCAAGGATTTCCGCGAGCGCCAGCATCAGCACGAGCGCACGGCTTTCCTTGGAGACCGAGCCGAGCTTCGACTTGTACATCATCGACGGCGACAGGTCCGCCCACAGCCAGATGGTGTGGGCAGCTTCCCATTCTCGGTCGCGCACATAGGTGTGGTCGTCGCGGGCAGAGCGGCGCCAGTCGATGCGCGACATGCTCTCGCCATCCGAATAGGGCCGGAACTGCCAGAAGTTCTCGCCGATGCCGCGCTTGCGTCGGCCGTGCCATCCGGAGATGACCGTATTGGCGATCCGGCGCGCCTCGACAAGGCAATCGGGAACGAGCATCGCGCGCTGCTGCGCGCGTGAGAGCACTTCACTGGCCGGTGTACGCGAGACGATGTGCCCGACGGTGGCCATGCGCTAGCCCCGGGCCTGCTTCACCAGGCCGGCGATGACGTCCCGCACGGTCATGCCCTCGGCGCGGGCGGCGAAGGTCAGCGCCATGCGGTGCTGAAGCACCGGCTCGGCAAGCGCGAGGATGTCGTCGATCGACGGCGCGAGGCGGCCGTCATAGAGCGCACGGGCGCGGGCGCAGAGCATCAGCGCCTGGCCGGCACGCGGACCCGGGCCCCAGGCGACGTTCTTGTCGGTCGCCGCATTGCCATTGCCGGGGCGAGCGGAGCGCACCAGCGACAGGATTGCATCGACGACGGTTTCGCCGACCGGCATCTGACGGATGAGGTTCTGGATCTGCTGCAGGCGTGCGGCATCGATGACCGCATGGGCCGTCGCTTCGCCGACACCGGTGGTTTCGAGCAGGATCTGCCGTTCGGCGGACAGCTCGGGATAGCCGACATCGACCTGCATCAGGAAGCGGTCGAGCTGCGCCTCGGGCAGCGGATAGGTGCCTTCCTGCTCCAGCGGGTTCTGGGTGGCGAGCACGTGGAAGGGGGCGGGCAGGTCCTTGCGCAGGCCGGCGACCGTGATGTGGTACTCCTGCATCGCCTGCAGCAGCGCCGACTGCGTGCGTGGCGAGGCGCGGTTGATTTCGTCGGCCATCAGCAATTGCGTGAAGATCGGCCCGGGTACGAAACGAAACGAGCGGTGGCCGCTCGCGTCCTGGTCCATGACCTCGGAGCCGAGAATGTCCGATGGCATCAGGTCGGGTGTGAACTGGACGCGGCTCGAATTCAGGCCGAGCACGGTGCCAAGCGTCGCGACGAGCTTGGTCTTGGCGAGACCCGGAACGCCGACAAGCAGCGCATGTCCGCCCGACAGCACAGCGAGCAGGGTCTGCTCGACCACGTTTTCCTGGCCGAAGATGACCTTGCCGACTTCCGCGCGGATCCGGGCAATCTCGCCGAGTGCACTTTCGGCCGCCGCAACAATCGCCTTTTCGTCGACCGCGTCTGCCGCGCCCTTCATCACACTCATGGTCATACTCCCGGTCGCCCGTTGTTGAACCGAATCGCCCCTAGCCGGGATTTCAGTTGCCTTATTCCAATTTAGACCCTGGCCGACGGCTGACAAGTCGCCGCGGACGCACTATCTCGTGAGATATCAAAGGTCTCGATACGAAAATCGAGGGCAAACGGGACGGAACGATGGCAGAGGCCGAAATTCAGCAAACCGGTGACGCAGCCGGGCTGGCGGCGCTGATTGCGCGCGCCGCCGGTCAAACCGGCGAGAAAGCACGCGGTCTGCCGCCGGTGGAGCGCTGGAATCCGCCGTTCTGCGGCGATATCGACATGGAAATCCGTGCGGATGGCACCTGGTTCTATCTGGGCACGCCGATCGGCCGGCAGCCGCTGGTGCGGCTGTTTTCCACGGTTCTGCGCAAGGACGAGGATGGGCGCACCTATCTGGTCACGCCTGTGGAAAAGGTCGGCATCCGCATCGTCGACGCGCCCTTCGTCGCCGTCGAGATGAGCGTGACCACCGACGACAGGGGCCAGGTGCTGACCTTTCGCACCAATGTCGGCGATGTGGTCGAGGCCGGCAGCGAGCATCCGCTGCGCTTCGTCGTCCACGGCGAAAACCGCGAGCTGAAACCCTACCTGCATGTTCGCGGGCGGCTGGAAGCGCTGGTTGCGCGACCGGTCATGTACGACATCGTCGCGCTCGGCGAGACCGTCGCCATCGATGGCGTCGAGATGTTCTCGGTCCGCTCCGGCGGCACCGTCTTCCCGATCATGCCGGCGGCCGAGCTGGAAGCGCTTTCCCGATGAATGCGCATCCGTTTTCCGCCGACGAGTTTCGCCGCCGGGCGCTGACCCAGATGGGCGGGCCGATCGACACGGCCTGGCGCGAACATGGCGATTTCCTGCTCAATCCCGGCATCGTGCCCTATCTGGAAACGCTGAAGCTGAAGGATGCGGCCGTTCTCGTGCCGGTCGTCGACGACGGCGACGACGCGACCGTCATCCTCACCCAGCGCACGACCACGCTTCGCAAGCATTCTGGTCAGGTGGCCTTTCCCGGCGGCGCCGTCGATCCCGAAGACCGGTCGGTCGAGGTCGCAGCGCTGCGCGAGGCGCAGGAAGAGATCGGGCTCGACCCGCGCTTCGTCGAAACCATCGGCCGGCTGCCGCATTACATGGCGATGTCCGGCTTTCGCATCACTCCGGTTCTGGCGGTGGTCAAACCCGGTTTCGAACTCGTTCCCAATCCGGAAGAGGTCGAAAGCGTCTTCGAGGTGCCGCTGTCGTTCTTGATGAACCCTGGCAACCATGACCGCGGCAGCGGCCATTGGCAGGGCGAAGAGCGGCATTTCTACCGAATGCCCTATGGCGATCGCAACATCTGGGGTATCACCGCGGGCATTCTGCGCATGCTCTACGAAAGGCTCTATGCATGACTTCGGTTGCCGGCGAAGGCTGGTTCTCTACGCCTTCACTCCGTCGCGTCTTCGAGATCCTCAACGTCGATGGCGGCGAAGTCAGGGTCGTCGGTGGCGCCGTGCGCAACAGCCTGATGGGTCTGCCGGCCGGCGATATCGACATGGCGACGACCTGGCGTCCGGACGAGGTCGCTGAGCGGGCCAAGGCGGCCGGCATCAAGGTCGTGCCGACGGGCATCGATCACGGCACGGTGACGCTCGTCATCGACGGCACCCCCTATGAGGTCACGACGCTGCGCCGCGACGTTGCGACCGACGGTCGCCGTGCGGAGGTCGCTTTCGGTAAGGACTGGAAGGCCGATGCCGAGCGGCGTGACTTCACCATCAACGCGCTCTACGCGAACGATCGCGGCGAGGTCTTCGACGATGTCGGCGGGCTTGCCGATATCGAGACGCGCACGCTGCGCTTCATCGGCGATGCCTCCGAACGCGTGACCGAGGATTATCTGCGCATCCTGCGCTTCTTCCGCTTCTTCGCGCATTACGGCCATGGCCGCCCGGACGCGGACGGCCTGCGCGCCTGCGCCAAGGCGCGCTCTAAGCTTTCGACGCTCTCGGCCGAACGGGTCTGGGCCGAAACCAAGAAGCTGCTTTCGGCCACGGATCCGGGGCGGGCGTTGCTCTGGATGCGCCAGGCCGGTGTGCTCACGGAAATCCTTCCGGAAACGGAAAAATGGGGCATCGACGCCATCCCCGAACTCGTCGCCGCGGAGCGGGCCTTCGGCTGGAAGCCGGATGCGTTGTTGCGTCTTGCGGCGATCGTGCCGCCGGACGAAGAGCGGCTGGAAGCGATGGCCGAGCGCCTGCGGCTGTCCAAGGCGGAAGCCGGTTTCTTTCATCACTGGGCGAAGGCACCGGTGATCGCGACCACCACCGTCGATACGGCGCTTGACCGCTTGCTCTATCGCCATGGTGCGGAGGGGATAACCACCCGGCTGCGGCTGGCGCTGGCCTCAGCACGGCGCAAATCAGAAGTGGATCCGGCGCTGCTTGCCGAGACCGCGTCGCTGCGCCGCCTTTTGGCGCGTGCGGAGGGCTGGCAACGGCCGAAGTTTCCGCTGACCGGTGCGGATGTGCTGAAAGCCGGGGTGCCGGCGGGGCCGAGGGTGGGGGGGATCCTCAGCGAACTGGAAACGCTCTGGGTCGAGCGCAACTTCACCCTGGACCGGGCAAATCTTCTTGCCCGGCTCGATGCCATGGCGCGTACCTAGGCCGGACGGCGTCGCCGCCTAGGCCGGACGGCCTCAGGCCGCCTTGGACTCGTCGACGATACGGGCCTTGATGTTGTCGACCATGTTTTCGCGGATGAGCGTTTCGCCGTGGGACTGGCGCATGTGGTCGACGACGCGGCGCACGATTTCCGCGTCGTTGTCGGCGCGTGTGTGCCATTCGCAACCGGGGACGAGTGAACCGCATTCAAACAGGCGCATGGCTGCTTCCTCCCTCGTTGAGTTTGATGCGAGAGCGCGGCGCGAAAGCGGTGCGACCGCACGGGTTAGAATAGCATGAACCCCCGGTGCGGCGAATTTGTTCCGACGCTGGTCGTCGGAAGAAAGGGTTATCGACATGCGCGCCGATGGTGTTATGGGTTTGCGGTAACAAGAGACGCAAAGGCTTTTGCCCATGACCACCGTTCAATCGGAACTGATCGCCGCCATCCGGAACATCCCTGATTATCCGAAGCCGGGCGTGATGTTTCGCGATATCACCACGCTGCTCGGCAATCCGCGCGCCTTTCGCCGTGCGATCGACGAGCTGGTCCATCCCTATGCCGGGACGAAGATCGACAAGATTGCCGGCATCGAGGCGCGTGGCTTCATTCTGGGCGGCGCCATCGCGCATCAGCTGTCCTCGGGCTTCGTGCCGATCCGCAAGAAGGGCAAGCTGCCGCACGATACCGTGCGTATCGCCTACAGCCTGGAATACGGCGTTGACGAAATGGAAATGCACAAGGACGCGATCCAGCCCGGCGAGAAGGTGATCCTCGTCGACGATCTGATCGCAACCGGCGGAACCGCGGAAGCCGCCACCAAGCTCCTGAAGCAGATGGGCGCCGACATCGTCGCGGCCTGTTTCGTCATCGATCTTCCCGAACTCGGAGGCCGCAAGAAGCTCGAAGCGCTCGGCGTCAACGTTCGCACGCTGATCGAATTCGACGGGCACTGAGCGATTTCGGCGCGGGTGCGCATGGTGGCTGCACCCGCCATCCTACCTGCCTTGCCTACATGCGGTTGATCGTCCGCAGCATCAGTTGCACCTCGCGCTGGGCTGCGGGTGACAGGCTCTCCACTTCATTGCGCCAAAAGGTCTCGGCCTCCGCCGGCTCCGCTTCCCAGCTCCTCACGGATGTTTCGTTGTCGTCGATGACAACGCGGCGGTGGCCGCCAAGGCGCAGGTATTCGTCTGCCAGTTCGCGAGCGTGGGTTCTTTCCATGGTCGGTCCTCCGCTGCTGACGGTCCGTCGACGCGAAGCCGCAGGGCTGCGGTCGCGCACGCACCTGTCTCCTTGCAGTCTGCAGTCGCCAGAAGGCGATTTTAAGAAACCGTCCCGCAGCCCGGAAGATTTGAGCAGGTCAGACGAACTCGATCACCTTGCTTTCGAAGCGGATGACCGCCTCGCCGTGCTGGTTCTCGCCCTCGCAGAGGATCGTGTTGATCCGCCAGCCTGGCTTTGACGCGAGCGAGCGGCTTTCGAGGAACGTCACGAAGTAGGTGACGGTGTCTTCGGCATAGACGGGCTTCAGCCATCTGAGATCGCGAAAGCCCGGCGAAGGGCCAAGGTTGGGCGCCCGCAGGCCTTCGGCGGCGAGACGGCGCTGTTCGTTGCGCCAGAATTTGACGAAGCACTGCATCCACCCGGCGCAGGTATGCCAGCCTGAGGCGCAGAGGCCGCCGAACAGCGAATGCCGTGCTTTTTCCGCGTCGAGATGGAACGGCTGGGGATCGAAATCGCTGGCGAAGCGGATGATGTCGTCGGCGGTAAAGGTCAGTGTGCCGATCATCGTCCGGCTTTTGGCCGCATAGAATTCTTCCATCGTCATCATCAGGCTTTGACCTTCTCGCGGCAGCGAAAGAGCACCGAACATTGCGAAACAGCCACGGGTTCGCCGTCCTGGTTGTTGATTTCGTTGCGGAATTTGACGATGCCGAGATCGGGCTTCGACTTCGAGCGGCGGGCTTCGACAACGAGACTGAAACCGGAGAGAACGTCGCCGGCGATGACAGGCTTGCGCCAATCCATGAAATCGATCCCGGGCGATCCTTGCGACGACGAATTGCCCATGAAGGCGTCGAGCATCATGCGCATGCCGACGGCGCTGGTGTGCCAGCCGGAGGCGGCAAGCCCCCCGAGGATGCTGCGCTTGCCGGCTTCCTCGTCCAAATGCATCGGCTGCTGGTCAAACTCGCTGGCAAAGGCGATCATCTCCTGAGGCTTCATCTCGACCGGCTTGTAGTCGAAGCGGCGCCCTTCGGAAAAATCCTCGAAATACAGCATGCTGGAAGTGTCCCGTCTGATGTTCTGCCGTCTACCTACTGCATAATCTCTCGCAGCGGAATCGATTTGAACGGGATGATGGCCGTCATGCATCTTGAAGCGGGCGTTTCCGGTTGCGCTTGAGGCATGTCCGTGTAACCACCTGATCCGTTGCCCAATTCGTCAACGTTTCAATAAGGATCGTTCGTGACCGAACTGAACAGAGCGCTCGCAGGCGCTGCAGACAAGGGGATCATCTCCGCCCACCAGGTGCGGGATCTCGAAGTCTATCTTGCCGATCGCGGCTTCCGGTTCGCCCCGGCGGCGTCGGATGTCGCCTTGGATCGTGCCGATGCCGCCCTCGATGCGCGAGCCGCCGAAGACAGCGAGCAACCCCGCTTCATCAGGGGCTTTCACGATATCCTGATCACCATCGGCGTCGTCGTTGTGCTTGTTGGGCTGTGGGGTTTGGGCGGCCCCGTTGTGACCTTGCCCGTCATTCTCGTGCTTGCAGAAATCCTCGTCCGGCGTCAGCGCCTCGCGTTGCCCTCGGTGGCGCTGACGCTTGCGCTTGTGCACTGGGTGGCTATGACGGCGATGTGGCTCGTGGACGACCATGCGGAGACCGTGCGCCCACTGGGCTTCATGCTCGGCTATTTCTCGGCCTTCACGGTGCCGCTTGGCCTGTTCTACCTGCGCTACCGGGTTCCGCTGGCCCTTGCCGGCTTCGTGTTGTCGATCGCGCTTGTCGGCGTTGTCGCGGTGCTGCTCGGCCTTGAGAAAATCCTTGGCATCGACTTTGCCAGCGGCGATCGCTTCATGTTCATGCCGCTCACCCTGCTTGTCGGCGCCCTGGCGGTGTTTGCCATTGCCATGCGCTATGACGTATCGGACCCGCGACGCATCACGGCGCGCTCGGACACGGCCTTCTGGCTGCATCTGGCTGCAGCACCCGCTCTGCTCTATTCGCTGATGGGCCTGGTGTTCCTGTCGAACAATGGCGGCACGTGGTGGGACGGGCAGGCGGGGCTCGGCCAGGCCGTTGCCGCCATCCTGATTGTCGCCGCCTTCATGCTGGTCGGCCTTGTCATCGATCGCCGCGCCTTTGTCACGTCGGGGCTGCTGTCGTTGGGTGGTGCGATCTGGACGATGCTGAGCCAGACGGGAGCCTCGTTCGACAACTACATCTTCGTCGCCTTTGCGGTCGTCGGGCTTACGGTGCTCGTCATCGGCATCTTCTGGCAGAAGCTGCGCCGCATCGTGCTCGATCTTCTGCCGGAAACGATGACGGCGCGGTTGCATGCCGCGCCGTAACATCAAGCCCTGAGGCCTTCTGGTCCCGCGCCTGAAGCGCGGGATCAAAGCACAGGCAATTACGTGTTGAAACGGAAGTGGATGACGTCTCCGTCCTGGACGACGTATTCCTTGCCTTCGTCGCGGGCCTTGCCGGCTTCCTTGGCACCCGTTTCGCCGCCGAGCGCGATGTAGTCCTCATAGGCGATGGTGTTGGCGCGGATGAAGCCGCGCTCGAAGTCGGTGTGGATGACGCCGGCCGCCTGTGGCGCCTTGGTACCGCGCTGGATCGTCCAGGCGCGGGTTTCCTTGGGGCCGACGGTGAAATAGGTGATGAGGTCGAGCAGCTTGTAGCCGGCGCGGATCAGGCGGTCGAGACCGGCTTCCGTCAGGCCAAGCGCGCTCAGGAACTCCTGGGCCTCTTCTTCCGGCAACTGCGCCACTTCGGATTCGATCGCCGCGGAGATCACGACGCTTTCAGCGCCCTGTGCCCTGGCCATTTCGGCCACCGCGCGGGTGTGCTCGTTGCCGTCGACCGCATCGCTTTCCGCCACGTTGCAGACGTAGAGAACCGGATGCGCGGTCAGGAGGTTGAGACCCTGGAGAATGCGCAGCTCTTCGGCGTCGAGCGTCGAAAGCAGGGTGCGGACCGGCTTGCCGTCCTGCAGCAGCTTCAGCGAGGCGTCCATGATCGGCAGCTGCGCCATGGAATCCTTGTCCTTGCCGCCAGCGCGCTTGCGGGTCTGCTCGGTGCGGCGTTCCAGGCTCTCGAGGTCGGCGAGCATCAGCTCGGTCTCGATCGTCTCGGCGTCGGCGACCGGGTTGATGCGGCCTTCGACGTGGGTGATGTCGTCATCCTCGAAGCAGCGCAGCACGTGCACGACGGCATCGACTTCGCGGATGTTGGCGAGGAACTGGTTGCCGAGGCCTTCGCCCTTCGACGCGCCGCGCACCAGGCCGGCGATGTCGACGAAGGAGATGCGCGTCGGGATGATTTCCTTCGACTTGGCAATGTCCGCCAGCTTGCGCATG
>NZ_DASYGZ010000213.1:0-2736 GCF_035999135.1 Ensifer sp.
AACCTGCCGCCTGACAAATATGAGGGCGAAAAAGGATGGAATACCCTCGTGCTGAACTTCGACCCCTCGGAATTCGCACTCTAGAGCTGCCGGGATTGGAACCCATGCCGGATAGCAAACCACCCCTGCAAACCCTTCGTAAGAAGCTGAAAGGCTTGTCTCTATGATCAAGGTCTCTCTTATCCGCGCCATGATGGTGGCAGCGGGCATGTTAGTCGCCGTCGTGGCGGCGGTGACGCCGGCGAATGCTGAAGTCGAAATCAACATCAACAAGGGCAACGTCGAACCGCTGCCGATTGCTGTCACCGATTTCCTCCAGGGCGAACTCGGCCAGAAGATCTCCGACGTGGTCGCAGCCGACCTCAAGCGCTCCGGCCTGTTTGCGCCGATCAACAAGGGCGCCTTCATCGAAAAGATCAGCAACCCTGACGCCACGCCGCGCTTCGAGGACTGGAAGGTTATCAACGCGCAAGCGCTGGTCACCGGCCGCGTGACCCAGGAAGGTGACGGCAGGTTGAAGGCGGAATTCCGCCTGTGGGACACGTTCGGTGGCACGCAGATGACCGGCCAGCAGTTCTTCACCCAGCCGGAAAACTGGCGTCGCGTCGCCCACATCATCGCCGATGCCATCTATGAGCGCATCACCGGCGAGAAGGGCTACTTCGACACGCGCATCGTCTATGTCGCCGAGAGCGGCCCGAAGACGGCGCGCAAGCGTCAGCTGGCGATCATGGACCAGGACGGCTTCAACGCCCGCGCGCTCACCAACTCCAACGACATCGTGCTGACGCCGCGCTTCTCGCCGAACCGCCAGGAAGTCACCTACATGTCGTTCGAAAACCAGCAGCCGCGGGTTTACCTGCTGCAGCTGGAAACCGGACAGCGCGAGGTCGTCGGCAACTTCCCCGGCATGACGTTCTCGCCGCGCTTCTCGCCGGATGGCCAGCGCGTGATCATGAGCCTGCAGCAGGACGGCAACGCCAACATCTACACGATGGACCTGCGCTCGCGCACGACGACCCGTCTCACCAACACCGCGGCGATCGACACCGCGCCGTCCTATTCGCCCGATGGCAGCCAGATCGCCTTTGAAAGCGACCGCGGCGGCCGCCAGCAGATCTACGTCATGGGTGCAGATGGTTCCGGCCAGCGCCGCATCTCCTTCGGCGACGGCTCCTATTCGACGCCGGTCTGGTCTCCGCGTGGCGACCTCATCGCCTTTACCAAGCAGTCGGGCGGCAAGTTCTCGATCGGCGTGATGAAGACCGACGGTTCGGGTGAGCGCATCCTGACCACCGGCTTCCACAACGAGGGCCCGACCTGGGCGCCGAACGGCCGTGTGCTGATGTTTTTCCGCCAGGGCGCAGGCTCCGGCGGACCGCAGCTCTATTCGATCGACCTCTCCGGCTACAACGAACAGCTGATCCAGACGCAGGGCTTTGCGTCCGACCCGGCCTGGTCGCCGCTGCTCGAGTAGTTGATCCGATTTGCGGCGGGGAATGTGGCAGCGACGCCGCTTTCTCGCCGCAAAGTGCTGGTCTAGCAGGCGCCGAGCTTAAATTATCGATTTGTTAACCATAACTGTTGAAAAGCGATTAACCGCTTCCGGTTACAGTCTGGCAACCGTGAATTCAGACACTTCTCAAGGAGACCGGCGTATGAGCCGAATTGACACCCCGGCCGCAGGCCGCATGCAGACCATCGCTCGCAACCCGGTCATGATCGCCCTGGTCATGACGCTTGCCCTGGCTGGCTGTGCATCGAAGAAGAACCTGCCGGGAAGTGCTGGCGAACTTGGTCTCGGTGGCGCCGGTGCCGCAACGCCTGGCTCGCAGCAGGACTTCACCGTCAATGTCGGCGACCGCATCTTCTTTGACACCGACTCCACCTCGATCCGTGCAGACGCGCAGCAGACGCTCGCTCGCCAGGCTCAGTGGCTTGCCAAGTACCCGAACTACGCGATCACGATCGAAGGCCATGCCGACGAACGCGGCACGCGCGAATACAACCTTGCGCTCGGTGCGCGCCGTGCGGCCTCGACCCGCGACTACCTCATCAGCCAGGGCGTTCCGTCGAATCGCATGAAGACGATCTCCTACGGCAAGGAAAAGCCGGTGGCCGTCTGCGACGACATCTCGTGCTGGTCGCAGAACCGCCGTGCAGTCACCGTACTGGGTGGCGCTGGCATGTAATCTGACGACCGAGCCATGCTCGGTCGGGTAGCATGACGTGCTGCGGGGAACGCACCGTGCCCCCAGGATCACAGACTGCTAAAATATAAGGGCGGCTCTCGGCCGCCCTTTGCTTTTTTACCACACTTTGGCCGAACTCCGTTGCTTTTTCAGGGCAATTGGAAAACTGTGCGGCAATCACCCAGTTGACTCGGCGAGATGTATTGCGGGCCCCGATCACGGGTGGGACAACCGGTATTCGAACAGGACAAATGAAATGAAGAAATTTGTCGTGGCGGGACTGATCGGTCTTGCAGCCCTTTCGGGCCTTGGCCAGACGGCGAACGCCATGCCTCTTTCAGGGCTGCTGGCCCGAACGACTGAAGCCAATTCAGGCGTGCAGAAGCTGCCCGTCGTGAAGGTGCAGTCGGCCGAGACCGCACGGATTGGCCAGCTTGAAGAACAGATCCGCTCGCTCAACGGGCGTATCGAGGAAATGAGCTTCCAGCTCCTGCAGATGCAGGAACAGATCCGGAAGTTCCAGGAGGACAACGAATTCCGCTTC
>NZ_DASYGZ010000214.1:0-4322 GCF_035999135.1 Ensifer sp.
CAGGGCAAGCCGCTGGCGGAAGCCACCGGCGAAATCGTCTATGGCGCAAGCTTCGTCGAGTGGTTCGCCGAAGAGGGGCGCCGGCTCTATGGCGACCTGATCCCCGGCCACCAGCCCGACAAGCGCATCCTCGTCATGAAGCAGCCGATCGGCGTCGTCGCGGCGATCACGCCGTGGAACTTCCCGAACGCGATGATCACCCGCAAGGCCGGCCCGGCTTTCGCCGCAGGTTGCGCCATGGTGCTGAAGCCGGCTGCCCAGACGCCGTTTTCGGCGATCGCCATTGCGATCCTCGCCGAACGCGCCGGCCTGCCGAAGGGTCTGTTCAGCGTCATCACCGGCTCGGCCCGCGAGATCGGCGCCGAGATGACCTCGAACCCTGTCGTGCGCAAACTCACGTTTACGGGCTCGACCGAAGTGGGCGCCGAGCTCTATCGCCAGAGTGCTGCCACCATCAAGAAGCTCGGTCTTGAGCTTGGCGGCAATGCGCCGTTCATCGTCTTCGACGATGCCGATCTCGATGCCGCTGTCGAAGGCGCGCTGATCGCGAAGTTCCGCAACAACGGCCAGACCTGCGTGTGCGCCAACCGCATCTACGTGCAGGACAAGGTCTATGACGCCTTTGCCGACAAGCTCGCCAAGGCGGTCGCCAAGTTGAAGATCGGCAACGGCGTCGACGAGGGCGTCGTTCTCGGCCCGCTGATCGACAAGGCGGCGCTGGAGAAGGTGGAAGAGCACATTGCCGATGCCACCTCCAAGGGCGCCCGCGTGATCCAGGGTGGCAAGCGCCATGCGCTGGGCGGCACCTTCTACGAGGCGACGGTCCTTGCCGACGTTACCCAGGCCATGGCTGTGGCACGCGAAGAGACCTTCGGCCCGGTCGCGCCGCTGTTCCGCTTCACGGATGAAGCGGATGTGATCGCACAGGCCAACGACACCGAGTTCGGCCTTGCGTCCTATTTCTACGCCAAAGAGCTGGCGCGGGTGTTCCGGGTCGCCGAAGCACTGGAATACGGCATGGTCGGCGTCAACACGGGGCTGATCTCGACGGCGGAGGCACCGTTCGGCGGCGTCAAGCTCTCCGGCCTCGGTCGCGAAGGCTCGCGCTACGGCATCGAGGAGTTTACCGAGATCAAATATGTCTGCCTCGGCGGCGTTGCCTGATAGGAGACAAGCAAAAGACCGCGGAGCCCGAGCCCCGCGGTCATTCAGGTGGAGTGGCCTTCAGCGCCAAACGTCACGTGTGCTGCAGCGTCTCATCCGCGGCCTTCGAGTAAACGCGTGGCGCGCGCCTCAATGCCCTTCGCATCGAGTTCGTAGTGCGCGTAGAGGTGGGTCGGCGGTGCAATCAGGCTGTATTCGTCGTAGATGCCATGTCGGGTCAGCTTGACCGGCAGGCCCTCGCTTGCCAGTACTTCTGCGACCGCACCGCCCAGTCCGCCGAGCACATTGTGCTCCTCCACCGTCAGGATCCGCGGGCTGTGACCGGCTGCTTCGAGGATGGCGTCGCGGTCGATCGGTTTTACCGTTGCCATGTCGAGGAAGCCGACGCTTGCGCCTGCGGCCCGCAGTGCGCGGGTCGCTTCGAGCGCCGGGTGAACCGTGGAGCCCGTCGCAATGATCGTGAGGTCCGTTCCCGAATAGTGCGAGATCGCCTTGCCGATCGTGAACGGCTGGCGCTCCGCATAGACCTCGGGATCGCGCCCACGCTGGATGCGAATATAGATCGGATGCGGGTAGTCGTTCGCAGCCTTGATGACCTCTTTCAGCTGATTGCCATCGGCCGGCGCGATCACCGTCAGATTGGCGATCGAGCGCATGATCGCGAGGTCTTCCGTCGCGTGGTGCGAGGTGCCGTAAAAGCCGAGCGAGATGCCGGCATGGTGGCCGATCAGCCGAACCGGCAGTTTGGAGTAGGCGACGTCCATGCGGATCTGCTCGCAGCAGAGCAGCGCAAGGAAGGATGCGAAGGTTGCGACATAGGGCTTCATGCCGACGGCGGCCATGCCTGCGGCGGCCGATACCATGTTCTGCTCGGAGATGCCGAACTGGACGAAGCGATCGGGATGGAGCGCGTGGAACTTCGCAAGGCCGTTCGAATATTGCAGGTCAGCGGTGCCCGCGACGATCGGCTCGCCCGCATCGACGAGTTCGATGAGGGCATCCGAGAGTGCATCGAGGCCGGGTGTGACGGCATTGAGCTGTCGGTACTGCCAGGACTTGTCGGAAAGCGGCTTGTTCATCTCAGATCTCCATCGCTTCGATTTCGGCAATTGCGCGCGCGGCATCGGACGGGTCGAGATAGCCGAGGTGCCAGCCGGGTTCGGTCTCCATGTAGGAGACGCCCTTGCCCTTGACCGTCTCGGCAACGATCATCACCGGGCGCGTCCGCGCGCGGTCTGCCTTGAGCGTGCGAAACAGGGTGGCGACGGCTGCCACATCGTGGCCGTCGACCACATGGGTCTCCCAGCCGAAGGCCTGCCATTTCTCGACGATCGGCTCGACGCCGATGATATCGTCGACCGAGCCGTCGAGCTGGTAGCCGTTGCGGTCGATGATACCGATCAGCGTTGCAAGCCCATTGTGCGCGCCGAAGAGGGCAGCCTCCCAGACCTGGCCCTCCTGCAACTCACCGTCGCCGATCATGACATACGTATAGAATTCCTTGCCCAGCATCCTGCCGGCAAGCGCCATGCCGCAACCGGCCGAAAGCGCGTGGCCGATCGAGCCCGAGCTGAAATCGATGCCGGGCACCTTGGTCATGTCGGGATGGTCGCCGAGCGGATTGCCGAGGCGGGTATAGCCGTCGAGCACATCACGCTCGATGAAGTCGAGGTCGGCGAGGATGGGAAACAGCCCGACGGCCGCGTGCCCCTTGCCCATCATGAAACGGTCGCGATCCTCCCATTTCGGTTCGCCGCGCTTCAGGTCCATAGCGTCGTAATAGAGCGCCGAGAACAGCTCCGCCGCGGAGAATACGGACGTGTAGTGGCCGACTTTCGCGATCTCGATCAGCCTGATTGTCTCGAGACGACAGAACTTCGCGCGGTCCTTGAGGAACGCGATTTCCTCGTCACTCGGTCTGAGGCTGTTCCGGCCCCCGGTTGTTTCGATCCTGCCTGGTTGGGTCACGTGCTGTCCTCGTCCTCAAGGTGGGTCGCCCCACGCAATGCTTGATCACAAGGTCTGTTTTAGCGTCAGAAACGCGCGGCTGCCCGCACGAATAGCTGAAAACAATCTTCAACTATTCCAAAGAAATGAACGGGTTGGCTCATGTTACCTAGTGAGGGACGCAAGTGAAGGCGGTGGTTTTCTCAAGGAGGTAAACAATGAAAGACGGGATGTTTGTTTTCGACGCAGCGGTCCATACGCAGGACTTCGGCGACAACCAGATCAAGACTGGAAGCGATGGCCGGCGCGTCAAGCTGCTGCGCTCGCAGATCGCCGGCTTCATCAACTTGACGGGGCGTCGCGGGCCGCCGCCGGAAACTGAAACCTTCTCGAACCCCGATCTCGAATGGGGCAACAAGATGCTCTTCGAGAACTCCGACACCGACATGGCGAGCGCCTGCTCGGTACCATTGTTCTCGCATTGGCGGGCGGGGCTTGGGCCGGTCGAACTCAGCGATGCCTTCGCCAAGTCGAACCCGAAGCGCGTTGTTCTGACCGGCGGCGTCGACCCCGCCTATCACGGGCTCGATTTCGCGCTCGAAGAAATGGAGCGCCAGGTCAAGGAACTCGGCGCCGTCAGCATGAAGTTCTACCAGTATCAGCGCCGTGGCTGTTCCTGGCGTGCGGATGATCGCGATATCGCCTATCCGCTCTGGGAGAAAGCGATCGAGCTTGGCATCAAGATGGTGCAGTTCCACAAGGGGTTTCCGCTGGAACTCGGCCCGGTCGAGGCCTTCAAACCGAACGACATCCAGTATGCCGCCGCGGACTTCCCAGAACTCAACTTCGGGATCCATCATCTCGGTGACCCCTATGTCGACGAGACGATCTCGATCGCCAGCCGTTTCGACAACATCTACCTGATCCTGCCGCTCTGGTTTAACCAGTACTATCTCCAGCCCTGGAAGATGCTCTCGCGGCTCGGCGAAGCCCTGCTCTATGTGGGCTCCGATCGCATCTGCTACGGATCCGAAGCCTTCATCTGGCCGCATGTCCAGACCTACATCGACACGCTTGCCAATCTCGAAATGCCCGAAGAACTGCAGGAGCGCTACGGCTATCCGGAAATCACCCGTGAGATGAAGGAGAACATCCTCGGCAAGGCCTTTGCCCGCGGCATGGGCATCGATATCGAAGCCAAGAAGATCGAA
>NZ_DASYGZ010000215.1:0-26846 GCF_035999135.1 Ensifer sp.
TGGCCAGCTTGAAGAACAGATCCGCTCGCTCAACGGGCGTATCGAGGAAATGAGCTTCCAGCTCCTGCAGATGCAGGAACAGATCCGGAAGTTCCAGGAGGACAACGAATTCCGCTTCCAGGATCTGGAAAGCGGCAAGGCGTCCCCGAAGAAGAGCGGCGCGCTTCAGACGCCGAAAACCAGCGATCAGGCGTCCGTCACCCCGGGGGTGACGGATAGCCAGACCATGGCGCCGGCAACCGGCGGCAACGACATGGCCGCCTCCGGCGCCTCGCCGGGCGCAAGCCAGGGCGGCAATGGCGCGGCCGCGCCGTCGACGCTTGGCCAGATCGTGTTTGACGAGAACGGCAACCCGGTCGCCGCCACGACCGATGCACAGCCTGGCGCCAACGCCACGCTTCCCGGCGTCGAGGCACCTGCCGATGGCGGCCTCAACAGCAATCCGGGCAGCCAGCAGACGGCATCGCTCGACAATCCTGGCGACCTCTACCAGTCGGCCTACGGCCACGTGCTTTCGGGCGACTACAGCACTGCGGAACAGGAATTCGGCGACTATCTGGCCGCGTTCCCCAAAGGCGACAAGGCCGCGGACGCCAGCTTCTGGCTGGGCGAAGCGCAATATTCGCAGGGCAAGTACAGCGAAGCTGCGAAGACTTTCCTGAACGCGCACCAGGCCCACGGCAAATCGCCGAAGGCGCCCGAAATGCTGCTGAAGCTTGGCATGTCGCTCGGCGCGCTCGACAACAAGGAAACAGCCTGCGCGACGCTGCGCGAGGTCAACAAGCGCTATCCCAAGGCCTCGCCCGCGGTGAAGGCGAAGGTGACGAGCGAGCAGAGCCGCTTTGGCTGCTGAGGCTCAAGCGCCGAACGCCGTCGTTGAAACGGCAAGACGATTTCTCTCATCCTTCGACAGGCCCACGCGCATCCTCGTCGCCATCTCCGGCGGGAGCGACTCGAAGGCATTGCTTCTCGCCCTCCACGAGGCGATCGAGGCAAGCGGCCCACGCGAATTCTCCCTTTCTGCCTGCACCGTCGACCATGCACTCAGGCCGGAATCGGCCGACGAGGCGCGCGACGTCGCCGCCTTTTGCGGTCGCCTTGGCGTTGTGCACGTGACCGTCCGGTGGGACGATCCGAAACCGTCGACGGGGATCCAGGCGGCGGCGCGCGAGGCGCGCTACGGGCTGCTGGCGCAAGCAGCGCAGCGGCTCGACGCCGGCTGCATCGTCACCGGCCATACGGCCGACGACCAGCACGAAACGATCCTGATGCGGATGCGCAGGGGCGAGGGGCCGGGCGCTGCGGGCATGGCCGCCGCAACCCTTTATGACCGACGCATCTGGGTGCTGCGCCCCTTCCTCGAGCTCGACCGCGGCCTACTGCGTGCATACCTCTCCGGGCGCAATGTCGGCTGGTTCGATGACCCAAGCAACGCCAACCTTCGTTTCGAGCGGGTGCGGACCCGCGCCGAACTTGCCGGTTCGCCGCCAGCGAACGTCGGCGGCTGGGATGCCCGGTCTCGAACCCGCTCGTCGGCCAATGTGGCGAGCGTGCTCGAGCGTCATGTTCGTGTCCACGCAGGATTGGTCGCGGAACTGCCGTTGGCGGGGCCGTGGCACGACGTCGACTGGCGGCGTGCTCTGGTTGCGCTGGTGGCCGTCCTTGGCGGTCGTTCGCACCTGCCTTCGGCCGAGACGGTGGAGCGGACCCTTGACTTCCTCGGGCAGGCGGAACCCGGTCGGCTGACCGCGGGACGTGTCGTTTTCGACAAGCGATCAGCCGGGGTCTACCTCTATCGCGAGGCGAGGGGGCTCTCCGAACTGAGATTGGCGGCAGGTGACGCGGGCCTCTGGGACGGTCGGTTCGTGGTGCACAATGGGGGGCGGGGTCGCATTTCGGTGACGGCGGAAGGCAAAGGCGGGCCACAACAGGAGAGACTTATTGCCGCAGGTCTGCCACCGGGCGTTGCTGGTCGTACCGCGCTCGCCGCGCCGCACGTCCGGTCTGATAACGGCGAAATTGTCGCATCCGTCACAATCGAGCCGCGGATCGGGCCCTACGACACCTTTTTGCCCGCTTTCGACCGGATCATGGCGGACGGGATCGCCGGATTGTTCGGACGCCAGCGCTATCTGCCACCACCGGTTCACGATCTATTGACAGAAATGGAACGGTAGGCGGCGGTTTGCCTTGGCAATGCGTCGCCAGAACCCTATGTTAGGGAGCAAGACAGCGACCGGCGAAATGCGTGGGTCGTGACAGGTTCCGGGGAGTTCGATGAACCCTAATTTTCGTAATCTTGCCCTTTGGGCAATCATAGCGCTTTTGCTGATCGCGCTGTTCAGCATGTTCCAGCAGCCGACGGAGCGCACCGGCTCGCGCGAGATTCCGTTCTCGCAATTCCTGAAGGACGTGGATGCGAGCCGCGTCAAGGAAGTCGTGATCACCGGCTCGAAGGTGATCGGCAGCTATTCTGAAAGCGGCGCAACCTTCCAGACCTATGCGCCATCCGTTGATACGGCGCTGACCGAGCGCCTCGAAGCCAAGGATGTGACGGTCACGGTTCGCCCGGAAACCGACGGCTCGTCCGGGTTCCTCAGCTATATCGGCACCCTTCTTCCGATGCTGCTGATCCTCGGCGTCTGGCTGTTCTTCATGCGTCAGATGCAGGGTGGTTCGCGCGGGGCGATGGGTTTTGGCAAATCCAAGGCCAAGCTTCTGACGGAAGCCCACGGCCGCGTCACCTTTGACGATGTTGCCGGCGTCGACGAAGCCAAGCAGGACCTGGAAGAAATCGTTGAATTCCTGCGCGACCCGCAGAAGTTCCAGCGCCTCGGCGGTCGTATTCCGCGCGGCGTGCTGCTTGTCGGTCCTCCCGGCACCGGCAAGACGCTGCTTGCCCGCTCGGTTGCCGGTGAAGCCAACGTGCCGTTCTTCACCATTTCCGGTTCCGACTTCGTCGAAATGTTCGTCGGTGTCGGCGCAAGCCGTGTGCGCGACATGTTCGAGCAGGCCAAGAAGAATGCGCCCTGCATCATCTTCATCGACGAAATTGACGCCGTCGGTCGCCATCGCGGCGCCGGTCTTGGCGGCGGTAACGACGAACGCGAGCAGACGCTCAACCAGCTGCTGGTCGAGATGGACGGCTTTGAAGCCAATGAAGGCATTATCCTGATCGCCGCGACCAACCGTCCCGACGTTCTCGATCCGGCGCTCTTGCGTCCGGGCCGCTTCGACCGTCAGGTGGTGGTGCCGAACCCCGACATCAACGGCCGCGAACGCATCCTCAAGGTGCACGTGCGCAACGTGCCGCTGGCGCCGAATGTCGACCTCAAGGTGCTTGCCCGTGGTACGCCCGGCTTCTCCGGTGCCGACCTGATGAACCTCGTCAACGAAGCCGCGTTGATGGCGGCGCGTCGCAACAAGCGCCTTGTCACCATGCTCGAATTCGAGGATGCCAAGGACAAGATCATGATGGGTGCCGAGCGCCGCTCGTCCGCCATGACCGAGGCCGAGAAGAAGCTGACTGCCTATCACGAAGCCGGTCACGCGATCCTTGCGCTCAACGTTCCCTCGGCCGATCCGCTGCACAAGGCGACCATCATCCCGCGCGGTCGCGCGCTCGGCATGGTCATGCAGCTGCCGGAAGGCGACCGCTACTCGATGAGCTACAAGTGGATGGTCTCGCGGCTTGCCATCATGATGGGCGGACGCGTTGCCGAAGAGCTGACCTTCGGCAAGGAAAACATCACCTCTGGCGCATCGTCCGACATCGAGCAGGCAACCAAGCTTGCCCGTGCGATGGTGACGCAGTGGGGCTTCTCCGACCAGCTCGGACAGGTTTCCTACGGCGAGAACCAGCAGGAAGTCTTCCTTGGCCACTCCGTTGCCCAGCAGAAGAACGTTTCCGAAGCGACCGCCCAGAAGATCGACAACGAAATCCGTCGTCTGATCGACGAAGCCTATGAGACGGCGCGCAAGATCCTCACCGACAAGAACCACGAATTCGTAGCGCTGGCCGAAGGCCTGCTCGAATACGAGACCCTGACCGGCGAGGAAATCAAGGCGCTGATCCGTGGCGAGAAGCCGGCGCGCGACCTTGGTGACGACACGCCGCCGCATCGCGGCTCCGCCGTGCCTTCGGCTGGTACCAAGAAGGAAGGTACGGCCGGCGGCAAGGGCGAAGAGTCCGAAGGCGGATTCGAGCCGCAGCCGCAATAGGCGACAGGCTTTGGCAATCGATGAAAGCCGCCGTTCCTTGAGTGGAGCGGCGGTTTTTTGCTGGCGGAACGGCGTCTGGCGTTTGGTAACGGGATGTAATGATTTCTGATGCTAGGCTCGCTGCCGTTTGCTGAGCTTTTGTGTCAAAGAAGACGTGTGTGTTTGCGATCGCAGGGCATGTCTCTCAAGGTTCATAACCTGCGGCAACCGCCGATATGAAATGAGGTCCGGTCAATGAAAACCAGTCGCGCACCCCGCAGACAGGCGAAGCTGGCAAAGCCAGCGCTGACCCGGCAGAACGATGGAGCTCTTATGAAGCGCAAGTATTTCGGCACCGACGGCATCCGCGGACAGTCCAACATGTTCCCGATGACGCCGGACCTGGCGATGCGGGTCGGCATTGCCGTCGGCACGATCTTTCGCAATGGCGCCCACCGCCACCGCGTGGTGATCGGCAAGGACACGCGCCTTTCCGGTTACATGCTCGAAAACGCCATGGTCGCGGGCTTCACCGCCGCCGGTCTCGATGTCTTCCTGCTCGGCCCGATCCCGACGCCGGGTGTCGCCATGCTCACCCGTTCGTTGCGGGCCGATATCGGCGTCATGATCTCGGCCTCGCACAATCCCTTCCAGGACAACGGCATCAAGCTTTTCGGCCCCGATGGCTACAAGCTTTCCGACGATATCGAAGAGAAGATCGAGGCTCTGCTCGACCAGGATCTTTCGGGCCAGTTGGCAAAGTCGGAAGAAATCGGCCGGGCAAAGCGCGTCGATGGCGACATCTATCGTTATCTGGAACACGCAAAGCGCACCCTGCCGCGCGATGTCACCCTTCAGGGTCTGAGGATTGCCATCGACTGCGCCAATGGCGCCGCCTACAAGGTCGCACCGACAGCACTTTGGGAACTGGGTGCTGAAGTCGTCACCATCGGCACCGAGCCGAATGGCACCAACATCAATCTCGATTGCGGCTCGACCCACCCGGCAGCCCTTTCGAAGAAGGTGCACGAGGTGCGGGCCGATATCGGCATCGCGCTCGACGGTGACGCCGATCGTGTGCTGATCGTCGACGAGAACGGCACTGTCATCGACGGTGACCAACTGATGGCCGTGATCGCCGACAGCTGGGCCGAGGATGGCATGCTGCGCGGCGGCGCCATTGCCGCCACCGTCATGTCCAACCTTGGTCTTGAACGCTATCTCAAGGGGCGCGGCATCGATCTTCGCCGCACGAAGGTTGGCGACCGCTATGTCGTCGAGCAGATGCGCCAGGACGGATTGAACGTCGGCGGCGAACAGTCGGGCCACATCGTGCTCTCCGATTTCGGAACGACCGGTGACGGTCTGGTCGCGGCCCTGCAGATCCTTGCGGTGATCAAGCGTCAGGGCAAGACCGTCAGCGAGGTGTGCCATCGTTTCGAAGCGGTGCCGCAGGTCTTGAAGAATGTTCGTGTTTCGGCCGGAAGGCCGCTTGAGGACGCGACGGTGCGCCAGGCGATCGCCGATGCGGAATCGGAACTTGCCAAGTCGGGCCGGTTGCTGATCCGTCCGTCGGGTACCGAACCGCTGATCCGCGTGATGGCGGAGGGCGACGATCGCGGCCAGGTCGAACGCATCGTCGACGAGCTGGTCAACGTCATCGGCAGCGTCCGCAACGCCGCCTGATCTCCCAAAATCCGACTTCCCTCCAGGGCCGGTGCGTTGCATCGGCCTCTTTTTTGTCTGGTCGCGGGTCGAGACCGCCTGATTTTGGCAATTTTCCCAAGGCCCCGGGGGGGTGTCGATCCGAGCCGCAGCCGCTGATGTTTGGATCGGGGAGAAACTCTACCGCGTTGTCACGAAAAACTATTTAGTTTTGTCTTAAGGAAGTTCTTGGGCGGACAGTAACGCCGCGCGACAACCGGAAGAATACGGTCGTTCGTTAGCAATCTCGGTAAACGTTTGTAGTTAATCGGAACTTAACCTTTGCTCCTCATTATCCATAACCAATAACGGGATTTGGGCACCTGTTTCATGGTGAGCCAAGCAACGGAATGTATTGGAGTGGGCCATGAAGAGAATTTTGAGTGGCGTTGTTGCTATCATGCTCAGCGGCACGGCAGCCTTTGCTGCGGACGTTTATCAACCGCCTATGGAGCCAGTGCCAGAGCAGCCGGTCGAGGTGATCCAGACCAGCGGCTGGTACCTGCGCGGCGACGTCGGTTATGCCTGGAACAACCTGCGCGGCGCGAATTTCTACCAGGGCGGGCCGGGCGGCTCGATCGCGGAATTCGCGACGGCCGAGATCGACGATTCCTGGGTTGCCGGCGTCGGCGTCGGTTACCAGTTCAACAACTACTTCCGGGCCGACGTCACGGCCGACTACTGGGGTGGCGGCGACTTCACCGGCTCGACCTTCGGTGGCTGCGGCACCAATACCGATCCCTGTGTGTCGCGTGATGTGTCCTCGGTTTCCGCCTGGAGCCTGATGGCCAACGCCTATGTCGACATCGGCACTTACGGCGCCTTCACGCCTTATGTCGGTGCCGGTATCGGCGCCACGCACGTCAAGTGGGACAAACTGCGCAACACCGCCTGCAGTATCACTAATCCCGGCGCGTGCGACCCGACGACGGAACATGACGGCGAGAGCAAGTGGCGCTTCACCTATGCGCTGATGGCCGGCACGGCGATCGACCTCACCTGCAATCTCAAGGCCGACGTCGGCTACCGCTTCCGCCAGGTCGATGACGGCGACATGTTCGGCTACGCCAACGGCGGCGGTCCGGGCTTTGACAAGGGCTTCTACATCCACGAAGCGCGCGCCGGTCTGCGCTACTCCTTCGGCAGCGTCTGCGAAGTGCCGTACGAGCCGGAGCCGATCGTTTACAAGTGATCGCATGGAATTGGTTGATCAAGGCCACCTTCGGGTGGCCTTTTTCGTTGCCGGCAACCTTTACCCGATTGCTAACGGGCATGGTTAACCGGGGGTTAACCAGTCGCTGCCAATAGTTAACGCCGAACGACGCGGTGACGGCTTTGCCGTCCCGCCTGTGATATCGGCGAAAGGGCATGGACATGGATTGGCGAAACGGGTTCTGCGGAGCCGCTTTTGGTGCCGGTCTGCTCCTGTCCGGCTCCGCGTTTGCAGCCGACGAAGATCTTCTGAACGCTCCGGAAATCACCATCGAGAAAGAGGCCGTGGGCACTGGCGCCATATACGTGCGCGGCGACATCGGCTTTGCGCCTTGGCGCGGGGAGGGCGACCCCTACTACCGCACCTTTAGCGCCGGCAGCTATGCCAGCGTGCCCTTCGACAACGCCCGTTTCGACAAGCCGTTCGCAGGCTCGCTCGGTGTCGGCTACCAGTTCACCGACACGTTTCGCGCCGACCTGACGGCCGAGTATTTCGAGGGCCGCTTCAGCGGCTCGTCATTGTCAGTCGCTCCCTGCGCAGGGCAGGGGGCCGGCACCTCGTGCGCCCTTTCGACGGGAGCCGACTATTCCGCCCTTGGCCTGATGGCGAACGCCTATGTCGACTTCGGCACGCTTGCCGGCTTCACGCCCTATGTCGGCGCCGGTCTCGGCGCGACTCGTCTCAACTGGGACACGGCGATCGACAGAGCCACGTGCCTGGCCGGCGGCGGAGCCTGTGCCGGCACGCCGGTCTCACGCTCATACGAGGGACGTGACAGCTGGCGCTTCACCTACGCGTTGATGGCGGGTGTTTCCTATGATCTCAGCGACCAGCTGAAGCTCGACGTCGGCTACCGCTATTCGCATGTCGCCGATGGTGAAATGTTCGGTTTCGGTGCCGAAACGCTCGCTGGCGCGACCGGCGACAAGGGCTTCGACGACGGCCTCTCCCGTCATGAGATCCGCGCCGGTCTGCGCTTCTCCTTCTGACGCATCTTGACGCCTCGGCGACTGCACAAAGCGCTCCTCGGCAACAATCGGTCGGGAGCGTTGTTCCGCCTTTGCACATGTTGCCTGCTGCGCCGCAAATCTTCCCGATTGCGACAAAGCGCTTGACTTCCGGTCCCGCTCCCAATATCGACGACGGCGGGACACCCTTCCCCAACGAAGGGCTATCTATCTGGAAGGATAGCACATGGCAAAGCCTGCACAGCCGGACCTCCGTCCGAACAATACCCATTTCTCTTCTGGCCCTTGCTCGAAGCGCCCCGGTTGGACGCTCGACGCTCTCTCCGACGCACCGCTCGGTCGTTCGCACCGCGCCAAGATCGGCAAGACGAAGCTGAAGCAGGCCATCGATCTTACCCGTGACATTCTTGAAGTGCCGGCCGACTACCGCATCGGCATCGTGCCCGCTTCCGATACCGGCGCCGTCGAAATGGCGCTCTGGTCGCTGCTGGGTCAGCGCGGCGTCGACATGGTCGCCTGGGAAAGCTTTGGCGCCGGCTGGGTGACAGATGTGGTCAAGCAGCTGAAGCTCGCCGACGTGCGCAAGCTGGAAGCCGGCTACGGCGAACTCCCTGATCTTTCCAAGATCGATTTCGATCGCGACGTGGTCTTTACCTGGAACGGCACGACCTCGGGCGTGCGCGTCGAAAATGCAGATTTCATTCCGGCCGACCGCAAGGGTTTGACGATCTGCGACGCGACCTCTGCCGCGTTTGCGCAGAACCTCGACTTCGCCAAGCTCGATGTCGTCACCTTCTCCTGGCAGAAGGTTCTGGGCGGTGAGGGCGCACATGGCGTCATCATCCTGTCGCCGCGTGCGGTCGAGCGTCTCCTGACCTACGTTCCGGCCTGGCCGCTGCCGAAGATCTTCCGCATGACGTCGGGCGGCAAGCTGATCGAAGGCATCTTCACCGGCGAAACCATCAACACGCCGTCGATGCTCTGCGTCGAGGACTACATCGATGCGCTCGTCTGGGCCGAGAAGGTCGGTGGGCTCAAGGGCCTGATGGCCCGCGCCGACGCCAATGCGCAGGCGATTTTCGACTTTGTCGCCGCCAATGACTGGATCGCCAACCTGGCGGTGAAGGACGAGACCCGTTCCAACACCTCGGTCTGCCTGAAGATCGTCGACAAGGACGTGCTGGCACTCGACGCCGACGGACAGGCAGCCTTTGCCAAGGGTGTCGTCTCCCTCCTCGAAAAGGAAGGCGTTGCCTTCGACATCGGCCACTACCGCGATGCGCCTTCGGGTCTTCGCATCTGGGCCGGCGCCACCATCGAGGCCGCGGACATGAAGGCTCTGATGCCTTGGCTGACCTGGGCCTTCGAGACCCAGAAGGCAACGTTGACCCAGGCCGCGGCCTGATCAGACGAGGGGTGAGGACAATGAACTTCGCCCGCATCTCCCACTGATTTGAGTTATCCGCTTCGCTCCCCATGGGAGCGAGGCCTGGCTATTCGCATTTCCATTCAGACCTGATCTTTAAGGAGGCCTCCCATGGCACCTCGCGTTCTCGTATCCGACGAACTGTCGGAAACCGCCGTCCAGATCTTCCGCGACCGCGGCGTCGAAGTCGATTTCCAGCCGAAGCTCGGCAAGGACAAGGACAAGCTTGCCGAAATCATCGGCAATTATGACGGCCTCGCCATCCGCTCGGCCACCAAGGCCACCGAAAAGCTGATCGCCGCTGCGACCAACCTCAAGGTCATCGGCCGCGCCGGCATCGGCGTCGACAATGTCGATATCCCGGCCGCATCGCGCCGCGGTATCATCGTCATGAACACGCCCTTCGGCAACTCGATCACGACGGCCGAACACGCCATCGCCCTGCTCTTTGCCGTTGCTCGCCAGCTTCCGGCCGCCGACACCTCGACCCAGGCCGGCAAATGGGAGAAGTCCCGCTTCATGGGTGTCGAAATCACCGGCAAGACGCTCGGTGTCATCGGCGCCGGCAACATCGGCTCGATCGTCTGCTCGCGCGCCATCGGCCTGAAGATGCACGTGCTTGCCTACGACCCGTTCCTGTCGAAGGAGCGCGCCGAGGAAATGGGCGTCACCAAGGTCGAGCTCGACGAACTGCTCGCCCAGGCGGACTTCATCACCCTGCATGTGCCTTTGACCGACAAGACCCGCAACATCCTCAACGCCGCGGCGCTCGCCAAGACCAAGCCCGGCGTGCGCATCGTCAACTGCGCCCGCGGCGGTCTCGTCGATGAGAAGGCGCTCGCCGAGGCGATCAAGTCGGGCCACGTCGCCGGCGCCGGCTTCGACGTCTTCGAAGTCGAGCCCGCCACCGAAAGCCCTCTCTTCGGCCTGCCGAACGTCGTCTGCACGCCGCATCTCGGCGCGTCGACCACGGAAGCGCAGGAAAACGTCGCGCTGCAGGTGGCCGAACAGATGTCGGACTACCTGGTCAAGGGTGCCGTTTCCAACGCCATCAACATGCCGTCGATCACCGCCGAGGAAGCGCCGATCCTGAAGCCGTTCATCCGGCTTGCCGACGTTCTCGGCGCCTTCGTCGGCCAGGTGACCGAAAGCGCGATCAAGGAAATCGAAATCCTCTATGACGGCTCGACCGCCGGCATGAACACCAAGGCGCTGACGAGCGCCGTGCTCGCCGGCCTGATCCGGCCGCAGGTCGCCGACGTCAACATGGTTTCGGCACCGGTGATGATCAAGGAAAAGGGCATCATCCTGTCCGAGGTCAAGCGCGACAAGACCGGTGTCTTCGACGGTTACATCAAGCTGACGGTGAAGACCGAAAACCAGACGCGTTCGGTCGCCGGCACGGTGTTTTCGGACGGCAAGCCGCGCTTCATCCAGATCAAGGGCATCAACCTTGACGCGGATGTCGGCAGCCACATGGTCTACATCACCAACACCGACGTTCCCGGCATGATCGGCTTCATCGGCATGACGCTCGGCGACGCCGGCGTCAACATCGCCAACTTCCAGCTCGGCCGCGAAAAGGAAGCCGGAGACGCGATCGCGCTGCTCTATGTCGACGGCGCCGTGTCCGACGGTGTGCTTGACAAGCTGAGGGCCAATCCGGCCATTCGCCAGGCAAAGCCGCTGGTGTTCAACATCGATTGATGGCGGCATGAGGAGCGGCAGCGTTATCTGCCGCTTTATCGACCCAATCATCAGACAATGGAGCACGCATCGGCCGACCGCCGGTGCGTTTTCCCGTATTAGACCGTATGTGACGCAAGATGACTGACATGACATTTCGCTGGCGTGAAGCCAGCCTGCCGGACCTCGCCTCGGTGTCGGAGATCCAGCTCGTGGTGCACCAGGCCTTCCCTGAAGATGACAGCGTGCTTGCCGACCGCATCGCGCTCAGCCCGGCGGGCTGCTTCATGCTGGACGCCAGGGGGCACGCGCGCGGTTATGTGCTCAGCCATCCATGGGTGAGACGCGCGCCGCCGTCGCTGAACACCATGCTCGGTGAAATCCCTCACACGGCCGACACATGGTACATCCATGATCTCGCGTTGTTGCCCGAGATGCGCGGTTCCGGGGCGGGGGGCGGAATCGTGCCGATGCTGGAGGATGTGGCACGGGCAGAAGGGTTCGGCTCGATGTCGCTGGTTTCCGTCAACGGATCCCGCGGCTTCTGGGAAAGGCAGGGGTTCGAGGTGAAGATGGACGAGGTCCTGGCGCTAAAGCTTGCGAGCTATGGCGAGGAAGCCCTCTACATGGAGCGGCATCTCGCCTGAGTGAAAATGGCGCCGGTTCGGCGCCATTTTCATGTCTGGTCTGCAGCAGATGTTAGGCGGCGCGCTGCGTCGCCGGGCGCCATCCGCGTTCCTCGACCGTAAACTGCGCGAGCCTGTCGGCCAGAACGTTGCTTTCGCCGGCGAGCGCCTGGCTGGCCGCCGAGGTCTGCTCGACCATCGCGGCGTTCTGCTGCGTCATCTGGTCCATCTGGTTGACGGCGGTGTTGATCTCGCGCAGTCCGACCGATTGCTCGCGCGCCGCCGTCGCAATGGCGGCGATGCGGTCGTTGATTTCGTTGACCCGCTGCTCGATATCGCCGAGCGCCGCCCCCGTCGCCTCAACCAGGCGGACGCCGGCCGACACTTCGGTGCCTGACGCGGTGATGAGGCCCTTGATTTCCTTGGCCGCCGTCGCCGAGCGTTGTGCCAGCTCGCGAACCTCCTGGGCGACGACCGCAAAGCCCTTGCCGGCGTCGCCGGCGCGCGCTGCCTCGACCCCCGCGTTCAAGGCGAGCAGGTTCGTCTGGAAGGCGATGTCGTCGATTACGCCGATGATCTCGCCGATCTTCGAGGACGAACTTTCGATACGGCCCATGGCGGTGATCGCATCGCGAACCACCTCGCTGGAGGTTGCCGCACCCTTGCGGGCCTCGGCGACCATGCGGCTTGCCTCATCGGCGCGGTTGGTCGAGTTCTGAACCGCAGACGTGATCTCGTCGAGGGCGGCGGCCGTTTCCTCAAGCGAGGCAGCCTGCTGTTCCGTGCGCTGCGACAGGTCGTTTGCCGCCCTGCTGATTTCGTTGGCGTTGCCGGTGACGACGGAGGTCGATTGGGCGATGGCGCTCACGGTCGATCGAAGAGCGGCAACGGCGGTGTTGAAGTCCCGACGCAGTTTCTCGTAGTCGACGCCGAGTTCCGGGACGTCGATGGTCAGGTCGCCGCTGGCTAGCCTTTCGAGCGCGCCGCCGATGGTGCTGACGACATGGGCTTGCGTGCGCGCCGTCGCCTGCTGCATCTCCTCGTTTGCACCGCGCTCCCGGTCGAGCGCAACCTGCTGTTCGCGCTGGCGGACTTCAAGCGCGTTGCGTTCGATGACGGATGCGCGCAACACGACAAGCGCGTCGGCCATCTGGCCGATCTCGTCGCGGCGGTCGGTGTCCGGCACCTCGCTGGATGTGTCGTTGCTGGAGACTTCGAGCATCACGTCCTTCAGCCGGTTGATCGGGCGGCTGATCGAGCGGCCGATCGCCATGGCCGCGGCAAGCGTCGCAACCGCGGCAATCAACGTGATGAAAACGGTCATGAGCAGGGAGGCATTGTACTTCGCGGCGAGGTCGTCGGCATAGACGCCGGTGCCCACACCCCAACCCCAGGGTTTGAAGCCCTGGATGTAGGAGTACTTCTCGACCGGCTCGTCATGGCCGGGCTTGTCCCAGTAATAGTTGACGATGCCGTTGCCCGGGTTTTGCGCCAGCGCAATGAGCTCGACGTTGAAGGCCTTGCCGTTGGTATCCTTGAGGCCCCGCACGTCAGTTCCGATCAGCTTCTTGGCCAGCGGATGGGCAATCATCATGCCGTCGAAACCGTTTATGAAGAAGTAGCCGTCCTGGCCGAAGCGCATCGCCATGATGGCCGCAATGGCGCGGCTCTGGGCTTCTTCGCGCGAAAGCGCGCCGCTCCGTTCCTGTTCCTCGAAGCTCGCGATCGTCGAGATTGCCGCCTCGGTGACGTTGCGCAGCATCTGCCGGCGCTCGGCGCTGACTTCCGAATTGGCGACTTGCGTCTTGTAGGCCATGGCCGCTGCCATGAAAATCAGCGCCATTGCCGTCAACAGATAGATACGTGTCGAAATTCTAATGTTTTTCACTGCCTTAGCCCCAGGGAAAATATCCTGGCGGCGACAGAAACAGCCATCTGCTAATCAAGCCTTAAGCTGCCTCCCGAGTTCTAGCGATTGCATCGCCTGAAGCGTACCCGGTAGGCGCGAGATCTTAGCGGGGGCGCCCCTTTTCGGCAATCGCGATGCCGCCGAGCACCAGCAGCAGGGCGACGAGGTGGAAGAGGTGGAAGGTCTCGCCGATCAGCATCACCGAAAGCAGCGTCCCGAAGACGGGGATCGCGTTGATGAAGAGGCCGGCGCGGTTGGCGCCGATCATCTCGACGCCGCGCACGTAAAGGACCTGTGACATCAAGGACGGGAAGATCGCGGCGTAAAGCACGATGATCCAGCCGGTGCCGTCGGGCACGATGGCTTTGCCCGAGCCGATCTCCCAGAACAGCAGCGGTATCGCGCTCAAAAGCGCGCCGAAGGCGGGTGCGGCAATGAAGCTCTGCCAATGCATGGTCGGCTTATAGCGCAGCGCCACGGTGTAGGCGGCATAGACGATGCACGCTCCGATCATCAGGGCATCGCCAAAATTGAACTCGAGCGACAGAAGGCTGGTGATGTCGCCATGGGCCGCGGTCACCAGCACGCCGACCAGGGTGACGGTGAAGCCGATGACCTGGGCGATCGAGGCCTTCGTCTTGAACAGCACGAAATTGAACAGGAAGATCAGCATCGGGATGCCGGCCTGAAGAATGACGGCATTGATGGCGCTGGTATACTTCAGCGCAGAATAGAGCAGGGCGTTGAAGGTGGTAAAGCCGATGGCGCCATAGGCAAGCAGCTGCAGCCAGTGCGCACGGATCTTGTCCCAGTCGCGGCGGATCTGCGGTGTCATCAGCACCAGGATGACGATGAGGGCAAAGACCCAGCGCAAGGTCGTCAGCATCATCGGGCTGACGTGGCCGACCGCCATTTTTCCGGCAACCGAATTGCCACCCCAGAAGAGCGCGGTGATGCAGAGATAGAAATAGGCCTTGGAATTCACGATGCTGGGACCTGTAGCGGGAGAGGCAGACAGCTGCCCTGACGACGGGAAAGGCGAAGATATAGGCGCTAAATCCCGGCCTTGTCATTCAAAAAGGGCCAAAGGCCGGGCAGAACGGGGTCGCTTTCCCGAAGACAACACAGTATAGATGCGCGGGTTTGAGAACAGCGCAGCTCCGTTTGCGCGCCTGCACAGGAAGAGAATTATGACGAATGTCGTAGTGGTCGGCTCCCAATGGGGTGACGAAGGCAAAGGCAAGATTGTGGACTGGCTCTCCGAGCGCGCGGATATCGTCGTGCGCTTCCAGGGCGGTCACAATGCCGGCCATACCCTGGTGATCGACGGCGTCAGCTACAAGCTGTCGCTGCTCCCCTCCGGCGTCGTGCGTCCCGGCAAGCTTGCCGTCATCGGCAACGGCGTCGTCATCGATCCGCACGCGCTGATCGCCGAAATCGACAAGCTCGGCAAGCAGGGCATCGCGATCACCCCGGACAACCTTCGCATCGCCGACAACGCCACGCTGATCCTGTCGCTGCACCGCGAGCTCGACGGCATCCGCGAAGACGCCGCCTCCAACAGCGGCACGAAGATCGGCACGACGCGCCGCGGCATCGGCCCGGCCTACGAAGACAAGGTCGGTCGTCGCGCCATCCGCGTCATGGACCTCGCCGACCTCGATACGTTGCCGGCCAAGGTCGACCGCCTGCTGACCCACCACAATGCGTTGCGCCGTGGTCTCGGCGAGACCGAGATCAGCCACGACGCGATCATGCAGGAGCTGTCCTCGGTTGCGGCCAAGGTTCTGCCGTTCATGGAGACCATCTGGGTGCTGCTCGACAAGGCGCGCCGCAAGGGCGCCCGCATCCTGTTCGAAGGCGCCCAGGGCACGCTGCTCGACATCGACCACGGCACCTACCCCTTCGTCACGTCCTCGAACACGGTTGCCGGCCAGGCCGCCGCAGGCTCGGGCATGGGTCCGGGTTCGCTCGGCTACATCCTCGGCATCACCAAGGCCTATACGACACGCGTCGGCGAGGGTCCTTTCCCGACCGAACTCACCGACGAAATCGGCCAGTTCCTCGGCGAGAAGGGTCATGAATTCGGCACGGTCACGGGCCGCAAGCGCCGCTGCGGCTGGTTCGATGCAGCGCTGGTGCGCCAGTCGGTTGCCGCCAACGGCATCACCGGCATCGCGCTCACCAAGCTCGACGTGCTCGATGGTCTCGACGAACTGAAGATCTGCGTCGGTTATACTCTGGACGGACAGCAGATCGACCATTTGCCGGCAAGCCAGGCGCAGCAAGCTTCGGCCAAGCCAGTCTATATTACACTCGAAGGCTGGAAGGAATCGACGGTCGGCGCACGCAGCTGGGCGGAGCTTCCGGCGCAAGCGATCAAGTACGTTCGCCAGGTGGAAGAACTGATCGGCGCGCCGGTCGCTCTTCTTTCGACCAGCCCCGAGCGGGACGACACAATACTTGTGACGGACCCCTTTGAGGACTAGTGTCGGCGAAATGACATTGCGTCGTAATCGCAAAGACATACCTGGGCGTATGAGAAAGTACTAATGGCGGATTTTGTTGCAGTTATTCGCAGGACCGTTGACGGCCTGTCGGAAAACACACCTGAAATGCGGGATAGGGTCTACGAGAAGGCGCGCGCGGCCGTGCGCCGCCAACTCGAAAACATGAATCCGCGTCCGTCGGACGACATGATCAATCGCCAGCTGGCGAAGCTCGAAAATGCGATCGCAGAGGTCGATAGCGAGCATGCCGAGGCCTTGCCCGCGCTCGACGAGCCGGCGTCCGCGGAAGCGGTGGCTGCAGCCACCGCCGCCGAGGAGCCGGTTGTCGAGCACCCGGCCGAGGCGCCGGTTTCCGAACCCGAGGCGCCGGCTGAGGTTGAGGACGAACCGGTTGCCGCAAGCGAACCGGTCGAAGCCGCTGAAGCTCCGGTTGCCGAAACCGCCAGCCCGGTCGAGCCCTACGAGCCGCCGCAGCACTATCCGCAAGAGCCTGTCGAAGCCGTTGCCGAGGCTCCGGTCGCAACGGTCGCGGATGAGCCGACGGTTGAAGACGAGCAGGTCGACCGATACGAACCTGTGGTCGAATACCCCGCCGCAGCCGAATATCATTCCACCGAGGATGACGCGCCAGCGGTGGTCGTACCGGTGGAAACGGCAGAGGCCGCGCTCGAGGAAGAGCCGCAGCCGGAGACCCAGGCGCACGATTCCGTTCCTGAACCTGACTATGTAGAGCCCATTCCGGTCGAGACGCACGAGGCGAGCGTTCTTCCTCTGGCCGCCGAGCCGGAAGAGCAACACGTCGAAGCGCCGTCCGTTGACGAGACCCCTGCCGCCGAGCCCGAACACACCCCGGCGCGCTCCGAATGGGAGCTGCCCGAGTGGGAAACCGTTGCGCCGGCGGCGATAGCGCCGGCAGAAGCCGGCGAGCAGACATTCGACGCGTCGGGAACGTCGTCGCAGCCCGAGCTTTTGGGCATGCATCCGGTCGAAGAGCCGCAAGAGCAACTGCCGGACACCACGCGCAAGGCCGATGCGCCGCGCAGCTGGTCGTTCGACGACAATGATCCGTTTGCGCCCCTGGAAGAGCGGCGCGCGGAGAAGGCCGCCGAACCGGAGATCGGCGATTGGTCGTGGCCGGTCGAAAAGCCGGCTCAGGCGGCCGCTTCGAATGCGCCCCAGAGCCAGCAGGATCGCTCCGGCACGGCGTGGGATCACATCGACGATCTGCTCGGTTTCGAGGAGGCGGGTGTTGCAGCCGCCGCAGGTGCTGCGGCAGGCGGGGCATCCGCGGCCGCGCGTGAGCCGGAGCGGCTTGGAGAAAGCGCGGCGACGGCCCAACGGCCGGCCTCGTATCGCGCCACGCCGAAGCCTTCGCGCTTCAGCGTAAAGCGGCTTGTGATTGGGGCTGTCCTCCTCGCTGCACTTGGCGGCGGCGGTTTCGCTTACTGGGAGAACCGGGAGGCCGGCAATGCCTGGATTTCAGGGACCATCGCATCGATCACCTCTGCCGTTTCCAACATTGGCGGAACTCCAGCCGAGCAAAGCCCGGCGCCCGTCCAAACGGAAGGCGAGACGGCCAAGCCGGCTCCGGAAGCACATGACGACACCGCTGTGCCCGACAACAGCTCGACGAAGTTCACCCAACGCCTTCTGGCGGATGGAACCGAGAGCGACGACGGACCGGCGATCGTAAACGGCGAAATCGCCGGACAGGAAGGCAAGTCCGTTGCGCCGAAGACCGAAGCGGGCAAGCCCGTTGACACGGCGGCCGCCCAGACCGGGACGACTGCCCAGGCGGGTGCTCCGGCGACGGTATCTCCGGCTGGGCAGTCTGCCCAGACCGAGGTCGCAATCGCCGATGGCGAGAAGATGTTCCTCTATGAGGAGCGTCTCGGCCAGTCGTCGCCGACGGCTGTTCCAGGCACGGTGGCATGGTCGGTGAAGGAAGAATCGCCCGGTGGCGATGCCAAGCCCGAGCCGGCGATCCAGGCGCAGATCACCGTCCCCGACCGCGGTCTGACCGCCCTTATGACGATCAAGCGCAATGCTGATCCGTCCTTGCCCGCAAGCCACGTCATCGAGTTCGTCTTCTCGCTGCCGCAGAATTTCGAGGGCGGTGCCATCGACAGCGTTCAGCGCGTGTCGATGAAGCGAACCGAGCAGGATCGCGGTGACGCCCTGGTCGCGGTGCCGGCCAAGATCACGGACGATTTCCACATGATCGCCCTCAATGATGCGACGGACGCCATCAACAACAACACCGAGTTGCTGCGCAGCCGCAGCTGGATCGACATCCCGCTCACCTACCGCAACGGGCGTCGAGCGCTGCTGACGCTCGAGAAGGGTCAGAGCGGCACGGATGCGTTCAACCAGGCGATGCGCGCCTGGACGGCCTCGGGCACGTCGGCGGCGAGCAACAGTCAATAAATCGCCAAGCACAGATGAAACGGAAAAACCCGGCGGATCGCTCCGCCGGGTTTTTCTTTTTGTGTCCTGTCGTCAACGTCTGCGAGGGGAGGCCCCCGCGCAACTCATCATGGGCAGATCAGGCGCCTTCGACGACGCGCAGCGCTCCGGCACGCTCAAGTGCTGCCTTGCGGACTGCGTCTTGAACTTTTTCGAAGGCGCGCACCTCGATCTGGCGCACGCGCTCGCGGCTGATGTCGAACTCGGCCGACAGATCTTCAAGCGTCAGCGGATCTTCCGTCAGGCGGCGCGCCTCGAAGATGCGACGTTCACGGTCGTTGAGCACCTTCATGGCGTTGGCGAGCAGCGCCCGACGGCTTTCCAGCTCATCCTGTTCGATCAGGATTTCTTCCTGGTTGTCGTGATCGTCGACGAGCCAATCCTGCCACTGGCCGGAATCGCCTTCGCTCGCCTTGATCGGCGCATTGAGCGAGGCGTCGCCCGACAGGCGGCGGTTCATCGAAATGACTTCGTCCTCACTCACCTTGAGCGTGGTGGCGATTTCCTTCACCTGATCGGGCTTGAGGTCACCCTCGTCGAGCGCCTGGATCTTGCCCTTGAGGCGACGCAGGTTGAAGAACAGCCGTTTCTGGTTGGCGGTCGTGCCCATCTTGACTAGCGACCACGAGCGCAGGATGTATTCCTGGATGGCTGCCTTGATCCACCACATCGCATAGGTGGCGAGGCGGAAGCCGCGATCGGGCTCGAACTTCTTGACGGCCTGCATCAGGCCAACATTGCCTTCGGACACGACTTCGCCGATCGGCAGGCCATAGCCGCGATAACCCATCGCGATCTTGGCGACGAGACGAAGGTGGCTGGTGACCAGCTTGTGCGCGGCGCTGCGGTCGTCATGCTCCTGGTAGCGCTTGGCGAGCATGTACTCTTCCTGCGGCTCCAGCATCGGGAACTTGCGGATTTCGTCGAGATATCGGTTGAGGCCGCCTTCGCCAGCGGCAATGGTCGGCAAATTGTTTCGGGCCATATGAAGCACCCCCCTTTATAGTCTCCGGCCTCCGGTCGGCAAGCCGGGCATGTGGGTCCTCGTCAAGACCCCACGAGGCTATGAAATAAGTACGGCGAAAGCATGATTCAAGGAGTCCGGTTTCACTAACATGTGACGCCGGAGGCAATACAGATCACGAATAGAGGCGCAGTCAAGATTGGAATTCCGCGCCCGAAATTCAAGAGCTGGTGTTACGCCGTGGCCCGCAATGCGTCGACCAGCACTGCCATGTCATCGGGCATCGGCGCTTCGAAGTGCATGGTCTCGCCGGTCGCCGGATGCTCGAACTGCAGCATGAAGGCGTGCAGGGCCTGGCGATGGAACTGGTTGACGACCGCCTTGGCTGCATCCGGCAGCAGATTTGCCTTGGTGCGGAAGGCCGCGCCGTATTCCGGATCGCCGATCAGCGGATGGCCGATATGGGCCATGTGCACGCGGATCTGGTGGGTTCGGCCGGTTTCGAGGTGGCATTCGACCGTCGATGCCAGGCAGGTGCCGTCAGGTTTTTCGAGATAACGCTCGACCACCTCGTAATGGGTGATGGCCTCGCGGGCGTCGTCGCTGTCCTCGCGCTTGACCGCGCGTTTCGTGCGGTCCCCGGCTCGCCCGAGCGGCGCGTCGATCGTTCCCTTCAGCTGCCGCGGCCGGCCCCAGACAACGGCCCGGTAGGCGCGCTCCAGCGGACCGGTGCGGCCGTGGTCGGCGAACTGGTCCGACAGGTGGCGATGGGACGCGTCGTTCTTGGCAACCACCATGACGCCGCTGGTTTCCTTGTCGAGCCGGTGGACGATGCCGGGACGCTTGACGCCGCCGATCCCCGAAAGGCTGTTGCCGCAATGGTGGATCAGCGCATTGACCAGCGTTCCCGTCCAGTTGCCGGCGCCCGGGTGGACGACCAGGCCGGCCGGCTTGACGAGGACGATGAGGTGGTCGTCTTCGTAGAGCACCTCGAGCGGGATATCCTCGCCCTTCGGCTCCGGATCCTCCGGTTCGGGCAGGTCGATCTCGAAAACATCGCCCGGCTGGACCTTCTTCTTCGGCTCGGTCACCGGCTTGCCGTTGATCGAGACGGCGCCCTGCTCGATCAGGCTCTTGATCCGGTTGCGGGAGAATTCGCCTGCAAGCGCGTCCGTCAGGAAGGAATCGAGCCGTCCTGCGGCATCCTCGCCCGCTGTCAGGACTTTCCTATTGGCTGCTGCTTGTTTAAAGGGGTCGTTCATTCCGTTTCAAATCCGATAAAAGGCCAATCATGACCGCGCCCGCGCCCGATGACCAGGAAGACAAGCCGCTAGACCCGGCGATGGAAAATGTCCGCCGCAAGATGGTGAAGCTGCAGCTCGTCTCGGCAGGCGTGATGTTGGTCATGCTTATGGCTGTCCTCGGCACGATTGTCTACAAGCTGACCCGCACGGACGATAAAGCCCCGACGCAGTCGGCGAGCGCCGTCGTGCCGAGCGAGGCGCCGGTGAACGCGGTGGCGGCATTGCCGGCCGGCTTTACGGTGACCAATGTGTCGCTTTCCGGCGGCCAGGTCCTTTTCTATGGCAACCTTCCCGGCGCAGAGCCGCGGGCCATCGTCTTCGACATCGCCACCGGACGCGTCGTCGCCGACATCACCGTCAGGACGAACTGATCGCAATGCCGAGCGCGTTGCCGCCTGTCCTTCGCATCGATGACCCGGCCGATCCCCGGATCGCCGGGTTCATCTCGATCAAGGAGCGGGATCTGACGGGACGGCAGGGCCGCTTCATCGCCGAAGGCACTGTCGTGCTGCGCATGCTTGCGGCCGCCCATAGGGCCGGCCGCGGCTTTGCCGCCGAGGCGATGCTCTTGCTCGAAAACCGCCTGGACGGTGTTCGCGATATCCTTGCGGACTTTCCGCCTGACGTGCCGGTCTATGTGGCGAACGCCGCGGTGTTCGACGCGATCGCCGGCTTCAACATGCACCGTGGCGTGCTGGCGCTCGGTCGCCGCAGCGGCGAGCCCGGCCGTGATCAGCTGCTCGCGGCGCTTCCGGCCAACAGCCTGGTGCTTGCGGCCTGCGGCATCTCCAATCACGACAACATGGGTTCCCTCTTTCGCAACGCCGCCGCCTTCGGTGTCGATGCGGTGCTGATGGACGAGACGAGCTGCGATCCGCTGTATCGCAAGGCAATCCGGGTCTCCGTCGGCTCGGTGCTGACGGTGCCTTACGCGCGCGAGGGTTCTGTCGCGGCGCTGATCGAGCGGCTCCAGGCGGAGGGCTTTGCGATCTGGGGCCTTTCCCCCGCCGGCACGAGCGATCTCGGTGCCATACCGCCGGCTCCACGCACGGCGCTGCTCATGGGGACGGAAGGAGAGGGGTTGCCGCAGTCGGTGCTGGCCTCGATCCGCACCGCACGGATCCGCCAGCGACCGGGGCTCGACAGCCTCAATGTGTCGACGGCAGCCGGTATCGCGCTTCATCAGGTGGCGTTGATCAACGGCCTGATCTGACGCGGCCGATCCCTGGATTTCGGCGCCCGGGCCTTGACGCCCCGCCTCGCGCGACCGCGTCGAGCGGCAGATCTGTGTTCCCAGTGAACTTACTGCGGCGGAAGCAGGTCCTTCGCCCGCTTCGCCAGGCTCTGCCTGTTTGCCGGGCCGTCACCGCTTTCCCCTTCAAGGAGATTGAGGATGGGGGAGGCGTCGCCTTCGTTCGTTGCCGTCAGGGCCACCATGCCGGCGGCAATCGCCACCACTTCGTCGCGCAGCGCCTCGTCATGGGCGGCGGTCCTGGAATTGGTCAGGCGCTCTGAAAGCGCGGTTGCGCGATTGCGCAGGTCATCGGCGCTGGTGCTCAAGGATGTGGCTTCCGTGTTCGTTTGCGCCGCCTGGTCGATCCGGTTGGCGCTTCCGTTGCCGGGGGCTTCGGCAGCCGGACGGCGTTCTTTTTTCAGCGGGAAGGCGAGCCCGGCGGACCGCATGATCTTGGCGGCGTCCCGCATTTCCTGATTGGCGTCTTTGACTTTCGCCTTCAGCCGTTCGATCTCTCCCGCCCGGCGTTCGAGCGCGGTCTCGCGGTCGGCGCTCGCAGCCATCTCGCGGGCAAGCTTGTCTTCCAGCCGGTGCAGGCGCGTCTCGTCACGCGAAAGCCGAAGCTCCATTTCCTTGGCGTGCGTCGTCTCGGTCTTGAGGTCGCCGCGCAAGGCTTCGCGCTCGTCGCGCAAGGTGGCAATCCGGCTTTTCAGGTGTTCGACCTCGGTTTCCCGTGCGGCGAGGTCGACCCGGAGGTTGTCGACCTCCGTGGCATTTTGAGAAAGCGCAACGTCACGCTTCTGGAGCTCGCCGGATTTTACGGCATTGTCCCGCTCGACGCTGTCGAGCGTCGCCTTCATCCGTTCCAGGCGTTGCTCGAACTGGCGGATGGCCGAGCGCATGTCGGCCGCCTCGACGTTCATGTCGGCAAGCTGTGCATGCAGGTCGGCGTTTTCACCGGAAAGCCGCCGGGCCTCCTGCAGGCTCTTTTCATTGGCGAGCATCAGCGCCACGCCCTTGTCGCGCTCGCGCTTCAGCGACTGCTGCGTACGCGCGTTCTCGGCGGCGAAGGCGGCGCGTGCGGCATCCTTCTGTGCGCGCACCTCCTGCGGGCTCAGCGGCATGGTCGCCTTCAGCCTGTCTTCGGCGAAGCGCACGATGCGACGGTGGATGGCCGGCGCAACCAGCAGACCGATGATGATCGCCGTCAGAAAGCCCAGGGCAAAAAGGAGCGAGAATTGGATCACGAGCTGGCCGTTTCAAAACTGGACCGGAACCGAACCGCCTGCCGAGCCGCACGGGGGGCTGGCAGGCGTTCCTTTTCCGCTTCGTTGCACTAAACATGACGTTTCGTGCGCTGCAAGTCCATGGCGCCGGATTTTGCCAGAGGGCAGACCGGCCGGAACCTTCAGAAGGGGTTCCAGGTGGGCGTCTGGGTCATCTTGAGGTACCCGACGTTCACGCCGAGCCGCGCGCCAATGCCGGTGCGGATCGGCACGACGACGATGTGTTCGTCGGTCAGGACCGTCATGCCGACGCCGGCAACCACATAGGCCGAGCCGGAGACGCCGCCGAAGCGCTTGTAGAGCGCCGGCACGCTTGGCAGATTGTAGACCAGCATCATGGCGCGGCTGCCCTGTCCGCCCCAGTCGATGCCGAGCGAGGGACCCTGCCAGAAGACGTTGTGCTGGCCTGCATTCTTGGTGTTGAGTTCCCCTTCGCCGTAGGTCAGGCCGGCGATGAAGGCGCCCGAGCCTTCCTGTCCGAGGATGTAGCCGTTCGGCAGGCCGTATCGCTCGAAGGCGCGTTCGACGACCTTGGCGAGGCCGCCCGAGGTCTCGCCGAAGAAGCCGTGACCGGCATCGACGATCTCCTGCATGGTATATTGGCTGTTGTTGGCGGATTGGGCGTGCGCGGCCGAAACGCCGCCGGCGACCAGCAGCATCGTTGCCAGGATGACCCGGCCGGCGCCTGCAACTGCCTTCATGATCTGATGCATCGTATCCTCCGTCAGGCGCGAAAATGGCTCGCTTGCGGGTTTGCAATGGCCGCGGGTCAGATCACCGTGCGGCCAGTTTGGGTCTGAACCAATTCCATGCAATTTGAACCGATGGTCTTAACAATCGGTTTACCAAATGTGGTGTCATTATGGTCCACTGATGAACGGCTGCGCCGGGCAACGCATGACTTGCGTCTTCCGGCGCCAAGCGATACCGGCGTCACACGGCGCGCGCTGAGCGGCGCGCCGGCGTAACCCAACTCAAGGAACCAAGATGGCAACGAATCCGAACCTGACACTGACGGGACCCGATCTGGCCGCGCTTCTGTGCAGCCGGGTCTGCCACGACATCATCTCGCCGGTCGGTGCCATCAACAACGGCCTGGAGCTGCTCGACGAGGGTGGTGCAGATGCCGATGCGATGGACCTCATTCGCACCAGCGCGCTCAACGCGTCGGTTCGCCTGAAGTTTGCCCGCCTTGCCTTCGGGGCATCGGGCTCGGTTGGCGCCTCGATCGACACCGGCGAGGCGGAGAAGGCGGCCAAGGATTTTGCCGCTGCCGAAAAGAAGACCGAGGTCAACTGGCACGGCCCGCGGGCGATCATCGCCAAGAACCGGGTCAAGCTGCTGCTCAACCTTTTCCTCATCGCCTACGGCGCCATCCCGCGTGGTGGTTCGATCGACGTGACGCTGGAGAACCCGGAGTTCGATGCCGTGTTCACGCTGGTTGCCAAGGGCCGGATGATGCGCGTGCCACCACGGCTCATGGAACTCTTGTCGGGCACGCCGGAAGAGGCGGTCGACGCCCATTCCATCCAGCCCTACTACACCGTGCTTCTCGGCGAAGAGGCGGGCATGGAAATCACCGTTGTCTCGACCGGCGAAGAAATCATCTTCACCACAAGGGTTACAGCCTGAGGTTTTAGCCGGCGGCCTTTTGGACCCGAATTCCCGACCTGATCGTCAACGCCCGGTGCCTGCGCGCCGGGCGTTGACGCGTGTTTTCCGTCGCCACCCGATCGCGTTTATTTTCCGGGAATCCTAATATTTTCAGGGGTTTGGATTGCTCTGGGAAAACCCCGTTAAGCAAATTTCGTAACGAAATCTTTGCCAAATCTGTATAGAGTTGTTTTAAGGCTACGAATACGCGTATAGGTAAGTAGCGAAGGGAGTTGGACATGCGGCGCTTGATGATTGCCGACGGCTCGGATGTCGTCAGGAAAGTGGGAAAACGTATCCTTTCCGGCATGGGCTTCCTGGTATACGAAGCGTCGAGCAGCCTGGAGGCGCTGGCGCGCTGCGAGGCCGAGCTGCCCAACATCCTGATCGTCGACGCCGGCCTTGACGGCGCGCTCGACCTTCTCGGTAATATTCGCCGGCTGCCGAATGGCCCATCCGTCCGGATCTATTACTGCGTCGTCGAGGCGGATCTGAAGAAGATGATGGCCGGAAAGCGGGCCGGCGCCGACGATTTCCTGCTGAAGCCGTTCGACCGCAAGATCCTGACCAGCGTTTTCGCGAGCCAGTCCATGGCGGCCTGAACGGCTGCGACCTTACGCACAGGATGTCATCAGGCCGTGGCGTTCGCCGCGGCTTTTTTGTGCCTGGAGATTGCGAGTGCAACGGGTCGAACGGGCGGCGGATAACGCGTCGGGGAGGGAGCAAAATCGGCAGCGCCTTGTGCCGAGCTCATCGATCGTTCGAAGGAAACACGCAGCGGATCAGACAAAATAAAACCCGCCTCGAAGGGCGGGTTTCGTGAACCATAGGCCCGCATCATGCGGGGCGGTGCAGGCCTATCAGGCAATCAGGCGGTTTCGGCGTATTCCGCGCCATCCGGCTCGCGCAGCACGTAGCCACGGCCCCAGACGGTTTCGATGTAATTGGCGCCGCCGGCAGCGTTTGCCAGCTTCTTGCGCAGCTTGCAGATGAAGACGTCGATGATCTTCAGTTCCGGCTCATCCATGCCACCATAGAGGTGGTTGAGGAACATTTCCTTGGTGAGCGTCGTGCCCTTGCGCAGCGAGAGCAGCTCGAGCATCTGGTATTCCTTGCCGGTGAGGTGGACGCGCTGTCCACCGACTTCCACCGTCTTGGCGTCGAGATTGACGATCAGTTCGCCGGTCGAGATGACAGACTGCGCGTGACCCTTGGAGCGACGGACGATCGCATGGATGCGAGCGACCAGCTCATCCTTGTGGAACGGCTTGGTCATGTAGTCGTCGGCGCCGAAGCCGAGGCCGCGGACCTTGTCCTCGATTCCCGCCATGCCCGAAAGAATGAGGATCGGCGTCTTCACCTTGGAAAGGCGGAGCGTTCTCAGGACTTCATAACCGGACATGTCCGGCAGGTTGAGGTCGAGAAGGATGATGTCGTAGTCGTAAAGTTTGCCGAGGTCGACGCCTTCTTCACCGAGGTCGGTGGTGTAGACGTTGAAACTCTCGGACTTGAGCATCAGCTCAATGCTCTGAGCCGTTGCGCTGTCGTCTTCAATAAGTAGAACCCGCATATTCTTCCCCTTTTCCGCCGCCCAAGGTTTTCGTGGCCCCCTTACGCGATACGGATCCAGTCGTTGCCTGATTTGGAGGCTGCCAGCAAATGGTTAACAAATTCTGATTCCCTCTGGCAAGGTGTAT
>NZ_DASYGZ010000050.1:0-24228 GCF_035999135.1 Ensifer sp.
GCCGGTTCATCTTGCCGAGCATGACCTGTCGTGTGAGGTAATCCTTGTAATCGCTCATTCCCCTGTTCCCTTTTCTCGTCGGCATTCGCCGTTCGTTGTGGTTGGTAGAGATTGTATCGATGGCTTCGGACCGGCCCAAAGTGGCCGCTTCTCGTCGTTTCGGGTGCTGTTTCTCCTTCCTTCGGACCGGGCGCCCTGCGTTGAGATCGATAAGCGTAATCGCTGGAACTCTTCTTGTAACGCCCTAAATTACAATTTATTTCCATAAGCTTGGCTTATGGATGCGTGCTTATTTGCACGCGGGTTTCCCGCGCGTTTCGTCACGTTCCGGTGCCGGTCGTCCGGCTCTGTCGCCTGCGCCGCCAAGGGTTGGCGGGGTTTGTCGAAAGCGGGGTGCCGGCGGAAATCCGCTGGCACTTTTCCCGCCCTAGCGACCCTTCCACACGGGGTCGCGTTTCTCCGCGAAGGCGCGCGCGCCCTCCAGCTGGTCTTCGCTCGAATAGAGAATGTCGACGGTCTTGAACTGCCGCTGGGTGATCTTGTTCATGGTCGTCTGGAAGGCCTCGCCCTCGGCGGCGCGCACCACTTCCTTGATCGCGGCGTAGACCAGCGGCGGGCCGCTTTCGAGCAGGCGGGCAAGCTCCCAGGCGCGCTCCAGCAGCTTGGCGGCCGGCAGGATCTCGTTGACGAAGCCCCAGCGGTGGGCCTCCTGAACGTCAAGCCAGCGGCCGGTCAGAAGCATGTCCATGGCGATGTGGTAGGGGATGCGTTTCGGCAGCTTGATCGAGGCGGCGTCGGCGACGGTGCCGGAACGGATCTCGGGGAGCGCGAAGGTGGCGTGTTCGGCGGCGAGGATCAGGTCAGTCGAAAGCGCGATCTCGAGGCCGCCGCCACAGCAGATGCCGTTGACCGCCGCGATGATCGGCTTGTTGAGGTCGCGCAGTTCCTGCATGCCGCCGAAACCGCCGACGCCATAGTCGCCATCGACCGCGTCGCCATCGGCGGCAGCCTTCAGGTCCCATCCCGGACAGAAGAATTTTTCACCGGCGCCGGTGATGATCGCGACACGCAGGCTGTCGTCGTCGCGAAAGTCGCGAAAGATCTCCCCCATCACCCGGCTGGTTTTCAGGTCGATAGCATTGGCCTTCGGCCGGTCGATCGTGACTTCGAGAATGCCGCCTTCGCGGCGCGTGAGGATCGGTCCGGTCATGAGGGTCAGTTCCTCCGGCGAATGAGAGCGTCTGCGGCTACGGCCCCCTGGCCGTTCGGCAACACCATCAATGGATTGATATCGAGTTCTTCGAGTTTCGAAGCGTTTGCAACGACATAGGATGCCGCTGCAGCGACAGCGTCGATCAAGGCTGCGTCATCGCCGGCCGGGCCGCCGCGATAGCCATCGAGCAACTTGCGGATCTTCAGCCCGCCGATAGCCTCGCGGATGGCTTGCGGCGTCGTCGGCAGCGTCAGGATGGCGGAATCGTCGAGCAGTTCCACGAGGATGCCGCCGGCGCCGATCGTCAGCACGGGGCCCGCCACCGGATCGCGCATCGCGCCGATGATGAGTTCGGCGACCGGTTTTGCCACCATCTTTTCGACCAGATAACCCGAGGCGACGGCGGCCATGGCCTTTGCCGCCGCATGGACTTCATCGCGGGTTGTTAGGTTGAGCTTTACCGCGCCCGCCTCGGTCTTGTGGGCGACCCCGAGGCCCTTCAGCACGACCGGGAAACCGAGCGCTTCGGCGGCTGCTGCCGCCGCTTCGGGAGTTGCCACTGCCTTGCCTTTCGGTACGGTGAGGCCGAAGGCGGCAAGCTCCACCTTCGCCTCGTGTTCGCTGAGCGTGATCGCGTCACCGGCGTGGACGCCGCTGCCGTCGAGCAGGCGTGGCGGGACAGGTTTCTTCCAGGCGGCCCCGATGTCGGCGGCCGTCTCGATCGCGGCCAGGGCCTCCTCGATGCCGAAGAAGGGCACGATGCTCGCCTTCATCAGGAAGAGGGCGGTGGCTTCAGGCATGTTTTCGCCGAGGCTCGCGACGATGCCGGCGCGCGCGCCAGTCGCCCGGGCCGCGTCGATCACCGCGTGGCAGGTGGTCTCCCAGTCCGCGGGGTCGCAACGGTCGAGGCGGGGGAAATCGAGGACCAAGAGATTGATCGCATAACCGCCCTTCATCATGGCGGTAAAGGCGGTCGTCTGCTTCTCGCGATTGCCCCAGACGAAGGTATGGTAATCGAGCGGGTTGGCGATCGTCACCATCTCTCCGAGCGCGTCCTTGAGCGGCTTCTTCTGCTCGTCGCGCAAGGGCCGGTAGTTGACCCGGTAGCGCTCGCCGGCATCCGCCATCAGCGAGGCCTCGCCGCCCGAGCAGCTCATCGAGGAGATGTCGCGGCTATCGAGCGGTCCGGCCACATGCAGGAGCTTCAGTGTTTCCAGGAGCGCCGGCAGGGTGTCGACGCGGCCGATGCCGAGGCGGGCAAGCAGCGCCGAGGAGACACGGTCGTTGCCGGCAAGCGAGGCGGTGTGCGACACGGTCGCAAGCTGGGCTGCCTCGGACTTGCCGACCTTCAGCGTCACGACCGGCTTGCTGAGTTCGCGCGCCCGGGTTGCCAGCCGCTCAAGGGCGGCCATGCTGTCGAAGCCTTCGATGTGCAGGCCGACGGCGGTGACGCGCGGGTCTTCCAGTACCGCGCAGGCGATATCGGACAGGCCCGTCTGTGCCTGGTTGCCGGCGGTCATGACATAGGCGAGCGGCAGGCCGCGCGTCTGCATCGAGATGTTGCAGGCGATGTTGGAGGATTGGGTGAGGATCGCGACGCCCTTTTCGACGCGCTGCATGCCGTGCTGGTCCGGCCAGAGCAGGGCGCCATCGAGCATGTTGATGAAGCCGTAGCAATTCGGGCCGACGATCGGCATGTCGCCGGCGGCCGCCACCAGCGCCTCCTGCAGGTCGTTGCCGTCGTCAAGCTCGCTAGCCGCCTCGCGGAAACCCGAGGCGTAGCAGACCGCGCCGCCTGCGCCACGGCCCGAGAGATCGCGGATGATGTCGATCGTCAGCTGCCGGTTGACGCCGACGAAGGAGGCGTCCGGGGCGCCCGGAAGCTCGGCGACGGAACGGTAGCATTTGCGGCCGAGGATCTCGGTCTCGCGTGGATGCACCGGCCAGATCTCGCCGGTAAAACCCATCTTGTCGCATTGTTCGATGACCCGCCGGGCTTCTTTGCCGCCGAAGACGGCGATCGAGCGCGGGCGGATCAGGCGGTCGAGGGAGCGGGGAGTGGAGTTCATGCTGCCTTGCACTCCGTCATACCGATGGTCGTCGGAGCGCTTGCCACCAACGCCCTCATTCCTGTGACAAGCACAGGAATGAGGAGGGGAGAGAGGTTCATCACCTCTAGCCGATCTCCCCCCTTGTGGGGGAGATGCCCGGCAGGGCAGAGGGGGGCAACTACTGGAAACGCACCCATCCCGTCACGCCCCCAGCGGCCGCAGCAGGTCGCGGCTGATGATGTGGCGCTGGATTTCCGACGTGCCGTCCCAGATGCGCTCGACGCGGGCGTCGCGCCAGAAACGGGCGAGCGGCAGGTCGTCCATCAGGCCCATTCCGCCGAAGATCTGGATCGCTTCGTCGGTAACCCGGGCGAGCATCTCGGTGGCAAAGACCTTGGCCGACGCAATCTCGCGGTTCGACGGCAGGCCGTTGTCGAGCCGCCAGGCGGCCGACAGCGTCAAGAGATCGGCGGCGTCGATCTCGGTGATCATGTCGGCGAGCTTGAAGGAAACGCCCTGGTTGGCGCCGATCGGCTTGCCGAACTGCTTGCGCTCGGCCGCATAATTGAGCGCATAGTCGAAGGCACGGCGGGCGCGACCGACCGAGGTCGCTGCCACGGTCAGGCGGGTGGCGAACAGCCAGTCATTGGCGACGTCGAAACCCTTGTGCACTTCGCCGAGGATCTGGGCGGAGGGCAGGCGGCAATCGTCGAAGGTGAGCACACAGTTGTTGTAGCCGCGGTGGGAGACCGAGTTGTAGCCCTTGCGGATCTCGAAACCCGGCGTGCCGCGGTCGACGAGGAAGCAGGTGATCTTCTTCTTCGGCCCGCGCGGCGTCTCTTCCTCGCCGGTGGCGATGAAGACGATGACGAAATCGGCGATGTCGGCATGGCTGATGAAATGCTTGGTGCCGTTGACGATCCAGTCGTCGCCGTCCTGGCGCGCAAAACACTTCATGCCGCGCACGTCCGAGCCGGCGTCCGGCTCGGTCATGGCGAGCGCGTCGAACTTGTCGCCCTTGACCGCCGGCAGCAAGTACTTCTCGCGCTGCTCGGCATTGCAGGCCATCAGGATGCCCGAGGGGCGGCCGAAGAAGACCGTGAGACCCATGGAGCCGCGGCCAAGCTCGCGCTCGACCAGGGTGAAGGAGGTGTGATCGAGACCGGCGCCACCGACTTCCTCGGGGAAATTGCAGCCGAAGAAGCCGATTTCCTTGCACTTGCGGGCGATGTCCTGGCCAAGCTCGCGCGGCACGATCCCGGTGCGCTCGACCTCGTCCTCATGCGGATAGATTTCCGTTTCGACGAAGCTCCTGACCGTGTCGACGATCATCTGCTGTTCTTCGGTCAGTGCGAAATTCATGTGTTCTCCCTCGCGATTATCTGCTTGCCGTGTGGCCGATCTCCCCATCGACCGTGGGCATGCCCGTCCTGCCCTTCACCCTAGCTCTCTCCCCGCAGGCGGGGAGAGGGGACGCCTCGTACGCGAAGCATCGCTGCGGTTCCAAAAACCGCTGTGACCCCACCGACTTGGCCCCGAACCACTGCGGTCTTTGATGAGCGAGCGGTTGCGGCATGTCCCTTCTCCCCGCTTACGGGGAGAAGGTCGCGGCAGCGGGATGAGGGGCTTGACCCGACGTGCCCGCAATCCCTCCGAAGACGGAGGGCTAGTCTCAGCGCTTCTGGCCGACGAAGCGGCCGACACCTTCGGGTGCCGGCAGCTGCGCATGGGCTTCAGCAATGGCTGCAAGCTTGCTCAGCACGTGCGCCGGTGCAGGCACCGCCTTGCCGGCCTTGCTGTCGACATGCAGCGTCATCTGCTCGGCGGTCGCAACCGCTTCGTTGGTGGCGGCGTTGTAGATCGTCGAGAAGATGTGCAGGCGCTTCTCGTCGGAGGAGAGCACCTGGCAGGTCGAATAGAGCGCGTCGCCGAGCCTGGCCTCGCCGAGGTTCCGGATGTGGGTCTCGACGGTGTAGTAGCTGTGGCCGTCGCGCACATAGTCGAGATCGACGCCGATCAGGCGCAGCAAGCCGTCGGTGGTGTCGCCGAAGACCTGGAGATAGCGGTGCTCGGTCATGTGGCCGTTGTAGTCGACCCAGGCGGCGCTCACCTTGGTGTCGACGATGCGCAGCGGCTTGACGTCGCCGAGGTTTGCCTCCGGCTTCTTGGCGTTCGCCCAGAGCTTGGCTTCGAAATCGGCGAGCAGCTTGCCCGCACCCCAGCCTTCGCCGCCATTGCCCGATTTCAGCGCATGCATGATGCCGACGAGGTTTTCGTCGCGGATGCGCTCCAGCTCGCGGATCGAGCGGCCGGCGGCCTGGGCGTCCGACTGGGCGCCGATCTTTTCGACCAGCGCATCGTCGAGATCGACGACATCGGTGAACTTCGTCCACGGCCATTTGAGGCACGGGCCGAACTGGGCGAGGAAGTGGCGCATGCCGGCTTCGCCGCCGGCGATGCGGTAGGTCTCGAACAGACCCATCTGCGCCCACCGCATGCCGAAGGAATAGCGCATGACGTTGTCGAGCGTCTCGGTATCGCAGATGTCGTCCTGGATCAGCCACAGCGCCTCGCGCCAGAGCGCTTCAAGCAGGCGGTCGCCGACGAAGGCCTCGATCTCCTTGGCGATGACGACGCCCTTCATGCCGATCTGCTCGACGCCCGACATGGCGCGCTCGATCGTCGCTTTGCTCGTCTTTTTGCCGCCGACGAGTTCGACCAGCGGCAGCAGGTAGACGGGGTTATAGGGATGCGCCACGAACATGCGCTCGGGATGGTGCATCTCGGATTGCAGATCGGACGGCAGCAGACCCGAGGTGGACGAACCGATCAGTGCATCGGGCCGTGCGGCCGCGTCGATCTTTGTGATGACGCCGCGCTTCAACTCCAGCCGCTCCGGCACGCTTTCCTGAATCCAGTCAGCACCTTCGACCGCTTCCTCGATGCTCTTGCAGAAGGTGAGTTTTCCCTTCGGCGGCAGGGGCGCCATGGTGAGCATGGCATAGGCGCGCTCGGCATTGGCCATGACTTCGCCGATGATGCGCTCGGCTTCCGGATGCGGGTCGAAGATCTTCACGTCGATACCGGCAAGCGCGAAACGCGCCACCCAGGCGCCACCGATGACGCCACCGCCGACACAGGCTGCTTTGGTGATAAAGCTCATGATTGTTCTGTCCCTGCTCAGCGCTTCGTCAGCTTCAGTTTCTCGCGGACTTCCTTCGGTCCGATGATCTTGGCGCCCATGCCCTCGATGACGCCGACCGCCTTTTCGACGAGCTGGCCGTTCGTCGCGAGCTGGCCCTTGCCGATATAGAGGTTGTCTTCGAGGCCGACGCGGACATTGCCGCCGGCAAGGATGGCTGCGGCCGGATAGGCAAGCGCGTTGCGGCCGATCGAGAAGGCCGAGAAGGTCCAGTTGGCGGGCACATTGTTGACCATCGCCATGAAGGTGTTGAGGTCATCAGGCGCGCCCCATGGGATGCCCATGCAGAGCTGGATCAGCACCGGATCCTCGATCAGGCCTTCCTCGACGAGCTGCTTGGCAAACCACAGGTGACCGGTGTCGAAAGCTTCGATTTCCGGGCGCACGCCCAGTGCCGTCATCTGGCGGGCCATCTCACGCAGCATCGACGGCGTGTTGGTCATGACGTAATCGCCGAGCGAGAAGTTCATGGTGCCGCAGTCGAGCGTGCAGATTTCCGGCAGGCATTCGGCAACATGGGCGACGCGCTCGGTGGCGCCGGCCATGTCGGTGCCCTTCTCGTTGACGGGCAGGGGCTTTTCGACATTGCCGAACACCAGGTCGCCGCCCATGCCGGCGGTCAGGTTCAGGACGATGTCAATATCGGCGGAGCGGATGCGGTCGGTCACTTCCCGGTAGAGATCGAGCCTGCGCGAGGGTGCGCCGGTCTCCGGATCGCGAACGTGGCAGTGGATCACAGCAGCTCCGGCCTTCGCCGCCTCGACCGCCGCTTCGGCGATCTGTTTCGGCGTGATCGGAACATGGCCGGACTTTGAAACGGTGTCTCCCGAGCCGGTGACGGCACAGGTGATGAATACCTCGCGGTTCATGCTGAGCGGCATTGCTGTCTCCCTTTTATTGAGCCCATTACGAGCCAAGAGAACCGCTGTTGCTTTTCATTATCGGCTGCATCCTATACATTATCGGCGGTGGCTTGGAGAAGTTTGGATATGGATCAGAACGTTTCGCAGGTGCAGCACGTCGATATCCTGGTGCTGCCGGAGACCAATCTGATCCTCGTCGCTTCGGTCATCGAGCCGATGCGCGCGGCCAACCGCATCGCCGGGCGGCCCCTTTACGACTGGACGATCTTCAGCCCGGATGGAGCGCCGATCGAGACCAAGAGCGGCATACCGATCCCGGTTTCAGGCCCTTTCCGGCCGCAGCGCGAGACATCGCCGCTCTTCATCCTCTCCAGCTACAACTGGGAGCGCAGCGCCACATCGCAATTGAAGATGATGCTGTCCCAGACCGCACGGCACCGCGAGATGATGGCGGGCATCGAATCGGGCTCCTGGCTGCTGGCCGAAACCAGCCTGCTCGACAAATCCAAGGCGACGACGCACTGGGAGGATTTCGAGGATTTCACCACGGCCTATCCGCAGGTGACGATGGTACGCGAGCGCTTCGTCATCGACGGCAAGCGCATTACCACAGGCGGCTCGCTGCCGACGCTCGACCTGATGCTGGAGCTCATCCGCCGGGCGCATGGCTATTCGCTGGCGCTCGAAGTGTCGCGGCTCTTTATCTACGAGCAGGAGCGCACCCGTGGCGACCTCCTGCAGATGCCGGCGATCGGCAACATGCGCATTCTCGACCCGCGCGTCGGCGCCGCCGTGAAGCTGATGGAGGAAACGGTGGAGGCGCCACTGACGCTTTCACGGCTCTCCCGCCGCATCGGCGTCAGCGCGCGCCATCTGCAGGATCTCTTTCGCGACACGATGGGGGTCGCCCCGCATGAACACTACCTGGCGCTCCGCCTCAATGCGGCGCGCCGCAAGGTGATCGAGACCCGTCTGGAATTCGCCGACATCGCCGCGATCTCGGGCTTCAATTCCTCGTCGTCGTTCTCGCGCAGCTACCGGGCGCATTATCGCGAAAGCCCGAGCGAGACGCGCAGGCGGCTGAAGTTGAAGGGTTGAGGCGGTTCTTCATGTGTTGATTCAAGGGGGATTTCGGAGTCTTTTCAGACGGTTGATGGCGGATGATCAGGAATTGAGTCCGGTGCTGGTCCGACAGGCTCGGAGCTTGTTTTGCTTCGTGACAGACTTTCTCCTCCGTCATTCCTGTGCTTGTCACAGGAATCCAGCAGCCCAAGTCTTTGGGCTGAAAAGAGTCTCTCCGCCGTGCTGACGCGCGTCGACTGGGTTCCTGTGACGAGCACAGGAATGACGGCAAGGAAGCGTGGGTATCGCGGAATTTGGTGCCGTGGCCTGTGAATCGACAACACCTCACTGCCGCGCGCCCGCCCGCATCATCGAAATCATCAATTCGCCGACCTCGCCGGCAATGGCGCCGCGGGGCCAGACGAGCGTCAGGGACTGGCGATAGGCCGGGCCGAGGCGGATCATCGCCGGTGGGCGATGCACCCGGGCGAGCGAGGATTCCGGCAGCACCGAGAGATAGCCGTGCTGGCCGACGAGATTGATGATGACGGGGATCGAATCGACCTCGACAAGGGTGATGCGCCGCCGCTCGGCTTCGTCGAGCGTATCGTCGAGGAAGCGGGCCGCCTCGCGCCGAAGTCCGCTCCTGACGCTCGGCACGGCGATCGGGCAGGTGGCGAGCAGCCGCGGCAGGTCACCACCCATGTCGGAGAGAGCCGCGGCGGGGCCGGCAAGCACCAGCGGCGTCTCGGACACAAGCCGGCCATCGCAGTCTGTCGGGATCTCGGCGACATCCAGCAGGGCGGCGTCGAAGCGGCGGGCCTTGAGGCCGGCCAGAAGCTCGTCCGCGGTCGTGCTGGAAATGAACAGGGGCTGGCGGGGGCGGGTGCGGTGCCAGTTTGCCGTCAACGCCGCCAGCATGCGGGCGATCTCGCTCTCCGGGCCGAGCGGCATCACGGCCCCGAGCCGCCAGGTGGCGACGTCGCGGCGGAAGCGGTCGGCGGAGGCGTGGGTCAGCCGCGCCCAGATATCGAGCAACTCTTCGACCAGCGGTATGAGGCCCTGGCCAGTTGCCGTGCAGAGGATGCCTCCGTGGGAGCGCTCGAACAGCCGGCAGCCGAGATGGCGCTCGAGGTCTGCCATCTGCCGGGTCAGTTGCGGCTGGCCGAGGCCGAGCGCCTTGGCCGTGGCGCGGATGCTGCCGGAGCGGGCGATGCGGATGAAGCGGTCGAGCGCGACGAGGCCGACCGGCGGTACGGGCTCGCCTTCCTGCCGGTCGGCGACCTTGAGGATGGCGGCGATCCTGGCCATCGCGTCGCGGATGTCGTTGGCGCGGGCGCGGGCCTCCAGCGTCAGGACGAGAGCGGTTTCCTCCCGCCGGAAGAGCGGCATCGAGATGGCCTGTTCGAAGCGTTTGACGGCGGCGCTGACGCTTGAAGGTGCGCGTTTGCTGACGACCGCTGCGCGGCGAATGCCACCTTCGTCGAGCACCGCCTCGACCAGGGCGATCGTTGCCAGATCCATGCGTCCATCCCCGCGGGCGGCCGCCGCGAACCGAGTGTTCCGGGATGTGCATCGCCCGTTCCAGATTTGGGATATAGCATGGATGTGCGGTAAGCGCATAGCATGCTTTCAGCAACGGTTCCCCTGCGAGCGTCGGTTGCGGGAATTTCAAGCATCCGCGCACCGCTTCGAACCCGAGGCGAGCCCGGCGCGGAAGGATATCTGTCGGCATGCTGCATCAGTTCAAAACCACCGTTCTCTGCGGGAAACCGCTTGATTTCGCCACGCTCGAGGACATCGGGTCGGGAAGGGTGCGGCCGGTGCCCGACGATGGCGGTATGGAGCGGGTGGCCGCCGCCCACAAGGTGATCGCCGATCGCATCGCCATGGGCCTGCCGGTCTATGGATCGAACACCGGCGTCGGTTCGATGAAGGATCGTCTGTGGACGGCCGACGATCTGGCCGAATTCAACAATGCGCTGGTGCGCGCCCATCATTTCGGCACCGGCGAGTTCTTCGCACCGGCGATCGTGCGCATGGCGATTGCGATCCGCGTGAATACGGCGATGCGCGGCCACACCGGCTGCAGCCCGGAGCTCATCCGGGCATTCCTGTCGCTGCTCGAGGCCGACATCATTCCGGCCGTGCGTCGCCACGGCTCGATGGGCTGCGCCGATATCGGCCTGATGGGGCAGATCGCCTCGGTGCTGACGGGCGTTGGCGAGGCCTATTATCAGGGCCGGCTGGTGACGGCGGAGACGGCGCTCTCCGAGGCCGGCCTGAAGCCTTTCATCATGCAGCCGCGTGATGCGCTGGCCGCGCTCAGCGTCAACGCCATCGCCTTTGCCGCGGCCGCCAACGTGCTGCGCGAGGCGGCCTCGGCGATCCGCGTGCTGCTCGTCACCGGGGTGATGTCGTCGCTGGCACTCGGCGCGTCTGCCGATCCGTGGCGGGTGGCGGCAACACTCTCGACCCGTGGCGAGGCGGTGGTCGGCTCCTGGCTCTACGGTCAGTCCGGGGTTGCCGACTGGCCGGTGCCGACGGCGATCCACGATCCCCTAAGCCTGCGCATGACGGCGCAGGTCTTCGGCGCGGTCGTCGATACGCTGCTGGTCGCTGCCGGGCGGCTGGTCGAGGCGACCTATCTCTCCGACGACAATCCTGTTGTCATCGGCGGCCAGGTCCATTCCTCCGGCGCATCGCTGCCGTTGACGACGACGCTTTACATCGAGGCGGCGCAGATCGCCTTTTCGCATGCCGCGCGCAACGTCTTGAACCGCTGCATCCTTTTGTCCAACGGCGGACGGCGCAATCTCTCGGTCAACCTGGTGGCGCCGGGGGAAGTTGCGACAGGGCTCGGGCCGCTGATGAAGCTCGCCGTCGAACTCTACATGCGCGTGCAATCGCTGGCCGTGCCGCTCTCGGCGCAGTCGATCGTGGTTGCCGGCGGTCTCGAGGAGGAGGCGACCTTCCTGCCATTGATCGTAGAGCGCATGGAGACGCAGGTGCGGGATCTGCGCCAGCTCGCTGCCATCGAGGCGATGCTGTCGGCCCAGGCGATCGATCTCGTCGGCGACCAGCCGCAAGGGATCGTCAAGCGTGCCTATGACCAGACGCGCTCGGTCAGTCCCATGTATCTGAAGGACCGCCCGCTCTCCAAGGAGATCGAGGCGCTGCAGGATGCGTTTACCTGCCACGACCTGTTGCGCTCCTTCGTCGCGACCGCGCCGATGCCGGAGTTCGACGACTTCTTCGCGCTCGGCAAGTAATCCAGGACCGATCCAACCGGGAGAACCGCATGTCCGATTTTGATCTCGTTCTGAAAGGCACCGTCGTTCTCCCCCACCGCATCGTCGAGGACGGCCATGTGGCTGTCCGTGACGGCAAGGTGGTGCATGTCGGTCAGGGGGCGGCGCCGGCCGCTCGCGAGCGCCATGATCTCGGCGAAGCGCTGATCCTTCCGGGCGCCGTCGATGCGCAGGTGCACTCGCTGTCGCAGAAGAACCAGGAGGATTTCATCTGGTCGACGCGCTCGGCGGCCGCCGGCGGCGTCACCACCATCGTCGACATGCCCTATGACGAGGGCAATCTCGTCTGCTCGGCCGCAGCGCTCAACCGCAAGATCGACCACGCGGGACCGCAGGCGCGCGTCGACTTCGCGCTTTACGGAACGGTCGATCCCGAAGAGGGGCCGGCGCGCATCGGCGAGATGGTGGAAGCGGGCGTCGCTGCCTTCAAGTTCTCCACTTTCGGCACCGATCCCAAGCGCTTTCCCCGCATTCCGGCCGCGCTGCTCGAAGACTGCTTCCGCGCGATCGCGCCGACCGGGCTTTCAGCCGGTGTGCACAACGAGGACGACGAGGCGGTTCGTGCGGCGATCGACAGGGTCAAGGCGCAAGGGATCACCGACTACCGCGCCCATGGGCTGTCGCGCCCGCCGCTGACCGAACTGCTTGCCACAAACCAGATCTACGAGACGGGTGCTGCCACCGGCTGCCCGGCCCATGTGGTGCACTGCTCGCTCGGGCGCGGCTACGAGATCGCGAGCGCCTACCGGGCGCAAGGCCATGCCGCGACGATCGAATGCTGCATTCATTACCTGACGCTCGACGAGGAAAACGACGTGCGTCGGCTTGGCGGCAAGGCCAAGATCAACCCGCCGATCCGCCCGCGCGCCGAGGTGGAAAAGCTCTGGCGGCACGTCGCCGACGGCACGGTGACGATGGTTTCGACCGACCACGTCAGCTGGTCGGAGGACCGCAAGACCAATCCGGACATGCTCGCCAATTCGTCCGGCGTTCCGGGGCTCGAAGTGATGGTGCCGCTCTTCGTCAAGGGCGCGCTGGAGCGTGGCATTCCCTTGACGCGCGCGGCCGAGCTGATGACGCTGAATCCGGCCAGGCATTTCCGCCTCGATCACCAGAAGGGGGCGCTGGAGCCCGGCAAGGACGCCGACATCATCGTCATGACGCCGGAGCCCTATGTCTATGATGCCGCCGCGAGCGGTCACAACGTCGTCGGCTGGTCGCCCTATAATGGCATCCGATTGCCCTGGCGGGTGAGCGCCACCTATCTGCGCGGCCGGCTCGCCTTCGATGGCAGGCAGGTTCTTTCCCAGCCCGGCGCCGGCCAGTTCGTGCGGCCGCTGCCGACTTTGGTGCTGCAGGAGGCATGATGAGCAAGACTGCCCACAACAAGGTTCCGGCCAATCTGCCTGTGAATGCGAGCCGGATCGCCGGCATCGTCAACGGCCTCGCGGGGATCACCGAGCCCGACCGGCCCTATACGCGCCGTGCGTTCACGCCGCTCTTCCTCGAAGGTCGCGCCTTTCTGGACCGCCGTTTCCGCGCCGCGGGCCTCGAGACCCGGATTGATGCCGCCGGCAACCTGATCGGCCGACGCAAGGGGAAAAAGTCGGCGCTCGGCACGATCCTGCTTGGCTCCCACTCTGACACGGTGCCCGATGGCGGCCGTTTTGATGGCATCGCCGGTGTGGCCGCCGCACTCGAAGTGGCGCGCGCTCTCTCCGACAACGGCATCGAGCTCGACCATGACCTGGAGATCGTCGATTTCCTCGCCGAGGAAGTGTCGATCTTCGGCGTCTCCTGCGTCGGCAGCCGCGGCATGGCCGGCGTGCTTCCGGATGGTTGGCTGAGCCGGACGCAGGGCGAGCTCAGCCTCAGGCAGGGTATTGTCGAGGTCGGCGGTGACCCGTCGCGGCTCTCGGGCTCCAAGCGCTCGGATATCAAGGCCTTTCTCGAACTGCACATCGAGCAGGGACCGGTGCTCGAAACCGGGCGGCTCGATGTCGGTATCGTCACGGCGATTTCCGGCATCACCCGCATCGAGATCATCGTCGAGGGCCAGGCGGACCATGCCGGCACGACGCCGATGGGGCATCGGCGCGACGCGCTCGTCGCAGCATCCCGGCTGGTGCTGGAGATCGAGCGGCTGGCGACGGAATTTTCAAGGGGCGACGGGCACTTCACCGCGACGGTCGGCGAGTTCTCGATCGAGCCGAACGCCGCCAATGTGGTGCCGTCGCGGGTGCGGCTGCTGATCGATGCCCGGGCTGAGCTGCGCCCGCAGATGCAGCGTTTCCTCGACACGCTTCAGCCCTTGTGCACGGGCCTTGCCGAGGCGTCCGGGGTGACGATCGCGCCTGTGAATGTGATCTCGGACAACCACCCGACGCCGGGAGATGCGCTGCTGCTATCGACGCTTGAACAGAGTTGCGACGCGCTCGGCGCGAAACACCGCCGCATGGCGTCCGGCGCCGGTCACGACACCGCCTGGATGGGCCGTATCACCCGCTCGGCGATGATCTTCATCCCCTGCCTTGGCGGGCGCTCGCATGCGCCGGAAGAATGGACTGACAACGACGATATCGCGCTCGGCGCGGCGGTCCTGTTCGATGCGGTGAAGAGGATCGACAGGAAATTGCAGGAGAAGGTGTGAGATGGGCCGGATACTGAAGGAAAAGGACGTCGAGGCGGCGGTCAAGGGCGGGTCGGTTTATGCCGCCGGTGGCGGCGGCTGGGCCGACCACGGGCGAATGCTCGGCTATGCCGCGGTCTCGATCGGCAAACCGGAGCTCGTTTCGATCGACGAGCTTGACGCCAACGACTGGGTGGCGACGGCAGCCGCTATCGGCGCGCCGGCCTCGACCACGCCCTGGGAGATGCGCGGCGTCGACTACGTCAAGGCGGTGCAGCTCTTGCAGGAAGCACTCGGCGAGAAGCTCTCCGGGCTGATCATCGGCCAGAACGGCAAGTCCTCGACGCTCAACGGCTGGCTGCCCTCGGCGATCCTCGGCACCAAGGTGGTCGACGCGGTCGGCGATATCAGGGCGCATCCGACCGGAGACATGGGCTCGATTGGCCTTGCCGGTTCGCCCGAGCCGATGATCCAGACGGCGGTCGGTGGAAATCGCGAGGAGAACCGTTACATCGAGCTGGTGGTGCGCGGCGCCACCGCCAAGGTGTCACCGGTCCTGCGCACCGCCTCCGACATGTCCGGCGGCTTCATCGCCTCCTGCCGCAATCCGGTGCGCGCGTCCTATGTGAAGGACAATGCCGCACTCGGCGGTATCTCGCTGGCGCTCGCGCTCGGAGAGGCGATCATTGCGGCGGAAGCGAAGGGCGGCAGCGCCGTCATCGACGCGATCGTCAAGACGACCAATGGCGCGATCCTTGCGGAAGGCACGATCACCGACAAATCCGTCGTCTATACCAAGGAAGCCTTCGACATCGGCACGGTGACGCTGGGGAAGGGCGCTGACTCGACGGTATTGCACGTGATGAACGAGTATATGGCGGTTGACTCAGCGGAAGGCATGCGGCTTGCGACCTTCCCCGACGTCATCACCACGCTGTCGCCGGAAGGCGAGCCCTTGAGCGTCGGCCAGCTTCAGGTGGGCATGCGGATCTTCGTGCTGCATGTGCCGAAGACGGTGATTCCGCTATCGTCCAGCGTGCTCGACCCGACGGTCTATCCATCGGTCGAAAAGGCGATGGGTATCGAGCTGGCCCGCTACGCGCTCTCCGGCCGGACCTGACGGGAGACAGCCATGGCGCGCGATGCCGGACTGGAAGAACTGATCCGCGAAGAGCTCGGCGATCGCGCCGGGCTCTCGGAAAAGGCCATGTTCGGCGGTTGGGCCTATCTCCTTCACGGCAATCTGCTTCTTGGCGCGCGCGAGGGTTCGCTGCTCGTCCGGCTCGGCAAGGGCAATGACGGCTGGGCGCTGGATCTGCCCGATATCGAGCTGATGGTGATGAACGGGCGAGCGATGCACGGCTGGGTGCGGGCAGGGGCCGGCGCCTATGGCGACGACCTCTTGCGCAAGCGGCTGCTCGATCGGGCGATCGCGTTTGTCGGGACGTTGCCGCCGAAGTGAAGGCTGGTGGGTGGAATTGCCCCTCACCCTAACCCTCTCCCCGCCTGCGGGGAGAGGGGACGTGGCCACCAGCCTCCCCGATGGGTTTGGCGAGCATTGAGCCAATTGCGTTTGCCGCAAGGTTATGCGCTTCGGCCAAGTATCCGGATGTGACCCAGGCGGCAATCACAAAGGTGTTCCCTCTCCCCGCGCACGGGGAGAGGTCTAGGGTGAGGGGCAATCGCCTTGCGCCATAAGCGAATGAGAGGCGCAATTGCACCTCTCGCCGAAACGACAAAGAGGAACGAGACGATGCCCAAGGCCAATCCCCGTCACCCTGGTTTTCCGATCCCCGGCGGGCCTGAGCTGCGCGCCAAGGGCTGGCGGCAGGAAGCGCTGTTGCGTTTGCTCGAAAACGTGCTCTCGGTCGGTGAGGATCCGGACAACCTCGTGGTCTATGCAGCGTTTGGCAAGGCGGCGCGCAACTGGCCGGCGCACCGGGCGATCGTGAAAACGCTGATCGAGATGGACGAAGACCAGACGCTGATCATCCAGTCGGGCAAGCCGGTGGGGCTCTTGAAGACCCACGCCAAGGCGCCGCTGGTCATCATGGCCAATTGCAACATCGTCGGACAATGGGCGAAGGCCGAGGTCTTTTACGAGCTGCAGCGCAAGGGGTTGATCTGCTGGGGAGGGCTGACGGCCGGCGCCTGGCAGTACATTGGCAGCCAGGGCGTGATCCAGGGCACCTACGAGATCTTCATGCGCATCGCCGAGCGCCGCTTCGGCGGCGATCTCGCAGGCCGTTTCGTGCTGACCGCCGGGCTCGGCGGCATGGGCGGGGCGCAGCCGCTCGCCGGTCGCATGGCGGGGGCGGCGATCCTCTGCATCGACATCGACGCCGACCGGGCGAAGAAACGGCGGGAAATCGGCTACCTGCAGGAGATCGCGCCCGATCTCGATGCGGCACTTGCCATGATCGACGCGGCAGTCAAGGACAAGCGCGCGCTATCCGTCGGCCTCGTGGGCAATGCGGCCGAGATCTATCCGGAGATCGCCCGGCGCGGCATCGTGCCTGACGTCGTGACCGACCAGACCTCGGCCCATGACCTCGTCTATGGCTATGTGCCGAAGGGCATGAGCCTCGACCAGGTGAAATCGTTGCGCGACGATGGCCAGGGACAGTTGATGGCGGCAAGCCGCGCCTCGATCGTCGAGCATGTGAAGGCGATGCTCGATTTCCAGAAACAGGGCTCGGAGGTCTTCGACAACGGCAACCTCATCCGCACCCAGGCGCGGGACGGCGGCGTCGCCAATGCCTTCGACATTCCGATCTTCACCGAAGCCTATCTGCGCCCGCTCTTTGCCCGCGCCATCGGTCCCTTCCGCTGGATGGCGCTCTCGGGCGAGGAGAGCGACATCGCGCGGATCGACGATCTGCTTCTGGACATGTTCCCGGATAACCGCATCATCACCAACTGGATCCGGCTCGCGCGCGAGCATATCCCCTTCGAAGGCCTCCCGGCGCGCATCGCCTGGCTTGGCCATGGCGAGCGCACGGCGCTGGCGCGGCGTGTCAACGAGTTGGTGGCCACCGGTGAACTTAGGGGCCCGATCGCCTTTTCGCGCGACCACCTCGACGCCGGCGCCATGGCGCATCCGAACATCATGACCGAGCGGATGAAGGACGGATCGGACGCGATCGCCGACTGGCCGCTGCTTGACGCCATGCTGCTCTGCTCGTCGATGGCCGACCTGGTGGTCGTGCATTCCGGCGGCGGCGGCTATGCCGGCTACATGACCAGCTGCGGCGTGACCGTGGTTGCCGATGGCACGGTGGAGGCGGACGAGCGGCTCGACCATGCGCTCACCAACGACACGTCGCTCGGCGTCATCCGCTATGCGGACGCGGGTTATGAAGAGAGCTTCGAGGAGATTGCGGCCAAGGGTATCGGGCACGTGCAGGTCTAGACCTGGCGTCAGGGTCGCGCAGCGTTGCCCGATTCACTGCCCTCATTCCTGTGACGAGCACAGAAATGAGGGAGAGGAGGAAGCGGCCCACGCTTGAAGGCGAACTCTCGGGTCGAGGCGGTGATGTCCCGCGTCACGCAGGGACCTCAGTGGGAGTGAGGGCTATCGCAAAGGATCCGACGGCCTCTCACACTGCCATCGGCCCAGCCTGTTCTGCGATCGAATGCCTTGGTACCCCGCCCGCCGCGCGCTAATATGCCGCCTTTGCTGCCTGGAGGCGATCATGACGTCGAGCTTCAATGTGCAGAGTGCTGATGGCTACGAACAGTTGATGGGTCGGTGGAGCCGGCAGTTGGCGCCGCTGTTCATCGATTTCGCCGGCCTTGCCGATGGCGAGCGGGTGCTGGACGTTGGTTGCGGCACCGGCAGCCTGACCTTTGCGCTGCCGCATGCGGCCGATCTCCGTGAGATCGTTGCCATCGATTTTTCACCCGTCTTCGTCGAGGCGACGATCAGGGCGAACAGCGATCCCAGAATAAAGGTCCAGCAGGCGGATGCCTGTGCGCTGCCCTTTGTCGACGCATCCTTCGACCGGGCGCTGGCGATGCTGGTGCTGCACTTCGTGCCGGAGGCGGGAAAGGCGGTCGCCGAGATGCGCCGGGTCACGCGGCCGGGTGGCGTGGTCGCGGCCGTCGTCTGGGATCATTACGGCGGCATGCCGGGCATGCGCATGGTGCTCGATGTGGCGGCCATGCTCGATGGGAATGCCGAACAGGTGCGCAGCCGCTACTGCTCCCAGCCGATGATGCGGCCGGGTGAGATGATGCAGAGCTTCGCTGCCAATGGGCTTGCAAACGTCGAGCAGACGTCGCTGATGATCCGGATGGACTACCTGTCGTTCGACGATTTCTGGCAGCCGATCTCGGCGGGCGAGGGGCCGCTCGGCAAATACATCGGCGCGCTCGACGCCGGGCAGCGGGCGAAGATCGATGCGGCGGTCAAGGCCGCCTACCAGGCGGGCCAGCCGGATGGACCGCGGTCTTTTGCAGCGGTGGCGTGGGCCTGTCGAGGGATGGTTCCCGGGGCGTGATCGCTAACCTCCTTCTTCCCTGTGCTTGTCACAGGGATACAGCAGCGCCGCGTCGGCGGCGCCGGGAAACGCTATGCGAATTCGTGAGAGTCGTTCACGGCGCGGACACGCCGTGGCTGGATTTCTGTGACGAGCACAGAAGTGAGGGAGAGGAGGAGGTGCTTGCAGACACACAGAAATGTGGAAGAGGAGGAAGCGTTTGAAGGCTCGACGGCAGTGGGGAGCGCCGCCGCTGCCGCCACTCCCGACATCCTGAGGATGCCGCCTTCCTAGCGTCCCAACATCAGACGACCATCACACCACCGTCTCGCCGCCATCGACCACGAGGATCTGGCCGGTCATGTAGGAAGAGCGGTCGGAGACGAGGAACAGGATCGACTCGGCGATCTCGTCGACGCTGGCCCAGCGGCCGAGCGGCACCTTGTCGCGGATATAGGATTCGATTGCGCTGCGGCCGCCCATCTGGGCGATGAAGGGGTCGTTGAAGGGAGTGTCGACCCAGCCGGGGCAGAGCGCGTTGACGCGGATGCCGTGGCGGGCGTAGTCGCCGGCCATCTGTTTGGTCATGGCGATCACGGCGTGTTTGGTGGTGGTATAGGCGATCATCTCGCGGTCGTAGAGCACGCCAGACGAGGACGAGGTGTTGAGGATGACGCCGCGGCCGGCGGCGCGCATCGACGGCATGACGAGGCGTGCGGCCATGAAATGGGCGCGCACGTTGAGGTTCCAGGAGCGGTCGAAGCCGGCGACCTCGACCTCTTCCAGATCGCCCGCGACCTGCGCGCCGGCATGATTGTGCAGGATGTCGATGCGGCCGTGGCGATAGAGGATATCGGCGATACCGTCGGAAAGGGCCGCGTCGTCGGTCACGTCGATCGCCAGCGCTTCGGCGCTGCCGCCCTTGTCAGTGATCGCCTCGACGGCGGTTGCCGCTGCGGCAAGGCTGCGGTCGACGACGACGACATGGGCGCCTTCGCGCGCCATGATGGCCGCACCCGCCTGACCGATCCCGGAGCCGGCTCCGGTCACGATCGCGACCCGGTCTTTCAGGATCATGGTTTCACTCCCCGGATTTTGTTTTCTTTTCCCGCATCAGGATGCGGGCAGTCAGGATCAAGAGCAGCGAGGCGACGAGCACCAGCGTCGCGATCGCATTGATCTCGGGCGTCACGCCGCGGCGGATCGAGGCGAAGACATAGATCGGCAGCGTGGTCTTCGAGCCCGCGACGAAGAAGGCAATGATGAAATCGTCGAAGGAGAAGGTGAAGGCGAGAAGAAAGCCGGCGAGGATCGATGGCAGGATTTGCGGCAGCACGATCAGCCGGAAGGTTGTGAGCGGCGTCGCATAGAGATCGCCCGAGGCTTCGACGATGTCGCGGCCGAGGCTGGCGATGCGGGCCTTCACGATCATCGTCACCAGCGCCATGGAAAACAGGCCATGCGCGGCGATGATCGAGCCGTAGCCAAGGCCGAGCTGCGGTGGCTGCTCGCCCGGCCAAATGGTGGCGAGTGCCGGATTGACGAAGGAGAAGACGGCAACGAGCGCCACCAGTGTCGCGATGCCGATGACGACGCCGGGAACGACGATGGCGGCTGCAAACAGTGCGTCGAAGATTGCCCGGTTGCGCGGCGCCAGCCGCTCCATGCCAAGGGCCGCCATGGTGCCGAAGATCGCCGCGAGCGTCGCACTGGTGAAGGCGATCAGCAGGCTGTTTTGAAGGGCCGAGATCAGGAAGGTGTTGCCGAGCGCCTTGCCGTACCAGGCGGTCGAAAACCCGGTGAACTCGCTGGCGTTGCGCCCGGCGTTGAAGGAGAACAGCACGACGAGCGCGATCGGCGCGTAGAGGAAGAGGTAGACGGAGGAGATGAAGGCGCGCATCAGACGAGATCCACCTGTCTTGTGCCGGCGACGCGGAAGGCGATGCGCATCGCAACCATCAGGATCACCACGACGACGGCAACCAGCGTGACGGCGATCGCCGAGCCGAACGGCCAGTTTCGCGATTGCAGGAAGAGATCGACCAGCGCATTGCCGATGAAGAACACCTTGCCGCCACCGAGCAGCTGCGGGATCAGGTATTCGCCAAGGAGCAGGATCGTTACCAGCGCGACGCCGGTCATCACGCCGGGCAAGGAGAGCGGCAGGGTGACGCCGAAGAAGGTCGAGACCGGCCTGGCGCCAAGATCGGACGAGGCTTCAAGCAGGCGGCGGTCGAGTTTTTCGAGGCTCACGTAAATCGGCATGATCATCAGCGGCAGGTAGCCGTAGACGATGCCGAGCAGGACGGCGCCCGGCGTGTTCAGCATCCTCACGTCCTCGATGCCGATCATCGACAAGAGATTGGGGATGCCGCGCGAGCCGAGGATGTACATCCAGGCATAGGTACGCACGAGCAGGCTGGTCCAGAACGGCACGACGACGAGCGACACCAGGATCAGCCGGTAGCGCGGGTTGGCCTTGACCGCGAGGTAATAGGCGACCGGATAGGCGATCAGCAGGCAGGCGAGCGCGCCGACCGGCGCCAGGATGAGGGTATTCCAGAAGGCGGCCGCCCGCGTCGGCAGGTTGGCGAACTGGGCAAAGGTGAAGGCCGCCTGATAGCCGCCTTCCGGTGCGCGCTCGCCGAAGGCGAAGACCAGCATGGCGATGAAGGGCAGCACGAGGAAGATCATCAGCCAGGCCGCCGCCGGCGCCACCAGCGCCGCCGTCACCAGGTTCCTCTTCGTATTCGTTGCCGCGGTCATGAATTTCATCCGTTTGGTTTCAGTCGTTTTTTCGGGCTGCTGGGTCCGCGGTGAGGGAAGCCCCTCATCCGCCTGCCGGCACCTTCTCCCCGCAGGCGGGGCGAAGGGGAATTGTGGCGCCCGCTCGATCCCTCTCTTCCGACAGAAGCGAGGAAGCAGGGAGCTTGCCGCTTGTCCCTTGTCCCCGTGAAAACGGGGAGAAGGTGCCGCAGGCGGATGAGGGGCAATTTCCTCACGGCGCAGTCGAAGGGGCGCCCCTCGCCAGGGGACGCCAGCGTTTCGATCAAGCCGACTTGAAGCGCGCCATCAGTTCGGCGCGGCCGGGGTCGGTGAGTGTAACGGCGGCGCCGAATTCGAGCGGGGTCAGCGAGGCCTCGTCCGGGTAGACGATCTTGTTTGAGGTCACGTCGACCGGAAGCAGCTTCATCACCCGGCTGTCGGTGGTGGGCGCGCCGTTGGCGATGTGCTCCTTCATGGCGTTTTCCGGCGCCATCAGGTAGTTGAGCAGCGCGTAGCCGGCCGCCTTGTTGGCTGCACTCTTCGGGATCGCGTAGAAATCCGACCAGATCTCGCCGCCATCCTTGCCGAGCACGAACGCGATTTCCGGCATGTCGCGGTTGAGCTGGGCGCCGTCATTGGTCCAGCACATGGTCATCCAGGCGTCGGTCGCGCGCATCGACGGCTGATAGTCGCTGTTGATGGCGTAGAGGTGCGGCTTCACCTTGATCAGCAGCTCTTCGGCCTTGGCCAGCTCGTCCGGCTTGATCGAGTTGAAGGAGTAACCGAGCGAGACGAGCGCATTGCCGATGGTGGTGAGCTGGTAGTCGTGCACCATGGCGCGGCCGTCGGCCTCGGTCATGGCGATCTCGAAGAAGTCCTTCCAGCTGGTCACCGGCGTCTTGATCTTGCCCGAGTTCACGGCAATCCCGGTCGTACCCCAGTTCTTCGGCACGGCGTAGGTCTTGCCGTCGACGGTACCCTCGTTGGTAAAGCGCGCGGTCTCGGTCGCGGCGTCGTAGTTCGGAAGCTTCGCCATATCGAGCTCGTCGATCAGCCCGAGCTTCACATAGGTCGAGATCGTGTAGTTGGTCGGAACGAAGAGGTCCCAGCCGGTGCCGCCGGCCTGAAGCTTGGCGAGCATCTCCTCGTTGGAGCCGAAGACATTGACCTCGACGGCGACGCCGGTTGCCGCCTGGAACGCCTCGAAGGTCGCGGGGTCATGATAGTTCGGCCAGGTGGCGATCGACATCTGCGTGCCGAGGTCGCCGGCAAAGGCGGTGGAATTGAAGAGGCCCGGCTGGCGGGCGAGCACGGCGGTTGCAAGCCCGAGGCCGGTGACGCCGAGGAAGTGGCGGCGGGTGACCGAGCCGCGCTTCAGGCGCATCAGTTCATCGGCGAGCTGATCGGCGGTGATCGGGGCATTTTCTCTGTACCATTTGCTCATGACGCTGTTCCCTTTATCGTTTGACGTTCATGCGTAGGCGGCAGAACCGGCTCGTTGAGGCCGGGAAATCAGGCTGGAAAGACGTGAAGCGCGTTGGGGTCGAAGGCGAGGCCGACCTTTTCGCCGGGCTCGACCAGTTCACTGTCACCGAGCGCGCGACGGTCGGCGGTGACGAGGAAATCGCCGAGCCCGTCGACCGCGACGGAGTATTCGACGGCTGAGCCGAGGAAAATCCGATGGGTGACGGTGCCGGCCAAGGTTTCGGCACTCGCCGCGCCGTTGCGCGTCAGCCGGATCGCCTCCGGACGGAGCGCCACCGTTGCCGCGCCCCTGGTGCCGTTGACGGCAGGGGCGGAAAAGCGGGCGCCATTGGCGAGAACGAGAGAGGATGCGCCGTCGACGGTCGCATCGATGCGGTTGGTCTTGCCGACGAAATCGGCGACGAAGAGGCTGGCCGGCCGGTCGTAGATTTCCTGTGGCGGGCCGACCTGGACGATGCGGCCGGCATTCATGACGCAGACGAAATCGCTCATCGACAGCGCTTCTTCCTGGTCGTGGGTGACGAGCACGAAGGTGATGCCGAGTTCGCGCTGCAGCGTCTGCAGCTCGATCTGCATGGCGGTGCGCAGCTTCTTGTCGAGGGCGGCGAGGGGCTCGTCGAGCAGAAGCACCTTCGGTTTGTTGACGATGGCGCGGGCAAGCGCCACGCGCTGCTGCTGGCCGCCGGACATTTCGTGGATGCGGCGTTTGCCGAAGCCGCCGAGCCGGACCATTTCCAGCGCCTCCTGGGCACGGCGCGAAATCTCTGCGGCCGCGATGCGCGGGCGCATCTGCCTCAGGCCATAGGAAACGTTGGCTTCGACATCGAGATGGGGAAACAGCGCATAGTGCTGGAACACCATGTTGACCGGGCGGCGGTAGGCGGCAACGCCGTTCATTGGCTCGCCGCTGATGAAGACCGTGCCTTCGCTCGGCTGCTCGAAGCCACCGATCATGCGCAGGCATGTGGTCTTGCCGCAGCCGGACGGCCCGAGAAGCGCCATGAACGCGCCGCGCGGCACTTCCAGATTGATGTCGGAAACGGCCGTCACGGCGCCATAACGTTTGGCGACCGAACGGAACTCGATGTCGTTCGTCGAAGCGGATGTCACGTCTGTTCCCTGCGGTTTGTTTCGGATGTCGCCATGATCTCCCATCCTGGCACTC
>NZ_DASYGZ010000061.1:0-32896 GCF_035999135.1 Ensifer sp.
CCCGTATTTATTGACTCGCACGGCGCACCTGCTATGTGTCAGCCGCTTCTTGCGCGGTCTTTGGAGGATAGAGACCGTTCCCTGACCACCGAACGCAAACGGAACAGTCATGATCTCTCGCGAAAAACACGACCGGATGGCAAATGCGATCCGATTCCTCTCCATGGATGCCGTCGAGAAGGCAAATTCCGGCCACCCGGGCCTGCCCATGGGTGCAGCCGACATAGCGACAGTCCTCTTTACGCGCTATCTGAGCTTTGACCCGAAGAACCCCTCCTGGCCCAACCGCGACCGCTTCGTGCTGTCGGCCGGCCATGGTTCGATGCTGCTGTATTCGCTGCTCTATCTAACGGGCTACGAAGACATCACCATCGACGAGATCAAGAACTTCCGCCAGCTGGGTGCGCGCACCGCCGGCCACCCGGAATACGGCCACGCCGCCGGCATCGAGACGACCACCGGTCCGCTCGGCCAGGGCATTGCCAACGCCGTCGGCATGGCGATCGCCGAGCGCAAGCTGCGCGACGAATTCGGCTCCGACCTGATGCAGCACTACACCTACGTGCTCGCCGGTGACGGCTGCCTCATGGAAGGCATCAGCCAGGAAGCGATTGCGCTCGCCGGCCACCTGAAGCTCAACAAGCTGATCGTGTTCTGGGACGACAACAACATCTCGATCGACGGCCCGATCTCGATCGCCGACTCGACCGACCAGCATGCCCGCTTCCGCGCCAGCAAGTGGAACACCATTGCCGTCGACGGTCATGACCCGGACGCGATTGCCGCTGCGATCGATGAGGCCCAGAAGTCCGACAAGCCGACGATGATCGCCTGCAAGACGACGATCGGCTTCGGCGCACCGAACAAGGCCGGCACCCACAAGGTCCACGGTTCGCCGCTCGGCGCCGAGGAAATCGCCGCCACCCGCAAAGCGCTTGGCTGGGAAGCCGAAGCCTTCGTCGTTCCGTCCGACGTGCTCGACGCCTGGCGTCTGGCCGGCCTGCGCTCGACCAAGGTCCGCAAGGAATGGGAAGAGCGCCTCGACAAGAGCGAAGCCGAGAAGAAGGCCCAGTTCGTTCGCCGCTTCTCCGGCGAGCTCGAAGGTCGCCTGTCGTCGGCCATCGACGACTACAAGAAGAAGCTCGCTGAGACCAAGCCGTCGCCGGCTACCCGCAAGGCTTCCGAAGACGCGCTTGAAGTCATCAACGGCGTTCTCGCCGAAACCATCGGCGGCTCGGCTGACCTGACCGGCTCGAACAACACCAAGACGAGCCAGACCAAGTCGATCACCCCTGACGACTTCTCCGGCCGTTACATCCACTGGGGCGTGCGCGAGCACGGCATGGCGGCTGCCATGAACGGCATGGCGCTGCATGGCGGCGTCATTCCTTACTCCGGCGGCTTCCTGATCTTCTCGGACTACTGCCGTCCGTCGATCCGCCTTGCCGCCCTGATGGGCATCCGCGTCATCCACGTGCTGACGCATGATTCCATCGGCCTTGGCGAAGACGGCCCGACCCACCAGCCGGTCGAGCACATGGCAGCCCTTCGCGCCATCCCGAACCTCTTGATGTTCCGCCCGGCCGACGCCACGGAAACGGCAGAATGCTGGCAGCTGGCGCTCGAGAGCCACAACCGTCCGTCCGGCATCGCGCTCACGCGCCAGAACCTGATGGCCGTTCGCACCGAGTATGAAGAAGAGAACCTGTGCGCCCGCGGCGCCTATGACCTGATCTCGGCCGCCGACGCCAAGGTCACGATCTTCGCCACCGGCTCGGAAGTCGAAATCGCCGTGAAGGCCTGCCAGACACTGACCGCCAAGGGCATCTCGACCCGCGTCGTCTCCGTTCCCTGCTTCGAGCTCTTTGCCGAACAGAGCGAAGACTACCAGCAGGCGATCATCGGCAACTCGCCGGTCAAGATCGCCGTCGAAGCCGGCATCCGCCAGGGCTGGGACCACTTCATCGGCAGCGATGGCACCTTCATCGGCATGTCGAGCTTCGGCGCGTCCGGGCCCTACAAGGAGCTCTACAAGCACTTCGGCATCACGCCCGAGGCGGTGGTCGCCGCTGCGGAAACGAAGCTCGCCTGATCAATCTGCGGGGCGCGCCGGAAGGTGCGCCCCGCTTTTTTCGAACCACGTCATTCAGACAGGGAGAGACCCATGACAGTGAAAGTCGCCATCAACGGTTTTGGTCGCATCGGCCGCAACGTGCTTCGCGCCATCGTCGAATCCGGCCGCACCGACATCGAAGTCGTCGCGATCAACGACCTCGGCCCCGTTGAGACCAACGCTCACCTGCTGCGCTATGACTCGATCCACGGTCGTTTCCCGGCCGAGGTCAAGGTCGAAGGCGACACCATCACCATCAACGGCGGCAAGCCGATCAAGGTGACGGCGATCAAGGACCCGGCAACGCTGCCGCACAAGGAACTCGGCATCGACATCGCGATGGAGTGCACCGGCATCTTCACCGCGCGCGACAAAGCTGCAGCGCATCTCACCGCCGGCGCCAAGCGCGTCATCGTTTCGGCTCCGGCCGACGGCGCCGACCTGACGGTCGTCTACGGCGTCAACCACGACCAGCTGACCAAGGACCACCTGGTCATCTCCAACGCTTCGTGCACCACGAACTGCCTGGTTCCGGTCGTCAAGGTCCTGAACGATGTCATCGGCATCAGCCACGGCTTCATGACCACGATCCACTCCTACACCAACGACCAGCCGTCGCTCGACCAGATGCACAAGGATCTGTACCGCGCCCGCGCTGCCGCCCTGTCGATGATCCCGACCTCGACCGGTGCCGCCAAGGCCGTCGGCCTGGTTCTGCCGGAACTGAAGGGCAAGCTCGACGGCACGTCGATCCGCGTTCCGACCCCGAACGTCTCGGTCGTCGACTTCAAGTTCGTCGCCAAGCGCAACACCTCGGTCGAGGAAATCACCAACGCCATCAAGGCCGCCTCCAACGGCGCGCTGAAGGGCGTTCTCGGCTACACTGAAGAGCCGCTGGTTTCGCGCGACTTCAACCATGACAGCCACTCCTCGATCTTCGCGATCGACCAGACCAAGGTCGTCGAAGGCAACTTCGTGCGCATCCTCACCTGGTACGACAACGAGTGGGGCTTCTCGAACCGCATGGCTGACACGGCGGTCGCCTTCGCCAAGCTCATCTAAGTCAGATGTTTCGCGCCCTTTCCCCAACGACGGTCCGCTGGCGTCCGCTGGAAGGGGAAGGGCTCGAACACCTGACGCTGACGAAAATCGACACCACCGACGGCGCGGTCATCCGCGCCGTCGGCGTTCTCATCGGCAGCCGCGGTGGCGCACCCTATGGCGTGCGCTACCGGATCGATTGCGATGACGGCTGGTTCGTTCGCAAGCTGATGGTCGACACGACCGATGGCCGCAGCCTGCACCTGCGCTCGGATGTTCCCGGACAATGGCTGACGGCGCGAGGCGCGCCCCTTCCCGAGTTCGACGGCTGCATCGACATCGATCTCGCCGGCACGCCTTTCACCAACACGCTGCCAATCCGCCGCCTCGGCCTTGTCAGCCAGGCCGGCACGACCAGGCTGAAGATGCTTTACGTGCCGTTCGATACGTTCGAACCCACGGTGGACGGCCAGCACTACACCTGCCTCGAAGATTTCAGGCTTTATCGCTACGAGGCCGAGGACCGCAGTTTTACTGCGGACCTGCCCGTGGACGAGGACGGCCTCGTCATCGACTATCCCACCCTTTTCCAAAGACTATCACCGGAGACCATCTGATGACTTTCAAGACCCTCGACGATCTGACCGACATTGCCGGCAAGCGCGTTCTGGTGCGCGTCGATCTCAACGTACCGGTCAAGGACGGCGTGGTCACCGACGCCACCCGCATCGAGCGCGTCGCGCCGACCATCCGCGAACTGTCCGAGAAGGGCGCCAAGGTCATCCTGCTGGCCCATTTCGGCCGCCCGAAGGGTGAGCCGGTTGCCGAGATGTCGCTGAAGACGATCGCGACGGCCGTCGAAGACGTGCTCGACCAGCGCGTCCACTTCGGCGCCGACTGCATCGGCGACAAGGCGACGAACGCGATTGCCGACATGAGCAACGGCGACGTTCTGCTGCTCGAAAACACCCGCTTTCACAAGGGCGAGGAAAAGAACGAGGCAGAATTCGTCAAGGCGCTGGCCGCCAACGGCGACATCTACGTCAACGACGCGTTTTCGGCCGCCCACCGTGCCCATGCCTCGACCGAGGGTCTTGCCCGTCACCTGCCCGCCTATGCCGGCCGCACCATGCAGGCTGAGCTTGAGGCACTGGAAAAGGGCCTCGGCCAGCCGAAGCGCCCGGTCGTCGCCATCGTCGGTGGCGCCAAGGTCTCGACCAAGATCGACCTTCTGCAGAACCTCGTGAGCAAGGTCGATGCGCTCGTCATCGGCGGCGGCATGGCCAACACCTTCATCGCCGCCAAGGGCGTCAATGTCGGCAAGTCGCTGTGCGAGCATGATCTCGCAGACACGGCAAAAGCGATCATCGCCGCCGCCGACAAGGCCGGCTGCGCCATCGTGCTGCCGGAAGACGGCGTAATCGCCCGCGAGTTCAAGGCCGGTGCCGACAACGAAGTCGTCGACATCAACGCCATCCCGGCCGATGCCATGGTTCTCGACGTCGGTCCGAAGTCGATCGCTGCCGTCAACGACTGGATCTCCAAGGCCGAGACGCTGGTCTGGAACGGTCCGCTCGGCGCCTTTGAAATCGCCCCCTTCGACAAGGCGACGGTTGCCGTCGCCAAGCATGCCGCTGCCCGCACCCGCCAGGGGTCGCTGGTCTCGGTCGCCGGCGGTGGCGACACCGTCGCAGCCTTGAACCATGCCGAAGTCGCCGACGATTTCAGCTATGTCTCGACCGCCGGCGGCGCCTTCCTTGAATGGATGGAAGGCAAGCCGCTCCCGGGCGTCGATATCCTGAAGCAGAAGTAAGCCAGATGGCGGGCGCGCGGCCACAACCGTCGCGCGCCCGCCAATCAAGAAAAAATCGTTGCCGTTCAATCGATTAAAAAAATTTAAATCGTTTCAGTCGCTTTTCCCGCCATTTTCCTGGACAATTTCGCCTGTTACTCGCGCCCTATCTGGAGCGTGGCGGCTGCCTCGTGCGCGCCGTCGGTCCGAAGCTGTTTGTTTCAGTACTCGGCTGATCCTTGCGATCAGCGTTGTCTAGGGAGAAGAAGCATGACGGAAAGACTGGAAGACATCGCTGCCGCCATGGTCGCCAACGGCCGGGGGCTGCTCGCCGCAGACGAGTCAACGGCAACGATCAAGAAGCGTTTCGATACGATCGGCCTTGAATCCACCGAGACCTCCAGGCGCGACTATCGCGAGATGCTGCTCAGGGCCGACAAGGCGATGCGCAAGTACATCTCCGGCGTCATCCTCTACGAGGAAACCCTGTTCCAGCATGCGGTTGACGGCACACCGCTCGTCGACATCATCCGAGCCGCCGGCTCGATCCCCGGCATCAAGGTCGATGCCGGCGCCAAGCCGATGACCAATTTCCCGGCGGAGACGATCACCGAAGGGCTCGACGGCCTCGCCCAGCGGCTGGCGAAATACCACGAGGCCGGCGCGCGCTTTGCCAAATGGCGCGGCGTGATCGCTGTCTCCGACACGCTTCCGAGCCCGGGCGCCGTCCGCGCCAACGCCCATGCGCTCGCCCGCTACGCAGCCCTTTGCCAGGACGCCGGCATCGTGCCGATCGTCGAGCCGGAGGTGCAGATGGACGGCGCACCGGGGGATCATTCGATCGACCGCTCCGAAGAGGTAACGGAGTGGACGCTGCGCACCACCTTCGAGGCGCTGGCCGAAATGCGCGTTCGGCTCGAAGGCATGATCCTGAAGCCGAGCATGGTGATCGACGGCAAGAAGGCCCGCAAGGCCTCCGTCGCGGACGTTGCCGAACGCACGATCAAGGTGCTGAAGCGCACGGTGCCTTCGGCCGTGCCCGGCATCGCCTTCCTCTCCGGCGGCCAGTCGACCGAGGAGGCAACCGCGCATCTTTCGGCGATGAACGCCCATCACGATCTACCTTGGAAGCTCACCTTCTCCTATGGCCGCGCGCTGCAGCAGGAGGCGCTCGACGCCTGGCACGGCAAGGCCGACAACATCGGCATCGGCCAGCGCGCCTTTGCTCATCGGGCCGAGATGTGCAGCCTCGCCGCCAAGGGAAACTGGAAGAAAGAGCTCGAAAAGGCAGCCTGAGCCTCGCCCGATCGGAGCAACACGGAAAGGGCCGCCCGACGGCCCTTTCACCGAATTACGGCCTCTGGCGCATTCGGTGGGCGGCACGCAGAACTTGTCACCGGAACAAGTTGGCGTCTTTGCCCGTCTCCGGCACTGACCTAAGCCTTGGCGTTGCAGCAACACCAGCGAAAGCCGATGCCATGACCGCAGCCTCGCCGTCCCTTGCCTATGTCACCGTCGACGTCTTCACGTCGGAGCGTTTTGCCGGCAACCAGCTCGCCGTCATTCCCGACGCGCGGGGCTTGAGCGACCGGCAGATGCAGGCGATCGCGACCGAGTTCGGCTATTCCGAAGTAACCTTCGTGCTGCCGCCCCGCGACCCGGCCAACACCGCCGAGGTCAGGATCTTCACGCCGACGACCGAGATTCCTTTTGCCGGCCATCCCAACGTCGGCACAGCCTTCGTGCTCGGCCGTCGGACGGAAATCTTCGGCCGCGTCCCGGGAGATGTTCTGCGTTTTGAGGAAAAGGCCGGCCTCGTCGAGGCGACGGTGTTGCGTGATCGCGACGACGTCACCGGTGCACGCATCGTGGTGCCTCGCGCCCTCGTCGTCGGCCCTGAAATCGACGCTGCGACGATCGCGGCCTGCGCGTCGCTTGCACCCGAGGCCATCAGCGGGCGCCTCCACGTCCCGACCCGCCTCTCCGTCGGCCTGCCCTTTGCGGTTGCCGAGATCACCGATGTCGCGACGCTCTCGACTGCAAGGCCCAATATCACTGCCTTCGAGGCTGCCAATCAGCGTTACAAGCCCGAGGAAGACAGTTTCAGCCTGTTCCTCTACAGCCGCACGGCCGAAAAACCCTGGCAGATCCGCGCCCGCATGTTCGCGCCGCTCGACAACGTCAACGAGGATCCGGCGACCGGCAGCGCCTCGGCAGCCCTTGCCGCCTATCTCGTTTCATTGCTTCCCGATCAGACCATCGATGTCGAGATCGCCATCGAGCAGGGCGTGGAGATGGGACGGCGCAGCCTCATCGGCGCTTGCGTTCGCAAGCAGGAGGGTGTCGTGCGTCGCGTCAGCCTATCCGGCGACTGCGTCAGCGCCATGCGTGGGGTCATCGAGCTCTAGCACCCACCCGCGAGGGCGGTCGCGCATGCGCTACGCCTGCTCGCCGCTCTTCGGCAAGAGCTTCAGGATATCGGCAAACATGTCCTGCCATTCGGCGTCCTTCATCTCGAGGAAGCCGAAGCCGCGCAACAGGAAGACCCCTTCGGTCGCGAGAAACATCAACCGCGCCCGGCGCCCCTCCTCGGTCGATAGGTCCAGCCGGTCGAGGCGGGCGCGGTACCAGGCGCGGTTCTTCGCCATGTGGTCTTCGCGCTGCATCAGCGCCGCCATCATGCCGGAGGTCCTGGCCTTGTCGGCCATATCCATCCGGGCCGTCACCGCAACATGCGCGCGCATCGCCTTCACAGGGTCGGCATCGTCGCCGCCTTCCGCCGCAACCGCGCTGTCGAAATCGCTGAACCAGCGCTCAATCATCGCGTCGATCAGGCCGTCCTTGTTGCCGAAACAATACTGAACGCCGCCCTTGGTGATGCCCGCCGCCTTGGCGACGGCATCGATGGTCAAGCCGGCGGCGCCGACCGCAAGCACGATCGCCTCCGCCTGATCCAGAACCTTCTCACGATCGATCGTTCGTCGTCGCCCCATCTTGACTTCCTATTTTTAAATCCATACGTATGTATTTAAATAATGCTCCCGAAATATGCAAGGCCGAGCCTCCATTTCCCTGTGGGCGGCCACCTGAGGTGTACCATGCTACCGCAAAATCGCTGGCTCGTTCTGGCCATCGTATCGAGCGCCCTTTTCCTGATCGTCGTCGACATGACGGTGCTTTATACCGCCCTGCCCCGGCTGACCCATGATCTCGGCGCGAGCGCGTCCGAGAAGCTCTGGATCGTCAATGCCTATGCCCTCGTCGTCGCCGGCCTGTTGCCCGGCCTCGGCACGCTGGGCGACCGGCTCGGGCACAAGAAGCCGTTCATCGTCGGCCTTGCCGTCTTCGGCGTTGCCTCGCTGATCGCCGCCTATGCGCCCAATCCGGAAGTCCTGATCGGTGGCCGCGTGCTGCTCGCCGTCGGCGCCGCCCTGATGATGCCGGCGACACTGTCGATCATCCGCTTGACCTTCACCGACGAACGCGAGCGGGCGCTGGCGATCGGCGTCTGGGCCGCGATCGCGTCTGGCGGTGCGGCCATCGGCCCGGTGCTCGGCGGCTTCCTGCTTGAATATTTCTGGTGGGGCTCGGTGTTCCTGATCAACGTGCCGATTGTCGCCGTCGCGCTCCTGCTCGGCCTTGTCGTGCTGCCCAACACCTCGGGCAACCCCAAGCATCCGTGGGACGCGATCGGCTCGCTGCAGATCATGGTCGGCCTGATCGGCCTTGCCTATGCCGTCAAGGAGACGAGCAAACGCGAGCCCTCGCTTGAGGCGGGGCTTGCCGCAGCCGTCATCGGCGCCGTCGCCCTGTTCCTGTTTGTCCGCCGCCAGCGCAGCAGCACCCATCCGCTGATCGATTTCGGGCTCTTCCGCAATCCGGCCTTTTCCTCCGGCGTCGCCGCCGCGCTGGTCGCATCCGCGTCCATCGTTGGCATCGAGCTTGTCTTGAGCCAGCAACTGCAGCTGGTTGAAGACTTCTCGCCGCTTGAGGCCGGTCTCTTCATCCTACCGATCCCGCTTGCGGCCTTCGTCGCCGGTCCGCTGACGGGGGTGATCCTGCCACGCCTCGGGGCCGAAGTGGTGCTGCGCTCCGGCCTTATCCTCTCAGGCCTCGGGCTTGGCGGATATCTGCTGGTCCATGAGGCGGATGCACTTGCCCAGATCGCCAGCCTCGTCGTGCTCGGGCTCGGCATCGGCGCGTCGATGACGGCTGCCTCCAGCGCCATCATGTTCAATGCGCCACCGGAGCGGGCGGGCATGGCCGCGTCGATCGAAGAAGTCTCGTTCGAGCTCGGCGGCGCAATCGGCATTGCCGTACTCGGCAGCGTGATGTCGATCGTCTACACGGCATTCCTCGTCCTGCCCGAGGGCGCTACGATCGCGCCGATGGCGCGCGACAGCCTCGACGAAGCCTTGCTTGTCGCCGAAAAGCTGCCGCCGGAGGTGGCCGTCGAGCTCGTGTCGCGCGCACGGGTCGCCTTCGAGCAGGCCTTCACCGCGGTGGTGATGGCGGCGGCAACCATGCTGTCTGTCACCGGTATCGCCATCTGGTGGCTGACGGGCGGACGCAACGGCGCACCGGTCGATCGCCGCCAGGCGAGCCATCACTGAGCCCTATGCCGCCGGATGGAAAACCTGTCCGGCGGTTTAGCGCAAACCCGCTTCGCACCTGGCGATCGCCTCAAGCATCGCCTGGAAGCGCACATGGTGGCGAACGGCATCCAGGTCGGAATCCTGCTTGAACCAGAGCAGCTGATAACAGGAGCTCTGGGGAAGCAGGGTTTCGAGCAGGTCGAGCGCCGCGTCGATGTCGCCGAGGATGGAATAGACGCAGGCGGTGTTGTAGCGGGCGACGACATCATCGGGATCGATCGCCATCGCCCGCGCGGCCCATTCGCGCGCCCTGTCGGCCTCGCCCATATGGGCAAGCGCGAGCGCACCGCGATGCGCCGGGCCGGAGTTTTCCGGATTGAGCTCCAGGGCTCTTTCCGCCCGTGCAATCCCGAGCCGTGCCCATTGCGCCCGTTCGGTGTCCCGCCCAAGCGACCGGTAGGCGCTCATCAGGTGGATCGGCGACAGGTAATCGTCCGGCCGGATATCGGCGGCGCGCCTGAAAAACTGGATCGCCGTATCAAAGGCGCCCTGCATGAACAGGAAGCGCCCATAGTGGAAATTTGCCTCGTAGAGCCCGGCGTCGAGCGTCAGCGCCTGCTCGAATTCGGCGACGGCCTCGTCGCACTGTCCGTCCTGGTGCAGCACCAGACCGCGTGACGCATGCGCCTCCGCCAGGTTGGGATCGATCGCCAGCGCCTTGTCGGCCATCGACAGGATGCCTTGCAGCGGAAACTCGTCCTCGTGCCAGTCGCGAAGCGCCGATTCGCAATCGGCGATGCCGGCATAGGCCCGCGCGAAGCCCGGATCGAGTTCCACCGCCTTCAGAAACATGCGCCGCGCCAAAAGCAGATAGGAGCGGGTCCAGGCGTGGGAGAACTGCCGTCCGCGCAGATAGTAGGTGTAGGCCTCGACGCTGGTCGTCGGATCGCTCTCGATCGCCCGCTTTTCCGCCGGCAGCAGCTTGATCCTGAGTTGATCGACGATCGCGTGGGTGATCTCGTCCTGGATGGCGAAGATGTCGGTCAGGTCGCGATCATAGCGGTCGGCCCACAGATGCGTGCCCGTGAGCGCGTCGATGAGCTGCCCGGTGATGCGCACCCGGGTGCCGGCCTTGCGCACGCTGCCTTCCAGGATGTAGCGCACGCCCAGTTCCTGGGCCACCTGCTTCACCTTCACCGAGCGCCCCTTGTAGGTAAACACGGTGTTGCGGGCGACGACATGCAGCTTCGAGATCTTCGACAGATCCGTGATGATGTCCTCGGTAATGCCGTCGGAAAAATATTCCTGCTCCGGGTCATGGCTCATGTTGGTGAAGGGAAGCACGCCGACCGAGAGCCCATAGCCATCGTCGAGCACGACCGGGCAGTTTCCGTTCGGCGCGGACGCGACCTTCGTCGGTGCGCCGAGGGCGATCGAATAGACGTGGACGCCTGCAGCGATGTTCTTCAGCGTGTGTTCGCCCTTGTCGACGAAACCGATGTCCAGGCGCGAACCGACATGATCGCGCACGGATGCGGAAACAGCGATGCCGGACGGCTCCGCCAGGCCCTCGATGCGCGCGGCCACATTGACGCCGTCGCCGAAGATATCGCCGTCCTCGACAATCACGTCGCCGAGATGCACGCCAATCCTGAGCTCGATGCGTTTGAGCGGCGGCACACTCTCATTCCGGATCAGCATGCCACGCTGGATATCAACGGCGCAGGCGACCGCATTGACGACGCTTGCGAACTCGACGAGCAGGCCGTCGCCGGTGAGCTTGACGATGCGTCCCTTGTGGCGGTTGATTTTCGGATCGACGAGTTCGCTCTTGTGGCGCTTCATAGCGGCCAGCGTGCCGGTCTCGTCAGCCCCGATCAGGCGGCTGTAGCCCACGACATCGGCAGCGAGAATGGCAGCAAGCCGGCGTTCCAAGAAACCCTCGATATCATCTCCCGAATGATGCGCGCACTTTAGCGCTTTCTTTCCCATCTGTCCTGCGCCCTTTTCTGGTTGAAACGACAGGTTTCTCAACCAACGTAGCGGCAGGCCGGTGGTGATGGAGTTCCAAAGGTAACGGGGAGTTGCGGCGCCGGATGACGCACCTACGGCCGGATCAACACCGTGACCATCATCATGACGATGGCGAAAACCGCGATCTTCCAGAAGTCGCGACGGTGGCGCAGCCCCGGCAGACCCAGCGGCCAGATGAGCTGTACGGCCATCGCCATGAGCAGGATAAGGGCAATCGCCTTCTGCATGTTGCCCTCGTGTTGAAGGAGCATCGTCAGCCGCAGCGCCTTCGCAACGCCGGCATCATCAGTCGCAACGAGCGCCGCCCCTCCCAAGGACTGGCGATACGCTGCATTGAGCAAAAAGGGCTAGTGTTTCCGGAGCCGATTTGCAATGACCGGCGGCCGCATGTTTCCTGCAAACCGCGTCGATTGCAGGATAAAAGCAAGGGCGGCAATGCTTGGCGCTGCACAGACAGGCCGGCTGGCAATTCGGTGGGGACCGTCCTACCTTGCCGACGGCAGAACGAAATTCGGATGGATGATGAGAAAGAACCTGCTCCCGGTCGCCGCTCTCCTGCTCGGCACGCTGTTTCTCTTTCTGGGCAATGGTCTCCAGGGACTGCTGCTGCCCGTGCGCGGCACGGCTGAAGGCTACCCGACCACCATCCTCGGCCTGATCGGCACGTCCTGGGCGGCCGGTTTCGTTCTTGGCTGCTTCTTTGCCCCCAACGTCGTCAAGCGCATCGGCCATGTGCGCGCCTTCAGCGTCTTTGTCGCGCTGATCGCCATCGTCGCGCTCTTGACCGGCATCCTGATCGATTCGACCTCCTGGCTGATCCTGAGAGCCCTGACAGGTTTTGCCACAGCCGGCACGTCGATGATCATCGAAAGCTGGCTGAACGAGCGCGCCACCAACGAAAGCCGCGGCGTGATCTTCTCGCTCTATATCGCCATCACCCTCTTCGGTGTGGTCGGCGGCCAGATGATGATCCCCTTCGGCGACACGTCGACCAGCTTCTTCTTCATGATCTGCGGCATCCTCTACTGCGTCGCCATGCTGCCGACCCTGTTGTCCAAGGCGGCCTCGCCGCAGCCGTTGAAGAAAGTCAGCCTCGACCTGCGCGGTCTTTATCGCAACTCGCCGGTGTCGTTCCTCGGCATCCTGCTGGTCGGCATCGCCAACGGCGCCTTCGGCACGCTCGGCGCCGTGTTCGGCCGCCAAGCCGGTCTCTCCGACAGCACCGTTGCGGCGATGATGAGCGTGGCGATCTTTGCCGGCGCGGTGATGCAGCTTCCCGCCGGCCGCCTTTCCGATCGCATCGACCGCCGCTATGTGCTTGCCGCTCTGGCCGGTGTCGGCGCGGTGGCCGGCCTGCTGATCTTCCTGGTCGAGCCGACCCAGGTCTGGATCGTGCTGACGCTGATCGCGATCTATGGAGCAGCCGCCAACGCGCTCTACCCGATCGCCGTTTCGCACGCCAACGACTTCGCCACCGCCGAGGATTTCGTCAAGGTTTCAGGCGGCCTGCTCCTGCTCTTTGGCATCGGAACCATCATCGGCCCGACGATCGGCGGCCCGGTCATGACGGCGGCAGGTCCCTACGGCCTGTTCATGATCACCGCCTGCGCCCATATCCTCATCACTGCCTACGCCATCATCCGCACCCGCATGCGCGCGCCGGTGCCGGTGTCCGACCGCGACGCCTTCTCGCCGGTCAATGCCGGTGCACCGACCACGCCGGAAAGCCTGCAGCTCTCGCCGCGCGCAGCACCGTTTGACGAAGTGAAGAACGAGCCGGACAGGGGTCCGGAATGGGAGGATCAGTCCGATGAGCCTGTTTGACGACGACCGGCCGCAAAAGAAGGTGGCCCACGAGATCGGCAGCGATCTGGCGCTGCTTTCGGTCGATGAACTGACACAGCGCATTGCCCTTCTGACCGAGGAAATCGCCCGGCTGGACGCGGAACGGACGCGCAAGTCTGCAAGCCGCTCGGCCGCCGAAAACCTGTTTCGCTGAAAGGCCGAAACGGCGCACTGTTGCGCTGCAAAACGGAGCGCACTTAACGCCACATTAAGCATTATCTGCGATTGTCTGTGTATCCGGAGCTTTCCGGTTTCAGACAGTTTTCTCCGACTGGCGAATGGGTCTGATTTTTCTCCCTGTTTTACCTTGAGAGCCGCTTTCCGCGGCTCTTTTTTTGTTTTGATATAGGTTTTTCCAAAGAACTGTGGAGATTAACCCTTTCTTAAGAATGCCCTTGCGCGAAATGCGCTATCGGATCATTCTTCAAGCATAGAGACGGGCAAGGATTTATTTCCCAAAACCGTCCCCTACCTGACTGTCGTGATGCGTTTGAACCAGGGAAAACAGGTCATGTCCGAGAGAGGATTGAATACGGTCAGTTTCGCAGGACACGCGGCGTCCTCGGCACAATTCAAGACACTCTATTCGGAAGGCATGGGACTGGTCGAAGAAACCGCCACCTATCTCGACGGACCCGGCCGCGCCGCATCCAAGGTTCTGCCCCGCATGGCGTCGGTGCTCTATGCGGCCGAATCCATGCGCCTCACCACCCGCCTGATGCAGATGGCTTCGTGGCTGCTGCTGCAGCGCGCCGTCAACAACGGCGAGATGAGCCGCGACCAGGTGATGTCGGAAAAGAGCAAGGTGCGCCTCGACAGCTTCAACGTCGACAAGGCCGCTCCCGGTTGGGCCGAACTGCCGGAATCCTTCCGCGACCTGATCGAGCGCTCGCTGCGCCTTCAGAACCGCGTCGCGCTGCTCGACCGCGAGATCTATCGCCCGAACGAGGCTGCTGCCATCGTCCCGGACAACCAGAACGGTGTGAAGGCGCAGATCAAGCTGCTGCAGACGGCCTTCGGAACGAACTGATCGGGCATCGCCCATCAACGAGAGAATACAGACCCGGCCCATGGCCGGGTTTTTTGTTTCCCGGCTCGCGTATCGTCGCCGCACCCGCTTCCAGCCGCCATCCGGCAACAAAAAAGCCCGGGCCAATGACCCGGGCTTTTTGAATGCCGAAGCGGCGTTCGATTAGAGGCCGAGGCCTTCGAAGCGCTTCTTGAACTTGGAGACGCGGCCGCCGCGGTCCATGAGCTGCTGGTTGCCGCCCGTCCAGGCCGGGTGCGACTTGGGGTCGATTTCCAGGTTCATGGTGGCGCCTTCCGAACCCCAGGTCGAGCGGGTTTCGTATTCGGTGCCGTCGGTCATGACCACCTTGATGAGGTGGTAGTCGGGATGGATGTCTGCCTTCATAACAATCTTCCTAGGGTTCCAGGGTCCAATTGTCGCAAGGCATTGCGACTTTAAGACCGAACACGTAAATGAAGCCGCGGACCGGCTGAAGGCCACGGCTTCCCAATTGGATGCCGTGCCTATACATCAAGGTCTGCGGGATAACAAGTGCCGCGCGGAAGACTCATCCCTTTCCTCCGTGTTGGCGAAAGGGGTCAAGTGTCGACAAGAGAAAACCAGGCGTCAGCGCGCAAGTCCATTCGTCCTCTCGCGACGCTGCTGCCCTATCTTGCCCGCTATCGCCATCTGGTGATCGGCGCGGGCATCTCACTGGTCCTTGCGGCCGTGACCACCCTGACCCTTCCGCTCGCCGTCAGGCGCATGGTCGACAACGGCTTCTCCAGTTCCGATAGCGGCTTCATCAATACCTACTTCTCGATGCTGATGATGCTCGCCATCGTGCTGGCGCTCGCCAGTGCCGCCCGCTACTACTTCGTCATCACGCTCGGCGAGCGCATCGTCGCCGACCTGCGCAGCAACGTGTTTCAGCGTGTGACCCGCCTCTCCGCCTCGTTCTTCGACGTCAACCAGTCCGGCGAGATCGTCTCGCGCCTGACGGCCGACACGACCCAGGTGAAGTCGGCCGTCGGCGCCACCGCGTCGGTCGCGCTGCGCAACCTGATCCTGTGTCTCGGCGCCATCGGCATGATGGTCTATACCAGCCCGAAGCTGTCGAGCCTGGTTCTGATCGCCATTCCCGTCATCGTCTTTCCGCTCGTCGGCTTCGGACGCTCCGTCCGCCGACGTTCACGTGAGGCGCAGGACACGCTCGCAACGGCATCCGCCTATGCGGGCGAAGCGATCGCCGCCTCGCGCACGGTGCAGGCCTTCAACGGCGAGGACCTCGCCAACCGCCATTTCGCAAGCGCCGTGGAAGATGCCTACGGCGCAGCGCGCGGTGCGATCCGGGCGCGCTCGCTGCTGACCGCCTTTGCCATCACCATGGTCTTCGGCAGCGTCGTCGCCGTGCTCTGGTTCGGCGCGCACGACGTGCTCTCGGGCAACCTTTCGGCCGGCACGCTCAGCCAGTTCCTGCTCTATTCGGTCTTTGCCGCAGGCAGCCTGGGCTCGCTTTCCGAAGTCTGGGGCGAGCTTTCGCAGGCAGCCGGTGCCGCCGAGCGGCTGAACGAACTGCTGGTCGAGATTCCCGAGATCCGCGCACCCGAAAATCCGGTCGCCATGCCGGTCCCGGCAACGGGCGCCATCGATTTCGACGACGTCTATTTCGCCTATCCGGCGCGCCCGGACTTCAAGAGCCTGAACGGCCTCACGCTGTCGATCAAGCCCGGCGAAACCGTTGCCATCGTCGGCCCGTCCGGCGCCGGCAAAAGCACGGTCTTTTCCATGCTGCTTCGCTTCTACGACCCCGCCAGGGGCGCGGTTGCGGTCGACGGAGTGGACATTCGCACGGTCGATCCAAAGGACCTGCGCGAGCGGATCGCGATCGTGCCGCAGGACGTGACGATCTTCGCCGCCTCCGTCCACGACAACATCGCCTTCGGCATGCCAAATGCAACCCGCGAGGCCGTGCGCGCCGCCGCGGTTGCCGCCCAGGCCGATGAATTCATCAATCGTCTCGACAAGGGCTACGACACTTTCGTCGGCGAACGCGGCGTCACGCTGTCGGGCGGCCAGCGTCAGCGGCTCGCGATCGCCCGCGCCATACTGAAGAACGCCCCCATCCTGCTTCTCGACGAGGCGACATCGGCGCTCGATGCCGAAAGCGAGACGCTGGTCCAGAAGGCGCTCGACGGCCTGCTCCATGAGCGCACGACGATCGTTATCGCCCACAGGCTCGCGACCGTTCTGAAGGCGGACCGCATACTCGTCATGGACCATGGCCGCATCGTCGAGGAAGGCACCCACGCCTCCCTCATTCGCCACGGCGGGCTCTACGCCAAGCTTGCGCGCCTGCAGTTCAACCACGGCGCCGAGGCCCTGTTCGTCAACGCGCAGGGCTGAACAGGCCGTTCGGCACGAAAAGCATCCTCCGATTTGCCGTAAAGCGGTTGCCGACGGAAGACCGGGCCCTATTGTTATGGGGCCGGTCGAGGAGGCCGGCATCGCTTTCTTGAGAATTGATCGGGAGGACTATCGCATGGCATTTTCGCATCTGACCCGGCGCGCGACGCTGGCGCTCGGCCTGGCGGCGCTTTCGGCGCTGCCCTTCGGCTCAACCGCGCTTGCCCAGGGCTTTCCCGATCGGCCGGTCACGCTCGTCGTTCCCTTTGCCGCCGGCGGTTCGACCGACGTGGTCGCCCGCATCGTCGCGCAGAAGATGTCGGAGGATCTCGGCGAACAGGTGATCGTGCAGAACGTCGCCGGCGCCGGCGGCAATCTCGGCGCCGCCAACGTGGCGCGCGCCGATCCGGATGGCTACACGATCCTGATGGGCACCGTCGCCACCCACGCCCTCAATCCGCTGATCCTGAAGACCAAGCCCTACGATCCGGAGAAGGACTTTTCGCCGATCTCGCTGCTCGTGGTCGTGCCCAACGTTCTGGTCGTCAATCCGGAGCTGCCGGCCAAGAATGTCGAGGAACTGCTGGCGCTGCTCAAAGCCAAGCCCGACGAGTACAGCTACGCGTCCTCCGGCAACGGAACGCCGCTGCATCTTTCGGGCGAACTCTTCAAGAAGATGGCCGGCGTCAGCATGCAGCACATCCCTTACAAGGGCGCAGGCCCGGCGCTCAACGACGTCATCGGCAACCAGGTGCCGATCATGTTCGACAACCTCCCCTCCTCTTCCGGTCACATCAAGGCCGGAACGCTCCGGGCGCTTGCGGTGACGACAGCGGAACGGGCGCCATCGTTCCCCGACGTTCCGACCGTCGCGGAATCGGGCATTCCCGGCTACGAGACCTACACCTGGAACGCGCTCTTTGCGCCTGCCAATACGCCCGAGCCGGTCGTCGCCCGGCTGAACGAGGCCGCCAACAAGGCTCTCAAGGACCCGGCCGTCGTCGAGCGCATGAAGGAATTCAGCGCCAAGATCGTCGGCTCGACTCCGGCCGAGCTGCAGGCGCACGTGTCGGCGGAACTCGCAAAGTGGACGCCGGTCGTGCGCGACGCCAACGTGCAGATGGATTGATCGAGAACCACCCCTCATTCGCCCCGTGAGGGGCCTTTCATCGGCCCGGTGAGAGCCTGCCCCTCATCCGCCCGGTGAGGGCTTGCCCCTCATCCGGCTGCCGCCACCTTCTCCCCGCCCGCGGGGAGAAGGGACTTGTGGCAACGCGCTGCCGCATTTGAGCATCACACCTGCGGCTAGCCGTGTGCCGCATCCCCTCTCCCCGCTTGCGGGCGGAGGGTTAGTCCTCGGGTTCAACCCGAGGAGAGAGGCTAGTCGAACCGGCCGAAAGCAACAGGTTCACGCCCCCGCAGCCCCTCTGCCCGCCTCCCGGCCGGAAAAGATGCAGCCGCCAAGGAACGTCCCTTCGAGCGCGTTGTAGCCGTGCATGCCGCCGCCGCCGAAACCGGCGACCTCACCGGCTGCATAAAGGCCCGGCACCGGCTCACCTGACTGTTCAAGCACGCGCCCGGAGAGGTCGGTCTGCAGGCCGCCGAGTGTCTTGCGCGTCAGGATATGCAGCCTGACGGCGATCAGCGGCCCGGCTTTCGGATCGAGCAGCCGGTGGGGCCTTGCGGTGCGCAGCAGCCGGTCGCCGCGATAGCTGCGGGCGCCGCGGATCGCCGTCACCTGGGCGTCCTTGGAAAACGGATTGGCGATCTCCCGGTCGCGCGCCTCGATCTGCTGACGCAGGTGTTCGACGGACAGGCGGTTCTCCCCCGTCAGCGCATTCATCGCCGGCACCAGCTCCTCGAGGCGGTCGCGAACGATGAAATCTTCGCCCTTGTCCATGAACGCCTGCACCGGCCCCGGCGGGTTCTTGCCAAGCCGCTTCAACAAAAGGGAAATGCTCTTGCCGGTGAGATCCGGGTTCTGCTCCGAGCCGGAAAGCGCAAACTCCTTCTTGATGATCGCCCGGGTCAGGACGAACCAGCTGTAGTCATGGCCGCTGTCGCGGATCGCCTGCAATGTGCCGAGCGTATCGAAACCCGGCATCGCGGGGGCGGAAAAGCGGTTGCCGTCCGCATCGCACCAGAAGGAGGACGGCCCCGGCAGGATGCGGATGCCGTGATCTGGCCAGATCGGATCGAAGTTCTTGAGCCCCTCGGTGTAGTGCCACATCCGGTCGGAATTGATGACCGAGCCGCGGGCGCGGCTGGCGATCTCCAGCATGCGCCCGTCGACGTGATGCGGGACCCCCGCCACCATGGTTGCGGGCGGCTGGCCGAGACGCTTGCGCGGCCAGTTGCGGCGCACCAGATCATGATTGCCGCCGATGCCGCCCGAGGTGACGATGACCGCGCCCGCCGAAATCTCGAAATCCCCGACCACGTCGCGCGAGCTGCGCTCACCACGCCCGACCGGGTCTTCTTTCAACAGCGCGCCACGCGCACCCGTCACCCGGCCATCCGTCGTCACGAGCTCATCGACCCGGTGACGGAACCGGAAGCGGACGAGGCCACGGCTCTCCGCCTCGCGCGCCAGCCGGATGAACGGCTCCAGCACTGCCGGCCCCGTGCCCCAGGTCACGTGAAAGCGTGGCACCGAATTGCCGTGGCCATGCGCAAGCCCGCCGCCGCGTTCGGCCCAGCCGACAACCGGAAACCACCGCATGCCGAGCGAATGCAGCCATGAGCGCTTCTCGCCGGCGGCAAAATCGAGATAGGCCTCGGCCCAGAGACGTGGCCAGTGATCCTCGGGGCGATCGAACTGCGACGACCCCATCCAGTCCTGCCGGGCAAGATCGCGGCCATCGCGGATCCCCATGCGGCGCTGCTCGGGACTGTCGACGAAGAAGAGCCCGCCAAGCGACCAGAACGCCTGCCCGCCGAGATTCTGCTCCCCCTCCTGATCGAGAACGATGACCTTTTTGCCAAGCGCCGCCGCCTCGCAGGCGGCGACGAGACCGGCAAGGCCGGCGCCGATGACCAACACGTCGCAATCCATGAAATGCTCTCCCCTCGCATCCCACACGACACCGCACACCTCCCCGGCGCGCAACGGTTGCCGCAGCCATTGGCATGGCTCCCAACTGTTACGCGTACGTCAAGGTCAATTCAAGCGTCGATCGCCGGCAGGCGGCTGCTAGGGCGCCCGCGACCTACTTCTCGGTCAGCTTGAGCTCGATGCGCCGGTTCTGTGCCCGGGCCTCGGGGGTCTCGCCCGGTGCAATCGGCTGATATTCGCCAAAGCCCGCGGCCACCAGCCGATCGGCCGGCACGCCCTTCGAGATCAGGAACTTGACCACGGAGGTCGCACGCGCCGACGAAAGCTCCCAGTTGTCCGCAAACCGCCCGGCGCCCGAAAGCTGCACATTGTCCGTGTGACCGTCGACGCGCAGCACCCAGTTGATTTCGGCGGGGATTTCCTTGGCGAGATCGAGCAGTGCGGTGGCGAGCTTGGCCATTTCCGCCTGCCCCGCCGGATTGAGCTCGTTGCCACCGGAGGGAAACAGCACCTCCGACTGGAAGACGAAGCGGTCACCGACGATGCGGATGTTCTCGCGGTCGGACAGGATCTCCCTCAGGCGGCCGAAAAAGTCGGACCGGTAGCGGTTGAGCTCCTGAACCCGTTGCGCTAGCGCCACGTTCAGCCGCCGGCCTAGATCGGCGATCTTGGTTTGTGACTGCTGGTCCTTGGCTTCCGAGGCCTGCAGCGCCACCTCGATGGCAGCGATCTGGCTGCGCAGCGCGGCAATCTGCTGGTTCAGGAGCTCGATCTGGCTCATGGCGCGGGCGCTGACCTCACGCTCGGTTTCAAGCTCCGAACCGAGGCGGCCGATCTTCTGATTGGCGGCATCGGAACTGCCGGCCCCCTGGTCGAGCAGGGCCTGCAGGCGCGATCGTTCGCCTTCGGACGTGGCAAGTGACGCCTGGAGATTGGCAAGCGAATCCTCAAGATCCTGCTTGCCGCTCTTTTCCAACGCCAGCAGTTGCGTGAGTTCGTTGATCTGGCTGTTCAGCCGGGTCAGCACCTCGTCCTTGCCGCTGATTTCACGGCTGAGGAGAAACTGACCGAGCACGAAGACGGTGAGCAGGAACATGATCGACAGCAGGAGCGTCGACAGGGCGTCGACGAATCCCGGCCAGTAGTCGATCGTGCGCTGCGAGCGGCCTTTGCGGGCAAGCGCCATGGGTCACTCCCCTCCGGTCTCGTCCATGCGGCTGACCTTGGCCGGCACCTTGTCCCCGTGCACGGCAAGGCGATCGCCGCTTGCGATGCGCGCGGCGAGCTTGTCGAGCGTCTTGCGCATCGCCTTGGCCTCATCCTGCTGCGCTTCGATCCAGTCCCGGAGCATCTGCTGCTCGCCGCGCATGTTCTTGACCAGGCCCTGAATGCCCTCGGCAAGGCTCGCCATCGCCGCCGTGGTGCGCTGGTTGGCGCCACCCTCGTGGTTGAGACGGACCAGCTGGTCGGTGAGCCTCTTCAGTTCCTCGACCGGGGCGCCAGCCGGCAGGTCGAGCGCCGGCGAAAGCTCGGAACCGACATCCGTGACCGAAGAGAGCCAGTTTTCAAGTTCGGTGTAGAAACGGTTCTGCGCCCGTCCGGCCTGAAGGTCGAGAAAACCGAGGATCAGCGATCCGGAAAGACCGAAGAGCGACGTCGAGAACGCCGTGCCCATGCCGGTAAGCGGCGCCGACAGGCCGGATTTCAGCGCGGCCAGAATGTCCTGCGTCGTTCCGGTCCCGGCGTCGAGAGACTGGATGACCGTATTGATCGAGCCGATCGTGCCGAGCAGGCCCCAGAACGTGCCGAGCAGGCCGAGAAACACCAGAAGCCCGGTGAGGTAGCGCGAAATATCGCGCGATTCGTCGAGGCGGGTCGCGATCGAATCGAGGATCGATCTGAGGGCCGTCGTCGAGATCGCCGTCTGGCGGCCGCCGATCAGCGCCCGCATCGGCGCGAGCAGCACGGGGTCCCGCCCGACCTTGTCGGCGCTGCCTGCGGCACGGAACGAGTTGAACCAGCGCACTTCGGGGCGCAAGCCCAGCACGTGGTTGAAAACGAGCAGGATGCCGATCAGGAGCACCCCGAGGATCAGCCCGTTCAGGCCGGGATTGGCGAGAAAGGCGTTTTGCGCCTGGCGAAAGAGGATCGCGCCGACAAACCCGACGATGATCAGAAAGACCACCATCGTCCAGAAATAGTGCATGGGGCTCGACAGCTTGTGCGGGTTGTAGCCGTCTTCCATGCCTTCCCGACCGTTCCAACCGGACAGATGCAGTTTCGTCATGGGTATAAGTATCTCCCGCTTGTGCGTGACGGAACGGCACCGCGCCGGCCCGGAGCCTACCGCATAATTCCCGAAACCAAAATCGATTCAAGGGCCAAATTGTGCAATCGACCGGCGCAGTGCGATCATACAGGGCTCGCCAGACAGGCACAGAACCGTGGCGCTGTCGTGTTTGCCGGCGCAAGTCACGACTCGAAAAAACAAAGCCTCCGATGCGGATCCGCATCGGAGGCTTAAAGACGAAGTGAGGTCTGCCGTTTACTTGGTCGGCACCGGGCGGTGAACGACCTCCGTCAGCGCCTTGACGATGTATTCGTTGCCACAGACGACCGAACCGTCGTCTACCGGCTTGGCGCCGCCGTTGATATCGTGTGCCCAGCCACCGGCCTCGCGGATGAGGAGGACGCCGGCTGCAATGTCCCAGGCGGCAAGGTCGCGTTCCCAGTAACCGTCGAAGCGGCCGGCCGCCACATAGGCAAGGTCAAGCGCCGCCGAACCCATGCGACGAATGCCTGCGACTTCGCCCATGACGTGGCGCAGTTCGATCAGGTACTTGCGGTGGTTGCCGCGACCAAGATGCGGGGTACCGGTGGCGATCACCGCGTCGGAGAGATGCTTGCGTGCGGCCACGCGCAGACGGCGGTCGTTGAGGAAGGCGCCGCCGCCACGCTCTGCGGTGTAGAGTTCGTCGGTCGCCGGGTTGAAGACGACGGCGCCGACGATTTCGCCCTGGCGTTCAAGCGCGATCGAGACCGCGAAATGCGGGATTCCGTGCAGGAAGTTGGTGGTGCCGTCGAGCGGATCGACGATCCAGCGATGGGCGCCGTCGGTGCCAATGATCTCTTCGCCTTCCTCGCCGAGGAAGCCGTAGGTCGGCCGAGCCTTCAGAAGCTCTTCGCGGATGAGTTTTTCGGCCTTGCGGTCGGCCTGGGAGACATAGTCGCCGGGGCCCTTGAGCGAGACCTGCAGGTTCTGGACTTCGCCGAAATCGCGGGACAACGACTTGCCAGCCTTGAAGGCGGCCTGAACCATGACATTGAGAAGAGCTGAGCGAGCCATTTGGCGATCCCTTTGAAGACGAGAGCCGATCGAGCGCGCTCGGTCGGACGGTGAACCTGCTGGACGGAACAAGGCCCGAATTGCCCGCTTCCAGGCAAACCGCAGATCCAGCTCCATCGTCAAAAAACCGAGTGAATGATCACTCCGCTCGCTGTTGCCGTCAATTTCGGCACGTCGAGCAAAACCGCGGTCTCAGAACCACAAAAGCCCCAAGAGTTCAAGCGAAATGGCGTTTCGGCCGCCGTACTCTCGAAGAATCGGCCACAATCGCGGCCGATCAGCTCCGACGATATTTGTTGGCGGCGCTGAGCGCCTGTTTCTGCTGCTCTTCGTTGAGCCCCAGATAGAAATCTTCGAGCGCATCGTCCTTGAGCCCGGCGCGGCGCGAAAGCACGTACCACTTGGCTGCCTCGACCGGATTGGGGCGCGTGCCGATGGCGTTGACGTAGAGATGCGAAAGCCGGTTCTGCGCCACGACGTTGCCGCCCTCGGCTGCCCGGCGCATCCAGCCGAAGCCGTCCTCCAGGTTCCGCTCGCCGGCAATGCCCTCGATCATCCAGATGGCGATATCGAGCTGGGCGGTATCGAACCCGGCACGGGCCGCGCGGATCAGCCATTCGCGGGCGCGCGCCCGCTTGCCCTCGTCAATGCCGTCGACATTGACCAGGATCTGCGACAGTGCGTACTGCGCATCCGCGATCCCCTGTTCGGCCGACTTCTCGTAATAGGGCATCGCCAGCTTCAGGCCCTTCGGCCCGGGGTTGTCGGCGACCAGCGTCTGGCCGTAGTTGAACTGCGCCGAACCGTTGCCGAGATCGGCCGCCTGTTTCATCAGGTCTTCGGACTTCTTCCGGTCGCGCTTGGCGTAGCGCCCGTCCATCAGGATCAGCGCGTATTTGAACATCGCCGCCGGGTCGCCCTTTTCCGCCGCCTGGCCGTACCAGAACGCAGCCTGCTGTGGGTTGCGCACGACGCCGAGCCCCTGCTGCAGGATCTCCGCGATCAAGGTCTGCGCGGCCGGGTCGCCAAGCTGCGCCCGCGGCAATGCGAGGTCCATGGCGGTCAGGTAGTAGCCGCGCTGGAAGGCGCCATAGGCATCATCGACCTTGCCGGCAAAGGGCTTTTCCGCAGGCAGCGCCGGCAGTTCGGCACCCATGCGGTCAAAGACGCCGACGCCCGCCGATGGCGCTGCACCGTCTGCCGGCGTCTTGCCTTGAGAGCCACCCGACTTTTCGTCCGCCTTGTTCGGGGTCATGCCTTCCGGCAGGACCGCCCCGTTGAAGGGTGTGATGCGGCCGCGCTTTTCGACGCCCGCATCGTCCCCGGCCGGCTGCTCCTGCGCATGGAGAGGCAGCGCCAGCGCGAACGCGACGGCAAAAAGGGGCAGGCCCCGGTTCAATCTGAAAGACAGTCGGCTCAGCATCGACACGTCTTAATCTTCAAACCGTGGCGCTTTTTCGTCAAGAAGTGCGTTGACGGCGGCGACGACCGAAGGCCCCTGGCCCGGCTCGCCGAAGACGGCAAGGCGAAGGGCGACGAACTCGGCGCCGGTCTCGGCGACGGCGAGCGCCGACTGCGGATCGGTGCCGCCCATGACAATGCAGGGAATCTCGATCATCGACGCCCACCACTCGGCAAGCGCCAGGTTCTTCGAATGCGCCTCGGGCTTGATGTCGCCGTCGGTCCTGCCGAAGAACACGTAGTCCGGGCGCACCTCGCCAATTTCCAGCGCGTGATGGCGGTCAGCCGCATTGCCGCCGCCGACGATCAGCTTCGGCGTGTGCTTTTCGACCGCTTCGCCAAGCGCCTCGGCATTGCCGGAGACGTGCAGACCATCCGCCTTGGCGCGTCCCGCCACGCGGGAATCGCCCTCGATCAGCGCGGCCGCACCCGCCTCCTGGATAACCGGCACGAGCCGTTCGGCATGCTTCTGGAATTCGGCATCGTCGAGCCCGTATTGCGGCACGATGACCGAAGCGACATCGCCACCCTTCAGCGCGTCGCCGAGCACCCTTGCCCGTTCCGCCGCATCGGGCATGTCGGGCGCGATCAGCACCAGTCGGCAGCGTTCTGTTGTCATCGTCACATATCCATTTCCGGCTGCGCCCGCGGGAGCCCGCGAAACCAGCGCTCGATTTCATTCCCGAAAACCGATAGACGGAGACTGCAAAAGGATCAACCGCCCCTCATGCTTCCCGATCTCGACTTCTATCTTATCGCAATCCCGGCCGTTCTGCTCGTGGGCTTGAGCAAGGGCGGTATGGGCGAAGCATTGTCGCTGATGGGCGTGCCGATCCTGTCGCTGGCGGTTTCGCCGGTGCAGGCGGCTGCCCTGCTCTTGCCGATCCTGATCGCGATGGATCTCGTCTCGCTCTGGATGTGGCGCAAGCATGGTGACCGCACGACACTCTTGATGCTCCTGCCCGGCGCCATCGCCGGCATCCTGATCGGCTGGGCGACGTCGGCTTACGTATCGCGCGACCTCTTGCGCCTGATCATCGGCCTGATCACGGTGCTGTTCGTTCTCAGATACGTCTACAATGTCTGGCGAGCCCGCAACGGGATCACGATCGCCCCGAAGAAACAGCGGGCCGGGCCGGCAGCACTCTGGGGGTCCTTTGCCGGCTACGGCAGCTTCGTCGCGCATGCCGGCGGGCCGCCGTTCCAGATCTATGCCCTGCCGCTGCAACTGCCGCCACGCGAATACACCGGCACGATCGTGCGCTTCTTTGCGATCCTCAACGCAGTCAAGCTGATCCCTTATTTCGCGCTTGGACAGCTGGACCTGAGCAACCTGAAGATCTCGGCGACACTGTTTCCGCTGGCGATCGTCGCAACCGCGTGCGGTGCCCTCATCGTGCGCCGCATGAAGCCGCAGGTCTTCTATCCCTTCATGTACACGATGGCGTTCCTGGCAGGCTCGAAACTGCTTTGGGACGGTGTAAACAGCTTGCTCGCCACCGGCTGAACCGCCGCTCAAGTATTGCGGAAATATTGCAAAGCAAAATTAGCCTTTCGCACCGCACAAAATTCTTGCTGCCTCGCAAAATTTCGCCTAACGTTTGCCCATGACGATCGCGGACCCTTTCGATGCCATCGCAGACCCGAACCGGCGCCACCTGCTGGAGGAATTGCGGCGTGCGCCGCGGACCGTGAACGAACTGGCGGAGGGCTTGCCGATCAGCCGTCCGGCCGTCTCGCAGCACCTGAAAGCCTTGCTGGACTGCAATCTTGTCTCGGTATCGGCGAGCGGCACCCGCCGCATCTACACCATCAACCGGCCGGGATTTGACCGCCTCAACCTGTGGCTCGACCAGTTCTGGTCTTGAGCCCGAAGAGGCGTTCCCCAAAACAAACGGACCGGGCATCAGGCCCGGTCCAAAAATCCGTATATTCCACTGTGGGGGATGGTTCTAAACCTTGTTGCGCCTACTCAGAGGGGAGATGGCGCTTCCCGATGGTTCTGGGAAATACCGTTGATAATCAGTGAGTCGAGGAGCGAAGCCTTTCGATTTCGTCCTTGATGCGCAGCTTCCTTCGCTTGATATCGGTAATCAGTTCGTCTTCCACTGACGGCTGATTCATCGCTACGTGGAGCTCCTGCTCCAGGGCGCCATGTTTTTTCTCAAGCGTTGCAAGATGAGCCTCAACAGTCATTTGGCAGTCCCTTCCTTTTGCTTGCATCCGGCACGCAAATGCCGGATGTTTCATGGTTGTAACCTTACTACTGTGCCACGCCATTTTTCATTTGTCGAAGGCGAAATGATGACGACGGATAACTTCCCGTTACCGCCCAAGATGTGATAGAGCGGCGCATGAAATTCCGGTTCGAGGAGGACTTCGCAACCGGGCTGATGGGGATCGCTTTGCATGCCGGACCAGGACCAGGCCGAACTCAGACTGACCGCCGCGCGGCTGAGGCAGGAACATGAAGACTATGATGCCGCCATCAACGCCATGATCGAGACCGGCTGCGACGCGCTGAGAGTCCAGCGCATGAAGAAGAAGAAGCTGGCGATCAAGGACAAGATCAGCAAGATCGAAGACCAGATCATTCCCGACATCATCGCCTGAACGCGGAACAGAACAAACGTGATCGACACCACGACCCCACCCGTCGCCATCATCATGGGAAGCCAGTCGGACTGGGAGACGATGAAGAACGCGGCCGATACGCTCGACGCACTCGACATTCCCTATGAAGCGCGCATCGTTTCGGCACATCGCACCCCGGACCGGCTCGTCAGCTTTGCCAAAGGCGCGCGCGACGAGGGCTTCAAGGTGATCATCGCCGGCGCCGGCGGTGCCGCGCACCTGCCGGGCATGTGCGCCTCTATGACGCCCCTGCCGGTCTTCGGCGTACCGGTGCAATCCAAGGCCCTGTCCGGCCAGGACAGCCTGCTCTCGATCGTTCAGATGCCGGCCGGGATCCCCGTCGGCACGCTGGCGATCGGCCGCGCCGGCGCCGTTAACGCCGCCCTGCTCGCCGCAGCCGTGCTGGCGCTCAGCGACGACGACCTTGCCGACCGGCTCGACGACTGGCGCGAGCAGCAGACCATTGCGGTCGCCGAGTACCCGGTGGACGAGCAATGACCACCATCGGCATTATCGGCGGCGGTCAGCTTGGCCGCATGCTGGCGATGGCAGCCGCCCGACTGAACTTCCGCATTGTCATCCTGGAGCCGCAGGTCGACTGTCCGGCGACACAGGTTGCCAACGAGCAGATCGTCGCTGCCTATGACGACGAAGATGCGCTCGACAGGCTCGCCGCCGTCAGCGACATCATCACCTATGAGTTCGAGAACGTGCCAGTCGCGGCCGCCGAGCGGCTGGCCGCGCAACGCCCCGTGTTCCCGCCTCCGAAGGCGCTCGAGGTCGCGCAGGACCGCCTCGTCGAGAAACGCTTCATCAATGACAGCGGCATCGCCACGGCGCGTTTCCACGCGGTCGACAGCCAGGCCGATCTCGAGGCGGCGCTCACCGATTTCGGTGGAACGGGCGTGCTCAAGACCCGGCGCCTCGGCTACGACGGCAAGGGACAGCGCGTCTTCCGCTCGGCTGCGGACAATCCGGCCGGCGCTTTCGACGAACTCGGCGGCGTGCCGCTGATCCTTGAGAGCTTCGTGCCTTTCGTGCGGGAAATCTCCGTCATCGCGGCCCGCGCCGCCGATGGTGCGGTCGCCTGCTTCGACCCGGCCGAAAACGTCCATCGCAACGGCATCCTCCACACCTCGACGGTCCCGGCGACAGTGACCGCAGGGACGGCCGACGCCGCGCGCAAGGCTGCCAAGGCGATCCTCGACGCACTCGGCTATGTCGGCGTCATCGGCGTCGAGTTCTTCGTGCTTGCAGACGGTAGCCTGATCGCCAACGAGATGGCGCCGCGGGTGCACAATTCCGGCCACTGGACGGAGGCCGCCTGCGTCGTTTCGCAGTTCGAACAGCATATCCGCGCCGTCGCCGGTCTGCCGCTCGGCAATCCCCGTCGCCACTCGGACTGCGTCATGCGGAACCTGATCGGCGACGACCTCGACGGAGTGCCGGCGCTGCTCGCCGAAGATGACGTGCTGGTGCACCTCTACGGCAAGACCGAAGCCCGCACCGGCCGCAAGATGGGCCACGCCACCCGCCTTGTCCGGGCCTGAGAACCACAGAAATGCGGGGTTGGGCGGCAAAATGGCCCATCCTGCGGTTGACACGTCAGGGGTGACACGGTATTTGCCATCCCACCTTAAAGGAGCGCGCTCAGTGGCGCGCTTTTGAATGTTAGAGATACCGGGCGAATTTTCATTCCCCGAAACCTGCGGATCAGGAAAATGAAGATCAAGAATTCGCTCAAGTCGCTCAAGACCCGTCACCGCGAAAACCGTCTGGTTCGTCGCAAGGGCCGCATCTACATCATCAACAAGTCGAACCCGCGCTTCAAGGCTCGCCAGGGCTGAGCCCAGCAGGGTTGGGGACATCACCTCGGTGATGTCCCAGATTTGATTTTGAAGTTATTCCGTGGCGAGCTAAGATGCTCGCCATGCGAGTTTTTGTACCCCTGATTTTGACATGTTCCGCCCTGCTCGCCACCTCCTTCGGAGCTGGCAGTTTTTCCTTCGCGGCGGAGGCCTCGGCCCAGACGGCGCCCGCCAACCTCACCACCCCCAAGCAACGCATCGACGCACTGTTTGCCGACCTGAAGAAGGAACGCGACGCCGACAAGGCGCGTGAACTTTCCAGCCAGATCCGTCTGGAATGGCAGGATTCCGGCAGCGCCACCGTCAATCTCCTGATGCAATGGGCCGACAAGGCCGTCAGCGACAACAAGCAGGCTGCTGCCCTCGATATTCTCGACCAGGTGATCACGCTTGCGCCGAACTATGTCGAGGGCTGGAACAGGCGCGCGACGCTGCACTACACAATGGGCAACTATCGAAAATCCATGTCGGACATCAACCGCGTGCTGACAATAGAGCCCCGCCACTTTGGCGCCCTTGCCGGCATGGCGGCGATCCTCGGCGCTGCCGGCAAGGATGAGCTCGCCATGCGCGCCTGGGAACAATTCCTGGCAATCTATCCCGCCGATCGCAACGCTCAGGAGAAGCTCGGAGAACTCGCCGAGAAGCTCGCCGGTAGCAAGACCTGATCGTATCCGGCGTCGTCACGTGCCAAGCCCGCCAACGCCCCTTCCCGCCAATGCGACTGCGCTCTTCGACTTGGCGACGGCCGCCCGCCGCTTCATCGAGCCGATCTGGATGGGTTGGCATCGCGCATGGGGTGGCGACCCTCCGGCGGTTTCCTCGCAATGGACCTGCGGCCGCACGAGCCTTTTCCTGGTGCGGATCCTGAGCACCCGAGGCTTTGAGGCGCGCTGGGTCTCGGGTACCCCGCGCACAGCGCCTGGCGAACCCGAAATCGGCCCCTACGGCTACCTCTGCGACGGGATCTGGCAAAGCCATGCCTGGGCCGAATGCGGCGATTACATCGTCGACATCACCGCGGACCAGTTCGGCGCTCCGCCTGTTCTCGTTGTCGACCGTGGCGACAGGCGATACTGCAAGGGCGAGCGCGACACGGCGCTGCCGGAGTTCGTGGCTGCCCGCCAGCGCGCCGTGGACGACATCTGGACCGGATGGCTGAGGCTGCAGCCCGGCAGTGACGAAACACCGCCTACCGCCCTCGTTCCGCCGCTGGCAGCGGCGATGGAAGACAGATGACGATGTACCCGTTCGCTCTTATCTTGATCGCACTCCCGCTTGCGGGCATCGTCTACAGCCTGTGGCACGCACGGGCCTTCGCCAGACGGTTTCCCAATGTCGGCGAACTGATCGACATCGGCGGCTACCACATGAACAGCGTGCACCTGCGGGCCGGCGAAGGCGCCGACCTGCTGCCGGTCGTCTTCATCCACGGCGCGAGCGGCAATCTGCTCGACCAGTTGCACGCCTTCGCGCCCGCCCTTGACGGTCGCGCCGAGATGCTGTTCGTCGACCGGCCCGGTCACGGCTATTCGGAGCGCGGCGGCGCGACCAACGACTTGCCGGACGGACAGGCGGCGGCGATCGCCGCCCTTATGGAGAAGCGCGGGATCCGCCGCGCCATTGTCGTCGGCCATTCGCTTGGCGGCGCCATTGCTGCAAGCTTTGCCCTTCATCATCCGCAAAAGACCGCCGGCCTCGTGCTGCTTGCGCCAGCGACACATCCCTGGCCAGGCGGCATCGACTGGTACTACCAGCTGACGGCCCTGCCCCTCGTCGGCTGGCTGTTTGCCCATACGCTGGTGACGCCGCTCGGTCAGCGGCGGATCGAGCGCGGTACCCATTCCATCTTCTCGCCCAATGCGCGACCGGCGGACTACATCGCCAAGACCGGGCCCCATCTGGTGCTGCGCCCCTCCACCTTTCTCAGCAACGCGCGCGACATCGCCAGGCTGCACGCCTACCTGACCTCGACCGCGCCACGCTATCGCGAGATTTCGGCGCCGACGGTGATCATCACCGGCGACAGCGACGGTATCGTCCTGGCTGACATTCATTCGCGCGGCCTTGCCCGCGACATCAAGGGCGCCGAGCTCTTATGGATCGGCAATCTCGGCCACAAGCCGGACTATGTCGCGACCGACGTCGTGGTCGCAGCACTGGAGAAGCTGTCCGGCCAGCCGACCGATCTCGAGACAATAAAAAGGCGGGCCGAAGCCCGCCTGATATCTCGAGAGACGATGTAACCAGCCAGTCGGGCTGATCTTAGACGCCGCTCATGCCGTCAGAGCCGATATAGGCGATGCGCAGCATGTTGGTGGCGCCGGGCGTGCCGAGCGGAACGCCGGCGGAGATGATGACCCGCTCGCCGGGCTTGCCGAAGCCTTCAGCCGCGACGATGCGGCAGGCGCGATTGACCATGTCGTCAAGATCGGTCGCATCGCCCGTCACCACGCAGTGCAGGCCCCAAACGACCGAAAGGCGGCGCGCCGTCTGAACGATCGGCGACAGCGCGATGATCGGCACCTGCGGCCGCTCGCGCGCGGCGCGAAGACCTGTCGTGCCGGACGAGGTGTAGCAGACGATCGCCGACAGCCGCAGCGTCTCGGCGATCTGGTGAGCGGCGAGCGAAATCGCGTCGGCGCCGGTTGCTTCCGGCGGGGTGCGCTGCGCGTAGATGATGCTGGAATAATGCGGGTCGCGCTCGACGTTGCTGGCGATCGACGCCATGGTCGAAACGGCCTCGACCGGATACTCACCCGAGGCGGATTCGGCCGAAAGCATGACGGCGTCGGCACCCTCGAACACCGCGGTCGCGACGTCGGAGACTTCCGCGCGGGTCGGAACCGGTGCCGAGATCATCGATTCGAGCATCTGGGTGGCAACGACAACCGGCTTGCCGGCGCGGCGACATGCGCGCGTCAGCTGCTTCTGCAGGCCCGGAACCGATTCCAGCGGCATTTCCACACCGAGGTCGCCGCGCGCCACCATCAGCGCGTCCGAGAGTTCGATGATCTCGTCGATCCGGTCGAGCGCCTGCGGCTTTTCGATCTTCGACATCAGGCCGACGCGGCCGCGGGCGATCTTGCGGACTTCGGCAAGGTCTTCCGGACGCTGCACGAAGGAGAGCGCCACCCAGTCGAATTCGCCGGTCGCCAGAACTGCGTCGAGGTCGGAACGGTCCTTGTCGGTCAGGACGCCAACGGCGAGCAGTGTATCGGGCAGGCTGACGCCCTTGCGGTCGGAAATCCTGGTGCCGGCGACAACCGTCGTGACGATGCTCTTGCCGTCGGTCTTTTCGGCCTTCAGGTGCAGCTTGCCGTCATCGATCAGCAGGCGATGACCGGGCTTGACCGCTTCGAGAATTTCGGGGTGCGGCAGGTAGACACGGGTGTTGTCGCCGGGTTTGTCCTTGTTGTCGAGCGTGAAGGTCTGGCCGACCTTCAGATCGACCTTGCCTTCGGCGAACTTGCCGACGCGCAGCTTCGGGCCCTGCAGGTCGCCGAGAATGCCGATCGGCCGGCCGCAACGCGCTTCGACGGCACGGATGCGCTGCACCAGCGTGCGCATCACGTCGTGGCTCGCATGGCTCATGTTGATACGGAACAGATCGGCCCCGGCCTCGTGCAGCTTCTGGATCATCTGCTCGTCCGAGGACGCCGGTCCGAGCGTGGCGAGGATTTTGACTTTTCTGTTC
>NZ_DASYGZ010000092.1:0-28410 GCF_035999135.1 Ensifer sp.
CTCGGCCATGGCAAATCCTAAGCGCCTCCTCATCCTCGATTCCCTTGTCAAGGAAGAGATGGCAGTCGGCGCATTGGCCAACAAGGTTGGGCTGAGCCAGTCGGCTCTCTCCCAGCATCTTTCCAAGCTCCGTGCCCAGAACCTGGTCAGCACGCGTCGCGATGCGCAGACGATTTATTATTCGAGCTCATCGGACGCGGTCATGCGGATCCTGGGCACGCTTTCCCAGATCTACGGCGACGAGAATACCGCAGAAAAGACTCCGGTCCGCAAGTCGGCCTGATCTTAAGTCCGCGCCTGCGGACCCGCTGGAACAGCCCCACACGAGAAATCGCGCGGGGCTTATTCTTTTTCAGGATCTCGGTAAGAACGCAAAAGGCTGCGTGTTTACCGGGACTTGAGACTTCCGCGGCACCATGCCGTGCGAACAGATCGCCGGGAACAGCGGGCAAACGAGAATGCGTGACAAGGTCCGTTGGGGCATTGCCGGAGCCGGCACAATCGCAAACAGCTTTGCATCGGACTTTCGGTTCGCCCCCAATGCGAGCCTTGTTGCCGTGGCATCGCGCAAAGCCGCGACAGCCGATGCCTTCGCCGAGCGGTTCGGTAACGTCCGCAGCTACCCGACTTTGCAGGCGCTCGCCGGCGCCGACGACATCGATGCGGTCTACATCGCCTCCCCCAATGCGCTGCACCGCGAGCACGCGGCCCTGTTCCTTGCCGCCGGCAAGGCGGTGCTGGTCGAAAAGCCACTGACGGCGACATCCGCCGATGCGCGCGCGCTTGCGACGGCTGCGGCTGCGAGCGGCCGTTTTGCGATGGAGGCGCTCTGGACCTGTTTCCTTCCGGCCCTGTCGGCGCTGCGCGACATGCTGCGGGATGGAACGATCGGCGCGATCCGGCATGTCAGCGCCGAACTCGCCTACGAAAAGCCGTTCGACGCGGGCAGCCGCTTCTTCGATCCGACGCTCGGCGGCGGTTCGCTTCTCGATCTCGGCGTCTATCCGATCGCGCTTTGCCTCAACCTATTCGGGCAACCGACTTCGGTCGACGGCACCTGGAAACGTGCACCCTCTGGCGTGGACAATTCGGCTGAGATCAGGCTGGCCTATGGCGGATTTGATGCCGTTCTTGCCTGCGGCTTCGACCGCAACGGTCGTAACCGCTTCGTCATCGAAGGCGATCGCGGCACGGTGGCGATCGACGCACCCTTCCTGAAGGCAAGCCGCCTGTTCCTTGCAACCGGCGGCCCGGCGCGCAGGCTACTGCAGGCAAAAGCCAGAGAGCCTCTGACGGACGCTCTCTTCAAGGTCGCCCGACGCATGCCCCTGCCCGGCCTCAAACGCTTCGACCATTCCTTTCCCGGCAACGGCCTGCAATTTGAGATCGGGGCGGCGAGCGCCGCCATCCTTGAGGGCCGGCGCGAGCATCCGCTGATGCCGCTCGAGCGGAGCGCCGCGGCGCTCGACATCGTCGAGGCGATCCGCGCACTGCCGCCGACGGCCTAGAGATCGAGCGGCCGATAATTGCGCCAGCCGCTGTTAAGCGCCAGGACGACCTCTGTCAGATGGCGCGCCGTTGCACCGGAAAAGAACGGCGCTTCGCCGCGCTCGATCGCCTCGGCCTGTGCCGCAATGCCGCGCACGAAATCGATCTGTGACGGAAAGGCCGGAAGCGTAACCAGTGCTTCCGCCTTGGGATAACGCGCCCTGGCGCCCGGATAGATCCGCAACGGCAGCTTGCGTCCGAGCTTCCATTCCAGCCAGTCGAGCCCACGATGAATGAGCGGCCGCCTTGTACCGAACGCTTCGACATGGATGGGCGAGCGATTGTCCCAGAGGTCGCGTACGACGATCATGCCCGCGTCGCCGATGATCGTCAGCGAGCGGTCGCGCGGCGCGGCCAGTCCGCAGGTGACCCGAGCCGTGACGCCTGAACGGAACGCCAGGCAGCCGACCGAAAAGTCCGGCCCGAGCGCCAGGGTCTCGGTCCCCGGCCCCTTGTCGGGAAAGGTCAGTGCCGAAACCGCGCTAACCTCGGCAACCGGGCCGAACAGCGAAACGAGCCAGCTGGTGGCATAGCCCGCATGCTCGAGCGTGCAGCCGACCTCGAACTCGTGCACGCCCGGCCAGGCCGCGCCCGAGCGACTGCGCCAGGCGCGCCAGTTCGCCTTGAAGACCGGACCGTCCTCCATTTCGGCATAGACGAGCCGTGGGGTACCGATCGCCCCTTCCGAAAGCAGGCGGGCGCAGAGCGCCTGCGCATCGCTCAGGCCATTGGCCGGCGCGCCGGCCAACACAAGCCCCCGCGCCTTTGCCAGATCGGCGAGTTCGCTCGCCTCCTCCACCGTCATCGCCAGTGGTTTTTCGCAATAGACGTGTCGGCCGGCGGAAAGCGCTGCGCGATTAACGGTATAGTGGCTCTCGGGCGTGGTCAGATTGACGACGATCGACACCGCCGGATCGGCCAGCGCCTCTTCCAGCGAGGCGTAGGATGGAACCTTCCAGTAACGGCTGAAGGCGTCGAGGCGCGCGGCATCGCGGTCAAAGACACCGACGAGCCGCAACTGCGGATGGTTGGCAAGCGTCGTCATGTAGTAGTCGGCGACGAAGCCGGTTCCGACGAAGGCAATCCCGGTCACGCTACCTCCTAACGCGCATCGGCGAGGAACGAAGCGACATAGACGAGTGGCGCGTTCCAGTTGATGGCGATTTCGTTCGACCCGTAAGCTTCGATGTCATCGACATAACAGGTCTGCGGCGCGCAGCCGGTGAGCTGCGCCTTGGCGATATCATCGACGAAACTCGAGTTGGGCCCGCCGGCAAGGGAACCGACTGGCGGGTTCGGAAGCGTCGCGTCACGCTGATGGGCATACCAGCGGCTGTGCTGGTTCTGCGGCGAACGGGCGCCATAGCCGGTGACATAGGAAAGCCCCATCGCGTTGCGCCCCAGAATGTAATCCATGCCCTCGCGTGCGCCATCGAGAAAGGCCCTTTCACCGGACAGGTCGAACGCGGCCGACAGCACGATCAGGTTCTGCAGGATCAGCTGGTTCGAGCCCCAGTCGTAGCGCCGCTCCTGCGGCCGATAGACAACGCCGAAGGGTGCCGCCTGCTGCACGGACAGCAGGTGCTGCGCGGCCGAAACCACCGAACTGCGGATCATTTCGCGATCGGACACAGGCAGACGTTGACCGTAAAGCGCCAGCTGGAGGCGGGCGAAAGCTGCGACGTTGCGCCAATCGAACGCACCGCCCGCCGAAAACACATCCGCCTTCCAGAGCGGCGACGCCCTGAGGGTTCTCAGATACTCCCGATTGCCGGTCGTCAGGTAAAGCTCGGTTGCAGCCCAGAACAGCTCATCCGAGATGCTGTCGTCGTCATAGTCGCCGCCGCCGGCAAGACCGTCGGACTTCGGCGCCAAAAGGGCCGGATTGGCGTTCGCCGCCACCCAGGCCTTGCGCGCGGCCGCAAGCAGGCGCGCCGAAAACGTCGGGTTCTGGTCGGCAAAGAGCCGGGCGCCCTGCGCGGCCACCGCCGCGACATCAAGCGTTGCCGCCGTCGACGGGCGGTGCAGCGCCCGAGGCTGCGGATCCTCGCCAGGCAGCATCGGCGCGGCCGTCCAGGCGGTGTCATGAACCTTGTGGTGCACCATGCCGGCCAGAGGCTCTCCGTCCGGCACCATCATGCGCAGCAGGAATTCCAGCTCCCAGCGCGCTTCATCGAGCACATCAGGCAGGCCATTGCCGTTTTCCGGTATGCGTGACAGCCCGTCGCGCGTCACCGGCGACCCCTTGGCATAGGCAAGACCGCGCTCGTAGGCGGCGAGCAGCTGGGCGGCCGAAAGGGCGCCGGTAACCGCATACTTGCCGTGGTCGCCGGCATCGTACCAGCCGCCGGTCACATCGAGCTGGTAGCCACAGGACCAGTCACCATAGAGCGTCTCTGCCTGTTTGCCCGACAGGCATGGAACCGCCTTGTCACCCTGGTTCGGCGCAACCCCGACGTGGCCGGCGGCCCTGGCATAGGCGCGTCCGGCAATCGCCCCGTCGATTTCAATGCCGCTGCGCTGCGGGTAGAACCAGGAAAGGGCATCGACCCGCAACCGCTCGTAGAGATCATCCTCGATCGAAAAACGGTCGCTCGCCCAGTCGCCCGACACCAGCCGGTACCCTTCGCCGGGCGTTGCGAAAGCGGAGAAATCGGCGACCTGGGTTTCGACGCCGGCGCTCGGATCGAAGCCCCGCGGCTGGGTCTTGCCTTTGCCGACCATCCGGTTCCTGGAATCGAGCAACTGGAAGTCGATCGGCCGTTTCGCGTCCGCGACAAAGGTCGCCCGCTTCGGGCCATCGGTCAGATAGCCGAGCTGGTTGACGCGAATGGCGGGTCCCTCGGACGCCCTTTTGGCTGCGCGCGACGGCATGCCGGTCTCTTTGAGCGACAGGTTGTCGAGGCAAACGCGACCGCCCTCGCCGCCGCCGAGCGGAAACACGAGCTGGGCCTCGTCCGCTTCGAACGGCTCGAACTCGATGGAAAACGGCGTGCCGCCTGCGGACGCCGCGACGGTGAATTCACTTGCGGCCGTCCAGGGGTCGGCGGCCCGTTGCACCCTTCCGGAAACGGCGCGCGCCGGCTCGGCCGAAACCGTCAGCGACAGGCGGTAGACGTGGCCCGGCCGCAGCTGCAATCCGTTGACGCCGACGAGCTGGGCGTAAGCCTCGCCGCCCTCTCGAACCGCGACACACAGCCGGCCGTCGCCCCGTTCGAGCGCCAATCCCTCGCTCGCCCAGAACGTGTCCTTGCCGGTATCGAACTGGCCATCGGTGATGAGTTCCGCGCCCATTGCCAGGCCCGGCAGGAAGAGCGCGACAATCGCCGCGTGTGCTATCCCGAACCTCGACACGTTCCCAACTCCGCATTTTCCAGGCCGGATCTTCAGGGGTTTGGGAGGCCGCCATGGACCCGGCTGTACATGGCAGCAGAGGGTTGCCGCAAACAGGTTAAGCTTGAGAAAAGATCCGCCGCTGCAGCCAAATTTCGTCGCTTTCCGCCGCGCTCGCGCACGGGCCCGAGGCTTGACGCGACCCGGCGCCCTGATAGTTTGACCAAAGGGTAAAAAATCCAAGCGGGCAGCACCGCCTGACAGAGAAGAGACCGAGGAGAACCGGAATGTCGAACCGCCTGAATACGCCCAACGACCTGCGCGCCTTCTGGATGCCGTTCACCGCGAACCGGCAGTTCAAGAAAGAGCCGCGCCTGTTCGTCGGCGCCAAGGACATGCACTATACGACCCATGACGGGCGTACGGTGCTGGACGGAACGGCAGGTCTGTGGTGCGTGAACGCCGGCCATTGTCGCCCGAAGATCACCGAGGCGATCCGCGAGCAGGCGGGCGAACTCGACTATGCGCCGGCCTTCCAGCTCGGCCACCCCAAGGCCTTCGAACTGGCGAACCGCCTGGTCGACATCGCGCCCGAGGGCATGAACCATGTTCTCTATACCAATTCCGGCTCGGAATCGGTCGACACGGCGCTGAAGGTGGCGCTTGCCTACCACCGCGCCAAGGGCGACGGCTCGCGCTTCCGGCTGATCGGCCGCGAACGCGGCTATCACGGCGTCAATTTCGGCGGCATCTCGGTCGGCGGCATCGTCTCCAACCGCAAGATGTTCGGCACGCTTCTGACCGGCGTCGACCACATGCCGCACACGCATCTGCCGGCCCAGAACGCCTTTACCCGCGGCGAGCCCGAGCATGGCGGCGATATTGCCACCGAGCTCGAGCGCATCGTCACGCTGCATGACGCCTCGACCATCGCCGCCGTGATCGTCGAGCCGGTCGCCGGCTCGACGGGCGTGCTGATCCCGCCGAAGGGCTACCTCAAGAAGCTGCGCGACATCTGCACCAAACACGGCATCCTGCTGATCTTCGACGAAGTCATCACCGGCTTCGGCCGCCTCGGCACGCCCTTTGCCGCGCAGTATTTCGACGTCAAGCCGGACATCATCACCACCGCCAAGGGCCTGACCAACGGCGTCATCCCGATGGGCGCCGTGTTCGTCACCTCCGAGATCCATGATTCCTTCATGAACGGCCCGGAGCACATGATCGAGTTCTTCCACGGCTACACCTATTCGGGCAACCCGATCGCCTCGGCCGCCGCCCTTGGCACGCTCGACACCTACAAGGAAGAGGGCCTGCTCACCCGCGCCGCCGAGCTTGCTCCCTACTGGGAGGAAGGCCTGCATTCGCTGAGGGATTGCCCGCATGTCATCGACATCCGCAACCTCGGCCTGATCGGCGCGATCGAACTGCAGCCGATCGCCGGCGAGCCGACCAAGCGCGCCTTCTCCGCCTTCCTGAAGGCCTATGAGAGCGGTCTCCTGATCCGCACGACCGGCGACATCATCGCGCTGTCGCCGCCGCTGATCATCTCCAAGGCCGAGATCGACGAACTCTTCGGCAAGCTGCGCGCCGTTCTCAACAGCAACATCTGAACGGGCACAGCACCGAACAACCTTGACCCTTTCCCCGGCGACGGGGGAAGGGTTACTCTTATCCGCATCACCAATCCGGTCACGGCCAAGCTCGTCAGCAGGCCGCGGTCGCGCGCACACACAGAAACTGGAGTTGCCTCATGTCCGAAGCGCTGGAACGCTACATCGATCAGGGCGTCGGACGCGAGCCCGCCGACATCGTCTTGACGGGCGGACGCTTCTTCGACCTCGTCACTGGCGAACTCGTCGCCTCCGACATCGCCATCTCAGGCGACCGCATCGTCGGTACCTTCGGCAGCTATGAGGGCCGCGAGGAGATCGACATTTCCGGCCGCATCGTCGTGCCCGGCTTCATCGACACGCATCTGCACATCGAATCCTCGCTGGTCACCCCGCATGAATTCGATCGCTGCGTGCTGCCGCTCGGCATCACCACCGTCGTCTGCGACCCGCACGAGATTGCCAACGTGCTCGGCACCGAAGGCATCGAGTACTTCCTGGATTCGGCGCTCGAAACGATCATGGACATCCGCGTCCAACTGTCCTCCTGCGTACCGGCAACGCATCTCGAAACCTCAGGCGCCGACCTGCCGATCGAAAGGCTGCTGCCCTTCCGTCACCATCCGAAGGTCATCGGCCTTGCGGAGTTCATGAATTTCCCCGGTGTGATCCACAAGGACCCGGTGTGCCTTGCCAAGCTGGACGCCTTCCAGGGCGAGCATATCGATGGCCATGCGCCGCTGCTGTCGGGCAAGGATCTGAACGGCTATCTCTCAGCCGGCATCCGCACCGACCACGAATGCACAAGCGCCGAAGAGGCGATGGAAAAGATCCGCAAGGGCATGCACATCCTCGTGCGCGAGGGTTCGGTCTCCAAGGACCTGCACGCGCTGATGCCGATCATAACCGAGCGCCTGTCGCCGCATCTGGCGCTTTGCACCGATGATCGCAATCCGCTCGATATCGCCGAGCAGGGACACCTCGACCACATGATCCGCACGGCGATCGCAGCCGGCGTCGAGCCGCTGGCCATCTACCGCGCCGCCTCGATCTCGGCTGCTCGCGCCTTCGGCCTGCGTGACCGCGGCCTGGTCGCCCCCGGCTGGCGCGCCGATCTGGTGGTGGTCGACAGCCTGGAAAGCTGCAAGGCCGAGATGGTGTTTTCCGGCGGCCGCCGCGTGACCGATCAGTTGTTTGCCACCCGCAAGCCTGTCGCCCCCGTCGGGCTCGACAGCGTCAAGGCCGGCCATGTGCACACCAGCGCCTTCGGCATTCCCGTCACCGATGGCGATAGCTCCGTCATCGGCGTGCTGCCCGGCAAGATCATCACCGAACACCGCCGCTACCGACTGCCCGCCGTCGGCAACCAGACCGGTGTCGATCTCGGCCGTGACATCATCAAGGTCGCGGTGATCGAGCGGCACGGCGTCAACGGCAATCACGCCAACGGCTTCGTTCAAGGGTTTGGACTGAAGAAGGGCGCGATCGCCTCGACCGTCGGCCATGACAGCCACAACATCTGCGTCGTCGGCGTCAGCGACGAAGACATGGCGATCGCCGCCAACCGCCTCGGCGAGATCAAGGGTGGCTTCGTCGTCGTGGAGGACGGCAAGGTGACCGGCGAGATCGCGCTGCCGGTTGCAGGCCTGATGAGCCTCGAGCCCTACGAGAGCGTGCGCGACACGCTGCACCACCTGCGTCAGGCCGCGTTTGCGCTCGGCGCGACGCTGGAAGAGCCGTTCCTCCAGCTCGCCTTCCTGCCGCTGCCGGTCATCCCGCACCTGAAGATCTCCGACCGCGGTCTGGTCGATGTCGACAAGTTCATGCTGATCGGCTGAGACACAACCAAAACTCGAATACACGCAGATGCGCTGGATTTTAAGGAGTGCGCTAAGCGGCTTTTTGCGCTTTTCAGGCAAAACAAAGCCATGGAAGCTACAGGAACAGCATCTGCATCCAGTCGAACGACCCGAGGGTACCGCGCTTGGCCGACTTTCGGGCCCTACTTGCTTTTGCAGACTGTTCCGTGGCTGCTGCTGGCAACCGTCCTGCGCAGCTACGCAAGGGTGATGCCCGGCGGCCTCGCCCTGCTCGGGATGGTGCTCGTCCAGTTCGCGGTGCTGCTCGCATTTCTTCTTGCCAGCCAGAAAATGATCGAACTGGCCAAAGGCTCGACGTCGCTCGCGCGACTGAGTTTTCACGAGCAGCTCGTTTTCGGCTGGCGCGTGATCTGGCGATTCCTGCTGTTGTTCCTGCTCGCTGTCGGCGGCGCGAATTTTGCGGGCGTCGACAAGTTCTTGGCGGCCCAGCTCTGGTTCGGCTTCGACGGCATCGCCTTCCCCTGGCGGCAGGGCCTGCTTCAGCTATGGGTTGCGGCCATTTCGACGATCGCTTTCATGTTTGTCGTCGAGAAGGGACAGGACCGCGAGCCCCGCTTCATCAGCGTCTTCAAAGAGATCGGGCGTCACTGGCGCCATCTGCTGTGGGCCCTGCTTTTCATCTCCGCGCTCCTGGTGGTCGCAACGTTCGTTCAAGGGCGGATTGCAGGTATACTCGCGCCGATATTCGACCGTCCCGAGGTCGGCCGCGCCAGGTATCTGGCCTATGTAGCGCTCGTCCTCGTGTTTTCCTACATACGGCTTTGGGGCATCGTCGCGATCCTCACCCACGCCCTGCGTGCGTCCTATCGGCGCCGATCGCAAATGCCGGAGGCAGCGTGACGCTGGAGACGACGGACGCTCAATTGACCGGCGCGCCCGGCGACAGCTCCTTGCGGAAATAGACGACGCGCTCGGTTTCTTCGAAGCCAAGCGCCATGTGCAGGCTCTGGCTTCTCAGATTGTCGGTCGCCGTGTCCGAGGCGAGTTCCAGGCATCCCTGGCTCGTCGCCCAGCGCTCGACCGCGATGATCAACGCCCGCGCCACCCCACGTCGCCTGTAGGCGGGCAGGACATAAATGCCCTCGAGGAAAGCCACCGGCGACGTTTCGCAGCCGTTGACATAGTCGCGACGGATCGACGCCTCGGCAAAGCCGGCAGCAACGCCGGCCTCGTCCTCGCACAGGAACGAGGCATAGCGATCGCTTTCGGCAAGCGCGGATTCGACTTCCGCGCGGTGCTCTGCTTCCGGTGTATCCGGCCAGAGCGCCAGCCGCATCTCGACCCAGCGGCCGATCGTTTCGTCATCCATCAGCAAGACGCGCATCAGAGTTTCCCAGAAAAGACCGACAGTCCCGCGACCTTGATGCTACCGGCTTCGAGGCGCGCCGGATATCCGGGCAAATCCAGGGGTTGTACCGAGGCGGCCGGCGCCAGGAACTCGAGCGGTTCACGCGTGAGGTTGAAGACGAAGAGCAGCCTTTCGCCGTCCTTTTCGCGAACGAAGGCGAGAAGGTCGCTGTTCGTATCGAGGAAGCGCAGCGTGCCATCGCGCAAGGCCGGATGCGCCTTGCGGAAGGCAAGCGTTGCCCGGTAGTGGTCGAGCAGCGTGCCGGCTCTCTCCTGGCTATCGACCGCCAGGCGCCGCTGTTCGGCCGGAACCGGGAGCCACGGCTTGCCGCCAGTAAAGCCGGCATTGGCCGCCTTTTCTTCCCAGACCATCGGTGTGCGGCATCCGTCGCGCCCCTTGTAGGAGGGCCAGAAGCGGATGCCGTAGGGGTCGCGCAGATCTTCAAAGGCGAGCTCCGCCTCCGGCAGGCCAAGCTCCTCGCCCTGGTAAAGGCAGATCGAGCCGCGCAGGCTCGCAAGCAGCGTGATTGCCAGCCGCGCCACCTGATCGCGCTCGGCCTCGCCCTCAGCAAAGCGGCTGACATGCCGCGTCACGTCGTGGTTGGAAAAGGCCCAGCAGACCCAACCGTCGGTGACGGCCTTCTGGAAATTCTCGACGCAGCGGCGAATGTGGGCCGCGGTAAAGTCCGGGCCAAGCAGGTCGAAGGTGTAGCACATGTTGAGCTTGTCGCCGCCGCCCGTATAGGCGGCCACGGTCTTCAGCGAGCGGGCGCCATCGCCCACCTCGCCAACGGTCATGCGGCCGTCGTAACGGTCAAGCAGCGCCCGGAAGCGCTTGAGGAAGCCGACGTTCTCCGGCTGGCTCTTGTCGTGAAGATGGTCCTGCATGCCGTAGGGGTTGACGTCGGGCGCGTCGTTGCTGGTGGCGTCGGGATCAGGGACGAGCGGCGGGTTGTCGCGCAGGTGCTTGTCGTGGAAATAGAAGTTCACCGTGTCGAGGCGAAAGCCGTCGACGCCGCGGTCGAGCCAGAAGCGGGCAGCATCGAGCACCGCGTCCTGCACATCGGGATTGTGGAAGTTGAGGTCCGGCTGGGAGCCGAGGAAATTGTGCATGTAATATTGCTTGCGCACTCCGTCCCATTCCCAGGCCGGTCCGCCGAAGATCGACAGCCAGTTGTTGGGTGCCGTGCCATCCGGCTTCGGATCCGCCCAGACGTACCAATCCGCCTTGCCATTCGTACGGCTCGAGCGGCTTTCGACAAACCAGGGGTGCCGGTCGGAGGTGTGCGAGATCACCTGGTCGATGATCACCCTCAGCCCGAGGCGATGGGCTTCCGCCAGCATCTCGTCGAAATCCGAAAGCGTGCCGAACATCGGATCGACATCGCAATAGTCGGACACGTCGTAGCCCATGTCGGCCTGCGGCGAGGTGAAGAACGGAGACAGCCAGATCGCGTCGACGCCGAGCGAGGCGATATGCGCCAGTCTGCGTGTGACCCCCTTGAGATCGCCGATACCGTCGTCGTCGGTATCCTGGAAGGATCGCGGATAGACCTGGTAGATCACCGCGCCGCGCCACCAGTCCTTGTCCGAAACCTGCAGAGACGCCATGAATGCCCCCTCAAAGACGATCCTTCAGACAGAAGATGTAGCCTTGCCCGACCGATCAGTAAACGCCGTCCTGTGCGCGCATCGGCCCTGGTGGAAACAATCTCTTGCCGAGAACGGCCCGGCCCCTTATCCCGTCTCTGGCGAAATTTCGTGAGGAGGAAAGACGTGGCCGGTAAGATGCTTGCGATCGGGGAGTGCATGGTCGAGCTCATGCAGGCGGAAGGCGGGCTGTTGCGCAAGGGCTATGCCGGCGACACCTTCAATGCCGCCTATTACGCCCGCCTCTTCATGCCCTCGGACTGGACGGTCGGCTATTGCTCCGCCGTCGGCACCGATACGGTCTCCGACGAGATGCTTTCCTTCATGGGCGAAAAAACGATCGATACATCGGCCGTTCGCCGGATCGAGAGCCGCTCTGTCGGGCTCTACATGATCCACCTGAAGGATGGCGAGCGCAGCTTTTCCTACTGGCGCTCACACTCGGCGGCAAAACTGCTGGCCGACGATGCCGATCATCTGAGACGTGCTATCGAAGGCGCCGACCTGATCCTCTATTCCGGCATCACGCTGGCGATCCTTGCCCCCGATGCGGTTGAAACCCTGCTGTCGGAACTGCGCCGCGCCAAGGCCGCCGGCAAGCTGGTGGTGTTCGACCCCAACATCCGTCCGCGCCTTTGGGACGGCGCCGAACGCATGCGCCGGACGCTGACCGATGGCGCCCGCGCCGCGAGCCTCGTCATGCCGAGCTTCGACGACGAGGCCACGCATTTCGCCGACGCCTCGATCGAGGCGACGATCGCGCGCTACAAGGGCCTCGGCGCGGCCAACGTCGTCGTGAAGGATGGCGAGAAGGGTATTACCCTCGCCTTCGGCGATGCGCCGGTCGAGCATGTACCGGCGACGAGGGTCGAGCGCGTCGTCGACACCACCAGCGCCGGCGACAGCTTCAACGGCGCCTTCGTCGCCCGCCTCGTTGCCGGCGACAAGCCCGCACAAGCGGCCGCCTTTGCCGCCAGCGTCGCCGCCGGCGTTATCGGGCACCATGGTGCGCTTGTGGCCAAGGAAAAGCTGCCTGCGGCCTGACCTGAGAAAGGAAGCGCCTAGCGGCGCTTCTTCGCCTTGGACTCATACGGGTTGTCGCCCGAGCGGAAATGCATGCGGATCGGCACGCCCGGCAGGTCGAAATCGTTGCGCAGGCCGTTGATCAGGTAGCGGATATAGGATTCCGGCAGCGCGTCTGGACGCGTGCAGGAGATCATGAAGCCCGGCGGACGGGCTTTCACCTGGGTCATGTACTTCAGCTTCAGGCGGCGGCCGGAAACGGCCGGTGGCGGATGCTGGATCGTCTGCGATTCCAGCCAGCGATTGAGCCGCGCCGTCGAGATACGGCGGTTCCAGGTCTTGTCGGTTTCGATGATCGCCTGCATCAGCCGGTCGAGACCATAGCCGGTGTGGCCGGAGATCGGCACGGCGCGGATGCCGCGCGCCTGCGGCAGGAGCCGCTCCGTCTTTTCACGAAGGTCGGCCAGCACCGTCTGCCAGTCCTCGACCAGATCCCACTTGTTGAAGGCGAGCACGGCCGCCCTACCCTCGCGCAGGACGAGGTCGACGATCTGCAGGTCCTGCTTCTCGAAGGGAATGGTCGCGTCAAAGACGATGACGACCGTCTCGGCAAAGCGGATGGCGCGCAGCGCATCGGCGACCGAGAGCTTTTCGAGTTTCTCCTGCACCTTGGCCTTGCGGCGCATGCCGGCGGTGTCGAACATCTTGATGGTGCGGCCGCGCCAGTCCCACTCGACCGAAATGGAATCGCGGGTGATGCCGGCTTCCGGGCCGGTCAACAGCCGGTCCTCGCCGAGGAAGCGGTTGATCAGCGTCGACTTGCCGGCGTTCGGCCGGCCGACGATCGCGACGCGCAGCGGCTTGGTCTCGTCATAGACGGCCTCTTCCGCTTCGTCTTCACCGTCGTCCTTGAACGTCGGGCGCAGATCGATATCGGTCTCGGCCACGTCGTCTTCCGCCGGATAGGCCCGTTCCTCGCCGATCGCAGCGACGATCGCGTCGCGCAGGTCGAGCATGCCCTGACCGTGCTCGGCCGAGATCGGGCAAGGCTCGCCAAGGCCGAGCGTGAAGGCGTCGTAGAAGCCGCCGTCGGAACCGCGCGCTTCGGACTTGTTGGCAACCAGCACCACCGGCTTGCCGCGACGGCGCAGCATTTCGGCAAGCGTCTCGTCGGCCGGCGTCAGGCCGCCCTTGGCGTCGACCAGGAACAGCGAAAGATCTGCCTCATCGATCGCAGCCTCGGTCTGCGCCCACATGCGGCCCTGCAGCGTGTCGGGGGCCGATTGCTCGAGGCCGGCCGTATCGATGATCCGGAAGCGCAGGTCGATCAGCTTGGCGTCCCCAGGCCGCCGGTCACGGGTGACGCCCGGCGTATCGTCGACGAGCGCCAGCTTCTTGCCGACCAGACGGTTGAACAAGGTGGACTTGCCGACATTAGGACGCCCGACGATGGCGACGGTGAAGCTCATGGATCTGTTCCGTTTCCGCTTGGAGCGCTGCTGCCTACAACTGCGCTCAAATCTTTGTTTTTTCGCTGCATCCGGCAGCGATAGTCCCAAGAGGACTGTTCCGATTGTCGAAACAGTTCCGCACGCAAACCGCTCACGCACTTTTGCTGGAACTGCTTGTCTGCTTTTCGCAGTTCCAGATGCAAAACCGGAACTGCTTTAAATGCTTTAGCGCACAACCCCAAGACCGGGACCGGTCCTGGGATTGTGCGCTGATTATTACGGGTCATGTACCCGGTTGCCCATCCCCTTCAAGGACGGGCGGAAACTTACGCCTTGCCGCTGGCGGCGATCACGTCGAGCAGCATCTGCGCGCGACCGGTAACGTTGCGCGGGGTCTGCGCATCGTCGACGATCTGCTGGAACCAGGTCTTTGCCTTGGCATAGTCGCCGGCCTTGTATGCCGCCAGGCCGAGCACTTCGCGGGCCGAATGGCGCATGTTGTTCTGCGGCGTCGTCAACTGCTCGACCTCGGCCGAGACCTGCTCGTAGCTGCCGCCATCGACCAGCAGATAGGCGGCGCGCAGGCGGGCCGCGTCGCGGATCGCTTCGGGAACGCCGGCATCCTTGCCGATGTCAGAGAATGCCTTGACGGCTGCGTCCGTCTCACCCTTCTGGGCCTGGAGCGTGGCGGCGCGCAAGCGCGCAAGCACCGGATAGGCGCCGTAGCCTTCCTTCTCAAGACCGTTCAAGGCAGCCAGCGCCTCGTCAGACTTGTTTTCCTTGGCGAGGTTCAGCGCCTGCAGGAAGGCGTCGCCGGACTTCGAGGAAGCGCTGTCCTGCCAGTAGTCGTAACCGACCTTGCCAATGGTGCCGAGGACGATCATGACGGCGATCGCAACGATGACACCGCCGAAACGGGTCCAGATGCTCTTCATCTGGTCGGAACGCAGTTCCTCGTTGACCTCGCGGATAAAGCTGTCGTCTTGGTTCGCCATCGATTGCCCCGGCCTTGCCTGCACACTGGTTCGCTGGTCCGATCGCTTCTTTCAAGGATCGGGACGAGCGCACGCTCCCAAACTGTTCGAGCCTATGCATCGCGTTCTTGCGCACACGCTGCACACTCATGGATTTTGCGCCTTCTACCCGATTTTGCGGCGCTTGTAAGGGGGCTGACGTGAATTAGCCCATCACCACCGGTGCGACGCCGATCAACCATTCGTGCAGCTTCCAGACGAACAGCCCGTAGGCGACAAGGCCGATGACGACGGCGAGCACATCGTTCGTCGCCGATTTGAACACCGGCAGCACGCGCTCGCCGGCCCGCTCGCGGCGCTTGAGCGAGATGCGCAGGATCACCGCCCAGGCGAGAAACGAGCCGAACAGCAGGACGGAAGACGTTTCCCCATTGGCCAGCAGATGCGCCAGCGCCCAGACCTTGATCGACAGCACCTGCGGATGCTTGACCGCGACCGCAATGCGTCCGGCGGGCAGAAACCCGGCCGCCAGCAAAATGAAGGCGAACAGCATCAGGAGCAGCGCGATGTGGCGCAGGAACACCGGTGGATCATAGAGGATGCCGGTCTCGCTGCGGGACTGGCCGAAGCCGTAGATGATCAGACAGAGGCCGATGAGGCTGAGGATGGAATAGATCGCCATCCAGGTGCCCTTGCCGTTGCGCTCGATGACGCCTGCGCGCAGGCCCGGCGCGACAACGCGGACGAGATGAAGGCCGAGGAAGAGGATGATGCCGAGAACGAGAATTGCCATGGGTCACCGCTTTTGTTGGAGATACCGCTGCCATCAAGCGCCGACTGCCGGCCTCGACCAACAATCGGCACTGTCGTCTGCTGATCTGCTATACAATTCGTTCATGCGCGCGAATCCGGCGCAAGCGAACTATGCAGTAGCCTTGCCGGCGGCTTTTTTCCAGACCGATCAAAGGATTGCCGTATTTTCGAACCATTTGCGACAAAACCAAACATTGCAGTTGATCATGATCCGTATTCCCCTCGCCATCTCGCTCGCCCTGTGTCCAGCCCTCGCCTTGGCCGAACCGTCAACGCCGGCAACGGCACCGGCGGGCGACCGGCAGCTGGTGATCGTCTCCTTCGACGGCGCCCACGACAATGCGCTCTGGGAAAAGAGCCTGGCGATGGCCAAGCGCACTGGCGCGCACTTCACCTACTTCCTCTCCTGCACCTTTCTGATGACGCGGGCGGACGGCAAGCAGATCTACCATCCGCCGGGCCAGAAACCGGGCCGCTCCAATGTCGGCTTCGCCCAGAGCCGGGAGGAGATCGCCGCGCGCGCCGGCCATATCTGGCAGGCCCATCTCGATGGCCACGACATCGCCAGCCACGCCTGCGGCCATTTCGACGGCAAGGGCTGGAGCAAGGCCGACTGGCAGAGCGAGTTTGCGACCTTCAATACGGCACTGGCCGATGCCTGGAAGAAGGCGGGCAAGCCCGAGGCCGAGCCTGCGGGCTGGGCGGAGTTTGCAAGAACCGGCATCAAGGGCTTCCGCGCACCCTATCTGTCCTTAAGCGACGGGCTGCTGCCGGCCTTGAAGGCGGACAGCTTCACCTATGATGCGAGCCTCGTGACCAAGGGGCCTGGCTGGCCGACCACCAAGGACGGGATGCCGCGCTTCGGCCTGCCGCTGATCCCCGAGGGCCCGTCGCAGCGCCCGGTCATTGGCATGGACTACAATCTCTTCGTGCGTCATTCGATGGGCGTCGAAAACAAGAAGGACAGTGCCCGTTTCGAGGCGCGCACCTACGAGGCCTACCGCAAGGCGTTCGACCGCGAATATTCCGGCGACCGCATCCCGTTGCAGCTGGGATTCCATTTCGTCGAGATGAACGGCGGCGCCTACTGGCGCGCGCTCGATCGGCTCTTGAGCGAGGTCTGCGGCAAGCCGGACGTCGCCTGCGTCAGCTACGCCCAGGCCCTGCCCCTGATCGAGCAGGCAAAAAAGAAGGCGGGTCGAACCGCCTTCTGATTTACATTCCTGTCGATCCGGCTCAGGCGAGCTCTTCATCGCCACCGACGGCGATGAACTTCTGGTCGATGTGCGGCAATGGCTCATCGTCGATGGCTGCTTCAAAGGCGCGCAGACGCTTGTAGATCGACAGCAGCTCGACGATGGTCGGCCAGGACGAAACCAGGTACTGGAACGATGACGTCACCTGGCCGAAGGCGTTCGAGATCTGGTTCAACGCACCGAGCGTGATCTTGCCGGCGATGATCGACGGCGCCAGGATCAGCAGCGAAAAGATGCCGTTGATCTGCAGGTAGAAAATCCGCGCGATGTTGAAATACAGGTAGTGGAAGTACAGCCTGAAATAGTTGCGGCGAACGTTTGCAAAGAGATCGGCGACCGTCGGCGGCTGGGCGCGATCGGCATGATCCTCACCATAGACCAGTTCCTTGCGGTAGGCTGCTTCGACACGCTGGTTGCGGAATTCGAGGCCCGGCAGCTTGATGCCGACGACCGCCAGGAACACGGTGCCGAACAGCGACCAGAGAATGGCGGCCGTCACGAGCGGATAGGGGATGACGCCGACGATCGGCAGTTCGCTCACGTGGGCCTCAAGTTTGATCAACACCGGCGTGAACGCGATCAGCGTCATCACGCTGTCGATCAGGCTGACGCCAAGGCCTTCCACGGTCGTGGAAAAGCGCATCGTATCTTCCTGCACGCGCTGCGATGCGCCTTCGATGTGGCGCAGCTTGCCCCAGTTGGCCATGTAGTATTCGTTCATCGCGGTGCGCCAACGGAAGATGTAGTGGCTGACGAAAAACCGCGTGATGACCGCAACCGCGACCGCGACCATGGCGATCCCGAGAAAGACACCGATTTCGCTGTAGAACTCCGCCGCTGTCACCACCTTCGTCTTCGAGACGATCGCCTGAATCAGATCCCAGAACGGCCCGTACCAGTTGTTGATCGCGACGCTGACCTGCACCTGAAAATAGGTGACGAAAAGAATGAGGGCGGAGCCGAGGATCGACCAGTTCTGCCAGCGGTGCGGCGAGTAGACATACCAGAAAGCGGCAAACAGGGCGACGACAAGCGCGAAGTAGAGGTAGAACCAGATGAAGGCGGGCGACCAGAAGGCCGAGATACCCGTGATCGGCGGCGCATCTGCCGCCAGAGGCGGCATTCCGAAGACGGCGCCCAGTTGTTCGCCCCCGCCATACCAAGCGGCAACGGCAATCAACGACCAAACGACAAAGGATATGAAGAACAGCTTGGGCTTCGGAAAGAAGGATAGGAACAAGTGCGGCACTCTCGTTTCGGCGGAGACGAACAACTCGCCTCCCGAAGCGCCGAAACTAGGGCAAACCGCCGTCGCCAACAATCGGGTAATGTAAACGTTACTGTTATTTCATTCGGGCGAGCGCTTGTGCCAGCCATGGCATTTTCCGCCCGACCTCACCCTTTCAACGCCGCCGTAATCCGCTTGAGTTCGACAACGATAATGCCGCCGCAAAGGAAGAGCACCGCTGCTGCGATCAGCGTCGGCGCAGCGAAGCTGCCCGTGCGCTCCGCAAGCCGGCCGGCGACCAGCGGCCCGATAATCTGGCCGATGCCGAAGGCGGCGGTCATCAGCGCCAGCGCTTTGCGCGGGCTTTCCGGCGCCAACTGCCGGCCGATCTGCAGGCCGTAGGCGGTGATCATCATGAAGGTGGCGCCCAGCATCAGGCCGCCGGCAAGCGGCGCATAGGGCAAGGGCAGGCTGACCGTCAGCACCAGCCCGATCGCTTCAAGCAGGAGCCCGATCGCATAGACCCCAGCCAGGCCGAAACGCGGCACGGCCAGGCGCCAGAGATAGACGGAGACGGCAGCGGCCAACCCGGTCAGCAGCCAGGCGAGAAACTCGATGCTGTGGCCGCCGCTCCCATCGCGGGCCATCGCAACGAGGAAGGTCGCGGTGATGACATAGCCGAAGCCGAAAAGCGCGTAGGTCAGCGTTACCACCACGAACGGCCGCGTCCAGCGAAGCGGCTTCTCCTTGACAGCGCCAGCCCCCGTCGAAGGAGCGCCCGGCAGCAGTGCGGCAACAAGGATGGTCCCGATCAGCCCGACCAGCGCACCGGTAAACCAGTCGCCTTGAGAGCTGGAAAGTCCTGCATGACCCGCAAGCGGGTTTGCCCAGACGGAGAGCGATGAAAAGGCGATACCGAGACCGACGCCGCCAAAGTGCATGGCCGGCACATGTTCCGAGCGGGCCAGCAGACCGTGGCCAAGCACGATGCCGGAGATGAAGATCATCGCAAAGGCGCTGGCAAGTCCCGCCAGAAACCGGATGAGCGCAAGCACGAAGACGGAAGACGAGAGCCCCATGGCAGCCAAGAGCACGGTAGTCGCAGCCAGCGCCGCAAGGCCGATCCGTCGCTCATGCCCATGCGCCCAGCCGTAGGCCGCAAGGATCGCGCCGGCGAGATAGCCGACGAAGTTGGCCGAGGCGATGAGGCCGGCGTCACCGGGGGAGATGTTAAGATCGGCCATCATCGCCGGCAGGATCGGCGTATAGGAGAACCGGCCGAAGCCCATGGCGACGGCCATGGCGATGGCGCCGGCAGTTGCGGTAGCAGCAATGTTCGTCTGAAGCGGTCTGTCGAGCGTGGTCATGCCACTTTATTGCGCCGCAACACGAAAGATCACAAACGACAATAATTGAAGGACCTATTGAGAAAATCGAACGATCGGCGGTTTCAACAGGTTAGAGGCAAGCCTGCAACGCCGGACGGAAAACCGCTTCGCACTTTCCTGGCGTTGCTTTGCTTCCCGCTACGCCTGACGGAAAACCGCTTCGCACTTTTCCTGGCGTTGCTTTAGCCCGGCAGCGTCACCACCAGCGGTCCGCCGCGGGTGACGACCACAGTGTGTTCGTACTGCACCGTCGGCGCGCGCGGGTCGCTGTAGAGCGTCCAGTCGTCGTTGCCGCCTTCGGCCCATTGCGCGCCCATCGACAGGAAGGGCTCGACGGTAAAGACCATGCCGTCGGTCATCCGGCGGCGCTCTTTGGGATCGGGCCAGGTGGCGATCTCGGTCGGCTCTTCGTGCAGCGAGCGGCCGATGCCGTGGCTGGCGAGATTGGTGACGAGCGAATAGCGGTTCTTGCGGGCAAAGTCGCCGATCGCGTTGCCGATCGCCGCCAGCGGCTGGTCAGGGCGAACCTGCTTGAGGCCGACCCACATCGCCCGCCGGCCGTCGCGGCAAAGCCGGTCGATCGCGGCGGTGACCGGCGGCACCGGGAACGAGGCGCCGGTATCGGCGAAAATGCCGTCCTTTTCCGCCGACACGTCGATGTTGACGAGATCGCCCGCCTTGATCACCCGGCCGCCGGGAATGCCGTGGGCAATTTCCTCGTTGACGCTGATGCAGGTGGCGCCGGGAAAATTGTAGCAGAGTTCGGGCGCCGAGCGGGCGCCTGACGCTTCCAGGACCTTGCGGCCGATCGCGTCCAGTTCAGCCGTGGTGATGCCGGGCTCCAGCGCCTCGCCCATCGCCTGCAGCGCGTTGGCGCAGATGCGGCCGATTTCCTTCAGCCGCAGCAGGTCTTCTTCGTTGTTGAGGGTCATCCGTGTCTCGCTTTCGCGCTCACATGTAGCGCGTCGCAAGGCGTTACGCCAGCATGGAGCAGGACGGCGGGGCGAGCCCCGCCTCCGGCTGTCAGACGGCTGCCGCCGCTTTCTCTTCTGCAACCGCCTTGCGCACCAGCGGCGCGACCTTGGTGCCATAGAGCTCGATGCCGCGCATGATCTGGTCGTGCGGCATCGGCCCGATCGCCATCTGCAACAGGAAGCGATCGTTGCGGAACAGCTTCCAGTTCTCGACGATCTTTTCCGCCACCGTTTCCGGATCGCCGAGGAAGAGGTTGCCGGTCGGGCTGCGCGCCTGGTCGAAATGCGCCCGGTTGGTCGGTCCCCAGCCGCGTTCACGGCCGATGCGGTTCATCACCTCGGCTTGCGGACCGTAGAACTGGTCGGCGGCAAGATCTGATGTGTCGGCGATGAAGCCGTGCACGTTGATGCTGGTTTTCAGCTTGCCCGCATCCTGGCCGGCACGGCGCGCGGCCTCGCGGTAGAGATCGAACAGCGGCGCGAACCGGCGCGGCTCGCCGCCGATGATCGCCAGCGCCACCGGCAGGCCGAGCGCGCCGGCGCGTGCCACCGACTGCGGCGTGCCGCCAACGGCGATCCAGAGCGGCAGCACATCCTGAAGCGGCCGCGGATAGACGCCGCGATCATGGACTGCCGGGCGCATCTCGCCCGTCCACGAAACCTTCTCGCTCTCGCGCACCGCCATCAAGAGATCGAGTTTCTCGGCAAAGAGCTGGTCGTAATCGTCGAGCGACTGGCCGAAGAGCGGGAAGGACTCGATGAACGACCCGCGACCGGCCATGATTTCGGCGCGCCCACCGGAAATCAGGTCCAGCGTCGAAAACTGCTGGAACACCCGCACCGGATCGTCGGAGCTCAGGACCGTCACGGCGCTGGTCAGCCGGATGGTCTTCGTCCTGGCCGCGGCAGCGGCAAGGATCACCGCCGGCGCTGACGCCGCGTAGTCCGGCCGGTGGTGTTCACCCAGCCCGAAGACGTCGAGGCCGACCTGATCGGCAAGCTCGATCTCCGCAAGAAGGTTATCGAGGCGACGCTGACCTTCCCTGCCCTTGTCTGCCGCATTCGGATCGACATCCGCAAATGTGTAAAGCCCGAGTTCCATGGTGCCCGTCCTGTTTGTGTTGTCACAACAGATAGTTGGCGCGCGGGTGGGCAGCAAATGCTCATCCGGGAAACGCTGTGTTTCTCAAGCGAGCATGATTGGATCCTGTGTCAGATCGTAGGCGAGGCCGGATGAAAACGGGGCGCGAGCCGCTAGCTCAGCGTGCGCTTGACGGCGTTGCGCCAGCCTTTCAGCTTCGTCTTGCGCGTCTTATCATCCATCGCCGGTTCGAAGCGGCGGTCGCGGGCCCAGGATTTGGCGAAGTCTTCCTGCTTCGGCCAGACGCCGGCGCGGCTGCCGGCAAGCCAGGCGACGCCGAGCGCGGTCGTCTCCAGAATGACCGGCCGGTCGACCGGCGCGTCGAGCAGATCGGACAGACGCTGCATCGTCCAGTCGGATGCGACCATGCCGCCGTCGACACGCAGCACCGTTTCCTTGCCGTTGTTGCGCCAGTCCTTGTGCATCGCTTCCAGCAGGTCGCGCGTCTGATAGCAGACGGCCTCGAGCGCTGCGCGGGCAAACTCGGCAGGCCCGGTGTTGCGGGTCATGCCGAAGATCGCGCCGCGCGCATCCGGATCCCAGTGCGGCGCGCCAAGGCCGGTGAAGGCCGGCACCAGATAGACCTCCTGCGTCGGGTCAGCACTTTCGGCAAGCCCGCCGGTATCGGGTGCGGCCTTGATCACCTTCAACCCGTCGCGCAGCCACTGTACCGCAGCACCGGCAACGAAGATCGAGCCTTCCAGCGCATAGATGGTCTCGCCGTCGAGCCGGTAGGCGATCGTCGTCAACAGCCGGTTCTTCGAACGAACCATGTCCTTGCCGGTGTTGAGCAGCGCGAAGCAGCCGGTGCCATAGGTGGATTTCAGCATGCCCGGCTTGAAGCAGGCCTGGCCGATGGTCGCCGCCTGCTGGTCGCCGGCAACACCGAGGATCGGGATCGCCGCGCCGAAAAGCTTGGGATCGGTAACGCCGAAATCGGCGGCGCAATCCTTGACTTCGGGCAGCATGGCGCGCGGCACCTTCAGGATTTTCAGGAGCTCGTCGTCCCAGGCGTTCTCCGAGATGTTGTAGAGCAAGGTGCGCGAGGCATTGGTGGCATCGGTCACGAAGGACTTCCCGCCCGTCAGCCGCCAGATGAGGAACGTGTCGATGGTGCCGAAGCAAAGCTCGCCCCTGGCGGCGCGCTGCTGAGCCCTGTCGACATTGGTCAGAAGCCAGTTGAGCTTGGTGCCGGAGAAATAAGGGTCGAGCAGAAGGCCGGTCTTCCTGGTGAAGGTCTTTTCCAGCCCCTGCTTTTTCAGTCGGTCGCAATAGGAAGCGGTGCGGCGGTCCTGCCAGACGATAGCGTTGTGGATCGGGTTGCCGGTCTCGCGGTCCCAGACGACGACGGTTTCGCGCTGGTTGGTGATGCCGATGCCCGAGATGTCGCCGGCCTTGATGCCGGCCTTCGCGATCGCTTGCTCGACGGTCGTAACAACCGTCTGCCAGATTTCCTCCGGATCATGCTCGACCCAGCCGGATTTGGGGAAAAACTGCCGGAATTCCTTCTGGCCGACGCCGACCACCTTCTGCTGGCCGTCGAAGACGATCGCCCGGCTCGAGGTCGTACCCTGATCGATCGCGAGAATATATCCGCCCATATGCCCCTCCCCGGCCACACGCATGTTTATTCACCCGCCTCGAGGACAGGATCTCATTTCGAAAACTTCAATACGATGGCAAAACGAATGTCAAACGAAAACAAAACGCAACCAGACGGCGTCACGAATCCCCTCGGCAAGTCTGTGACCCAAAGCCCAAAAACACAATTGTCAGGTCAGTCGTTTTACGCGTAGGCTGACGCTGCTGCGCCGCAACAAAATTGGTCCGCGGCGCTGCAAAGGGAGAGAGCGACAATGACGAAAACAGCGGTCATCACCGGTTCGACGAGCGGCATCGGGCTTGCGATCGCCAAGGCGTTTGCCAAGGGCGGCGCCAACATCGTTCTCAACGGCTTCGGCAGCCCCGACGAGATCAAAAAGGCAACGGACGAAGTTGGCGCGCTGACGAGCGGAACGGTGCTCTATCATGGCGCCGACATGACCAGGCCCGCCGAGATCGCCGACCTGATCGCCACGGCCTCGGCGCGCTTCGGCAGCGTCGACATTCTCGTCAACAATGCCGGCATCCAGTATGTCGAGAAGGTCGAGGATTTCCCGGTCGAGCAGTGGGACCGCATCATCGCGATCAACCTTTCTTCCGCCTTCCACACGATCCGCGCCGCCATTCCCGGCATGAAGGCGAAAGGCTGGGGCCGCATCATCAACATCGCCTCGGCCCATGGTCTCGTCGCCTCCCCCTTCAAGGCGGCCTATGTCGCCGCCAAGCACGGCGTCCTCGGTCTGACGAAGACGGTTGCGCTCGAGGTTGCCGAAAGCGGCATTACCGCCAATTCGATCTGCCCGGGCTACGTGCTGACGCCGCTCGTCGAAAAACAGATCCCCGACCAGGCGCGCACGCGCGGCATCACCGAACAGCAGGTGATCAACGACGTGATGCTGAAGGGCCAGCCGACCAAGAAGTTCATCACCGTCGAGCAGGTCGCGGCCCTTGCGGTCTATCTTGCCGGCGAGGATGCGGCACAGATCACCGGCACGCACGTGTCGATGGACGGCGGCTGGACGGCGCAATAACGCCCGACCTTTGCCGCGATCTCGGCAGCGCCGGCTTGACGACCGAGCGCTGCCCGCATCGCGTGCAAAACTCCGTTCGGCCCTTTGCTTTTCTGCATAACCACCTAAGATCAAAGTGATTTCAGGACGTATGCAGCAGCAGGGAATGAATGGCATGCCCCAGCCGAACGGATCGATCAGCTTCATCCTCAACGACCGCGAGGTCTCACTTTCCGATATCGCGCCGACCGCGACGCTGCTCGACTACCTCAGGCTCGAACGCCGGCTGACCGGCACCAAGGAAGGCTGCGCCGAGGGCGACTGCGGCGCCTGCACCGTGCTCGTCGGCCGGATCGCCGGCGGCAGGCTCGTTTATGAAAGCGTCAACGCCTGCATCCGTTTCCTGGGCTCGCTGCAGGCGACCCATGTGGTCACGGTCGAACATCTTGCTAAGGACGGGACCCTGCACCCGGTCCAGCAGGCGATGGTGGACTTCCACGGTTCGCAATGCGGCTTCTGCACCCCGGGTTTCGTCATGTCGCTCTATGGCCTCTGGCTCGGCAACGACAGTCCTGATCGCGCCGACATCGAGAAGGCCCTGCAAGGCAACCTCTGTCGCTGCACCGGCTACGAGCCGATCGTGCGCGCCGCGGAAGCGGCCGCCGAGACGCGGCCTTCCGAAATCTTCGACCCGATCACCCGCGAGCGCGAAACGATCACCATCAGGCTGAAGGCGCTGACACCGGCCGAGACCATCACCGTCCGACAGGGCGAGCACTGTCTGATCGTGCCGGCGAACGGAGAAGGCCTGGCGACCGCACTTGCGGACAATCCCGGCGCGACGGTCGTTGCCGGCTCCACCGATGTCGGCCTCTGGGTGACCAAGCAGATGCGGCCGATCAACCCGGTGATTTTCATCAACGGCATCGCCGAGTTGCAGCAAGTCGAGGAGACCGCGGATGGCCTGACCATCGGCGCCGGCGTCAGCTACAGCATGGCCTATGACGCCCTGAGCCGGACCTTCCCCGGCCTCGGCGCGCTCATCAACCGCATCGGCGGCGAACAGGTGCGCAACATGGGCACGATCGGCGGCAACATCGCCAACGGCTCGCCGATCGGCGACAGCCCGCCGCCCCTGATCGTGCTCGACGCGACGGTGACCTTGCGCTCGACCATGGGGCGTCGGACGTTGCCACTCGAGACCTTCTTCATCGCCTATGGCAAGCAGGACCGTAAGCCCGGCGAATTCGTCGAGAGCATTTTCGTACCGCGCCTGCCGGCGGATGATCTCTTTGCCGCCTACAAGATCTCCAAGCGCCGCGACGAGGATATCTCCGCGCTGCTCGGCGCGTTCCGGATATCGGTGGACAATGGCGTGGTCCGCTCCGCCCGAATCGCCTTTGGCGGCATGGCCGCCACGCCGAAGCGCGCCACGAGCGTCGAGGCCGCACTGATCGGCAAGCCCTGGAGCGAGGAGACGGTTCTGGCTGCGCAAGCCGCCTTCGAGACAGACTACCAGCCGCTCACCGACTGGCGCGCCACCAGCGACTATCGCATGCTTGCGGCGAAAAACCTCTTGATGCGTTTCTTCCTGGAATGCGGTGGAGAACCCGCACAACTCGTGCGCTACGCCGCTGGAGAGAGGTAATCATGGACAAGTCCACCTTCGAGGAACGCAAGGCGATCCGCGGCGAGATGCATGTCTCGCAGCGCCACGACAGCGCCCACAAGCACGTCTCCGGCACGGCCGATTATATCGACGACATGCCCGAACCCGCAGGTACGCTTCATGGCGCGCTCGGCATGACCGACCGGGCGCATGCCGAGATCACCGCCATGGACCTGTCGGCTGTCCTTGCTGCACCCGGCGTCGTCTGCGTGCTGACGGCGAACGACATGCCGCATTCCAACGACATCAGCCCGAGCCACCTGCACGATGAACCGGTGCTTGCCGATGGGCTCGTGCAGTTTCACGGCCAGCCCGTCTTTGCCGTGATCGCCGAGACCCGCGACATCGCGCGACGGGCAGCAAGGCTGGCCAAGATCACCTATCGCGACCTGCCGCATTTCACCGACATTCTCGACGCCGTCGCCCGCGGCGGCGAACTGGTGACGCAGCCCTTGACCTTGCAGCGCGGCGACGCCGAGGCCGAACTCGAAAAAGCGCCGCGCCGGCTCAAGGGGCAGATGCGCATCGGCGGCCAGGAGCATTTTTATCTCGAAGGCCATATTGCCCTTGCCATCCCCGGCGAGGACGATGAGGTCACCGTCTGGTCCTCGACCCAGCACCCGAGCGAGATCCAGCACATGGTCTCGCACGTGCTCGGCGTGCCCTCCAATGCAGTGACCGTCAACGTACGTCGCATGGGCGGCGGCTTCGGTGGCAAGGAAACGCAGGGCAACCAGTTCGCGGCCATTGCCGCAGTTGCGGCGAAGAGGCTCAATCGCGCCGTCAAGTTCCGGCCGGATCGAGACGAAGACATGGCGGCGACCGGCAAGCGCCACGACTTCCTGGTCGATTATGATGTCGGCTATGACGACGATGGTCGCATCCATGCGGTCCACGCCAATTATGCGGCGCGCTGCGGCTACTCGTCAGACCTCTCAGGCCCCGTCACCGACCGCGCGCTGTTTCATGCCGACAGTTCTTACTTCTACCCGCACGTGAAGCTTACCTCGCAACCGCTGAAGACCAACACGGTGTCCAACACCGCCTATCGCGGCTTCGGCGGTCCTCAAGGCATGGTCGGCGGCGAGCGCATCATCGAGGAGATCGCCTATCAGCTCGGCAAGGATCCGCTCGACATCCGCAAGCTGAATTTCTATGGCGAAAAGGGTTCCGGTCGCGACGTCACGCCCTATCACCAGCAGGTCGAAGACAACATCATCGCGCAGATCGTCGCCGAGCTGGAGGAAAGCGCGGACTATCAGGCGCGTCGCCAGGCGATCATCGACTTCAACAGGACGAGCCGCGTCATCCGCAAGGGCATCGCGCTGACGCCGGTCAAGTTCGGCATTTCCTTCACGCTGACGGCCTTCAACCAGGCCGGCGCGCTGGTGCACATCTACCAGGACGGCTCGATCCACCTGAACCACGGCGGCACGGAAATGGGCCAGGGGCTCTACATCAAGGTGGCGCAGGTGATCGCCGACAGTTTCCAGGTCGATCTCGATCGCGTCCGCATCACCGCGACGACCACGGGCAAGGTGCCGAACACCTCGGCGACCGCGGCCTCCTCGGGCTCGGACCTGAACGGCATGGCCGCCCATGACGCCGCGCGCCAGATCAAGGAGCGGCTGGTCGCCTTTGCCTGCGAGCGCTGGCAGACGACGCCTGATCATGTCAGCTTCGTGCCCAACCACGTGAAGATCGGCGAAGAGCTGATCCCCTTCCCCGAATTCATCAAGCAGGCCTATATGGGCCGCATCCAGCTTTCGGCCGCCGGCTACTACAAGACCCCGAAGATCCACTGGGACCGCGCCAGCGGCCGCGGCACGCCCTTCTATTATTACGCCTACGGCGCGTCGGTTTCGGAAGTTTCGATCGACACCTTGACCGGCGAATACATGGTCGACCGCGTCGATGTGCTGCACGATGTCGGCCGCTCGCTCAATCCTGCGATCGACATCGGCCAGATCGAGGGCGGCTTCGTGCAAGGCATGGGCTGGCTGACGACGGAAGAGCTCTGGTGGGACGACAAGGGCAGGCTTCGCACTCACGCCCCCTCGACCTACAAGATCCCGCTCGCTTCCGACCGGCCGAAGGTCTTCAACGTCAAACTGGCCGAGTGGTCGAGCAATGCCGAGAAAACCATCGGCCGCTCCAAGGCGGTTGGAGAGCCGCCCTTCATGCTGCCTATCTCGGTTCTGGAAGCCCTGTCGATGGCAGTCGCCAGTGTCGTCGGTTACCGCGAGTGCCCCAGGCTCGATGCCCCGGCAACACCGGAGCGTGTGCTGATGGCCGTCGAGCGTCTTCGCAACGCCTGACGGCCATCGATCCCGCACCTAGATTCGCGGCAGCTCATTGATGCTCAGCAGGCGGCGAGCGGCGGCCATGGCCTCCTCGTCGTCGCGATGCGCCCCATGAACATCCATGAAACCCATGTCTCTCTTCATGTGGTCGGAGAGCGCGTTGACATCGAGCATCGGCTTGGGGGCAACAAGGCCGCCGAACAGGGC
>NZ_DASYGZ010000096.1:0-14671 GCF_035999135.1 Ensifer sp.
TTCCGAAGCGAGGATTTCGTCGAGCTTGCGCAGGCGCTGGATCGAGTTCGAAATCGTCTTCCAGTTGGTCATCATGCCGCCGAGCCAGCGAGCGTTGACGTAGTACTGGGCCGAACGCTTGGCAGCGTCAGCGATGATTTCCGAAGCCTGGCGCTTGGTGCCGACGAACAGAACGCGGCCGCCGTTGGCGACGGTGTCGCTGACGATCTGGAGGGCGCGCGACAGCATCGGTACGGTCTGTGCGAGGTCGATGATGTGAACGTTGTTGCGATCGCCGAAGATGTACGGCTTCATCTTCGGGTTCCAGCGGTGCGTCTGGTGGCCGAAGTGAACACCAGCTTCCAGAAGCTGACGCATGCTAAAATCAGGCAATGCCATGCCTTTTTCTCCTTTTCCGGTTGAACCTCCGCGAAGCGTCGAGCAAGGTCTTTCGACCAGCCCACCGGCGGAACGATCCGGATTTCTCCCGGAACATCCCAAGCTTCACGTGTGGAATGGGCAGCCCCATAACCGCTGCTGCCCGAGAAATCAAGCCTTGAAACCCGCTTTTCGACGGGATCGGCTATTTACAGTCCTCGGATTTGAACACTTCGAGGTCCGCGAGCTTGCCGCTCAGGACAAAATCGCCGTAGTCCATCGTCAGGTCGCGGGTGATTCCGTTGTCGTAGAGCTTGAACGACATGCGATAGATCGGCAGCGCATCGCCGCTCTTGTCGTCATTGAAATAGGAGATGGTCACCGGCCAGTAGCTGTCGCCGCTGAGCTTGCCCGCCTTGCCGGCATCCGGCTCATCTGCGGTGGGTTTGCGCGACTTGCCGACGAAGGTCGAGGTGATCAGCGTCTTGTCGCCCGAGTCGGAGCCGTCGAAGATACGCGCCTCGAAAAGGCTTTCGCCCTTCTTGGCGCGTGAGATCACTTCCATCATGTGGGCAGTCGGGAAGCGGCTCGCCGCCAGCTCAACCTCGCGCTTGTCGGGCGCGGTTAACTCCACCTTGACGCCAGCCTTCTCCTCGTGCGCCGTGCCGCGCACTTCCTTGTCGAGTTTCTCGTCGGTGAAGGAGCGGGTCAGAAACCGGAAATTGCCAGTCTTCAGGTCTTCATAGGTCGTCGTCTGCTGGTCGGTCAGGCGCACTTCCTCCCCGGTATCGACCTGGGTGACGAAGCGGAAACTGACCGTATAGCCCTCACAGGCCGAGCCATTGAATTCGTAGACCATGCGACCATACATTCCGGCAATTCCGGAACGATCGGATGCATCCTTGAGCTCAAGGTCGTAGACGGCGCGATGGGGAACGAGGACATTCGCGCTCGCCGCCGTGGCGCCCGTGGCCGCCATGACGGCGAAACCAGCACTGCTGAGAGTGACGAGACCGAAGCCTTTGCGAAACATTCGTTTCCTCCTGTTGGACTCGCCGGCAATGCTATAAACAAGCGTTCGGCAGAAGCGAGGCGGCGCTTGCAGGAAAAGCCGGCGCCCCGCCGCGATCCGGCCTGAATGCAGGATTTTAACACAAAAGACAACAATGGAGCTTTCCATGTCGGCAGAGATCGAAGCGCGCCTCAAGGAACTCGGCGTCACTCTTCCCCAGGCTGCGACCCCGGTCGCGAACTACGTGCCCTACGTCATCAGCGGCTCGATGCTCTACATTTCCGGACAGCTTCCGATGGAGGACGGCAAGGTCGCCGTGACCGGCATCGTCGGCAAGGACGTCGACGTTGCGCGCGCCCAGCGCGCGGCCGAACTTTGCTCCATCAACATCCTCGCGCAGGCGAAATCCGCCCTTAGCGGCGACCTCGGACGGATCCGCCGCCTGGTGAAGATCAACGGCTTCGTCGCCTCGACGCCGGAATTCGTCGAGCAGCACCTCGTCATCAACGGCGCCTCCAACCTGCTCGCCACCGTGCTCGGTGAAGCTGGCAAACACGCCCGGGCGGCCGTCGGCATGGCATCGCTTCCCTTCAATGCCGCCGTCGAAATCGACGCCGTCATCGAAATTGCCTGACCGGGTGCCGACATGGCTGACATTTCCTGGCTGAAAGCCCAACCGGTCGCCCATCGCGGCTATCACGACATGAACAGGGACGTTTGGGAGAACACGCTTTCGGCCTTCACCCGCGCCGTCGACGCCGGTTTCGCGATCGAATGCGACCTGCAATACACGGCCGACAGCATCCCCGTGGTCTTCCACGACGACGACACCCAGCGCCTGTGCGGCATAAAGGGGGACGTGCGTGCGCGCACGGCCGGCGAACTCGGGCTGATGGCGATCGGCGGCACCAAGGACAGAGTGCCGACACTCACACAAATGCTGCGTCTCGTCGGCGGCAAGGTGCCGCTCGTGATCGAGCTCAAGGGGCGCAAGGGTGACGACGAGGGCTTTGCCGCCGCCGTGCTCGATACGCTCGAAGGCTACAAGGGCCATGTCGCCCTGATGAGCTTCGATCATTGGCTGCTCAAGGACCTGAAGGCGCTCGACGCGCCCTACCCGCTCGGGCTGACGGCCGAAGGCGCCAATCCGGAAACCTTCTTCGTGCACGAGGAGGCCATGCAACTCGGGCTCGATTTCATCTCCTACCACTACGGCCACCTGCCGAACTCCTTCATCACCAAGGAGAAGACGCTCGGCAAGACGATCATCACGTGGACGGTACGCGACCGGCAGGCCGAGGCCTACACTTACGCCCATGCGGACCAGATGACCTTCGAGGGTTTCGATCCGCGGGAGGCACTGGTTTCCTGAGCCAATGTCAGACGCCGTCACCCTCCGCATAGCGCAGTCCTTCGGCGATATAGCGGCCGCCCGCTGGAACGCGCTGTCCGGTGCGTCGAAGACACATCCCGGCGGCGTCTACAACCCCTTCCTGTCGCATGCCTATCTTTCGGCACTGGAAGAGTCGGGATCGGCAACCGCGAAAACGGGCTGGCTCGGACAGCATCTGCTGCTTGAAGGTGCCGATGGCCGATTGCGCGGCGGTCTCGTCTGCTATCTGAAGAGCCACAGCCAGGGCGAATACGTATTCGATCATGGCTGGGCCGATGCCTTCGAGCGTGCCGGCGGGCGCTACTATCCAAAGCTTCAGAGTTCCGTGCCCTTTACCCCGGTGATGGGACCACGCTTGCTGGTGGCGCCTGACGAGGCCGAGGGTCCCGTCCAGGATGCGCTTGCCGCCGGCCTCAAGGAGCTTGCCCGCCGGCACGATGCCTCTTCGGCCCACGCCACCTTCGTGCCGGAGGCGGAAATGCCGGCATTCGAACAGGCGGGCTTCCTGCACCGCACCGACCAGCAGTTCCACTTCACCAATGACGGATACGGCTCGCACGCCGATTTTCTGGAAACACTTGCCTCACGCAAGCGCAAGGCCTTGAAGAAGGAGCGCCGCGCCGCTCTCGAGAATGGGATCTCGATCGACTGTCTGACCGGCAGCGACCTGACGGAAGCGATCTGGGACCAGTTCTTCGCCTTCTACATGGACACCGGCGGCCGCAAATGGGGCCGTCCCTATCTCACCCGCAAATTCTACTCGCTGATCGGCGAACGCATGGCCGACGACATTCTCCTGGTCATGGCGCGTCGGGGCGGCCGCTACGTCGCGGGCGCGATCAACTTCATCGGTGGCGATGCGCTCTACGGCCGGCATTGGGGCTGCATCGAGGACCACCCGTTCCTGCATTTCGAGGTCTGCTATCACCAGGCGATCGACTTTGCGATCGCCAGGGGGCTCAAACGCGTCGAAGCGGGCGCACAGGGCGAGCACAAGCTCGCCCGCGGCTACATGCCGGTCACGACCCACTCGGCGCATTTCTTCACGCATCCGGGGCTCGCGCGCGCGGTATCCGACTATCTTGACCGGGAGCGCCGGGATGTGGAGGAAACGGCTGAGATCCTTGCCGAACACGGTCCTTTCCGCAAAGGTGCACGGCAAGACGACTGAGCGATCAAAACACGAGGAAGAACAATGAGCTACGACACCAACAACATCTTCGCAAAGATTCTTCGCGGTGAAATTCCCTCGCATCGCGTCTACGAAGACGACGCGACGATCGCTTTCATGGATGTGATGCCGCAGGCAGAGGGCCATCTGCTCGTCGTGCCGAAATCGCCTTCCCGCAACCTGCTCGACGCCGATGCGTCAACGCTGCCCGCCTTGATTGCCACCGTGCAGAAACTGGCGGTTGCCGCCAGGGATGCCTTCGATGCCGACGGCGTGACGATCATGCAGTTCAATGAAGCCCCCGCCGGCCAATCGGTGTTCCACCTGCACTTCCACGTCATTCCGCGCCGCGACGGCGTGCCGCTGAAGCCGCATTCCGGCACGATGGAAGACGGCGCGGTGCTGGCCGCCAATGCCGAAAAGGTCCGCCAGGCGCTCTGATCGCCTTCGACCCTGTCTCTGAAATTGCCATGATCACGCTGAGCCGGCACCCAGCCGGCTCTTTGTTTCGGGAGGATAGGCTAGAAGCCCAGCCACCAGAGGCCCGCGGCGAGACCTGCAATCGCCGTGGCGATCCCAACCGCCGGTTTCCTCCCGCACAGGAAGAAGGCGGCCGCGCCAAGCGCGACGGCGCCGACACGCAGCCACAGCGGTGACTGCTCCAGCACGCCGGTCGGATAGAGGATGAGCTTGGCGATCACGGCCGCCACCAGGGCGGTCGCGACCGCCCTCACCCAGTTCAGTGCCTCGGAATCGTCACGCAGCCTGTTGCCGGCGACGACGCCAAGCCAGCGCCAGAGGTCGGTTGCGAGCCACCCGGCGATCGCGATGAAGGCATAGGCCCACCAACCATCCTGCCATGTCATGCGCCAAGCTCCCTGCGTCGACGCCATTGGCGTTCGAAAAACCATGCAAGCGTGCCGCCAATGAGCCCTGCAAGCAGGATGTCGAACTCCGGCAGCAGCCAATAGAACAGTGGCCCGCCGATGAGACCAAACAGCAGCGCGACATAGACGATCGGATGGCGCGCCGAATGCCAGATCGAGGCCAGGAAATAGACGGGCGTCAGGAAGAACAGACAGCCGGCAACGATCGGTGGAAAGTCGGCGACGAAATGATAGACGACGGCAACGAGCAGCATGTTGGCCGCTACGAGAGTGATGCCGAAGCCGGCAAAGAAGGCGACACGTCGTTCGCGCGGCACCTGCGGCACCTTCTCCATCGCAAATACCCAGGCGGTGATGGCCACGAAATGCGACAGGAAGAGAAGCAGCCAGGTCGGCGTCCGCGATGATCGCAGTTCCGGGATCAGCGCCGCGACCATCGGCATCAGCCGGACGGAAGAGAGCGAAACCGCCAGGAAGGCCGTCGCCAGCCCCGCGCCGCTCATCATCGAGCTGACGAGAATGACCTTGGCCGGCAATGCCCAGACCATGCCGACCATGAAGACGACCTGCTCGACCGGAATTCCGGCCTGGGCCGTCAGCGAACAGAAGCCGACGAAAGACAGCATCAGGATGAAGGCCGGCAGGCTCAAGATGCCGCGCATGCCCTTCCCGAACCAGGCGAGCGAGGATTGCTCGTCTTCTTCCTTCGTCATCAGTTGTTCCGGATTGTCATTCTTTCAGAAAAACGGTGCCGGATGAGTTCATCCGGCACCGTCACACATCCTAGTGATGTCTACTTCTTGCGCGGCACCTTCGGCACCGTGCGTCCCTTTCGGGGCGCTGCGTCACCGCTCTTGGCATCGCCATCGGACGACGCCTTGGCGGTCGCCTTCTTCGGCTTGGCCTTCGGTGTGGGCTCGGCGCCCACCTCTTCCTTTTCCTCGGCCTTCTTCGGCTTCGCCGCCTTCATCGCCGGGCGGGACACTTCCGCCTTCGGCTTGATCGGCGTTGTCTCCGGAACCGCATCCAGAAGCAGGCCCTTGGTGCCATCGGCCTTGGTGCCGATCGTCACGCGGACGACGCCACCCTTCTTCAGCTTGCCGAAGAGGATTTCGTCGGCGAGCGGCTTCTTGATGTTTTCCTGGATGACACGCGCCAGGGGTCTTGCGCCCATCTTTTCGTCGTAACCCTTCTCGGCCAGCCAGGCGATCGCTTCGGACGCAAGGTCGAAAGTGACATTGCGCTCGGCAAGCTGGGTTTCCAGCTGCATGACGAACTTCTGCACCACCTGATGGATGACCGGGGTGGGCAGCGAGGCGAACGGTATGACCGCATCCAGACGGTTGCGGAATTCCGGCGTGAACAGGCGGTTGAGTGCCTCTTCATCCTCGCCCGACCGCTTGGACGAACCGAAGCCGATCGCGGCCCGGGCCATTTCCGACGCGCCGGCATTGGTGGTCATGATCAGGATGACGTTGCGGAAGTCGATCTTCTTGCCGTTGTGGTCGGTCAGCGAACCATGGTCCATGACCTGCAACAGGATGTTGAACAGGTCCGGATGCGCCTTCTCGATCTCGTCAAGCAGCAACACGCAATGCGGATGCTGATCGACGCCATCGGTCAGGAGGCCGCCCTGGTCGAAGCCGACATAGCCGGGAGGTGCACCGAGCAGACGCGAAACCGTGTGCCGCTCCATATACTCCGACATGTCGAAGCGCAGCAGCTCGACGCCGAGCGAGGTGGCAAGCTGCTTGGCAACTTCCGTCTTGCCGACGCCGGTCGGGCCGGAAAAGACGTAGCAGCCGATCGGCTTGTTCGGTTCGCGCAGGCCGGCGCGCGCCAGCTTGATCGAGGACGCGAGCGCCTCGATTGCGAGATCCTGGCCGTATACGACCGAGCGCAGTTCCCTTTCGAGATTGGCGAGCACCGCCTCGTCGTCCTTGGAAACCGTCTTCGGCGGAATGCGGGCCATCGTTGCGATCGTCGCCTCGATCTCCTTCTCGGTGATGAGCTTGCGGCGTTTGCTTGCGGGCAACAGCATCTGTGCCGCGCCGGATTCGTCGATCACGTCGATTGCCTTGTCGGGCAGCTTGCGGTCGTTGATGTAGCGCGCCGACAGTTCGACTGCGGCCTTGATGGCCTCGTTCGAGTACTTGAGGTGATGATATTCCTCGAAGTAGGGCTTCAGCCCCTTCATGATCTCGATCGCATCGGCAATCGTCGGCTCGTTGACGTCGATCTTCTGGAAGCGGCGAACAAGCGCCCGGTCCTTCTCAAAGAACTGGCGGTACTCCTTGTAGGTGGTCGAACCGATGCAGCGGATCGCACCCGAAGACAGCGCCGGCTTCAAGAGGTTCGACGCGTCCATGGCGCCGCCGGAGGTCGCACCGGCACCGATGACCGTATGGATCTCGTCGATGAACAGAACGGCGCCCGGATAATCCTCGAGTTCCTTGACCACCTGCTTCAGGCGTTCCTCGAAATCACCGCGGTAGCGCGTTCCGGCAAGAAGCGTGCCCATGTCGAGCGAGAAGATCGTCGCGTCCTGCAGCGCTTCCGGCACCTTCTTTTCAATGATCCGCTTGGCAAGGCCCTCGGCGATCGCCGTCTTGCCCACGCCGGGATCGCCGACATAGAGCGGGTTGTTCTTCGAGCGGCGGCAAAGAACCTGAATCGTCCGGTTGACCTCGGCATGGCGGCCGATCAGCGGGTCGATCTTGCCGGACTTCGCCTTTTCGTTGAGGTTGACGCAATAGGCCGTCAGCGCGTCCTGCTGCTTCTTGGCGCTCGCCTCTTCGTTGTCGCGTGCGGGCTTCTGCTCGGACTCGTGATCGTCGGAACCGCGAACGGGTCGCGACTCGGAGCTGCCCGGGCGCTTGCCGATGCCGTGCGAGATGAAGTTGACGGCGTCGTAACGCGTCATCTCCTGTTCCTGCAGGAAGTAGGCGGCATGGCTTTCGCGCTCGGCGAAGATCGCCACCAGCACGTTGGCGCCCGTCACTTCCTCGCGTCCGGACGATTGCACGTGGATCACAGCGCGCTGAATGACGCGCTGGAAGCCCGCCGTCGGCTTGGAATCTTCGTCGTAGCCGGTCACCAGGTTCGAAAGCTCGTTGTCGACATAGTCGGTCACGGTCTTGCGCAGCGTCTCGAGATTGACGTTGCAGGCGCCCATCACGGCCGCCGCGTCGGCATCGTCGATCAATGCCAGAAGCAGGTGCTCGAGCGTCGCGTATTCGTGGTGGCGCTCGTTGGCAAAAGTCAGTGCCTGGTGCAGCGCCTTTTCAAGGCTGGGCGAAAATGTTGGCACGTTAGTTCCTCATTTCTTTTCCATGACGCATTGCAACGGATGCTGATGTTGCCGGGCAAAATCCATCACCTGCGTCACCTTGGTTTCGGCGACCTCATAGGTGAAGACGCCGCACTCTCCCACGCCGTGATTGTGGACGTGGAGCATGATGCGGGTCGCCTCTTCCGGGTTCTTCTGGAAGAAGCGCTCCAGAATGTGGATGACAAACTCCATCGGCGTGTAATCGTCATTCAAAAGCAGAACACGATACAAACTCGGCTTTTTGGTCTTCGGCTTGGTGCGGGTGATGACGGACGTGCTGCGGTTGTTGCCGTTTCCCTCGTCATCGCTACCTTGCTGCATCCGGACCGGCATGGCGATCATTCTTGTCAGTTCCTTGTACGGCAGCGGCCCCATCAAAATCGGCCGCAGCGTGCTTGCCCTTTATCTAATGGTTCGTTTTCAGATTTTAAGACCGAACCGACGCACTGCAATCATAATCGCACGACCACGCGCAAGATTGATCAACTTTCTTTGGGCTGCGCACAGCTTAAGCGGAAAACGAAAAAGCCGGCCGCACTGCTGCGACCGGCCTTCAAAAACGGTGAAACCTGGTGATCAGGCTGCGGCGGCAGCGGCCTTCACGGCAGCGGCGGCCTTGGCAACCGGCGCTTCGTAGGGCTTGTAGGCGTCCTTGGCGAGATCGGCATACATTTCGCCGATCTTCGTCGCTTCGGCGACGAAGCCTTCGTAGCTGGCCTTGACGAAATTGGTCTGCAGTTCGAAGGCAGCCTCGACGCTCTTGGTGCTCGTCAGCTTTTCGACATGCGCGACGCCGTCTTCGAACGACTTCTTGGAATAGTCGGCAGCTTCGGTCGCGATTGCCTGGAGACCCTTGGTCCAAGCGGAATAGCTCTTCACAGCCACGTCAATGGCTTCCTTGCTCTTCTTGTTTGCATCGTCGAAGTTGAACATCCGGTGTCTCCTTGGTGACGGCCTGATCTGGAGGCTTCAGTTTATGTGCACTGCACAAAAAGTCAATACGAGTGTGCGGCGCAATAAAACACAATGGATGCAACAACTTGATGAAGAAACGCTGCCGGCAAGAAAAAATTCTTCTGCGCGTTGAAAAGCCAAGATGAATGCAGCGAGCAATTGCCCAGCGCTGCATATAAAGCCCCGAAAAACAAATAAACCCCGAAATTCCCAGGGGATTTTCGGGGTTTATTGTATCCGGACGCTCGGGTCGACTTAGAGGTCGATGTCGAGGATCGCCATGGAGAAGTTGTAGGAAAGCTCGCCATCTTCCTCATCGCGGAAAACGACACCGAGGAACTCGTCACCGAGATAGACTTCAGCGGACTCATCCTTCTTCGGGCGAGCCTTGACGACCATCTGCTGATTGAAGGTGCGCTTGAAATAGGCTTCAAGCTTGCGGATTTCTTCGGGCTTCAAAATACGTCTCCGTAGCCGTTAAACTGTGCGGCGCTTCTCGCATGCTGCATCGGCGGGTGTAAACCCCTCGAAAGCGGCAACACACCGGTTCCATTCCGTTCAGATATCGAAGCTGCTCAGGATCTGGTCCATCTGGCGCGACGGCTCGGAGCACCCGGCCTCGCCCACCACCTTTGCCGGAACGCCGGCCACCGTCGATTTCGGCGGGACGGGTTTCAGCACGACGGAACCGGCTGCAATGCGCGAGCAGTGCCCGATATGGATGTTGCCGAGGATCTTCGCGCCGGCGCCGATCAGCACGCCATCGGCGATCTTCGGGTGACGGTCGCTGCCTTCCTTGCCCGTGCCGCCCAAAGTCACGCCATGCAGGATCGAGACATTGTCGCCGATGACGGCGGTTTCGCCGACGACAAGGCCGGTGGCGTGGTCTAGGAAGATGCCGCGCCCAATGCGCGCCGCCGGGTTGATGTCGGTCTGGAAGACGCTCGAGGCGCGGCTCTGCAGGTAGAATGCGAAGTCTCTGCGACCGCGCTTCAGCAACCAATGGGCCAGGCGATGGGTCTGGATGGCATGGAAACCCTTGAAATAGAGCACGGGCTCGATGAAGCGGGTGCAGGCCGGATCGCGATCATAGACCGCCTGGATATCGACGCGCAGAATGGTCCCCCACTCCGGCCAGTCCTCCAGCATCTCCGAAAAGGTCTGGCGCAAGAGGTTTGCCTGGAGATCGGGATGATCAAGCCGCTCACAGATGCGGTAGATCACGCTTTCTTCAAGCGAATGCTGGTTGACCACCGTCGAATAGAGGAAGGCAGCGAGCATCGGATCCTGCTCGGCAGCCACACGGGCTTCCTCACGCAGGCTGTTCCAGATCGGGTCCATGACTTTCAAGGCTTCCGTCTGGCGAAGTTCCGTCTTGGCGACCATCGTCGCTCTCCTTCCTCGTGCATCCTCACGGCCACTATAGGTGAAATCCCGTGCGACTTAAATGGTCCATCCGGAGATCTGCCACCGGTCGCGGCTTCCCGCCGCAGGCAAGCTCGCGACCCTCTCCACCCTCGGTCGATCAGCCGCGCCCAACCTCTTCGAGGAATTCGAGCACCGCCTTCTTGAACACCCTGTCGCCGACGGCCAGCATGTGGTCGCGGCCGGGAATGTCGAGCGCTCGCGCATGGGGCATCAGTGCAGCCAGCTCCTCGGGCGATCCGGCGATATCGTCGTTGGTGCCGACGCCGATCAGCGTCGGCACATCGATGCGCGCCATGTCCTCAGGCGTCAACAGATCACGCGAGGTCGAGATACAGGCGGCGAGCGCCTGACGGTCGCTCTTGGTCTGGTCGGCGAAGGCGCGGAACATGCGGCCACGCGCATGCGTCACCACCTCGAGTGAAGGCGCCACCAGAGCATCGGCGATCGGATCCCAATCTCCCACGCCCGTCACCATGCCGATGCCGAGGCCGCCGAACACGAGGGAGCGCACGCGGTGCGGATGCGCCAGGGCCAGGAAGGCCGAAATGCGCGCGCCCATCGAGTAGCCCGTCACATGCGCCTCGGCGATGCCGAGATGCCCGAGAAGCGCTACAGCATCACCGGCCATCTGTTGGGGGTGGTACAACTCCGGATCATAAGGTTTGCTGCTTTTGCCATGGCCACGATTGTCGAGCGCGATCACGCGGTAGCCGGCATCCCCGAGCGTCTTCAGCCAGCCGGGAAATACCCAGTTGACGTTGGCGCTGGACGCAAAGCCATGGATGAGCAGGACAGCCGCTCCCGACGGGTCGCCCTCGTCGAAATAGGCGATCTCCAGGCCCTCGTGGCTGAAGCGGGAAAATGGCGGCGGGTTGAGATCCATCTGTAAAATCCTGGCATATCGATCCGCGGCAACCTAGTTCGTCGTCCGGCCAAGCGAAACCCTGCAGCGGCAAAAACCACAGATGCGACGTGTTTGCCGCTACACTTTTGCGGCAAAGCTCACTATGGTGCCGCCAACTTTTAAGACTAGCATTCATCGGAGCATGACATGGCCGGCCACAGCATCCCGCATTTCCAGAATGACGGCGGACATCAGGCAATCGAAATCGGCGTCAAGGAATTCATGTGCACCGGCGCATCCGTTCCCTACGATCACCCGCATATCTTCATCGACATGGGCGACGAGAACGAGAAAGTCTGCTCCTACTGCTCCACGCTCTACCGCTACAATCCGAAGCTTAAGGCGACCGAAACCAATCCTCCCGGCTGTCTCTTCGCACACAAGGCCGCCTGAACGCGGACATGTCGCGCCCCGTCGCGATCATCGGCGCCGGCATTGGCGGCCTCACCGCCGCGCTGTGCCTCGCCCGGCGCGGCTTTGACGTCGATATCATCGAACGGGCAACGGCGCTGACGGAGGTCGGCGCCGGCCTGCAAGTGTCGCCGAATGCCTCGCGCATCCTCGTCGAACTCGGCCTGCTGACTGGGCTCCAGAGCCACTGGATCGAACCCGAACGCATCGGTCTCGTCGACGGCCAGTCGCTGCGTCCCCTCGCCGATGTTCCGGCCGGGAGTTTTGCGCGTCGCCGCTGGCATGCGCCCTACGCGGTCATGCACCGCGCCAGCCTTCAAAAGATCCTGCTTTCGGCAGTCGAAGCCGAACCGCGCTGCCGCCTCCACCTCGGCCAGGAGATCGGCGCGCCGGACGACGACACGATCGAGAAACTGACTGGCCGTGTTCCAGATGTGGTGATCGGCGCCGATGGCATCTGGTCGCGACTGCGCAACAGCGTGCGCGGCGCAGGTCGCGTCCGCTTTTCCGGCAATATCGCCTGGAGGATGACGGTCGAGCGCCGTGCGGCGGCCGGCCTCCTGAACCCGGATCAGGTCACCGCCTTCGTCGGGTCGCGCGCCCATCTCGTGGCCTACCCGTTACGCGAGGTCGACGGCTACAATCTGGTCGCGATCATCGAGGGCAAGGAGACGGACGCGGCCTGGGTCGGCAAGGAATCGGATGAGCGTCACCGCGACTGCCTGAATGCCTTTGCCGGCTGGAACGCCCGCATCCGCGGGCTGCTTGAGACGGCCGCCTCGCCCACCTACTGGCCTCTGTGCACGGTCGACGACGGCGCCTGGCAGGATGGCGGAAAGCTTGTGCTGATCGGCGACGCTGCCCATGCGATGACACCGTTTGCGGCACAGGGTGCGGCCATGGCCATCGAAGATGCCTTCGAACTCGCGAATGTCCTGTCGGACGACGTGAACGTTCCGCAGGCCCTGAAGAAATTTGAAGCCGCCCGCCGTCCGCGCATCGCCCGGGTCCGTCGTCGCGCCGCTTTCAATCATTTCGCCTACCATGCCCGCGGCCCGCTCCGTTTTGGCCGCGATCTGGTCTTGAAGCTGAAGGGGGCCGAAGCGCTCGCGGCCGATCTCGACTGGCTGTACGGCTACGGTGACAAACACGATTGACGCCGCGCCAAGAGCGCTCGGAGACCTCGAGGGCAACCGCCGAGAACAGTGAAACGGCGCCGCGGATCACCACGGCGCCGCTCAAGCCTAGACGGCGTTCGCCGCTGCCAATCCCGCCTCGATATCGCGACGGATGTCCGGCACGTCCTCGAGACCGATCTGCAGGCGAAGGACCGGACCTTCCGTCGGAGCCACAGCCACGGTCCGATCGCCAAGCCCGACGTGAAGCGCGAGGCTCTCGAACCCGCCCCAGGAATAGCCAAGCCCGAACAGCCTCAGCGCGTCGAGGAAGGCGTGGGCCTTGGCCTTGAAGCGGTCGGGGCTTTCAGCCTTGAGCACGAAGGAGAAGATGCCGCTCGCGCCGGAGAAATCGCGTTTCCAGAGTTCATGGCCAGGGAAGCTCGGCAGGGCCGGATGCAGGACACGCGCGACCTCGTCGCGGGTTTCGAGCCACTTCGCAAGGGTGAGCGCGCTCTCCTGGTGGCGTTCGAGGCGAATGCCCATGGTCCTGAGACCACGCAGGATCTGGTAGCTGTCATCGGGCGAAACGCAAACGCCGAGCGTCACCATCGCTTCGGTCAGGGCCGGCCAATGGGCGGCATTGGCAGAAACTGTGCCGAAGAGCACGTCCGAATGGCCCGACGGATACTTCGTCGCCGCATGGATCGACACGTCGACGCCGTGGTCGAGCGGCTTGAAATAGACCGGTGTCGCCCAGGTATTGTCCATCGTCACCACGCAGCCATGACGATGGGCGACGTCGGCGATGGCGCGGATATCCTGCATTTCGAAGGTGTTTGAGCCCGGCGCCTCGGTGTGAACCAGGCGCGTGTTCGCGCGGATCAGGCTTTCGATGCCGGCACCGATCATTGGATCATAGTACTCGACGGTCACGCCGAGGCGCGTCAGCATCGTGTCGCAGAAGTGGCGCGTTGGGAAATACACCGAATCGACGATCAGCGCGTGATCGCCTGCCGACAGATAGGCGAGGAACGGCACCGTGACGGCCGCGAGACCCGAGGGGACGAGGATCGTTCCGACCGAACCTTCGAGCTCGTTGATGGCGTCACAAAGCGCATCCGTCGTCGGGGTTCCGCGCGTGCCGTAGGTGTATTTCTGGGCACGTGTCTCCATCGCCCTGGCGTTCGGGAACAGCACCGTGGATGCGTGTACCACCGGTGGATTGACGAAGCCGAAGTAGTCGGAGGGATTGTTGCCGCTATGGGCAAGCCGCGTGTTGATGCCCGCCTTGCCGTTCACATTGCCACTGTCTGCCATTGCAAGTTCCGCTTTCAGAATTTCGAAAGTGAAACTCTTCAAGCGCACCTCAACCGCGGTCAAGTGGCAAAAATTGGCGAAAGCCGTTTTGGCGGCCGCGGACCCGCATTTGGCGCTTTTTCGCACAGCGCCTGCCCACTACCCTTCAAAACTGCCTAACTTTCTGGCGCACTTTAAGTTTTTCACATGCAAAACCAGAAAATCGGCGGCCTCTCTTGACCCTCATGGAATTTGAGCATGAGATAGCCGGCACTCGCGCCAGGAGGGTGGCGGAGGCTGCACGCGCCTGGGATGCGCTGCTGCAGACGGGAACTAACGACAACAGAAAAAGGTTCTAAAAATGGCAAAAAGAATTCTGACAGCTCTCGTTGGCGCTGCTGTCATGGGG